>CAJTOJ010000013.1:0-70296 GCA_910577665.1 uncultured Acetatifactor sp.
TACAATATCTTATGGGTCATGCCGACATTGCCACGACCTTAAATGTGTATACCCATTTGGGATATGATGACGTGGAAAAGGAAGTAAGGGAAATGGAAGAAAGGCTTAGAAAGGAAGTGTAGGCGTGTAGGAATTTACCTTTGGAAAGAGTAAAAAAGAGGTCATTTTACTTCTTTTTTACTCTTTTTGGGAGACAAAATATACCGGGGTATGGTAAGATATACGAGGTATAGAGTTTTTGAGGTCAGAGGAAAAACCTTGAAAACATAAGGAAAAACCAAGATATACCAAGATATAAGGAGATATGGAAACCATGATAAAAATTTTATTTATATGCCACGGCAATATTTGTCGCAGCCCCATGGCCGAGTTCGTCATGAAAGATATAGTGGAAAGAGCTGGTTTGACTGACCAGTTTTACATTGCCTCTGCGGCTACCAGCACGGAGGAAATCTGGAACGGCACAGGTAATCTGGTCTATCCGCCGGCAAGGGAGGAGTTGTCCAGGCATGGGATCAGCTGTGCCGGAAAGCGCGCTGTCCAGCTTACGCCCTCCGATTATGGCAAATATGACTACCTCATTGGCATGGACAGTGCCAATATCCGTAACATGCTGCGAATGCTGGGCGGGGATCCGGAGGGGAAGATTTTCCAGCTTCTTTTCTTTGCAGGCTCTGAGGATGATATCTCTGATCCCTGGTATACAGGGCATTTTGAAGTGACTTACAGAGATGTAGAAAGGGGATGTCATGCTCTGCTGGAATTTCTGCGGGGAAAATTATGCTGATATCAGTAGGATTATGCGAGAACTTTGACAGAGGGTTCGAGGATAATGGATGAAGGAGTACTTATATGACAATATTAAACAATATGCTTTTTTGGACATGCGTTATCCTTTGTGTGATAAGCGTGTACAAAATGTATCTTTCAAAAAGGTTGGAGGAGATTCAGCCGCGAGAATTTGCTATTTCTTTGAGGACATATCGAATTTTGTTAGTGCTGGCCTTTCTGACTGCCATTTTTGTAAGGATGTACCGGTTTGGAATGGTTCCAGGAGGATTTAACCAGGATGGGGCGATGGCGGCGGTTGATGCAAAGGCGCTGTCGGATTACGGCACAGATCGTTTTGGGATGTTTTTTCCAGTACATCTGACTGCATGGGGATATGGGCAGATGAGTTCGCTGCTTTCTTATCTGATGATACCTTTTATTAGGATATTTGGCTTTTCACCTTTTGCGGTGCGCCTTCCGATGCTGGTTGTAAGTCTGGTGGGGCTGGGATGCTTGTATGGTTTCACCTGTGATGTTTTTGGTAAAAACATAGGATTGCTTGTATTCTGGTTTGCATCAGTCAATCCATGGCATATATTGCAGAGCAGATGGGCATTGGACTGCAATCTATATTCGCATTTTTTTATTATAGGCATTTTTCTGCTTCACAAGGCGCTAATGGGTAAATGGAAAAATATGTATCTGGCCGCATCTATGATTGTGTTCGGGTTGAGCATGTATTGTTATGGTATTTCGATCTATACAATGCCGCTTTTTTTGCTGGCAGCCTGTATTTATCTATTGGTGTCTGGAAAACTGAAAATTAAGAATGTGGTATTTGCCGCTGCTGTTTATCTGCTGGTTGCATGGCCCTTTATAATGGTGATGGCAATTAATTTTTTCCGGTGGGACACGATTCATACACCACTGTTCACGCTGCCTTATTTTTCCGACAGTATACGATCCAATGATATCCTGTTTTTCTCACAGAATATCTTGTCTCAGCTTGTTTTGAACTTTAAATCGCTTTTGCGGGTTACTGCACTACAGACGAAAGATCTCCCATGGAATGATGTACAAAATTTTGGCACTATGTATCTCTTTTCATTCCCGTTTGCTGTGGCAGGACTTTGCGGTCTGCTATACGAATTCCGAAAAAGAGCCGGAGCCGTGCTGCTCTTTTTATTCCTTTGTACAGGAATCTGGTGTGGTCTGGTGACAAATAGTGTCAATGTAAATCGCTTGAATATGATATATTATTCTATAATTCTTTTGGCGGGCATAGGCATTTATGAGGTTATACGCTGGATGGCAATGCCTTATTTGAAATATGGTATAGCGGCAGTTTATATTGTGGTATTTGTGCTGTTTGTGCGGGTATATTTTACTACCTATTCCAATGAGATAGGAGTGTTATTTAATCAAGATTTTGGTGCTGCCCTTTCTTCCCTTAAGGAAAGTGAGGCGGAGAAATTCTATATTACTGTTGGATATCAGCAGAATGTAGCAATAACCGAGATACTTACCTTGTTCTGGTGTGAAATTGACGCGGAATATTTTCAAGGGAAGATATCTTTGGATGAACTTCCTTACAAGGAAAAATATACCTTTGATGGTATGAGGAACATTACAATAGAGCCATCAGAAAATGCTGTCTATATTATAACAGCGGAGGAACTCGTACTTTTTGATGATAGTCTGTATGAATTTGAGCAGTTTGGCAGATATTACAGGGTTGGGAAAAGATAATGTCAAAGCCGTATACAGGACACGGTTTAATGCTGCAAGCTGCATTTGGTTCCCGCGGGCAATGAGCTAAGGGGATGCGCCAGTATCCATTTGGCACTTGCCGCCAGGAGTGCGTAGCGCTGGTGGAGCATGATCAGCACCCACCGAAGCGGAGCGAAGACCACATACCCCGCTGCTTGCAGTGCTACAAGCTTGATGTCCGCGTGCTTTAGCACGCTTTGCTTCGCAGCGGGGTTGTTGACTGTTTCTCTGTATCATCTGCCATTTGGCTTCATTTACGATTCTGGCTTAACAGATGGCATGGAGCTGTAATCCCTTTTGTAGTAGTTCGTTGCATATGGCAGCAATTTTTTCCGGCGGCTTTGGTGAGGGGTGATTTAACCATGCCTCTATGACACCGGTACAGCCAGAAACAATGAAAGACTCAACGTAGATGAGATCAGGGTCGTCCTCTACATCAAGAATGTTATAGATACGTTTTTTTACAAGTTCCTTCATCCGGTTCACAAAGGCCAGATCGCCGTGGGGGCCCATCATGACCTGGGCAACATCACGGTGCCGTTCCAGGAAGTAGAAAACATTCTGTAGGGTGTCTTCATGAGCGAGGCTGCCCACATGGCCATTCATGGTGTGATCCAGGATCTCGTGGAATTCCACGAACAGTTCATCTTCTATTTTTTCAAGCATATCATAGATGTCATTGTAATGGAGGTAGAAGGTACCTCGGTTGATATCAGCCAGGTCGGATAGCTCCTTCACGGAAATGTCCTTGATTTCTTTTTCTTTCATCAGTTTTATCAGACCCTGTTGCAGCAGGGTTATCGTCCGGCGCACCCGGCGGTCGGTCTTTTGGGGTGCGGTCTTGCCTGAAATTGGAATTGTATGTGGGGATTCTTGTCTTGGATTCATATCTGGCGCCTTTCTGTGGAGTAGGGGCATATTCCGCTAGCTTTTTGTTGCTTATAATTGTCAGTGCTGGTTTTGAAAAATGTATAATTTCTTTTCTGTTTCTAAAGACTTCATAAATGATAGACATATATATAATAAAATGTCTATTATACATCATGCTGTTGCAAATTGTTTATTGCCTTTTTTCTATTCCTCATTATAATATTCCTTGAAAAGAAAATCAACACTTGTCTATTAAAATGCGTTTGTACATTATAGATGCAAACAGAACATTAGCTACCAGAGGAGAGGAGCATAAGGGCAAATGGGAAAAGAGAAAAAAGAGGAATCTTTCATGATTAAGCTATCCACGATGATCGTTGACAAGCGGAAAGGGTTTTACCTGGTGTTTATCATGATGATTCTGTTTAGCCTGGTATCCATGAATAAAGTGAAGGTAAACAATGATCTGACTTCCTACCTGCCGGATACTACGGAGACCAGGCGGGGACTGGATCTGATGGAGGAGCAGTTTATCACCTATGGGACGGCCCGGATCATGGTGTGCAATGTGACATGGGAAGAGGCCCAGGCACTGGCGGAACGCGTGGAGTCCATGGAAGGGGTCAGCATGCTGGAGTTTGACGACAGCACGGAGCATTATCATGGAATGGAAGCTCTTTACAGTGTCACTTTTGAAGGGGAAGCAGGGGAGGCATCTACCCAGGGGCATTTACAGGCAGTGTTGGAGGAACTGTCCGGCTATGATGTCTATTACAGTTCGGCTATCGGCCAGGAGGAACGGGATGCGGATGACCTGGATAAAGACATGATTGTGATCCTGCTGCTGGCAGGGGTAGTCATTGTGGCGGTTCTCTTGTTTACCTCCACCACTTACGCGGAGATCCCGGTCTTTTTGATGACATTTATTGTGGCGGCGATTCTGAACAAGGGGACAAATTACTGGTTTGGAACCATCAGTTTTGTGACCAATTCTATTGCGGTGGTATTGCAGCTTGCCCTTGCAGTGGATTATGCCATTATCCTTTGCCACCGTTTTATGGAAGAGCATGAGGACAAGGAAGCCAGGGAGGCTGTGATTGTGGCGTTAAGCAAGGCGATTCCGGAGATCTCTTCCAGTTCCCTGACCACGGTGTCCGGCATGGTGGCGCTGATGTTTATGCAGTTTCGGATCGGCTATGACATGGGGATCGTGCTGGCCAAGGCAATCGTATTGAGCCTGGTGTCAGTGTTTTTCCTGATGCCGGGACTATTGCTGACCTTTGCCAGGGCCATTGACAATTCCCACCACAGGAGTTTCGTGCCAAAGATCACAGCTGTGGGAAATTTCTGTGTACATACCCGGTTTATCATGCCACCTTTGCTGGTGGCAGCAGTGATCCTGTCAGCGGTGCTGTCGGGAAAAGCCAGGTATGTGTACGATGTGAACACTCTGGAGTCCAAGACCATGAGTGCCAACCGGTTCTCTGTGAGCATGGTAAACCGGGAATTCGGGGTGATCAACCAGTTGGCGGTTATTGTACCGAATGGGGATTATGAGAAAGAGGCCAGAGTGCTCCGGGCGCTGGAATCCATGGAGGAGGTGGATTCCTGTATGGGCCTGGCCAATATAGAAGCCATGGACGGGTATATGCTGACGGAGCAGCTTTCCCCCAGGGAGTTTTCCGAGCTGATTGACATGGATGTTGAGTTTGTCAATCTGCTATATTCAGCCTATGCAGTGAATCAGAGCAATTATGGGGCGTTGCTGAACGGAATAGGGGAATACAGGGTGCCGTTGATCGATATATTCCTGTTTATCTATGAACAGAAGGAAAGTGGTAATGTGACACTGGAGAAGGATCTGGAGGAAACCTTGTCAGATGCTTATTCCCAGATCAGCATTGCCAGGGACCAGCTTTTGGGGGAAAATTACAGCCGCTTTGTGTTGGAGTTGTCTGTGCCTGTGGAGGGGGAGGAGACCTATGAGGCCCTGGAACGGATCCGGAACACAGTGGCACAGATCTACGACTATGATTCTATCTACCTGGTAGGAAACTCCACCAGCAATAAGGATCTAAGCGATTCCTTCAGCATGGATAATACCATAATCACGGTGCTGACGGCGCTGTTTGTCATGGGGATCCTGCTGTTTACCTTTCAGTCAGCGGGACTGCCGGTGCTGCTGGTAGTGACTATTCAGGGCAGTATCTGGATGAATTTCTCCCTGCCGTATCTGTTGGATGAACCCGTGTATTTCCTGGGCTATCTGGTGGTGTCTGCCATCCAGATGGGTGCGACTATAGATTATGCCATTGTCATTACCAGCAGGTATATGGAACTGAAAAGTTATATGCCCATCAAAAAGGCCATTGTGGAAACTTTGAATCAGGCATTTCCTACCATTGTGACAAGTGGTTCCATGCTGGTGGCGGCGGGTTTTATCATCAGCAACGTGTCTTCCAATGCAGTGGTGGCAGCCATCGGTCTGGCTCTGGGACGGGGCACCTTGACATCCATTGCACTGGTATTGCTGGTGTTGCCCCAGACACTGCTGGTAGGTGATATTATCATAGAGAAGACGGCCTTTACTTTAAAACGGGATATGGTAAAACCCCTGCCTCAAGGAGGACGGATCCGGATGAACGGCCATATCAAGGGGTATATCAATGGTGTTATAGATGGGGAATTCTCCGGTGTCATAGATGGGGAGATGGGTGCCGTGGTTCGGGCCAGAGATACGGTGAAAAAACTGGAATGGGATGACCAGGAGGATGGACAGGTGCCACAGATAGAGGGGGCGGTCCAGGAGCCGGAAAAGCCGCAGGAGCCGGAAAAGCCGCAGGAGCCGGAAAAGCCACAGGAGCCGGAAAAGCCATACGGCCAGGAAGATGATAGGAATGGCACACCGGGAGACGGCATGACTGACAAGGATAAGGGGGAAACGAATGCATGATAAAACATATAATTTATAATAAGATACAGCTATTTCTGGAAACCGGCAGAAAATGCAGGGCGAATCTGACGTTTTTCCTGTGTAGTGTACTTCTGTTGTCTGCTCCCATGACAGTCTCGGCAGAAGAAGGGGGCAGCTCCTACCAGGAATATAAGGCAGGAGCTGCCGGTGCGGTTTACCCTGAGAATCTGGAAGGCTATACGGTGATAAAGGTGACATCGGAGAGTGACCTGGTGAAGCTGGCAGCAGACTGTGAACTGGATGCCTGGTCCAGGGACAAATATGTGAAGCTGGAAGAAGATATCGTGCTGGTGGAGCACAGGAATCTGATGATTCCCAGTTTTGGAGGCATATTTGACGGTGGAGGGCATCAGATATCCCAGCTGGAGATCGAAGAGGCTGGTTCTGCCGTAGGCTTGTTTCGGTATATCCAGGAGGGTGGCGTGGTGCGCAGCCTGGAGGTCTTAGGCAGGGTGCATCCGGAAGGCAGCAAAGGCAGGGCAGGACTACTGGTGGGAGTGAACTATGGCAGTATCCTGGATTGCAAGGTGTCTGGCAGTGTGTCCGGCCAGGAAGAGATTGGAGGGCTGGCAGGTGTCAATGGGAAAAGCGGTCAGATTGGAGGGTGCAGCTCCAGGGCTGTGGTGACTGGCAGCCGTTCCACTGGCGGGATCTGTGGGAGCAACTTAGGAACCTTGAACCACTGTGAGAATTCTGGCAGCATCAATATACACGCCCAGGAGACCTTCTATGACATAGAAGACCTTACCGTGGATATGCTGGAGGAGGGGACAGCGGATATAGGAGCCTATATGGACACTGGTGGTATTGCAGGATACTGTGCAGGTAAGATTTACTACTGCACCAATACAGGAACAGTGGGATATCCCCATGTGGGATACAATACCGGCGGAATCGCAGGCAGGCTGCACCAGGGATATGTACAGAATTGTACCAACATGGGCCATATCCTTGGCAGGAAGGATGTGGGGGGCATCGTGGGCCAGATGGAGCCATTTTTGGAGATCCAGTATCTGGGAGATAAGCTGGCAGAGATAGACAGGGAGGCGGAGAAGCTGCTTGATTTGATGGAACATGCCCATGAAGATCTGAGCAGCTATGGCAGCCAGGCTTCGGCATTGTCCAAGGCGCTTACTGCCAATCTGCGGAATGTGAACACGGCGGCAGGTAATCTATCCACCATCACCACAGATCTGTGGTATGTCTACAATCAGGAACTGACAGGAATCGGAAATGACCTGAAGCAGCTGGGCCGGGATCTGGAAGGACAGGGAAATGCCGATAAGGAAGGTGGGAATCTCAAGGATATTACGGTCAGCGGCGGGGATATGACAGGGGATATTACCATCCAGATGCCCGATGATCTGGAGAGTTACCGGGCAGCTCTGCGCAGGTTCGGTGACAGCACGGGGGGGCATGTGACTAACATGACAAGTGCAACGCATGACAGAAGTGGCGGTATCAAAGGCAATCTGGAGACACTGAACAGGGAACTGGAAGCGGCAGGAGACCACTTGGATCAGCTTGCTTCTGTACTGGAGCAGGGAAGTGACAAGACCACTGCCAATGTGGATACCGTGTTTGCCCAGGCCAAAGTGCTACGAAAGTCTATCAGGGAACTGCGGGATGACCTGTTCAGGTATGAGGGGATTACCCTGTGGGATGCTTCAGATGAGAAGGCCGGCGTGGGGACGGAGGAACCGGGATCCGGCGTATCCGGGGCTGACTTAGGGAGTACGCAGGCATCAGCTGCCACCGGGAGCACAGGTGCATCGGATACAGCTTCCGGAGGCACACAGGCACCGGATGTACCTTCGGAGGATACAGTCTCCTATGCGGATGCCACCCCTGTGTACTATGATACAGATTCCTTCCAGCAGGGCAAAGTGACGCGCTGTGCGAACCGGGGGTGGATCCAGGCAGACACCAATGTAGGCGGTATTGTAGGCCAGGTGGCTACAGAATATGATTTTGATCCAGAAGAAGACCTTACTGTCACAGGGGCAGAGAGCTTTCGGATGGAACAAACGGTGAAGGCCGTGATCCGGGAGAGCATCAACCAGGGCGATGTCACTGGCAAAAAGGATTGTGCAGGGGGGATTGTGGGAAAAGCAGACCATGGCGCCGTGATATCCTGTGAGTCATATGGGGCAGTCTCCAGCACAGGAGGCAGCTTCGTAGGTGGTATTGCCGGTTCCTCCAGCTATTGTGTGCGGAGCTGCTACCAGCTTGGCCCTGTATCCGGCAAGGACTACATAGGAGGGATTGTGGGAAAAGGTTCCGATATTTTCTACAGTTATGCCTGTCCATCCCTGGAAGTCACAGGGGAATGTGCAGGATCCATTGCCGGTACACTGGAGGAAGAAGGTGTCTTGTATGGCAATTACTATGTGCAGGGTCATGTAGCCGGAGTGGACGCTATCGGCTATGAGGGCGGGGCAATGCCCCTGCCATACCTGGATTTCTGTAGCAGGGAAGGGGTTCCGGAGGCTTTCTCGACATTTACCGTGGTGTTCCAGGCAGACGGGGAAGAACTGGCCACATTTTCCTGCCAGTATGGGGATAGCCTGGAAGAGAGCCTGATTCCCAGGATACCTGAGAAAGAGGGTTTCTATGGATACTGGCCCGAATTCGATTCTTCTTTTGTCACAGGCAGCAGGATCCTGGAGGCCCAGTATGAGAAATGGGTGTCATCCCTCTCTGGCGGAACCGGGGAAAACGGCAGACCGGAAGTGCTGGTACAAGGAGCATTCCTGCCAGGTATGGAACTGAAAGTCACAGAACTGGCTGAGGGAACAAAACTGGAGATTGTGTCTGGAGAGCCATACACAGATGTTCTCAAGGTCCGGGTTCTCTGCAAAGAAGAGGCAGATACAGAACAGACCGTGGTAATGCTATATCAGGCAGATGGTACTTATGTGGAGACACCGGCCGCTATCATGGGCAGCTATGTGGAGTTTGCCATGGAGGAGGGAGGCATTTTCCGGTTGACGGAAAAGGAAGATACCAGTACAATGAGAATAGCCATAGGGGCAGGAATTGTGATCCTGGCAGGAGCAGGTATCCTGATAGGGAAAAGGATCTATAAACACAGGCAAAAAAGGCAGGGAACATGAAAATGGCCGGATGCAGGGTAAGGGAAGAACGAACCATCCGGCCTGGCCCGGATAACAGACGCCACTAAGTGGCAGATGTCTGCGGAAAAGGGTGTGGAGGTATAGGATTGGACATACAGGCGGTCTGCTTTGATATGGACGGCACTTTGATTGATACGGAGAGATATTACCGGATCTGCTGGCCCAGGGCTGTGGCATCCTTCGGCTGTGTGATGACGGACGAACAGGCCTTAATCATGCGGAGTCTGGGACGTCCCTTTGCTGCAAGGCAGCTACAGGAATGGTTCGGGGATAAGCTGGAGTATCAGATGGTCCGGGAGAAGCGCCAGGAACTGATGGAGGAATATCTGAAGAAAGAGGGTATCCGGTGCAAACCGGGTGCCCTTGCTTTGCTGAGGGCCTTAAAGGAACGGCAGATTATCACAGCAGTGGTAACTGCCACGGATTTAGGGCGCACGGAGCGCTACCTGCGGGAGACAGGATTGTATGGCTATTTTGACAGGCTTGTCAGTGCCAGACAGGTGCCAGAGGGTAAGCCGTCCCCCCATGTGTACCGCTATGCCTGCCAGCAGATTGGCATAGAACCGCAGGACTGCGTGGCAGTGGAGGATGCCCCCAATGGAGTCATGAGCGCTTTCCGGGCGGGATGCAAGGTGATCATGGTCCCGGATCAGACCCAGCCAGACGAGAAGCTGTGCAGATGCCTGTATGCAAAGGCAGATAGCCTGGAAGAGATTCCTGGGATCCTGGACGAGGCAGACAGGGGGGATATCGGCAGCCAGTGACAGGGCTGAAAGAATAGAAAATAGACAGACAGCACCGGAAAGGCAACACAGAGACAAGACAGGAGCATGACAGCAAACGTTTAAGAGAATGAGAGGACAGAGAACTTTGGGAAGACGAGATATAGATAGTCACATGTCTGGTGGCACAGCCCCCGGTCATGGCAGTGGCCCGGATTGCAGTCCGGACAAAGAAAGCACAGAAAGCACCATGGAAAACGACCAGACCATGAAAGGTGAAAACATCATGGAAAATGATCAGACCATAAAAGCCGGAGGCACCAGGGAAAGCAGTAAACTGCTTCCCCTCTTTCTCACCTTCTTGAAGATCGGGGCTTTCACCTTCGGAGGTGGCTATGCCATGATTCCCTTGATCCAGAAGGAAGTGGTGGAGAAACAGAAGTGGATCTCCGACCAGGATATCCTGGAGATTGTGGCCATTGCAGAGTCCACCCCGGGCCCCATTGCCATCAATGCCGCTACCTTTGTGGGTTACCGGACAGCCGGTATTGCAGGGGCATTTCTGGCTACCTTGGGGGTGGTGCTGCCCTCTTTTTTCATCATACTGGGTATCTCCTTTGTGCTCAGGCAGTTCCAGGAGCAAAAGATGGTTCAATATGCCTTCCAGGGGATTCGGGCAGGCGTGCTGGCCCTGATCGCAAAAGCCTGCTTTTCCATGTATAAACAGAGTCCCAAATCAGGCATCGCCTATGGGATCATGGTGACGGCCTTGATCTGTGTTGCCTTCTTCCAGGTAAACGTGCTGCTGGTGATAGCGGGCTGCGCCTGCGTGGGTCTTATCAGTTCCATTCTCGCAGAGAGGAGGCACGGGACATGAAATATCTGATTCTTTTCTGGGTGTTCTTCAAAATCGGGGCCTTTACCTTCGGGGGGGGATATGCTATGCTGCCTCTGGTTCAGGAGGAGGTGCTCTCCCATGGCTGGCTGTCATGGGAGGAGATAGTGAACTTTATTGCAGTCAGTGAGAGTACACCTGGTCCTTTTGCTGTGAATATGTCCACCTATGTGGGGCAGGAAACGGCAGGTATCCTGGGGGCTTTTTGCGCTACCTTTGGGGTGGTGCTGCCCTCCTTCGGGATTGTGCTGGCTGTGGCAAGGTGCTTCGACCGCTTCCAGAACAGCAGGATCGTGAAGGGCTGTATGTCCGGGCTGAAACCTGCGGTGGTGGGAATGATCGGGGCGGCTCTTTTTTCCACGGGTAGTGCCGTGTTTTTTCCAGAAGGCGTATCCCTGGGGAACATGTTACAGGTTTCCTTCGGGGTGTCTGCGGTTATTTTCGTGGTGTCCCTGGTGCTGGCCTTTCGCAAGGCCCATCCCATCCTGGTCATTGTGCTGTCCGGGGTGCTGGGAATCTTGGCAGGATATGCTTCTGACACACTTGCATTTTAGAAAAGCATGTGCTACTATTTTCACAAGGCAAAAGAGCATTCAGGGGTCTGTAGTTGACAGATTGTCTTTGCGCATGGGCGCAGGGCAATTCCTATAAAAAATTGCCAGATCTGGCAGAAAGGAAGTTTTACAAGATGAAACAGGGGTTTGATGACATTGTGGCGAAAGTCAAGGAGTGCGGGAGGAAGACGGTGGCCGTCTCCGTAGCCCAGGACTCCGCAGTGCTGGAGGCGGTGAAGGAAGCAAAGGCCAGGGGAATCGCGGATGCGATCCTGGTGGGAGATGAGGGGAAGATCCGTGAGATTGCAGCCCAGATTGACATGGATCTTACCGGGTATGAGATCATTCATGAGCCGGATATGATCCAGGCCTCCTTGAAGGCCGTGAAGCTGGCCCATGAGGGCAAGGCTGACATGTATATGAAAGGCCTGATTGATACCAAGAATTTTCTCAAGAGCGTGCTGGACAAGGAAGTGGGCCTGCGTACTGGTAAGCCTCTGTCCCATGTGTGTGTGTTCGAGATTCCGGGCATTGACAGGCTGCTGTTCTTGACGGATGTGGCGTTTATCACATATCCTACCCTGGAGGACAAGATCCACATCATTGAGAATACCCTTCCTGTGTGCAAGGCCTGCGGTGTATCCCTGCCTAAGGTAGCACCCCTTGCTGCTGTGGAGGTAGTGAATCCCAAGATGCCTGTGACTGTGGAAGCGGACGAACTGACGAAGATGTGTGAGGAAGGGAAGATTCCGGGTTGTATCGTAGACGGACCGTTGTCCCTGGACCTGGCCATTGATGCAGAGGCGGCAAAGCATAAGGGTGCCACAGACCGTAAGATCCAGGGAGATGCGGATGTGCTGCTGTTCCCGGACATTCATGCAGGGAATCTGGTATACAAGGCCATCGTACATATGGTGAAGGTGAAGAACGGGTGCATTCTCACAGGCACCAAGGTGCCGGTGATCCTCACCAGCCGTTCCGATACCTTTGAGACTAAGGTAAATTCCATTGCCCTGGCTGCAGTGGTAGCCGAAGAGATGAAAAGGAATGCTGGATGAAATCATAGATCTGGCGTTGGACCTGGCTATGGATGTGGCTGAGATAGCATGGGATCATGCCATGAACAAAAACTGATGCAGTAAGCAGGAGGAAAATGAAATGTCCATAAAAAGTCTGATTATTAACCCCGGTTCCACCTCCACCAAGATCGGTGTGTTTGAAGATGAGATCCTTCTATTTGAGGAGACGCTGAGACACTCTACAGAGGAGATCAGCCAGTACGCTACCATTGTGGACCAGAAGGATTTCCGCAAGAAGATCATCACGGATCTGCTGGAGTCCAAAGATTTTGATCTGAAAACATTGCAGGTAGTAGTGGGAAGAGGAGGTATGCTCAAGTCCATTCCTGGCGGTACTTATGCGGTGACGGATGCCCTGCTGGAAGATCTGAAGGCAGGTGTCCAGGGGCAGCATGCATCCAATCTGGGTGGTATCCTGGCCAGGGAGATTGCGGATTCCATCGGGGTGCCTTCCTATATCGTGGATCCCGTAGTGGTGGATGAACTGATGCCCATCGCCAGGTATTCCGGCGTACCTGAGCTGCCCAGGGTGAGTATTTTCCACGCATTGAACCAGAAGGCTGTGGCCAAGAGATATGCCAGGGAAGTGGGAAAACCTTACGACCAGCTGCGTCTGATCGTAGTGCACATGGGCGGCGGGGTGTCCGTGGGGGCCCATGAGAATGGCAAGGTCATAGATGTATTCAATGCCCTGGATGGGGATGGTGCCTTCTCTCCGGAGCGGGCAGGTGGTGTGCCCAGCGGTGCGCTGATCAAGATGTGCTTCTCCGGGAAATATACGGAGAAGGAAGTGTATGGCAAGATCGTAGGTAAGGGCGGCTTCAATGCCTATCTGGGTACCAATGACATGCGGGAAGTGACGAAACGTGCCAATGAGGGCGATGAGAAGGCAGTGGAGGCCAAGCAGGCATTCCTGCTCCAGGTGTCCAAGGACATCGGCTCCATGGCCTGTGTCTTGAACGGTAAGGTAGACCAGATCATCGTTACCGGGGGGATTGCTTACGGCGCAGACGTGGTGGCAGCTTTGAAAGAGCGGGCAGAGTGGATTGCTCCCTTTACAGTGTATCCCGGAGAGGATGAACTGCTGGCTCTGGCCCAGGGCGCAATCCGTGTGCTTAACGGCGAGGAAGAAGCAAAAGAGTATTAATTCATCCGTGTACTAGTGCACCAGATATCATGCAGACAGTACATCAAGGTATGGGTTTATGAGCCAGGATCCCAGGCTATGGCAAAAGGAGCTGTGCCAGGGAAGGAATCTGGACTGGATGCAAGTTACGGGGCCGGGATTTTCCGGCCCTGGCGCATTTTGTGACAGTCTGGGTAAACTGGCAATCAGGGGGTAAAATAGAAAGAAGGTCCGGGAAATGGACAAGGGGTATCATTTTGAGACGAAGTTATAATTTGTGGCAGAGCATATCACCCATGAAGATCATACTGGGGGGATATCTCATTATCATTTTGCTGGGAACGATCCTTCTGGCGTTGCCGGTTGCTACCAGAGGGCCGGGAAGCACAGGGATCTCAGACTGTTTTTTCACGGCTACCTCAGCTACCTGTGTCACCGGACTGATCCGGTTTGATACAGCCACCCATTGGACCCTGTTCGGACAACTGGTGATTCTGACCATGATCCAGATCGGCGGTGTGGGATTCATGACGGTGGCGATCATCGTGCTGGTGCTGGCCAGGAAGAAGATCGGCTTAAGCCAGCGCTCCTTAATGCAGAATTCCATATCCGCCCCCCAGATCGGTGGTATTGTGCGTATGGCCAGGTTCATTGCTCTGGGGACGGTGGTTCTGGAGCTGGCGGGAGCCATTCTGCTGAGCTTTGACTTTATTCCCAGGTTCGGCGTTGGAAAAGGGATTTATTATTCCATTTTCCACTCCGTTTCCGCATTCTGCAATGGAGGGTTTGACTTGATGGGCGGAGAGACGGGACATTTTTCCTCCTTGACAGGTATGGCAGGGAACTGGTATGTGTGTGTGATCATTGAGTTGCTGATCTTCGTGGGAGGCTTGGGATTCTTCGTATGGAATGACCTGCGGGTTAGGAGATTTCGCTTGAAGCAGCTGGCGCTGCAGAGCAAAATGGTGTTGTCTATCAGTGTAGGCCTGGTGATTCTGGGCGCGGCAGCCTTTCTCCTTCTGGAGTGGAACCAGCCCCTGTATGCAGGGTTATCCGTGGGGGAGAAGATCCACGCCAGCCTGTTCCAGTCGGTCAGTGCCAGGACAGCTGGTTTCAATACCGTGGATCTGGCCCGGATGACGGAGGGCGGGATCTTCGTGATGATCTGCCTTATGCTGGTGGGGGGATCTACTGGTTCCACAGCAGGCGGTATCAAGACCACCACCTTCTGGGTCCTGTGTATCAGTATCCTGGCCACCTTCCGCAGGAAGAAAAACATTGAGATGTTCGGCCGCAGGATGGAGGAAGGAATCACACGGACGGCCTCCTGTGTGTTCATGACGTATCTGCTGTTGACTTCTACAGTCAGCGTCATTATCTCCGCAGTGGAGGGGCTGCCCTTGCTGACAGCCCTGTTTGAGGCGGCTTCCGCCATGGCAACGGTGGGCTTGACTTTAGGAGTCACTCCAGGGCTTGGGATGGTTTCCAAACTGCTTCTGGCTTTTCTGATGCTCTGTGGCAGAGTGGGATCCATTACCATGTTGTTAGCCTTTTCCTCTGAAAAAAGGGTGATCAACTCCAGGCTGCCCCTGGAGAAGGTACAGGTTGGATGAGGCGTCATGCAAATTCATAAATCGGGAGGACAGAGGGATATGAAATCCGTTTTGATAATCGGCCTGGGGCGATTCGGACGCCATATGGCAAAGAAATTTATAGAGAATGGCCATGAGGTCATGGCCATTGACCACAATGAAGACAGGGCAGATGATGCCGTGGGACTGATTGGCCAGATCCTGATCGGGGATGCCACAGAGGAGCGTTTCATGGAGTCCCTGGGTATTGGCAACTTTGATCTGGCAGTCATAGCCATCGGGGAGAACTTCCAGACGGTTCTGGAGATCACAGTTCTCTTAAAGGACCTGGGATGCAAATATATCGTGGCCAGGGCCACCCGGGATGTGCATAAGAAGCTGCTTCTGCGCAATGGAGCGGACTATGTATCCTACGCAGAGCGGGAGGTGGCGGAGCGTCTGGCCATCAAGTTTGGTGCAGACAATATTTTCGACTATGTGGAACTGACGCCGGAAATCGGCATCTTTGAGATTGCGGTACCGGAGAAATGGCTGGGCAAGAGCCTGGTGGAGCTGTCTATCCGCACGAAATATCATGTGAGTGTGCTGGCCACGAAGAAGCAGGAACAGATCTTTCCCCTGCCCCATCCCAGCTATGTGTTCCAGAAAGATGAGAGCATTATGGTCATGGGAACCATGGAAGCCATCGAAGCGATCACTTGACAGGACAGGAGACCATCTGGCAGAACGGGCAGGAGATTGTACGGTTTATCCTGCGGACCTCCACTGCCGGATGGGCATTGTATACCCTGGGCGGCTTTAGCAATAACAGGTACAGCCAGGTGGCAAGTTTGAAAGTAAACTTTCAAATTTTGATTCCCGAGGGCAATGAGCCAAGTGAATGCACCAGCATCCATTTGGCTCTTGCCGCCAGGAGGGCGTAGTGCTGGTGGCGCATGATCAGCACCCACCGAAGCGGAGGGAAGACTACATACCCCGCTGCTTACAGCGTTACAAGCTTGATGCCCGTTTTTCGCAGCGGGGGACTTGTCATTACCGTCCTTTATTATATTCCAAATTTGAAATATCTGCTGGCATTATAATAGGAGATATCCTTCACGATCTCGCCCAGGGTCTCCATGTCAGCAGGGTACTGGCCGCCTTCCACCCAGTTCCCCAGAAGGTTGCAGAGGATCCTGCGGAAATACTCGTGGCGGGTGTAAGAGAGGAAGCTTCTGGAGTCAGTGAGCATTCCCACGAATCCGGACAGATTGCCCAGGCTGGCCAGGCTTGTGAGCTGTTCCTCCATGCCGGTTTTGTGGTCATTGAACCACCAGGCACTTCCCTGCTGGATCTTGGCCACGGCGGAAGAGTCCTGGAAACAGCCCAGGAGGCTGCAGATAGACTGGTTGTCATTGGGATTCAGACTGTACAGGATGGTCCTGGGCAGCTCATCTGTGACAGCCAGTGCATTGAGGAAATCAGCCATCTGCATGCTGGGGGCATAGTTGTTGATGCAGTCATAGCCGGTGTCGGGGCCCAGCTTCTCGAACATCAAGGTGTTGTTGTCCCGTTTACAGCCATAGTGGAGCTGCATAGCCCAGTCACGGCGATGGTATTCCCTGCCCACGAACAACATGAAGGCGGTCTTGAACTTCATCTCTTCTTCCTTGGTGAGCAGCATCCGGTTCTGCCGTTTTAAGAAGATCTCCTCGATCTCCTCTTCATTGGCCGGGTAGTACATCACATATTCTAAAGCATGGTCAGACACATTGCAGCCCATGGAGGCAAAGAAGTCCATACGCTGTCTCAGGGCTTTTTGCAGGGTCTGGAAGGTGGGGATCTCTGTCATACCTACAGTGGCAGCCAGGCTGTCCAGATAGTTCAGATAGTCGGGTTTCTCAATGTTCATGGCCTTGTCAGGTCTCCAGGCAGGCAGTACTTTCACATCGAAGCTGGTATCCTCTGCCAGTTTCCTGTGCCATTCCAGGCTATCCACAGGATCATCTGTGGTGCAGATCAGTGTCACGTTGCTCTGCCTGATCAGATTGCGCACGCTCATGGAAGGCTGGGCGAGCTTTTCATTGCATAGGTTCCAGACTTCATCTGCCGTGTTTTTGTTCAGCACGCCTGTATAGCCAAAATATCTCTGAAGTTCCAGATGACTCCAGTGGAACAGAGGGTTGCCGATAGCTTTGCCCAGGCATTCCGCCCATTTGCAGAATTTCTCATAGTCAGAAGCGTCCCCGGTGATGTATTTTTCCTCCACGCCAAAAGAACGCATAAGACGCCATTTGTAGTGGTCACCGCCCAGCCAGACCTGGGTGATATTGTCGAACTGGCGATCCTCAGAGATCTCCTTTGGGTTGATGTGGCAGTGGTAGTCCAGCACAGGGGTGCCTTCCGCATAGTTGTGGAACAGTGCCTGCGCCGTCTGGGTTTCCAGTAGGAAGTCCTTGTCCATAAATGCTTTCATGTTTTTCCTCCAGTTTAGGTGAGATAAGTGGTTTGAATGGGTTACATGGTTTTCGTTCCCCTCACATCCAGGGTGGGGTGTAACAGTTTGTCCGCCTTAGCGGGTAGTGCCTCTTTTTACAATCTCGCCGGAGAATATGGTCTTCTTCGGCATCTCATTGCCCTCCAGGACACCCATGAGGGTGCTGGTCAGATGCTGGCAGAGAGATTCCAGTTTGTTGTCGATGCTGGTCAGTTCCGGTTCACAGCAGACTGCCAGCATGGAGTTGTTATAGCCCAGCACGGAGAAATCCTCCGGGATACGGTATCCCATCTCCCGGGCAAATTTTACCGCTGCCAGGGCCAGGGTATCGTCTGCGGCGATGACTCCATGAAAGGAAAGCCCTTTTCCGGCCAGGGTCTTTAGTTGCCTTGCCATGGCGGGAATGTCCTCATGGGATCCCGGATAGTACTGTACAAGTGCCTGGGGGGATGCAGGTCTCTTCTCCTCCATGGCGGCCCGGAAGCCTGCAAGCTTTTTCTTGCCGCTGTAGGAGTCGGAGTTGTAATAATACAGGATATCCTCCACTCCGGTGCGGATCATCTGCAGGGTGGCGTTGTACATGGAAGTGAAGTCATCGGAGACCACACTGTATACATTTGGCACATCCAGGGCGGCGTTTAAGAGCATCACGGGTACCTGGGTGGCGGACTCTCTGATGTAAGCATTATCCGCCTCTTTCTCATAGATGAAATTGGAGCCCACCAGTATGATGCCGTCCACTTTCTTGGTGATCAGCAGGTTCATGGAAGAGACCTTTGCCTCCAGTCCATAGCCGGTACAACACAGGATACTGTCATAGCCCTTTCCCCGCAGGTTCTGTTCAATGTAGTAGATAGCCTTGGCCAGGTGCAGGTCGGAACTGTCTGCACACATGATACCGATGGTTCTCATGGTGTTCAGGCCGAGTCCCCTGGCGAAGGCATTGGGCCTGTATTCATACTGGCTGATCACATCCAGGACTTTCTTCTTGGTCTTTTCGCTGACGTTATTGCTCCCATTTAGAACACGGGAAACCGTGGCAATGGAAACACCGGCTTTCTCGGATATGTCATAGATGGTCATGTGTCTGCTACCTCGTCTGCCATAGTTGGGATTCTCGTCAATGGGAATGTAAGTGGTTACATAAATGCTCTATTTCAATTATAGCCAACTTCCGTTTTTTTGCAAGATATATTTTAGACTTGTCTGTGGTTTAAGGCTTTGGCGTGTCACTGTTCACTGGGGATGACCGCCAGGTGTTGTCATGCGTCTTTTGCGTGACAAACCCGGGACTACATGCGCCAAAAGGAGCGTTTTTTGCCCGTTTTGTGTGCATCATGTTGCTGTTTACGGCTACGTTGTGAACCATACCTTAGGCGCTTACCATGGCGCAATGTGCGCAGAATGGACTGGGCATGGTAACTGGCAGGTGCACGGTATTGGATTTTTTCAATTTTTTTGTATTTTTATGATTGACGGGACAAGGGTTTGGAAGTACAATTTGAGATGTAAGAGCTTACATTTCTGGGACTGTAAAACAGGGTATTGGCACAGTAGAAGGGAGAAAGGCAAGATGGAGATCTTAAATAAGAAAATGACGGGCAAAAAGGACAGGCCCATCCGGGTGGTACAGTTCGGGGAGGGTAATTTCCTCCGGGCCTTTGTGGATTACATGATTGACATTGCCAATGAGCAGGGGAAATTCCATGGGGATATTGTGCTGGTGAAACCCATTGAATTCGGCACCCTGGACAATTTCCACAGGCAGGACTGCCAGTATACCGTATCCCTGCGGGGAGTGGTGGACGGGGAGGCGAAGGTGCTGAACCGCCAGGTTACAAGTGTTGCGGATGCAGTGGATGCCTACGGCGAATATGAGAAATACATAGGGCTGTCTGAACTGGAGACCTTGCGTTTTGTGGTATCCAACACCACGGAGGCCGGCATTGTGTTTGATGCCACGGACCGGTTTGACGCCATGCCGCCCAGGACATTCCCCGGGAAGCTGACCCAGTTTTTGTTCCATAGATTTGAGACTTTTAAAGGGGATTCCTCCAAGGGGCTTGTGATGCTGCCTGTAGAACTGATCGATGACAATGGTATCATGCTGAAGAAATGCGTGATGCAGTTTATTGACACCTGGAAGCTGGGGGATGCTTTCAGGGCCTGGGTGGAAGAGGCCTGTGTATTCACCTCCACTCTGGTGGACCGCATTGTCACGGGATATCCCAGGGAAAACATTGAGGAAGAGTGGGAGAGATTGGGGTATGAAGACCGCACCCTGGTCACCGGGGAGCCTTTTGCCCTGTGGGTCATCGAGAGTGACAGGGATATCAGCAGGGAGTTGCCTTTGCCGGAAGCCGGACTGCCTGTGATCTTCACAGACAACCAGAAGCCGTACAAGCAACGGAAGGTGCGGATCTTAAACGGTGCCCACACCTCTTTTGTGCTGGCTTCCTACCTGTGCGGCAATGATATTGTGAAGGAATCCATGGAGGATCCGGATATTCGGAATTTCATGGAAAAGACCATTTTTGATGAGGTGATTCCCACCTTGACACTGCCTGAGGAGGAGCTGAAGACCTTTGCAGAGGCGGTGATTACCCGGTTCAACAACCCTTACGTGAAACATGCCCTGCTGTCCATCTCCCTGAACTCTGTGTCCAAGTGGAGGGCCAGGTGTCTGCCCAGCCTTCTGGGATATGTGGAGCAGTTTCACAGGCTGCCCGCCCGCCTTACCTTTTCACTGGCAGCGCTGATGGCTTTCTACCAGGGGACCGAGATCCGGGACAAGGCACTGATCGGCCACCGGGACGGCCAGGAGTATTCTATCCTGGATGATGCGGAAGTACTGGAATTCTTCCGGGATCACTGTGAGAAGGACACGGAAGGTTTTGTGAAGGATTTTCTGGGCAGAGAGGATTTCTTCGGTCAGGATCTGAACCAGGTGGAAGGTCTCACCCAGGCTGTGACAGGGTACCTGGGGGATATCAGAACCAACGGAATGAGGGCCGCAGTATGCAGAATTTCCTAAAAATAAATGAAAATGACAATGTAGTAGTGGCACTGGATACCATTCCTGCTGGACAGACCATCCAGGTAGGGGCAGGTGGCCAGGACTGTGCCATCAAAGTTCTGGAGGAGATTCCCCCGGGACACAAGATGGCTTTATGCCATATTCCGGAAGGCGGGGAAGTGGTCAAATATGGCTACCGTATCGGCTATGCAAAGGAAGAGATCCAGGCCGGGAGCTGGATTCACACCCACAATCTGAAGACGGCCTTAGGAGATCTGCTGGAGTACACCTATGAGCCGGTGGAGGAGGTAAAGTCTGGAGATAAACTTCCAGACATTGAAAGGAATGCCCGCCAAAGGCAGGCATGGAGTTACAAAAATGCAGCTGCCGGGAATGGCTCCGGCCAGGAGAAAGCGGCTGTGGAAGATGTCACCTTTCCGGGATATCTGCGTCCGGACGGAAAGGCAGGGGTGCGCAACGAGATCTGGATCATTCCTACAGTGGGCTGTGTGAACAATGTGGCTACGGAAATCGCAAAACGGGCCAATGCCTTTGTAAAGGGAAGCGTAGAAGAAGTCATTGCTTTTCCCCACCCTTACGGCTGTTCCCAGATGGGGGACGACCAGGAGTATACCAGGCAGATCCTGGCGGACCTGGTGAACCACCCCAATGCAGGCGGTGTGCTGGTGTTGGGACTGGGCTGTGAGAACAGCAACATTGAGGTGCTGATGTCCTATATCGGTGAATATGATGAAAACAGGGTGAAGTTCCTGGTATCTCAGGACTGCCAGGATGAGATCGCCTGTTCCCTGGAGCTAGTGAAGGAACTGATCGAATACGCCGGCAAATGTACCAGGGAACCAGTCAGCGTATCTAAACTGGTCATCGGTATGAAATGCGGTGGCAGTGATGGTCTGTCCGGTATCACGGCCAACCCCCTGGTGGGCCGTTTCTCGGACCTGCTGATCTCCAGGGGAGGTACTACTATTCTCACAGAGGTGCCGGAGATGTTCGGGGCAGAGACCATTCTCATGAACCGTTGTGCCAGCAAGGAGCTGTTCTGCCAGACGGTGGATCTGATCAATGACTTTAAGAAGTATTTCAAGAGCCATAACCAGACCATTTATGAGAATCCTTCCCCAGGGAACAAGAAGGGCGGTATATCCACTCTGGAGGACAAGTCCTTAGGCTGTACCCAGAAGTCGGGAAGTGCCCCGGTGAGAGGGGTATTACAGTATGGGGAGCGGGTGAAGACACCAGGACTGAACCTTCTGTCTGCTCCTGGCAATGATCTGGTGGCAGCTACAGCCCTGGCGGCGGCAGGGGCACAGATCATACTTTTTACCACAGGGCGGGGCACTCCGTTTGCGTCCCCTGTGCCCACGGTGAAGATCTCCACCAATTCGGCCCTGGCGGCCAGGAAGGCAGGCTGGATCGATTTCAATGCCGGTGTGCTGGTGGAAGAAGGAACTATGGAAGAGGAGACAAAGCATCTCTATGACTATGTGCTGGAGGTGGCAGGAGGCAGAAAGGTGTGCAGTGAGGAAGCCGGATTCCACGACATGGCTATCTTCAAGCAGGGCGTAACCTTGTAAGAAGTGGAAGAGAAAGCGGGAACAAAAGCCAGAACCTGGGTGGGAAGGAATTCTCATCCGGGTTCTGGCTTTGTCTTTCTATGGATCAGGGTGCACAAGGTTCACTGGGGTATCGCCGCGAGGTGTTGTCACGCGCCTTTTGCGTGACAAACCCGAGACTGCGCGCGAAATCGCTGTTCTTGCGATTTCTGCGCATCTGTTACTGTGAACGGAGCGAACAGTAACCAGAAGGCATTTTTTTGTAAGGAAAATAGTAGGAAAAGGACAGTTTATATGATATAATCATTTATCTGTAAAAAATGTCATGTAGAGATGGGAAAGAAGACAGGAAGAATGGAGGAAACGGATATGAAATTTGCATACGGCAGCAGCAGGAAGGGTGATGTGGCAGAGGCATTGAGACATATTACAGAACCGGCAGCGCTGCTTTTTTCTGTTGCAAATGAAGAAATGCTTGAACGCACGGCAAATGAAATCGAGAGAACCTTTCCAGGCGTTGCGTCCATAGGAGGGGTCGGACAGACGTATATTGGCAAACAGTTTTTTGATGCAGGTATTACAGTCATTGCAATGAAAGAGAACGTGAAGGTGGTGGCAGATGTCCTGGAACAGGCTTCTGTGATGCCAGCCAAGTATATCAGGAGGCTTGAGAACGCTGTAAAGTCAGTGGGCGGAGAGCGGGGAAGGACCGCATGTTTTGATCTCTGTTCTGCGGGAGCAGATGTCCGTGCTGTCACAACGCTGTCCGATTTCCTCTGCCGTCTGGGATATGATCTGGCAGGTGGTACGAGCAATTCGGCATCGGTTGCCTGCAATGGGAAAGTTTATAAGGACGCATGTGCCTTTTTCGTTTTTAAGAATCTCAACGGGAAAATAAAGTCGTATAAAGAAAACATATACATACATCCACAGGAAAATGAGAAGCAGTTTATGGTGACAGAGGCAGAACCCAGAAATTACAGGATCCGCACACTGGAGAACATGTCTGCTGAGAAAGTATATACTTCCGAACTGGGAATCAGCAGGGATAAGATTACAACCCAGACATTCAAGAACCCATTTGGACATGTCTGTGGCTCTGACACCTATATCGTCTCCATAAAGGGTGTGGAGGCAGACGGGAGCATTACAACATTCCGCCCTGCAAACAGGATGGATTTCCTCACCATATTGAAGATGGGAGATTACCGGGAGGTGGTGCAGGACACGATATCCAGGATCAAGAGTGATCTGGGCGGTGCGTCTGCAGTGCTTTCTGTAAACTGTCTGTTCCGGTATATCATGTTCAATGATGAACGTTACTGGGATAGTTATCTTGCGGAAATGTGCCGCAATTTTTCACATGCAGGTATGGTTGGTGTGGGAGAACATTACAATACACAGTTTGTTAATCAGACAATGTGCTGTCTGGCATTTGAATAGGGGAGGATAGACGTGTTCAGGATATTTGGAAACGCTGGAAAGAAAGAGAAGGAAAAGGATGCCGTATCCGTTATGACGGCCAGGAGACAGGCGGATTTTGATAAGCATCCGCTGGACTATACACTGACAAGTGCAAACCGGATCGTGAATGAACTGGCGGAGGATGTTTTTCTCACCACACAGAAGATGCGGTATGCAACAGAACGGCTCTCGGAGCTGAAGAATGATATGATTGGTCCCCAGGGGGAAGTAAGCGCACTGGACGATGGATTCCGTGACATTACAAAGGCGGCAGACCATTTTAGTGATGTGGAGGCAGAGATTGAAGAGGCTGTCTCAGAGGCACAACGGCAGATGGAACAGATGAAACAGGATTCCAATGCCCTACAGGAAAATTTCAAGAACATGTCCCAGACATTTGATATGTTGCAGGGGGCCTTGGACAAAATAGGGGATAGTCTGACAGATATCAGGGCGGTTGCGGATCAGACGAACCTTCTGGCCTTGAATGCAAGCATTGAGGCGGCCAGGGCCGGGGAACAGGGAAGAGGATTTGCGGTGGTGGCCGAGGAGGTGGGCAAGCTGGCAAAGATGAGCCAGGACATGGTGGAGTCTATCCATGGGAGCATTGTGGAGGTGGAGCGCCAGAACAATGAACTGAACAGGTTTATCCAGGCATCCGATGAAGCAATGTTGTGCAACATCAAGAGCATAGAACAGACAGGCAGATATTTTGACGATGTGAAGAGAAGTGTTTCGGGTACAGCCCAGGTCCGGGAAGCAATTGAGAATGCAGTGGAGAGGAACCGGGAATATGTGAAGACGGTCCAGGACTCCCTGGCCGGAACTGCTGGCATCTACAGTGACATCATTGACAAAATGGACATTGATGACAGCAAAAAAGGGGTACTTGTGGAGATCTTCCAGAATATGATCGAACAGGCGATTGCCATGGTGGAAGAACTGCCTTGAACCTGGGGATGGCAGACCCGGCAGAAACGGATGCGATACAGAGAGGCTGACCGGGCGGGTGGAAAAGAAATAGAACAGCTGGTGGTATGCGAAAAAGGGCACACCTGCCAGGTGATCGCCTGCGGCAATGTCTTTTGACTGCCTTCAGAAAATTTCCTTGACAGGGACTGGATAAAGTGATCTTAGGGTGCCTGGAGCGGTTTGTCCCAGGCAGACCTGCTTGGAAGCCGGACCGCATAGAGTGAATCCGGGCATGGGGAGACTTGGGATAAAGGGGAATCCAGAGAGACTGGGAGGAGAAATACAATGCTATTTGAGAATATGGACCGAATTGTGTTTGCAGGGGATTCTGTGACAGATATGGGAAGTGCCCAGCCAGTGGGGGAAGGCCTCTTTGACAATGTGGGCCACAGCTATGTGCGGATGCTGGAGAATATGCTTGGCACATGGTACCCGGAGCTGAAACTGCGGGTGACCAATTCCGGGATCTCGGGCAATACCAGCCGGGATCTGCTGGAACGGTTTGGGCGGGATGTGGTGGACTTGAAGCCGGACTGGGTGTCTATCTGCATCGGCATCAATGATGTGTGGAGGCAGTTCGACTGTCCGGCTATGGCCGATATCTGTGTGTTGCCTGAAGAATACCAGGAGAACCTGGAGAAAATGATCCTGACCATCCAGGGGCGGGTAAAGGGGATTTTTCTTATAACTCCTTATTACATGGAACCCAACAGGGAAGATCCCATGCGGAAGCGGATGGACGAATATGGTGTAGTCTGTAAAAAGCTGGCCCGGGAGCATGGCTGTATCCTGGTGGACATCCAGGCGGCTTTCGATGGATATTTCCAGCACAGACATTCCTCCTATGTGGCCTGGGACAGGGTGCATCCCAACCAGATCGGAGCTACCATCATTGCCAGACAGTTCCTGTCCCACTGCGGGTTTGATTACGGCCATATGCCCGGGTGAGACGGACAGGGGTACAGGAAGCCCTATGGAAAGCATTTGAAATGCTCTCCGATGGGGGCAGGATTCTGCCTGGTCAATGGACAAAATGGCTCCACAGATGTTCCTCTTTCCCGGGCAGTCCGTAGGCTTCCTTCCCCAGCGCAATGCTCTTCATGAGGAAAGTCATGTTTCGGGCCAGGGTGCGCATGGTCTGTAGCCCTTCCTCATCCTGGGCAGCTTCGCCGGGAAGCCTGCCATGGACACTGTTCCAGTACTGACTGGAGGCAACGGGCATGCCGCTGATGGTGAAGAATTTGTTCAGCTCATCGAAGGTGGAGGAAAGTCCGCCTCTTCTGGCCACGGCCACGGCGGCCCCTACCTTCATGGTCTTGTCAAAAGGAGTGCTGTAGAAGAGCCTGGTGAGGAAAGCCACCAGGGTGGCATTGGCAGAGGCATAATACACAGGAGAGCCCACTACCAGGCCATCACATTCCTGGAATTTTGGTGCCATTTCGTTTACCACATCATCAAAGACACATTTTCCCTTTCCGGCGCACTGTCCGCAGGCGATACAGCCCCGGATGTCCCTGTTTCCAATCTGGATGATCTCTGTCCCGATTCCTTCTTCTGTAAAGACATGCTCCATCTCCTGCAAGGCGATGGATGTGTTGCCACCCACCCGGGGGCTTCCGTTGATCAACAATACTTTCATGGTATGCGTCCTCCTTACTTTAAAGAAAAATTTCAATATGACATTATGACATCTTGGTTTCGTGTTTCTACCGGCTTTTAAAGGTGGTCAGATCCGGCGTGACATCACCATTGACGGAAAGCGGTATCTGATGGCCTGCCTAAAGGTGTATTTTGGCCAGGGTGGTATGGAAGTGAAAGAGCTTCGGATAACGCATTAGATCTGTTTCAATAGCCCGATGACCTGCTCCAGTTCCTCTGGTTTTACCTTGTCCGGGAACCTGCCTTCCAGGATACAGTCTTTGAAATAGCGGATTTCATTGGCGTAGGCATCACTTTTTGGCAGGTTGATGGAGCCGGTCTCCCCGGTGGCTTTTCCGGTGAGGTTTCGGATGGTGCCGTCTGTCTCATACAGGATGCACTCCCCCTGTTCACAGGCCAGAATAGCCCGCTCAAACTGGAAGCGGAAGGCTGAGGTGAAGGGGTAAGGAGCCGCATACCAGGAGGCTTGTGTGGTGACGAAGAAACCAGGATAGTCATATACCACCTGCAGATAGTCCTGTTCGGGCCGTCTGCTGCGGTGGACATGCATGTCCCTGGGGGCTCCAAAAGCATACACCAAAAAGTCCAGATCGTGGATATGCAGGTCAAAGGGCACCAGGCCGCTGCGGGCTTCGTCCATCATCCAGCCGTCCCAGCTCCAGGCCGGGTAGCTGCCCAGACGGGTCATGGAAGCGGTGAGAAGCTGTCCGTATTTTCCGGAGTCATACAGGCTTTTGGCCAGTTCATATTCCGGCCAGAAGCGCAGTACCTGCGCTACCATGAAATTGACATGGTATTCACGGGCTGCCGTGTAGACCCGGTCCACATCTGCCCCATTCAGGGAGATGGGTTTCTCACAGAGCACATGGATGCCCTTCGACAGGGCCTGGATGGCGGTGTCGGCATGGAGATAAGTGGGCAGGCAGATGTCCAGGATATCCAGATCTTCCTGCTCCAGCATCCTGGAGAAGTCGGTATATAGGTGTTTCTCCGGGTAGGGTTCCAGACATTCCTGCCGGATGTCGCAGAGTGCCACCAGTTCGGTCTCTTCCATGGCCTCCCAGGCGGGAATGTGGGCACCGCTGATGCCGCCTACACCCACCAGGCCCACTTTCAGCCGGGTGCCACTGGGAGCTGTGGTGTGATTCTGTGGGGTTTTGGTCTGTGTCATAGTTTCTCCTCCGTAATTAGCCGCAACATTTTGTGCCATATATTTCGTCAATGATCTGTGCCAGGTATTCCCTGGAAGCCAGGATATCCCGGATCTGTTCGCTGCCATCAATCTCCCGCTCTATGGTCACATGGGAATCATACCCCAGTTCATGGAGCCGTGCAAAAAGGGCGCGGAAATCCACCTTGCCTTCGCCAATGCGGGTCTCCTGCCCCAGGTGGTGGCCGTTTTCCGGGTAGCGCCCATCCTTGGCGTGGATGTTCCGCACATAGCGCCCGAACACATCCAGGGCATCCACCGGGTTGGCCTTGCCATAGAGGATCAGATTGGCTGTATCCAGATTGACACCCAGGTTGTCACAACCCACCTTCTCAAAGCAGCGCAGCATGGTGACAGGGGTCTCCTGGCCAGTCTCGAACAGCAGGTACTGGCCGTTTGCGCAAAGGTGTTGCGCCACTGTGCGCACAGCCACACAGAAGCCGTTGAAATTGGGGTCATTGGGATTTTCCGGGATGAAGCCCATATGGGTCACCACATCGGTGATGCCAAGCCTGTGGGCGAAGTCAGCCCCGTCTATGAGATTGCAGATGCGCATCTGCCGGTACTCGGGGGGAACCAGTCCCAGGGTGATCTGGCCGTCATAGAAATCCCATACCACGGGTCCTTCCCATCCGCACCAGAAGGCGGATACGGTGATGCCATATTCCTGTAGCATTTCCTGCAACAGCACGGCATTTTCTGCTGTCCACAGGCGGGGGTTCCAGGCCAGAAGCTGGCAGGAGTCAAAGGCGTGCTGCCGCAGCAGAGCCAGCTTGGCGGGCATGTCTTCCATGGAAGTAAAGTTGACGCAGGTTCCGATTTTCATAGGGTATCCTCCAGTCTATAGGGATGGCGTCTGGCTGTACAGCGCAGACACAGGCCTTTGGTGTGGCACCTTGTGTATGCCATTGTGGTATAGGCCTGTTTGGCCTTGGTGTTTTTTGGCCCAAGGCTCTGGTATCTTTTTTCATGGTATCACAGGAAGCTCTCCCTAAGTGGAATAATTTAGACTTGGATTTGTATTATTTTTGCTTTTTTTGGCAGACAGGGGTCAGTCTGCTGTAAGGGAGTTGCCCGTTTTCCGATAAGCTGCACGGTAGCCTGCCGGGGACATGCCGTATTGTTTTCGGAAGCAGTTGGAAAAGTACCCCATGTCGTGGAAACCGCATTTCCAGGAGATGCTGCCGATTGCATCTGCTGTATCCTCCAGCAGCCTCCGGGCCAGCTCCAGCCGCAGGATCCGGAGGTATTTCATCAGGGGAAGCCCGGTGACTTCCCGGAACCGCCTGCAGAAGTAAGTCTCATCGTATCCGAACAAGGCACTGATATCCCTGGAGGAAATATTTTCTGTGTAATGATCATTGATGTACGACAGGATACTGCTGAATTTTCCATGGGCCTGTCCGGGCCGGTGATCTGCCACATGGCAGTGCTGGTATAGAAGGCCAATGATGCCATAGACCTGGCCTATGGCACACAGGGGACTGGTCTTCTGGCCTTTTTCCCCTTTCTTCAGGTATTGTTCCAGATGACCCAGTGCAGCCAGGATATCAGGGTGGGAAGTCTGGCTTAGGAAACTGGTATGGCGCTGGTAAAGCGGTACCAGATATTTCTCTGAGGCTAAGGTGGCATTGCAGAATTTTTCCACATCAAACATGATGGTCTTGTAGCTGACTCCATCTACTCCGGCAACACCACCATGCATCATGCAGGGCACAATGATCACAGCAGAATCCGCTGGAACTGTAAGATGGTTCTCCCCCAGACACAAAAGAAGCGTTCCCCTGCACACATGCAGGATCTCCATCCGTTCATGCCAGTGCATTTCAAAACAAGTCTGTCCCGGCCCGGACGCAATCTCCAGATATTTAATGGCATTTTTCCCGTAGACAACGGGGGTCAGTTCCTTGTAGGCGTCCAGCATGGGGTCTCCTTTTGGTGGTTTAACCGGCACTCTGATCTGGTTCTGGTGATATGGTGCAGTGGGGATGTGCCGGTATTATTGCTTTCATTATAGCAAAAGAGAGAAAAGCCATACAAGGGTATTTTCAAAAACTTCTGTTTACACCCTGATAAAAACCTTATATAATGTGTAAAGAATTAGACGGAGGCATAAGAATACGTGAAGGTAGTATCTTTTTTCAGCGGCCTGGGAGGTCTGGACAAAGGTTTCCTGGATGCAGGATATGAGATCATATGGGCCAATGATTTCGACAAATTTGCTGTGCAGACCTATCGGGCCAACTTTGGGTCACATATCGTACTGGGTGATATCAATGAGATTCTGCTGGAGGACATTCCGGACTGTGATGTGATGATAGGGGGATTTCCATGCCAGCCGTTCAGTATGATGGGGCAGCAGAAAGGATTTGAGGATGCAAGGGGGACTTTGTTTTTCCGGATAGCAGAGATCCTGGACCATAAAATAAAAAAAGGGAAAAAGCCCAAGGCAGTCATTCTTGAAAATGTGCGTTCCCTGAAGACACACAACAATGGAAATACCTACAATACGATACATCGGATCCTGGAGAAGGAACTGGGATATCGGGTATTCTGCAACATTCTGAACTCCGCGGACTACGGGGTACCTCAGACCAGGAACAGGACCTATATTGTGTGTTTTCACAGGGAGGTGGCATACGAATTTCCTCCGGTGCAGGAACTGGACAGTACATTGCAGGATCTGCTGGAACGGGAGGTTGGCGACAAGTACTTTCTGTCAGACAGGATTCTGCCTACGATCCTGTCTAATGGAACAGGCGGATATAAAGCGAAATCAGAAATTGACTTGAAAGTTGCAAGACCCCTGTGTGCGACCATGGCAAAGATGCACCGGGCCTGCCAGGACAATTATGTGACACAGAATGGCAGGATAAGGCGGCTGACGCCCCGGGAATGTGCCCGGCTGCAAGGGTTTGAGGATACTTTTGTGATACCGGTGTCCGACTGCCAGGCCTACAAACAGTTTGGCAATGCAGTCACCGTAAATGTGTCAAGGGCTGTAGCCTGGTCTGTGAAGGAGACCTTGAAGAAAATGGGAGAGTGGACAGAGTAGATGGACTACAAAAACGATATCCTTGAAATAGTGGCATTTGTGCAGGAAGGCCTGGAAGAGGTACTGCCAAATGATGCAGATGCCGGCATCTGTATCAGCCGTTTTATGGTCGGGATACAGGCAATTCGGTGCCGCCGCTGATGGGAAGGGCCATCGCGCAGGTTGATGAAGCAACTCATGAAAGGCGGGAAAGTCTGATGGATTTCAAGGAAGCAAGGGGGATTCCGGAACTTGATGTCTGGGGCATATGCTTTGTAGCAGGGCATCGGCTTGGAAAGGGAGTCTTTGAAACAATGGTTTGACAGGATTGGCATTGGGCCAGGAAAGGGACAGGTAAAAGGATCATGAAAAAAGTATGTGAATTCGAAGGCTCCACCTTGTGGGGTATGAATGGCGGCCAGCCGGAGAGTCCGGACGGAAAGTGGCTGGTGTATGGGCGCAAGCCTTCCTTGACGGAGGAGTATGGGGACGAGACACAGATCTGGATCTGTGACAGAGAGACTCTGGGGGAACAGCGGAAGCTATACACGGTAAGCTGCAAGAACCATAACGGCCCATCGGCCACCTTTGTGGACAATGACCACATTGTGTTCCGGGATATGGCAGGAGGACTGACAGCCATCCGGATCCTGAACATCCATACAGGGGAAGTAATGTATGGTCCCTTGTTCGGCAAGGAGAGCCACTGTGCGGAGAATGGCTGGTATCCTTTCTCTATATCCGAGGAATACCTAGACCAGAATCCGGAACATCCCGAAATAGACTGCTGTGGCATCTACCTGTTGGAACTGGCCACCGGGAAGATCAAGCGGGTGGCGGATAAACAGACCGTTTTAGACATGGTGACGGGCAGTGGCTGTGTGCCGGGGAAGAATACCACCTCCATGAGCCATGTGCAGCTCAATCCTTCTGCCACCCGGGTCATGATGCGGCTTAGTGTGGAGAACTGCCCGGTGTTCGGGGCCTTAGGATGTATTGACCTGGATACGGGCAACACCCATGTGATCCCGGACAAGCCGGTTCATCAGCTCTGGTATGACGATGATACCTATATGGCCACCAGGCAGTACTATGATGGCCACAGGATCGAGATGGACAGCAGTAGGATCCAGCGGTTTACTGTGGACGGACAATGCCTGGAGACGCTGGGCGGCATCGGCAACCATATAGACGGCTCCCCCGACAGGCAATGGTTCGTGGGAGACAGGGCCTATCCGGGCTATCCGGCAGATATCTTCCTGTACCGCAGGGGAGAGACCCGGCCTGTAGCTACTTTCGGCGGCCAGGATTTCCAGACCTGCATCTGGAAGCTGCAGGTACATCCCAATCCCACTTTCTCCAGGGACGGGAAACGGATCTATTTCAACCATCCGGTCAATGAGACCAGGACCCAGGCCTGCTTTGTGGAAGTGGAGGAGTTGTTAGCAGCCGGTGGCTGTTTGCAGTGATAACGGAGGACGGGATGCCGTAAGCAGCATAGATGGGCCAGATGGAGAATTCCTTTTCATCTGGCCCTTGGTTTGTCCGTCAACTGGTTTGGGGGATTGCATTCCTTTTAGCGGTGAAATATAATAGGAATATGGAAACGATAAGCTGGAAAAAGCTGGGGGAAATGCACAGCTATCAGAAAGCAACTTTCAAATACGCTCTGGAGGATTATTCGGATGTAAGGCAAATGCTTTATGGGGTGCTGTTAGAAGGAGCATCCAGAGAGAAAGTGCTGATCCAGGCAGTGGTGTGACAGGGACCCCGGCGGGGGACAGGAGGTGGATAACATGCAGGACGCAGAGTACGGGAAATTAGAAAGAAAAGGGCCTGGGAAAAGGGCAGCAGGCGTTCCCCAAGGGCGCATGGCGAATCTGGAACTGCTCAGATGTGTAGCCATGATGATGGTGGTGGTGCTTCACTATCTGGGAAAAGGCGGTCTGCTGCCGGAATTGACCGGGACGGACATGGACAGTACTGGGCTGGTTGCCTGGCTACTGGAGTGTTTCTGTATCGTGGCTGTGAATGTATATATGTTCCTCAGTGGCTATTTGCTGTGTACTTCCTCTTTTAAGCCAAGTCGTCTGGTGGGGCTGTGGTTCCAGGTGTGGGTTTATTCAGTGGCGGTGGGGTTGCTGGGGGCATTGACTGGCATAGTCATGGAGACACCTGTGGATACCCACTATATTCTGACCTTACTTTTTCCGGTTTCCATGAGCCATTACTGGTTCCTTACGGCTTATGTTTTTCTGTATCTGCTGCTTCCTTTCATGGGTATCGCCCTTAGGAAGATGGACAGACGGCAGATGCAGGTGGCGGCCTGCTGTCTGCTTTTCGCCTTCTGTCTCCTAAAGAGCCTGCTGCCTGCAAGGCTGGAGGCGGACCAGAAAGGACTGGACTGCCTGTGGTATCTGTGTGTGTTTGTGGCAGCAGCCTATATGCGCCGGTTCGGGGTATCTTTTCTGGAGAAAAGGGGGAGGGGCGTGTTTCTGTATATAGGAAGCTGCCTGGCCGTCTTTGGAGGAACCTTTGGTCTTAGGGAGATCTATCTGCGGACCGGTAGCCTGGAATTGATCTTGAAGGTGTTTCTGGAATACAACCATATCCTGGTCTTTCTGGCAGCGGCAGGGTTATTTGCGGCATTTTCCCGGATGCAGGTCTCCGGATGGTTGTCCAGACTGGTCAATCATATAGGGCCGTACACCCTGGGGGTCTATCTGCTTCATGAGAATCTGGGACTGCGCTATACCTGGCAGAACTGGCTTGGGGCGGAGAGGATCACGTCTGTGTGGGGACTGGCTGCGGGTGTGGCCATAGCAGTAACCTGTGTGTTTGTGTGTGGTGTGCTGGTGGATATGCTGCGTGTGCTGGTGCTGAAAGGGATGGATGAATGTCTGGGGAAATTAAGGGTATATCAAGGATGGAAAGGGTGGCTGAGGAAAGCGGACAGCTGGTTTGCAGGGGACGGAAATTTAGTCTGAACCGGAAACCAGATGGAGAGGCTTGTGAAGGATGGCAACATGCTGGAAAATACAGTAGAAAGTGAGGAAAGACAGGATGAATTACCGCAGACTTGGAAAAACAGGTTTACTGGTCAGTGAGATCGGACTGGGTGGGGAATGGCTGGAGCGCCACAACCAGGAGGAGTGCAAGGCTGTCATAGACCGTGCAGATGAGCTGGGCATCAATATACTGGACTGCTGGATGTCTGAACCTAACGTGCGCACCCATATCGGCAGGGCACTATGGGGCAGGCGGGAACATTGGCTGATCCAGGGCCATATAGGTTCTACCTGGCAGAATGGGCAGTACGTCCGTACCCGCGATCCGGAAAAATGCAGGGAGGCTTTTGAGGATCTGCTGGTTCGGATGCAGACAGACTATATAGACCTGGGTATGATCCATTTCATTGACCAGGAGAGCGACTGGGACGCAGCCATGAACGGTCCTTTTATCCGGTATGTGGAAGAACTGAAATCCAGCGGGAAAATACGGCATATCGGCATGAGCACCCATAACCCGTCCATAGCTGTCAAAGCGGCAGAAAGCGGCCTGGTAGAGATGCTGATGTTCAGTGTCAATCCTGCGTTCGATCTGCTGCCGCCCACCGACAATATCGACCAGTACTTTGCAGAGGAATACCAGGATGGCTACAGTGGTATCGACCCAGTCCGGGCAGGAATGTACAGACTCTGTGAGCAGAAGGATGTGGGAATCACGGTCATGAAACCATATGCAGGAGGCCGTCTGTTTGATGAAAAGCGCTCCCCCTTTGGGGTTGCCCTGACACCCGTGCAGTGTATTCACTATTGTCTGACCCGTCCGGCAGTGGCAGCAGTTATGGCCGGATATGACACACCCGCCCAGGTGGAGCAGGCAGTGGCGTATGAGACGGCCACACAGGAAGAGAGAGACTATGCAGGCGTGCTGGCCAGGGCACCCCGCCATACCTTCGGACAAGGGGAATGCACCTACTGCGGTCATTGCAGGCCATGCCCGGTGAAAATTGACATTGCCATGGTGAACAAATATTACGATCTGGCTCTCATGCAGCCAGAAGTTCCGGCTACGGTGAAGGCCCACTATGAGGCGCTGGAACACCATGCGGACGAGTGCACAGGCTGCCGGGGATGTGAGGGCAGATGTCCCTTCGGCGTCAAGATCGCGGAACGCATGGCGAAGACAGCAGCGTTGTTTGGCAATTGATGAAATGGGACAGGAGCGCATATGGCATTGGGAAGAACCGGGCCGGATGACCGGCAGAGGAGGACTTTAGAAGTTACAAACAGGGATTGCGGGAATCGCCACAGGAGAAGTGGAAAAGTGACAGGAGGCAGCATTTTTGCCAATACCGGTAATCTGTGGGAGAACCTTTTTGTGGTGATCCTGGCACTCTATCCCCTGCGTCATATAGGCTGGGGACTGGATTTGTGGGATACAGGTTACAACTATGCCAATTTCACCTACATGGGAATGGAACACATGGATCCTATGTGGCTGTTTTCCACCTATCTGGCCAACGGAACAGGGTGGCTTCTGACGAAACTGCCCTATGGGGGAACCCTGGTGGGTATGAATTTCTATACAGGGCTTTTTGTCACCGTGCTGGCGCTGCTGGGATATTTTTTCTGTACCAGGAAGCTGAAGATGCCGGCATGGATCGTCTTCGTAGGTGAATTTGTGGCGGAGAGTCTTTGCTGGTGTCCCACAGCCCTTCTGTACAATTATCTGACGTATGTGCTGTTTCTGGGGGCAGTGATATGGCTGTACCAGGGATTGACCCGGGGGAGAAAGGGCTGCCTGGTGGCTGCAGGTGTCTGCCTGGGGGCCAATGTGCTGGTGCGGTTCTCAAATCTGCCTCAGATGGGGCTGATCCTGGCAGTCTGGGCGTACGACTTGATCCTGTGGATGGAGGGAAGAAAGCGGGCAAGCGGGAAGGAAAAAGGCAGTTATGGATCCCATGGACAGGACGCAGACAGGAAAGGAACAGACACAGAGAGCCATTGCAGGAAAATATCCCAGGTTCCTTTCTGGCGTAGACTGCTTGGGGACACATTCTGGTGTCTTGTGGGTTATCTGGGGGCGCTTCTGGTGCTGTTTTCCTATATTCACCTGCGCTATGGGCTGGGGGAATATGGCATGGGCATCCGCAGGCTGTTTGCCATGACGGAAAATGCCACAGACTATACGGCCAAAGCCATGATTATGAGTATCGTGGGCACTTACGTGGAGAATCTTTACTGGGTGATACGTATGGGTGTGATCCTGGCGGCGGGGCTGGTGCTCTTTGCAGTGGCAGGTTGGCTGGAAGGGCGTCTCCTGCAGGGGAAAAAGAGTATACCAGACGGAAAGGCCCGGGGGAATGAGAGCAGAGAGGGACATAGGAGCAGGAGCAAAGAACCCGGGAGCGAGGATGGGGATAGCCTGTGGCAGAGAGTTCTGCATATAGGTCTGCGTCTTCTGTGGGTGGCTGTGAGTATTGGTATGCTGGTATGGCTCTATGCCAGGGGATTCTGTTCCTTTTCCTTCTACAGCTATGACTCCATCTGGCGTCCGGGTCCTGTTTTCCTGATGCTGGCCATGGCCATGGCCGCTGTACGGATCTTCCACCAGGGGACCGGTAAAGAGGAGAAGCTGGTCAGCGGCCTGGTGATCCTGGTGATCCTGCTGACTTCCCTGGGCAGCAACAACAAAGTGCTACCCAGCCTGAACAATCTGTTTGTGGTGGCGCCTTACACCCTGTGGCAAAGTTACCGTTTCTTGAAGTCAGGAGAGTGGAAGGCAGGCCATATGAAGCTGTCCCTGTTTCCGGCCAAAGGACTTCTGGTGGCATTTCTTTTGCTGTGCATGGTGCAGTTTGGCTGTTTTGGGGCTAAGTTCGTATTTGCAGAGGCCACCGGAGTGCAGGATGTATCTGCCACGGTGGAGAACAATGAAATGCTGAGGGGCATAGGGATGTCCCCTGCCAAGGCCCGGTGGATGAGCCAGATCAGTGAGTATATGGCGCAGAACCATCTACAGGGCAGGGAAGTGATCCTCTATGGGCAGATTCCCTCCCTGGCCTACTACCTGCAGATGCCTCCGGCCTTCAATTCCTGGTGTGACCTGGAATCCTACAGCCTGGAAGCCATGGAAAAGGATATGGAGGAACTGGATACAGACTCCGGGAAGGAAACTCCGGTCATTATCCTGGAGAATCTTTATGGGCTGGAACTGGAAGGTTATGTGGATGCCCTGCAGGATGCGCTGGATCAGCTTGCCCTGGAGACAGGCCCTAAGGGAAAGTGGCTCCAGGAGATTGCCGGGAATCCGGCCGCCGGATACGGCCTGGGAAAGAGCTTTGCCGTGAAAACGGATGCAAAGTGGGAACTGATCAAAAGATTCATGGAGGAAGGCGGGTACAGGCAGACCTTCCGCAATGAGAAATTTGCAGTGTATGAGAGATAGGCCGGATACAACAACCCCGCTGCGAAGCAAAGCGTGTTAAAGCACGCGGGCATCAAGCTTGTAGCGCTACAGGCAGCGGGGGATGTGATCCCCGCGGCATTCGCCAAATGGATGCTGACGCATCCGCCTGGCTCATTGCCCGGGGGAATAAAGAGTGGCAGGATGCACCATATGGGTGGCATTTGCCGCAGAAAGAGAGGCAGTATGCAGTTAGGAATCAGATTACATGACACAAAAGACCTACCCTTCGAGGAGCGGATCGCAGATGTGCACCAGCTGGGCTTTGCCTGCGGGCATCTGGCCCTTGCCAAGGTGATCCAGGAATTTCCCACCACCGATGAGGCCATGACGCCGGGACTGGCCATGTACATCAAACAGGTATTTGCCAGGAACCAGGTAGACATTGCAGTGCTGGGCTGCTATTTGAATCTGGCAGATCCCAATGAGGAGCAGCTGGCCAAGACCGTGCATCGTTATATGGCTCATATTCGGTTTGCTTCCTGGCTGGGCTGTGGTGTGGTGGGTACGGAGACCGGGGCACCCAATGAGACGTACACCTTTACCACGGAGTGCCATACCGAGGAAGCACTGCAGCTCTTCATACGGAATGTACGGCCCATAGTGAAGTATGCAGAGCAGATGGGAGTGGTGCTGGCCATCGAGCCTGTCTACCGCCATATTGTGAGCAATCCCAGGCGGGCCAGACGGGTTCTGGACGAGATCGCTTCCCCCAATCTGCAGATTATCTTCGATCCTGTGAACCTGCTGGATATGGCCAATTACCAGGATCGTCAGTGGGTTATTGAGGAGGCCATTGATCTGCTTGGCCCGGATATTGCCATGGTACATCTGAAGGATTTCGTGATCCGGGAGGGAGGTCTTGTGTCCGTGGGCTGTGGCTTCGGGGAGATGGATTATACCTCCATACTGCGCTTCATGAAGGAGAGAAAGCCGTTCATCCATGCCACCCTGGAGGATACCAATCCGGAGAACAATACACAGGCCAGGGACTTCATCTGGCAGAAGTATGAGCAGGTGTAAATGACTGTTATGCAGAATAAAGAGTATTATCGTGCGCAATCCGTTGCTGTTTAGGGATGGGTGGCAGAGGTATACTGGACACAGAAAGAGGTTAGTCCATTCTTGACGGTGCCTTCCGGATGGCTGTATATGCAGTAACAGGAAAGGTACCAGTCATCAAGTCTGGCAGACAAAAATGGAGGGGCTTATGGGAAACAAAGTATACAATTGCGATAAGGAGATGAGGGAGGCAATGGAGGCAGGCCAGAGGGCTCTGTCTTTGCTGGAACGTGCCAGGGACTGCCTGAACAGCGCAGGCAACTGGGGCATCTGGGATATGCTGGGAGGCGGACTCCTCAGCACCTTTATGAAACAGTCCAAAATGAAGGATGCGGAAGGGCTGTTACAGGAGGCGCGCAGTGCCTTGAAATGTTTCCAGAAGGAACTGATGGATGTGGAGACCATCGCGGAATTCCACATTGAGACAGGGGATTTTCTCTCCTTTGCCGATTATTTTTTCGATGGCTTTATCGTGGACTGGCTGGTACAGTCCAGGATCAGTGAAGCCAGAAGGCAGGTGGAGGATGCTGTCTGCAAAGTGCGTTACATATTGAATCAGCTACAGCAGATGTGAAAATTTTTATCTGTGCGGATGGATGCCCTGTAAAAATATTGGACGTTTGGAAAAGGAGGTATCATATGGCTGTCTATGAGTTGCAAAATGAGGAGATTGCCATCGCCGTGAACAGTCATGGTGCAGAACTGAAATCACTGAAAAGGCGAAGTGACGGACAGGAATATATGTGGTGCGGGGATGCAAAATACTGGGGCAGGACATCCCCGGTGCTGTTTCCTTTTGTGGGAGGTGTTAAAGACAGGGAATACCGGACAAAAGGCAGGACATATGCCATGACCCAGCATGGATTTGCCAGGGATATGGAGTTTGAATTGCTCTCCCAGAACCGGGAGTCCCTCTGGTTTGGTCTGTCCTCCAGCCAGGGTACCCTGGACAGATACCCGTATGAATTTTTACTGAAAGTAGGTTATGTACTCCGGGGAAACCAGGTGGAAGTATGCTGGCAGGTGGAGAATCCGGGAGCGGAGCCGCTGCCTTTTTCCATAGGAGGACATCCGGCTTTTAAATGTCCTTTGGGCCGGGGCGAGGAACAGACAGATTGTTTCGTGGGATTTGGCAGTGCCACACAGATTGTCAGCACCCGGATCAGTGAAAACGGACTGGCCACGGACGGAAAGGATCTGTATGAACTGACGGACGGACGCCTTAGACTGACAAAGCATCTGTTTGACCGGGATGCCCTGGTGGTGGAGCATCACCAGACGGATACGGTTACGCTCTGTGGGAAGGATGGAACCCCTTATCTGAAAGTGACCATGGAAGCGCCTTTGTTCGGGGTGTGGTCCCCGCCGGGTAAGCAGGCGCCTTTCGTCTGTATAGAACCCTGGTATGGAAGATGCGACAGGGAGGATTTTGACGGAACCCTGGAAGAGCGGGAATGGGGGAACCTGGTGGAGCCGGACGGTGTCTGGAAGGCTTCGTATAAAATCGCAATATGCTGAAGCGTTCCGTCCGCTTGATCTGTGATGCGGATATAGTATCATCCCGTACATTGGCCCGGTTTTCCGGATCCTGATAGGAATGGCTGGATGTCCGGGGGAATGGGAGAAGCTGGGAAGCCACTTATACCCGCGTGCCATGAGCCAAGCGGGCATGCCTGCATGCACATTTGGCGACTGCCGCGAGGGGGTGCGTAGCGCTGGTGGCGCATGATCAGCACCGACCGAAGCGAAGACCAAAGACCACGCTGCTCTACAGCGTTACAAATTTGATGCCCCGTTGCTTGCAGCGGGGTCTTTGACTGGTGCATACCGCAGGCAAGGCTTGCGGTATGTGGGGGTATAGAAATGGAGTATGTACATCATTATCAGTCCCCGTTTGGCGGGATGACAATGGCAAGCAATGGAAGGGCGCTGACAGGGTTATGGTTTGACGGCCAGAAATATTTTGGGGGCACCCTGTCTGGGAACCAGGAGGAGAGGGAACTGGAGGTGTTCGAACAGGCAGACAGATGGCTGGAGATATACTTCGGAGGAAAGGCTCCTGCATTTACACCGCCGCTGTCCATGGAGGGTACCCCTTTTAGGAAGGCTGTGTGGGAGATCCTGCTGACCATTCCCTTCGGACAGACAGTGACCTACGGGGAGATCGCGAAGAAGCTTGCAGGGCAGATGGGGCGTCCCGGCATGTCTGCCCAGGCGGTGGGCGGCGCAGTGGGGCATAATCCCATCTCCCTTATTGTCCCCTGTCACAGAGTGATAGGGACGGATGGAAGCCTGACGGGGTATGCGGGCGGCATTGCAGTAAAGGAGAAACTGCTGTTGCTGGAAAAGACACAAGAGCGGATTTAAACAGCAACCGATGCGCGAAGACCGCAGGCACTATGCTGCAACAAGAGACAATATCATAGATCTGCAATAAACGGGACTTTCTGTAAGTTCTGGTATGTACTAAAACAGGAGGAAGGGGCAGAAGTTTAAGGGTTTATTAAGGATATCCATAAGAAAAGATTCATATTTAGGCATTATACTGCCAGTAACATAAGATGCAGGCTGTGGGGAAAGGACAGGCAGAAAAAGGAGATACCCGGATCTGTCTGGAAGTCTGTGTGATAGAGGAGGTACCTGTATGAAGCTGGCAGTGATGGCGGATATTCATAGCAATTATGTGGCGCTGGAGCAGTGTATGGCGTATGCCCTGAAACAGGGTGTCCGGCATTTTGTCTTTTTGGGAGATTATATCGGCGAACTGGCCTATCCGGAGAGAACCATGGCCCTTCTGTATGGCTATAGAGAGAAGTATGACTGTGCGTTCATCCGTGGAAACAAGGAGGAATACTGGCTACAGTACAAGGCAGAAGGGGAGCAGGGCTGGCGGGAATACGATTCTACTACCGGGGTGCTCTGGTATGCCTATCACAGGCTGCGGGAAAGGGATCTGGACTTTTTTGAACATATGCCCATAGCCCGGCGTCTACAGTTCGGGGAACTACAGACGCTTTTTGTCTGTCATGGCACTCCGGACAGTACCAGAAAAGCCATGCGATGGAAGAATGGGGACTTGGGGGAGGGAGTATCCTGGGGAAATGCCCACACAGAGGAGGTGCTGGAGAGGTGTGAGGAGAAGATGCTTTTATGTGGGCATACCCATGTCCAGGGCAGACTGGAATACGGAGGAAAAATACTGCTAAATCCAGGTGCAGTGGGACTGCCCCTGGAGAAGGATGGCAGAAGCCGTTTTGTGATCCTGCACGGGGATGGGGGAGGCTGGCAGGAGGAATTTGTGTCCCTTCCGTATGATCGAGTCCGTGTCATACGGGAAATTGATGAGTCCGGGCTGGGCAGGCGGGCGCCCTATTGGAGCATGATTACCAAGAGGCATCTGATGGAACATACAGACTGTCCGGGGCATGCGGTGCTGCTGGAAAGAGCCATGGAGATCTGTAGGCAGACACAGGGATTCTGCAATTGGCCGGATATCCCGGAGGACTGCTGGAGACAGGCCCTGGAGGAAATAGGGATTTTGTGACATTACCATACCAGCCGGGCAGCTCTTATATTGGCGAAGTATATTTGGAATTTTCGGTTTACTTTTTATACAGGATAGCCGAAATACAGAATAAGGGAATGATTTGGTGCAGACAGTGGAGCGCCAGAATAAGGCTAGGGACAGCAGACAGATGAGGGATCATGGTTTGCTGTCTTTTTTATAGGAAAATGTGTCCTAAATTTTTTCTTTTAACCGATTGGTGACATTGGCCATACATTTCGTTACAAGATACAAAAGTCTACAGCGATCTGGCCGAAATATCTAACAGACAAGAGGTAGGGTATGAAGGTTGCAATATGTGACGGGGACAGGGAAAATTGTGAGAAGTTGTGCCGCATGATCCAGGGCAGGGAACCGGGATGCGAAGTAAAGTGTTTCTGCAATGAGGACCAGTGGAAAGAGGCAGGCCGGTATTTCCAGGCCATGATGAAGGAGATCAAAGGATTTCCGGTGGCCGGGCCGGATATTGCAGGGGCTATCCAGGGGCGGGTGCACTTCCAGACCAAGAGCCGGAATTATGACCTGAATGCGGAAGAGATCCTGTATATAGAGAGCAGGCGGCGCAAGGTGGAGATCCACACAGCAGAGGAAGTCTTCAGTGTCTATGCCACCATGAAAGGGATGCAGGAGCTGCTGGGAGAAGTTTTTTTCAGATGTCACAGAGGCTATCTGGTGAATCTGTCAAAGGTGAAGGAATATGATATGGGAAGCGTGCATCTGGTAAACGGAGAGACCGTATACCTGGCCAGGGAGAAGTATCCGGAATTTGCCAGGGCCTATGCCAGGTATCTTGACGGCGGGCAATAAGCCAGGGCGGGAGACGGTTTTGTCTGGAAGGAAACTTTCAATAAATAGATAACAATAGATAGATCACAATTTGCACAGGAGGTTTACAGTATGGGAATTCGGGTGACTACACAGATGTTAGGGTATAGCAGGAGAAGGGCGGGACTGGATTCCGGCAGCAGCCTTGCGAAGTACATCAACCAGCCAGGGACGACAGGAAGCCAGTCCTATATCAATTCGCTGGGTAAGAACAGTCTTGCAGGCAAGGACAGACTGTCAGCCAGCAGGTTCAGTGCCCTGCAGAAAAACAATACGGCAACCAGATATGAGAAGAGCCGTTATGAGAAGATGGAGAAAGCAGCAAAAAAGCTGACACAGCAGACAGCAGCCCTCTCGGAGAAAGTGGATGAGGGTGGTGTGGGCACTGACATAGCGGATCAGGTGGCCGGGTTCGTGGCTGCTTTTAACGAGAATTTGAACAATTTAAAACAGTCAACAGACATTCTGGACAAATATTACCATCAGTCCATAAAGGAGACAGGGCAACAAAATAAATATGCCCTGGAGGAGATCGGAATCACGGTTGGCTCTAACGGGCTACTGACCCTGGACAAGGAAAAACTGGCAGGTGCTGATGCGGAAAAGGTGAAGGCAGTGTTTGGTTCCAAGGGGGATTTTCTCAAGCGGATCAGCTATGTGTCTTCCAGGATAGAGGACAATGCGGCCGCCAACGTGGAGAGTGCATCCAGCCGGTACAATTCCAGGGGAGATATCATGAATTCCTACTTGAGCAGTTTCAACAGGCGTGGCTAGGTATGCACTGAAGCGCATACGGAGGTGTAAATTTGGAAGTAAACTTCCTATGCCAGACCTGCGGTCTGGCATCAAAGAGCAAATATTGATATGCCCGCTAAAAGGGGCACGGGGTGTAAATATGAGAGTAGGCGTGAGAACAGAACAGACCAGTCAGGGAGCCAGCCGGAATGTACAGCGCAGAGGAGAGGGCATTCTTGCAGGAAGGATGAGAGACCAGAAGACCACCAGTGGGAAGTACGGTGGGTTTTCCATGACCGGCATGTTGCAGGGGGGAACCAGCGACTGGGTATGGCAGACGACCGGGAAAGAGGAAGAAGGGCGCAGGAATATGGGATCTGGCATGAGCGTGACCAGCAGTGGAAACGGGGCAGACAGCGAAAATGCAGGAGCGTCTGCATCTGCACAGAGGCCAGAAGCCACAGCTATCTATGAAGCGGTTGTGGCAGGCAAGGAAAATCCCATTGAAAATATGCGGAAGCCATCTAAAGTTCCCTATGAACATATGGCAAAAGACGGTGTGATTGAATACAACGGGGTCTGCTTTGTATGTGATGAGAGGACCAACAGCATCTGTCTGGGAGATGTATCCGATCCGAAAAAGGTGCTGAACATCCCTCTTTCCGGAGGAGGCAATCTGAAGGTAAACAGGGGCAGTCTGGGACTTTTATCCAAGGCGATCGGTATGTTCTCCCCGGAGGATGTGAATCGGATCCTGCGGGCCATTGCCCAGGACACGAAAATCCAGTCCATGAAGAACGAGATCGAGGACATGGAGAACAGTGTGGGAGAGAATGTGCAGGCCGAAGCGTCCAGGGATGGGGAAGAACATGACAGGGACATGGATGCCGGGGAGGATTCCAGTGCAGGCATGACAGCAGAAGAGACGGGCTTCCTGGATAAGACAAAGGAACCATGAGCTGACAGAGGGAAAGCCAGATTTCCTTCCTGTGTAGCTACAGGGTAGCATGGCACTTTAGAGGGGAAAAGCAACGGGTTTAGAATGGAATACAGGATAAAAGATTCCAGGGCAGGAGAATATCCTGCCTTGGAATTTCTGTCTGCATCCAGGGTCCATCAGCCGGAGATGGAAGGCAGGCTTCCCAGGTTATTGCCCTCGGAATCATCGGGGATGGACTTTAAATATTCTGTATCCTTCCTATGGGCTACCCCCACTCCTCTGATTTCCCCGTCCTTGGCCATGCGGATGCCCTCCTCCTTGCTTACGGTAGAACCGTCAGAGAGCTGGTAACCCTCTGTCTTGCCACCGTGCTTAACCAGTCCTACGATTTCCTTTGCATCGGATCTGGGGGACGGGATATCATCCAGGGTATTTTTCGCCAGGGTAGATGAGAACCCGGTATCTTTTTTCGATGATGCCATGTGCTGTATTACCTCCTCATCAGAAATCCAATATTTGTGTTGCAGAATATAGGATTCCCGGAAAAAGAGGAAAGGACACTTGATAATATTGGAAATCTTCTGTCTGATTCAAAAAGCGATCCATTGGCAGAATAAATCCAGTTGACGGGATCTGCCTGGCAACTTATAATGGTAACAGCATAGCCGTGGGGGATTGTGGCATAAAAAGGCAGGACAGGCATAAGGTAAGAGAATTAGATGAAAAAGGCAAAAAACAGAAAAACAAAGAGAATAGACAAAAAGAAAAAATAGCATAAAGGCAAAAGGAGCAGACACATGGCAGAACAGAAAGAAAGACTACAGGACCGCAAGGCAGTTCCGGAGGAGCTGACCTGGGACTTGTCCCGGATCTATGCCACCGAGGAGGAGATGTACCGGGATGCTGAGAAGATGGAGCAGATGGCCAGAAGGATTGCGGATACCTACCGGGGCAGGCTGGATACACCGCAGGCCATAGATGCCTGCCTTACAGAGTACCGTAAGGTATGTGAACTGATGATACTCACGGGCAATTACTGTGGACTGGCAGTGGAGGTGGACTATTATGACAGCCACAATCAGGAGCGCAACGGCCGGATCGGCCGGAGGCTTTCGGAGATAGGAAGTCTGCTGAGCTTTGTGGACAGTGAGATCATGGACCAGGAGGAGAGCCTGATCCGGGAGGCGATTGCTTTCCGGAATGGCAACAGCGGTTATCTGGAAAGTCTGCTTAGAAGCAAAGCTCATCTTCTCCACCCGGAGGCGGAGCGGGTTCTGGCGGCCCTGTCCCAGTCTCTGGGTGCTCCCTATGAGATCTACAATGCAGCTAAGCTGGCAGACATGAAGTTTGAGGACTTTGAGGCGGATGGGGAGATATTTCCCCTGGGATACTCCCTGTTCGAGGACAATTATGAGTATGATCCCCGCACCAATGTGCGCAGGTCGGCCTTTGTGGCTTTCTCCAAGAAGATCGCTTCGTATGAAAATGTGACGGCAGCTGCTTACAATGCAAACCTTCAGACCGAGAAAACCATGGCAGACCTGCGTGGATTCGGCAATGTGTATGACAGCCTGCTCTTTTCCCAGAGGGTAGGCCTGGATATGTACCACCGCCAGATCGATCTGATCATGGAAAAACTGGCTCCCCATATGCGCAGATATGCCAGGCTGCTACAGAAAGTCCACCACCTGGACCGGATGACTTATGCGGATCTGAAGCTGCCTCTGGATCCCGCATACGACCCTTCTGTCACCATAGAGGCCTCCAAGGAGTACATTGAGAAGGGACTTGCCATTCTGGGTGAGGATTATGTGGAGATGGTGCGCACGGCCTACAGGGAGCGCTGGGTGGATTTTGCCCGGAATGCAGGAAAGTCCACAGGAGGTTTCTGCGCCAGCCCGTATGGAAAGAATGCGTTCATCCTGCTGAACTGGAATGACAAGATGTCGGATGTGTTCACCCTGGCACACGAGCTGGGACATGCCGGACATTTTAAGGCCTGCAATAGTGCCCAGAGCCTGTTTGACACGTATGTGTCCACCTATTTTGTGGAAGCACCTTCCACCATGAATGAGCTGCTGATGGCCCGTTATCTGCTGAAGACAAGTGATGATAAGCGATTCCGCCGGTGGGTTCTCACCAGCATGGTGGGGCATACCTATTATCACAATTTTGTAACCCATCTGCTGGAGGCGGCATACCAGCGGGAGGTATACCGGATCATAGACGGGGGTGGCAGTGTCCAGGCGGAGGTACTGAATGGGATTATGCGCGATACCCTGGAAAAGTTCTGGGGAGAGGATGTGGAGATCACGGAAGGGGCGGAACACACCTGGATGCGCCAGACTCATTATTACATGGGCCTGTATTCCTATACCTACAGTGCCGGTCTGACCATTGCCACCCAGATGTGCAAACGGATTGAAGAGGAAGGAGAGGGTGCCATAGAAGACTGGAAAAAGGTGCTGGCAGCAGGCAGCACCGGTACGCCGGAGGAACTGGCAGCTATGGCAGGAATCGATATCACCACGGACGGGCCGCTTCTGGATACCATAGAGACCATCGGAGGAATGATTGATGAGATCTGCCAGCTGACAGAGGAGCTGGGAGAAGTGTAGACGGGTTTATATCTCGCCAAATGACCTGCCTGGATTTTCATCAGACTGTGTTACCGGCGGTCAATGATGTCAGAAAAGGATACGGAAGGAGTGGGCAGGAAGCTCACTCCTCTTCGTTTGTATCTTCCGGATCCGGGGCACCCTGGGGCCGCAGGGTGATGCCGTTTACCACCACACCGCCGTCCAAAGCGATCACCAGACATTCCCGCCCATTGATATTCCTGGTCTCAATGAGATCAGTGCGGTCGGGGCTGATCTTAATGACTACATCCGGGGTCTTCACCTCGAAACTTCTTGTGTTCATCACATTGCTGGCCAGCAGGGAGGTGGTTTCCCCGGCAGTCTCATCATAGCAGCGGTCAAACTGTTCCAGCTTTTCATTGGCCACACCACTGTCGGCCAGGATGGTTTTCACTTCATTCTTGGCCAGGGTTAGGGGTTCAGGTTCCTCCTTGTGCTCCTCGGCCATGGCAGTGAGACGGTCGTGGATATTTTTCACGGTTTCCAGGTCGCAGGTCTCTCCCAGGGTCTCTTCCACCAGGACCTGGAAGGTCTCTTTCTGGTCCCCGGCAGACAGGGGCAGGGGACAGCCCAGGAGCTGGTCTACAAAGCCTTCCTTTAGGTCTTCCGGATCTTTGGAGTAGTACAGGGCGCTGTGGATGTCGGAACTTCTGTCGGTGAAGGCCGGGAAGAGGAAGCCTGTCTCCGGCAGGTTTACCACCCAGTCCCGGATACGGTTCTGGAAGGTGTTCTCCACCGCATTGTAGCTCAAGCCCGGCTTGGACAGTTCCACAGGGCAGATGCAGGAGAGGATGTATTCATAGACCTCATCGGAGGCATCTTCCATGTCGATGCCGTCCGTTGTCCGGCCAGGCACATCGTAGGCGTCATGGACCAGCAGGATCAGGTAGTTGCCCACATACTCGTAGTTTGCAATGATCCTGTCATAGTACTCTTCCAGCAGGGCATCGTCCTTCAGCCTGCTGTCCCTGAGGCGCAGCAGGAATTCCTGGGTACCGCCTGCGCTTTCGCTGGCCAGGGGGAATTCCAGGGTGAGCAGGTTCTTACCCAGGGTGCCGGATAGATTTTTCCTGAGGATCTCAAAATATTTAAACATCTCCTCCTCTGGCAGGGCCAGGAAAGCCTGTTTCAGTTCGGTCTTCTTATTCTTCTCCCCGTCCACATAGCATCCGCAGATGCGGGTGATGGAACACTTCTTTGGCGTGAGCAGCTTCTTGATCTCGGATATTTCTTGTTTTGTCATGGGTGCCTCCTGTCAAATATCTGGAATGACGGCTATGTATCTGCCGCCTAAGGAACTGTGAAAGAATATTCCGCCTTGCATAGAAAGCTTTGTCCAACATCTTATACAAAGTTGATTCCTAACAGCCTTTACCGGTATCTTTACTATATAACAGAAAACCAGGATCGTCCATGGGCTATTTTGACAAAAGATAAAATCCCCGGCAATTCAGTTGTTCCCTGTGTTCTGTATCCGGGGTTCCTGTGCTGATTCCTAAGGATATTTGCACAAGGGTTTTCAATACAAAGTACCAGGGCTGCCATACAGTCAGTTCCATATGGCTGGATCCATATTAAATTCTTCATAGGGGACTACGATATCCAGGGCGCCGGCGGCATAACAGGTCATCTCATAGACATCAAAATGGATACCGATTCCCTCCGGGGTCAGATAGAAGCGTCCGTCCCCCAGGATGATAGTCTCCCAGCCTTCTTCTTCGGTTCCCCAGTCTGAGCCGGCCGCCACATAGGGTGCAATAATGGCACAGATCTCTGAGGGGGTATTTTTCACCACATCTGTGATCTGTATCCGCTTACCCGTGGTGCGGTCGAATACATATTGGGAATAGCCATAAACGCCGTGGGCAGCTCCCTGCATGTACTGATACGATCCGATGGTGAAGCCAATGTAATGGTCGTCTATATAGTCAACAGAAGTGTACATACTGCTGTCTATCAGAGTGCCGCTGGAAAAGACCATTTTCTGCTCATTTCCGGCGGCTGCGCTCCGTACATTTTCCATCTGCTCGGTTATATATGCTTCCTGGCTGTTGTACTGCTCCTGGAGAAACGCATTTATTCTGTCAGCAGCTTTTGTCTCTTCTGTCAGGAACACCTTTGACAGGGAGAAATGTCCCTCCATCTGGCTGTCCTTCACGGTGAAGGTAAAGTCGAAACTCTCCTGTGTGCAGACATCTTTGAGGGGATTGTCATAATACAGGTAAAAGGGCTTTCCTTCTTCCTTCCCTTCCAGGGGAATGCGGTATATGACGCCGTCCCCTTTGTCCAGCCGGCTGTAATAGAGCCAGGTGCCATCAGAGTAGAGAATATTGCAGAAGGTGCCGGGTTCGGGAGCTTCTATATAGTAGTGCAGGATCTCGACTTCCCCGTTCCAGTTAAGGCGTGTTAGGCGTAAGGAGCTGTCGTTGTCCTTTTGCTCTGCGGAATAGAGTCCGGACTCATCCCAGAAACGGATGCTCGTGCAGTCCAGCTTTCCGATTTCAGTGACTTGTTCCACATCGTCCAGGCTGACAGCATACCAGGTATCTGCCAATGCATAGACCAGCGCCTGGTTTGTCAGAAAGAGGTGTCTGTATTCCGGGGGATCCGGGAGCTGGATCTTCTGTTTCTGCCCTGTTTCGGGGATATAGCGGTACAGTCTGTTTCCTTCATCGCAGATAAAGACATATCCCAGATAAGTCATGCAGGAGGGGAGATTGGGGAGGTTCTGATACTGGTATTGTCCGCAGGCATCCTGGTAGCCCTGGGGCAATGTGCCGTACAGGGTATCGCAGGCGGCGGTTTCCTGTACACTGCCGTCTTGCAGAAGCCGGAAAAAATGGCAATCTTCCAGCTTTCCATGGGGGGAGGTCAGATATAAAATGTCATCATACACATTCATGCGGCAATACCTGGTGTCAGAGAGGTCAATGTCCTCAGCCAGGAGTCTGGAATCGGAACCATCACATTTCATACGATGCAAGTCTGCTTTGTGACCTGCCCGGAGATCGGGATAATCGATCTGTTTCTCCACCAGAAAATAGAGGTAGCCATTGTGAATGCAGAAGCTTTTCTGGGGGGATTTGGCCTCGTAGAGAATTTTGGACGCCCCTGTTGCTGTGTCCACCCTGCAAAGCTGTGTATCCCAGTAGCCGTAGAGCCAGCCATCTGCCAGCTGGGTATTTTTCCCGGTATCATCCTGGAAAAAAGGGACGCGGCCAGATGGCCATGAAGCATCGGATACAGATTCCGTAGTGGCTGTTTCCCCGCCTTTCGGCTGCAGGTTGTGTGTGCCATCCGGCTTCTGGTCACCTGATGTCTGTTCTGTGGATTTGCTTTCCTGCCGGGTCTGTTCCGTCCTGTCTTTGGGAACCGCGGCCTGGCTGCCGCAGGCTGACAGGCTGTACAACAGGGATATTCCGAAAATGGCAGATATAAGGTTTTTCTTTATCATCTGTATCGTCCGCCTGGTCATGGTAATTGTCTCCTCCTTTGGTTTTTTTGCATTCCTGTTCTTCTCATTGATGTCATAGTATCCATTATAAAGTCAAGTGGCATATTAGTTGCATCATGCTTCTCTTTATGGCGAAACTATGAAAGGGAATCTTTCCGCCAGCCGTGGTCTGGACGGTAACTGGGCTCGTTACTGTTCACTCGATACTGCCGCGAGGTGTTTTCACGCATTCTTCGCGGGACAAACCCGAGACTGCGTGCGCCAAAATGAGCGTTCTTTGCTCATTTTGTGTGCATTATGTTGCTAAGAGCGGCGTAAGTAACCTGGGCTCTTAAAATACGGGGAAAGTGGACAGGAACCCTTGTGGGGAAGGCGTTCTTATGGTACTATGGAAAAAGGTGATGTGAGGGACTGCCAGGTAATTCCAGATTTATCTGGCATTGCCAGGGAATGGATGGTACAAGGTGAAAGGGATTTCCATAAAAGGCAGGAGAGGGTGGAGGAAAAGACATGGGTAAAGAAAAGAATGTGAAAAGCGTTAAAAACCTGGAAAAAGGGAAAGGGCTTGTGGCAGAATTCCGGAAATTCATTATGCGGGGCAATGTGATGGACATGGCCGTAGGTGTCATTGTGGGTGGCGCGTTTACTTCCATTGTCACTTCCTTGAATAAGGATATTCTGACACCCATCCTGGGGATCTTTGGCGGGACGGATTTTTCGAATCTGTATGTTACCCTGGGCAGTGGCGAGAATGCACCTGTTCTGTATTATGGGAATTTTATCACAGCGTTGATCAATTTTCTAATCACAGCGCTGGTGATCTTCTTTCTGGTCAAAGGGATCAATGCTATCAGTGCGAGACTGGTCCGCAAGGAGGACAAGCCAGCGGCGCCCACCACGAAGAAATGCCCTTACTGTATGAGTGAGATAGCCCTGGATGCCACCAGGTGTCCCCACTGTACCTCCCATCTGGATGAGTAGCAGTTACTGCCAGGTGCAGGTAGGGCGGTGAGGGAGCAAAAGCCGGTGCCAGGCGCAGATGTGTCAGATAGGGGGAATGGGCGCTGTCAGGTGCAGGTAGGGCGGTAAGGAAACCGGGGAAGGATACAGGTGCGGATAGTTCTTTGGGATACAAAGGGATAGGAAACGGAGCATGGTTTTAAGGATAGGATCAAATAGAATAGGGCATGCGGGAAAAAGAGGTGCCTGCCTGGTGGCAGGTCTGCTTCTGACAGGGATGCTCACAGGCTGCGGGGCTACAGAAGAGAAGACCCAGAGTGCCATGGAATTGATTGGTTCCATGCAATACCAGGAGGCGCTGGCCCTGCTGGATGAGGCGGCAGAGGAGGGAGAGAACCTAAGGCTGGTAGACAGGGCCAGGGGTATCGCTTATATGGGAATTACGGAATATGAGCAGGCTATTGAGGCTTTTAAGGCATCCCTGGCAGGCAGCAATGGAATTGTGGAGAATATTGATTTTGACCTAAACTATTATCTGGCAGCCGCCTACACGAAGAACGGGCAGTACCAGGAGGCTAAGGAGGTGTACGATGCCATTCTTGCCCTTAAGGAGAACCAGGCAGATGCTTATTTTCTGCGGGGAAATGCCAGAATGTGGCTGTCTGATTACGATGGGGCGAAGGCGGATTTTGAGCGGGCGCTGGCTCTGGAACCGAAGAACTATGACAGGCTGATAGAGCTGTACCAGGTGCTGGAGCATTTCGGGCACCGGGAGGAAGGGCAGGCCTATCTGGAAGCGGCACTGGCCTCCGGGGACAAGATGGACAATTATGTGGTGGGCAGGATCTATTATTATCTGGGAGAATACCAGAAGGCCTACCTGGCCCTGGAGGAGGCCAAGGAGAAGGGTGGTGCGGAGAGCTACCTGTATCTGGGACGTGCTTATGAGGCTACAGGGGACTACAATTATGCGGCTAACGTATACAACAGCTGGCTGGCGAAAAATGAAGGCAACGCGGAGATGTATAACCAGCTTGGATTGTGTGAAATGAACCGGGGAGAGTACCAGAAGGCCTTGGAGGCTTTCCAGGCAGGGAAGGAGCTGGAAGGGGGGAGCATGATGCAGTCCCTGTCCTTCAATGAGGTGGTGGCGTATGAGCATCTGGGGGATTTTGAACAGGCGAAGGCGCTGCTGGGTACCTATCTGGCCAATTATCCCGATGATGGGAATGCCAGGCGGGAGTATGAGTTCCTGTCCACACGCTGACAGTGGGGAAGGGCATTACGCGCTATAAAAATACAAACCGGCCCGGAAATATTTTAAGAAAGGAACATAAAAACCATGATCAACAAACTGATATCCAAGATTCAGAAGACAAATGCACCCATTGTGGTGGGCCTGGATCCCACCATGAAATTCGTGCCGGAATACATTAGGAAGGCAGCGTTTTCAGAGTACGGGGAGACCCTGGAGGGAGCGGCAGAGGCCATCTGGCAGTACAACAAGGGAATCGTGGATGCCATCTGCGACCTGGTGCCTGCGGTGAAGCCCCAGGTGGCCATGTATGAGCAGTTCGGGGTACCCGGCATGGTGGCATTCCAGAAGACGGTAGACTATTGTAAGGAGAAGGACCTGGTGGTGATCGGGGATGTGAAGCGCGGGGATATCGGCTCCACTTCGGAAGCCTACGCCGTGGGCCATCTGGGGAGAGTACAGGTGGGGAGCCAGCGTCTGGCCGGGTTTGACGAAGATTTTGTCACAGTGAATCCCTATCTGGGATCGGACGGTGTGAAGCCTTTCCTAAAGGTATGCAAGGAGGAGAAAAAGGGGATCTTCGTGCTGGTGAAGACCTCCAATCCCAGCAGCGGAGAGTTCCAGGATCGGATCATGACGGGGGAGGAGAAGCCTCTGTACGAACTGGTGGGACAGCAGGTAGCCGCCTGGGGGGCAGAGTGTATGCCTAAGGACGGGGACTACAGTTATGTGGGAGCCGTAGTGGGGGCCACCTACCCGGAACAGGGCAGGATCCTGCGCAGGATAATGCCCCGTACCTTTATCCTGGTGCCCGGATATGGCGCCCAGGGCGGTAAGGGTGCAGACCTGGTTCATTTCTTCAATGAGGACGGGCTGGGAGCCATCATCAATTCCTCCCGGGGAATCATAGCGGCCTACCAGCAGGAAGCGTATGCCCGCTACGGGGAGCACGGATATGCGGAGGCTTCCAGGGCGGCCGTGATGGATATGCAGAAGGATATTGCACAGGCCCTGGCGGGAAGATAGGTACAAGTCCCCATACGGAAAAAGCAGTAGATACAGATCCGGTACAGGAAAAACAATGCATACAGCCCCTCATACGAAAAAACAATGGAAGGGAGTAGCTGTGGAACCAGCTACTCCTTTGTAGATACCCGTATATCCCTGGCATCCATATGCTTTACCACATCCAGGGCAGCCCCTGCGTGCTCTGCCCGGATCTCCAGGTTTTCCAGGGTAAAATCGGAGAGCAGGTACTGGCTTTCTGCTTCTGCCACGTTGAAGAAGGTGCCGCAGTCGCAGTTGCAGTCCCGTATGGTGATATGGTCGGCGTAGGAGAGGGGAATGTCTTTCCGGTCCTTCAAGTCGTAGAACTGTGTCCAGGGATTGATGTTGACAAAGTTCTGGATCCTGCCCTGGACGGATTCCACGGTAATATACTCGTAATGCTGGGGCGTGTCCGGACGCATTTTCAGCCACAGCAGGTTGTGGCCATCCAGGACGGTGAGGCGGCGTATGAGGATATTGCGGTTGTGGACGGATTCGGAACCGCAGGTCAGGCAGCCATGGCAGAGTCCGTACACACAGTCCTCCACCAGGATCCGTTCATTGGAGCCATTCTCCGGCGCGGTATCTGCCCAGGGTCCCTTGCCGCCTTTGAGCACCACGGAATCATCGTTTACTTCCAGGTAGCAGTTTTTCACCAGGATATCCGTGCAGACATCAATGTCAATGGCATCCGTGCTGGGAGCCTTTATGGGGGCGGCAGGAGAGAAGATGCGGCAGTTGGTGTATTTCACATGATGGCAGCGGTACAGGTGGGTGGTCCAGAAATGGGAATTCTGCAGGTTCAAGTCTGCAAAGTGCACATTCCGGCAGCCGGACAGGTACACCAGCCGGGGCCGCTGTTCATCTTTGTTGGTGCAGGCCGGATTCCAGGTCCGCCGCAGCCAGAAGGCTTTCCAGGAGCGCAGGCCGTTGCCGTCTATGGTGCCAGGGCCGCACAGGGTAAAGCCGTCCAGGCCGTCCCCGTTGATCAAGGCGGCAAAATAGGTGCAGGTCTCTCCCTCCATACGGGTCTGACACAGGTCATAATCAGAGATGTCATCGCTGCCTTTTAAGGTGCCGCCTGCTGCCACATAGAGGTGTACACCTTGCTTGAAATACAGGGAACCGGTCAAGTAGGTGCCCGGGGGAACCACAAGGACACCGCCACCCTCTGCGGCTGCGGTGTCAATCAAGGCCTGGATCCCGGCGGTGTGGATCCTGCCGTCATCCAGGATGCCGTGCTCTGTGAGCACATATTGCCTGCCCAGTGCGGACAGTTGTGGGGATGCCGTGTGGTAGAACCAGGGGTCAATGGGGGTGCCGTCTGGGAAAAATTCCTGTGTGGTATGCATCTGTGTCCTCCTTTGGAATGTATCGTTTCTCCTATTTTGTTAGGCGTATGTGGCAAGCCACTCTATGATATCATCAAACCGTTCCTGCGTCATGGCATGGCCCCCGGGGTATCTCTTGTGATACAGATTCTGGCCGGCACCCCTTGGCATAGGCATGTCTGGCCTTTTCCACGATACAAGGGGCATCCATGGAATATTTGTCCTTCTCAGCAGATACAAGGAGCAAACGTCTGGGCGCAATACAGCACACCAGGTCATCTATGTCGTATCTGCCATGGATGCCACCTGCTATTTCGATTCCCACATTGTTCTGCATGCGGTTCTCATAAGTGCAGGCACAGCCGCTTGCACAGCAAAACAGGACTCTGCCATCCAGGGCCGAGAGAAACAGGGCGGTATTCCCGCCATAGGAATGTCCCATTGTGCCGATACGCCCTGGGCAGACATAGGGCAGGCTGTAGAGCAGGGTAATGCCGTTTCTGGCGTCCTCCAGCACCTTTTGCATCAGACACCTCTTATAAGGCGGTAGCACACCTCATCCTTGCCCAGATGGTGTTCCCTGTTGTGCTGATGGTGAATGAGGATGGCTGGATTGTCGGACAGCACATCCGGAAGCAGCAGATAAGCCGGAACACTGTCACTACCGGAATCATATGTAAGCAGTTGCCGTGTATAGCCTTCTTCCTGTATGGACTCCTGCACCTGGTACGGGACAGGAGGAAGGGTGCCGGGGCTGGGAAGCTGTATGCCAATCGTTTTGGCGATCAAGTGTTTCATTTGTTTCATATGGGTACCTCCATGGGATGAAGCGTAACGCGTGAACGATAAGTCCATTATGACGCATAACAGGCTGGAAAGCAAGTTATTGTTCACTCCGTTCATGGGAACCTTCCCCGGTCTGTCTTGCGAAGGCCGGTGGAATATGGTATGCTGGAATCCGCAGGCAGTGATGTCTGAAGATGCTGCATGAGGGTGCAGTTACGGAGGTGCTATATGAAAATCGAACGGTGTATCAAGGAATCTTTTGTTATGATCGGCAAGGAAGGCTCCACGGCAGATGGCGGGGACTTTATCCAGAGACTGTGGGAGGATGCCAATTCCCATTTTGCTGAGGTACAGCACCTGGCCAGGAAGGAAGAAAACGGCAGTTTGTGTGGCATCTGGGGTGCCATGTCTGACTTTTCCCGCAGCTTCCTGCCCTGGCAGAATCATTTCACGGAAGGGCTGTATCTGGCTGGAGTGGAATGCGAGGACCATGCCCAGGCACCGGAAGGATGGACCAGGTGGACGATTCCGGGCTATGAATATCTGAAAGTAGAGAATGAGAATCCGGATACGTTCCAGGAGATGATCCTGTATCTGGAGGCCAATCAGATGGCACTGGCCGGGGCGGTACATGACTTCACCTGTCCCCGGACGGGAAAGCAGTATCTCTTTTTCCCGGTGAAAAGGCTTTTGTGACAGGAAATGCAGATCGACAGAGAAGGAAGACAGGCGAAAGGCAGCGGGCACGCTGCCTTTTTTTAGAAAACGCTTGACACATCTTCTCATAGTGTATATACTCAATATATACACTATGAGAAGGAGAAGGGAAATGCACATTACCATATCCATGCAGAGCACAATCCCTGCATACGAACAGATCAAGATGCAGATCAAGGCCCAGATCCTTTCCGGCCAGCTATCCCCCGATACGCCCCTTGTGTCCATGCGCCAGTTGGCCAGGGATCTGCGGGTCAGCGTGATTACCACCACCCGGGCCTATGGGGATCTGGAGGCAGAGGGACTGATCTACACCGTCCAGGGGCGGGGATCCTTTGTCAAGGGGGATGCCGAGATGGTGCGGCGCCAGTACCTTAGGGAGATTGAGGAGTCGCTACAGACAGCGGTGGAAAAGGGAAGGGCAGCTGGCTTACATCTCTCCGACTTACAGAACAGACTGGAGGAGATATACCATGAGCAATGCAATTGAAGTCCGAAATCTTTGCAAGTCCTATCCGGGATTTGCCCTAAGGGATGTGAGCTTCACCGTTCCGGAGGGGGAATGCTGCGGGTTCGTGGGTCCCAACGGTGCAGGGAAGTCCACTACCCTGCGGATCCTGGCTGGCCTGGCCTTTCCAGACAGCGGGGAGATACGTCTGCTGGGCAGGCCTTGGGGGGAAGTCTCCATAAGGGAGGAGACAGGTATCCTGCCAGACTATCCCTGCTTCCAGGAGAACTGGACCCCGGAGGACATCGGAAAAGTCCTGGCACCCTTTTACCGCAGTTGGAGCAAGGTGCAGTATGGACAATACCTGGACCGCTTTGGCCTGGATCCGAAGAAAAAGTATAAGAACCTGTCCAAGGGTATGCAGCAGAAGCTGGCCCTGGCAGTCCATCTCTCTCACGAGACAAGGCTGCTTTTGCTGGACGAACCGACTGGGGGACTGGATCCGGCAGCCAGGGAGGAACTGCTGGATATTTTCCGGGAATATATGGTTCCAGAAGGCAGGAGCATACTGTTTTCCACCCATATTACCAGCGACCTGGAGCGGATTGCAGACAGGATCGTCTATATTCACAAGGGTGCTGTTTCCTATGAGGGCGGCAGGGAGGAACTGGCCAATGCCTACTGTGTGGTGCGGGGTGGAAGGATTCCAGAAGAGAAACAAAGATATGCCATAGGATTACGCCAGACAGACACTGGCTATGAATGCCTTATGGAACTTGCCCATATTGGGGGACTGCCTGCCGATACGGTGACGGAGAATGCCTCCATCCACGATGTAGTTGTTTATATGGAAAGGAATACGAGATGCTTAGAATGCTGTATTTAAACTGGACTGCAATAAAATCTTATCGTTTGAGAGGACTGCTGATACCGGTGTGCCTTCTGGTGACAGGATGGTTTTCCTCCATTTATCTGGTCCCCCTGGCGGTTTTCCTGCTATTTTCCTTCTCTATCAATGTGTTTGCAGTGGAGGAAAAGGGGAATCTGGACAGGGTTTGCTTGACCTTGCCGGTAACAAGGGGACAGGTGGTGGCAGGCAGGTATCTCTTTTCCTTCCTGCTGTTTCTGGCAGGGCTTCTGGCGGGCTTTTCTCTGATGCCCCTGGCCAACCTGTTTTCCTTATCCAGATGGTATCCAGACTGGGGCTGGAGCCTGGCCCTGCTTTCTTTTGGATTCTTATTGTATGCCCTGCTTGGTCTGTTCACCTATCCCGCCCTGTTTGGGCTGGGGTACATGAAAGGCAGGATATGGGGATATTATATACCTGCCATAGTGGTCGGCCTGGCCTGTATCGGGGTGGTGGAATATGATATCATGACAGGGGGAACCTTTATAAGGGATCTTCTGATAGCTGCCTCGGAGCATATCCTGGCTGTCAGCGGCGGGATCCTGGGACTGGGCGTGGCAGTGCTTACAGTCTCCTGGCTGCTGTCCTGGAAGATATATATCAGGCGGGAAGTATGAAAGGTGAAAAGAAAATCTAAGCTTGTAAGAGGGGGCATAGCTCACCTCTTTGTACACAAGCTAAGATTTTCTAAGTTTCACCTCGAAGAATTGCCTTGCGGCAATTCTTCCAAGCGTGATTTTGTGCCTTTCTCACACGGAAGAACGCAAGAGCAGCGTTCTTCCCGGATTCATCCGTCATGCCGCCTGCGGCGTCAGTGCCATTAAAATGGCACAAACAATCGGCGCAAGCAAAGCACAAAATCGTGCTTGGAAGAATGCCCGCTCTCTGGGCATTCTTCTATGTGCAATTTAGATTTTCTTAGCGGGCGTACTAAAGAGGTGGGCTACGCCCCCTCTTGGCCGCTTAGAAAATCTTTGCACATTTAGACATAGAACAGCATATCCGAGTATCCGGGATAAGGCAGGGCATCCGCAGGAAGCAGGGATTCTATGCTGTCCGCAGCCTGGCGGACGGCTTCCATGTCCGGCAGGATGGTATCGTGGTAGAAGTGGGCTTTTTCCAGGGCATCTTCCATGGATTCTGCCTGGGCGGTGTCTGCTGCCAGCTTTTCCGTCAGTTCCGTTACTTCCCCATATCCCTGGGAGAGGGTAGTAACCAGTGCAAGCTCTTTGGTGCAGGGCAGGTTTACCACACTTTTCAAGTTGGCCACGGTACAGGCCACCTGGTCCGTGTAGGCAAGGAGACTGGGCAGAAAATCCTTATAGACCATATCTGTCAATGTCCTGGCCTCAATGTGGATGGTCTTGCTGTAGTTCTCTAACAGGATCTCGTACCGGGAATAGATCTCAGGCTCTGTGAATATATGATGCCTGGTGAAGAGATTCCGGTTCTTCTCGGCAATCAGGCAGGGCAGTACATCGGGAGTGGATTTCAGGTTGGGTAGTCCCCTGCGGGCGGCCTCGTCAATCCATTCGTCCGAATAGCCGTTGCCGTTGAAGATGACCCGTTTATGCCGGGAGAGGGTATCCTTCACCAAGGTATGGACAGCTGTCTCCATCTGGTCTGCAGGGACATCCTTTAAGGTCTCGTAGAACTGGCTTAAGGATTCTGCCACAGCTGTATTGAGCACAATGTTAGGGTTGGCCACACTGATGGCGCTGCCTAGCATCCGGAATTCAAACTTGTTGCCGGTAAAGGCAAAAGGGGAGGTACGGTTGCGGTCCGTGGTATCCTTGGCAAAATGGGGCAGAACGGTGGCACCGATATTCATCTGTTCCTTGTCCTGTCCGGTAAAGCTGCCGTCTTCTTCGATGGATTTAAGTACGGCGGTGAGTTCATCCCCCAGGAAGATGGAGACAACGGCAGGGGGAGCTTCGTTGGCCCCCAGTCTGTGGTCATTGCCGGCACTGGCAGCAGATAAGCGCATCAAGTCTGCATATTCGTCAACAGCCTTGATTACAGCCACCAGAAATACCAAAAACTGGGTATTTTCCGCTGGTGTCCTGCCGGGATCCAGGAGATTGACGCCGGTGTTGGTGGAGATGGACCAGTTGTTATGCTTGCCGGAGCCATTGATGCCATTGAAAGGCTTCTCATGGAGCAGGCACACCAGACCGTGTTTCTCCGCGATCCGTTTCATCATCTCCATGGTGAGCTGGTTGTGGTCTGCAGCCACATTGGTGGTGCTGTAGACAGGTGCCAGTTCGTGCTGGGCGGGAGCTACTTCGTTGTGCTTGGTCTTGGCAGGGATTCCCAGCTTCCACAGTGCCTCATCCAGGTCATGCATGTAGGCAGACACACAGGGCTTCAGGGAACCGAAGTAGTGGTCCTCCATCTCCTGTCCCTTGGGGGGCTGGGCGCCCAGGAGGGTCCTGCCGGTGAAGACCAGATCCCGGCGTCTGGCATAGTCTTCCTTCTTGATGAGGAAGTATTCCTGTTCCGGCCCCACGGTGGTGGTGACCCCGGTGACTTCCGTATGTCCCAGCAGGTGCAGTACTTTCACAGCTTCCCGGCTAAGGGCATCCATGGAGCGCAGCAGGGGTGTCTTCTTGTCCAGGGCCTCCCCGCTGTAGGAACAGAAGGCTGTGGGGATATAGAGGGTGCCGTCCTTCACGAAGGCAGGGGAGGTAGGATCCCAGTCCGTATAGCCCCTGGCCTCGAAAGTGGCCCTGAGCCCTCCGGAGGGGAAGGAGGAGGCATCCGGTTCTCCTTTTACCAGTTCTTTCCCAGAGAACTCCATGAGGATCTGGCCGTTGTCTGCCGGGGAGATGAAGCTGTCATGCTTCTCCGCGGTGAAGCCTGTCATGGGCTGGAACCAGTGGGTGAAATGGGTGGCCCCCTGTTCCACGGCCCACTCCTTCATGGCCACGGCTACGGAGTTGGCCACGTCAAGTTCCAGGTGGGTTCCGTTCTCTATGGTCTTGCGCAGGGCTTTGTAGATGTCCTTGGGAAGCTTTTCCCGCATGACCTTGTCATTGAAGACCTGGCTTCCATATAGTTCGGGTATGTTCTTCGTCATAAGAGTAGTCTCCTTTCAAAATAAAAAAGGCACCTTGGACCAGGATCCAAAGCGCCTTTGCTTTATGAAAGGTAGTTTACGCAAAATGCGTGGGAATGTCAACCCCTAAAATGAAAATAAAAAACTCTTTACAAAGGGAAAAAAATAGAGTATTCTTAAAAAATAGTTTTTGCATGGAACACATAGGGTGTGTAAGTTCTTCGGGCCAGGTGTGTTGTCCATAAATTGCATAGGAGTTGACAATGGCGTCAGGGAATCTACTGTTACAGTAGAGTCTTTGACGCCTTTTTTATGACAAGTTCAGCCAGTGGGAAGCAATTCCTTAGGGACTTTTATAGAAGGAGCACCCAGAGGAGAAAGAACCATAGGAAAAGCAGGAGGAGATCATGGTCAAGTACGTATTTATCACAGGAGGCGTAGTATCGGGGCTGGGAAAAGGAATCACGGCAGCATCTCTGGGACGGCTGCTGAAAGCCAGGGGATACCACATTACCATGCAGAAGTTTGACCCTTATATCAATGTGGATCCCGGTACCATGAATCCTATCCAGCACGGGGAGGTATTCGTCACGGACGATGGCACGGAGACAGATCTGGATCTGGGACATTACGAGCGGTTTATCAACGAGAGCCTGGATGCCAACTCCAATGTGACCACGGGAAAGATCTACTGGTCCGTGCTGAACAAGGAGCGTCACGGGGATTACGGCGGGGGCACTGTCCAGGTGATTCCCCATATCACAAATGAGATCAAGGACCGGATCTACAAGGCAAAATCGGAAGAGGAGAAGACCATCTCCATCATTGAAATTGGGGGAACTGTGGGGGATATTGAGAGCCAGCCCTTCCTGGAGGCCATCCGGCAGTTCCAGTTCGAGGTTGGCCGGGAGAATGCCGTATTGGTTCATGTATCCCTGATTCCTTACTTGAAGGCTTCCGGGGAGATGAAGACGAAACCTACCCAGATGAGTGTGAAGCAATTGCAGAATATGGGGCTGTGGCCGGATATCCTGGTGTGCCGCTCCGACTATCCTGTGGATGACCAGATGCGGGAGAAAATCGCCATGTTCTGTAATGTGAAGAAGGAGCATGTGCTCCAGAATCTGGATGCGGCTTCCCTCTATGAAGTGCCACTTATGATGGAGGAGGAACATTTCGCCCAGGCTGTGTGTGAATGTCTGCGCATTCCCTGTCCGGAGCCCGACCTGGACCGGTGGCGGGCCATGGTGGATGACCTCCACGGCTCCTGCCGGGAAGTGACAGTGGCCATTGTGGGAAAATATGTGGCCCTTCACGATGCCTACCTGTCAGTGGTGGAGGCCCTGCGGCATGGCGGTATCGCCAACCGCACCAGGGTGGAGATCCGGTGGGTGGACGCTGAGGAAGTGACAAAGGATACCAGGGAAGCGCTCCTTCAGGATGTGGACGGCATCCTGGTGCCAGGGGGATTCGGACAGCGGGGCACGGAGGGCAAGATCCAGGCCATCGGCTATGCCCGGGAGAAGGGGATTCCTTACCTGGGGCTGTGTCTGGGAATGCAGCTTGCCATCGTGGAATATGCCCGGCATGTGGCAGGACTTCCCCAGGCCGCCAGCGCGGAACTGGAGCCGGATACCCCGGACCCGGTGATCGCCCTGCTGCCGGAACAAAGCGGGGTGGAGAACCTGGGAGGGACGCTGCGGCTTGGCTCTTACCCCTGTGTGCTGGCAGAAGGCTCCCTGGCGCAGCGGCTCTATGGGAAGCGGGAGATTGCGGAGCGTCACAGACACCGCTATGAGGTGAACAATGCCTACCGGAAGGGCCTGGAGGAGGGCGGCATGAAATTGTCCGGGCTATCTCCGGACGGCAGGATCGTGGAGATGGTGGAGCTGCCCGGTCATCCTTTTTTCATAGCCACCCAGGCCCATCCGGAATTCAAATCCAGGCCGGACCAGGCCCATCCCCTGTTTGTGGGACTGGTGGCAGCGGCCCTGGATCATAAGCCAGGAAGCAGGCAGGGAACTCTGCAGGAAATAGGATGAAAATGACTGTAGATAATCAGGTAATGGGCTGGATACGGAGGAGAAAGGAAGTGCAATCATCTGTGCAGACAGAAGAAATATAGAAGAAATCATAGAAGAGATGGCGAATCGAAAAGAGCCAGGAGGAGACAGGTATGCGGCAACAGGTAGAACAGATTGCGAAAGAGGGGCTGTACCATCCCAGTTTTGAGCATGATAACTGTGGCATCGGTGCAGTGGTGGATATCAAGGGAAGGGCCAGCCACAAGATTGTGGACGATGCCTTGAAAATCGTGGAGAACTTAGAGCATCGGGCAGGGAAGGACGCGGAGGGGGAGACCGGGGACGGGGTGGGTATCCTGACACAGGTGCCGCACGGATTCTTCCAGAGAGAATGTGGAAAGCTGGGGATCAGCCTGGGGGAAAAACGGGAGTATGGGGTAGGGATGTTTTTCTTTCCCCAGGAAGAACTACAGCGCAGCCAGGCAAAGAAGATGTTCGAGATCATAGTGGAGAAAGAGGGGCTACAGTTCCTAGGGTGGCGGGATGTACCGGTTCATCCTGAGGTGCTGGGAGAGAAGGCCAGAAGCTGCATGCCCTTTATCGCCCAGGGATTTATCCGGAAACCGGACCATATCCCGGCAGGCCTTGCTTTTGACAGGAAGCTCTATGTGGTCAGGCGCGTCTTCGAACAGTCTAACGCCAATACCTATGTGTCCTCCCTGTCTGGCAGGACCATGGTGTACAAAGGCATGTTCCTGGTGGGACAGCTGCGCACTTTCTTCGAAGACTTGCAGGATGAGGCGTATGCATCGGCCATTGCCATGGTGCATTCCCGGTTCTCTACCAACACGAATCCGAGCTGGGAGCGGGCCCATCCCAACCGGCTGATCGTACATAACGGGGAGATCAATACCATCAGAGGCAATGCAGACAAAATGCTGGCCCGGGAGGAGACCCTGGAGTCAAGCCGGCTTTCACTGGATGATTTCACCAAGGTACTGCCGGTGGTGAATACCTCCGGGTCAGACTCTGCCATGCTGGACAATACCTTGGAATTTTTAATGATGAGTGGTATGGACCTGCCCCTGGCGGCCATGGTGATGATCCCGGAACCCTGGAGCCACAATGACACCATATCCCAGCAAGGGAAGGATTTTTACCAGTATTATGCCACCATGATGGAGCCTTGGGACGGGCCGGCCTCCATCCTGTTTTCAGATGGGGATCTGCTGGGGGCTATTCTGGACCGGAATGGCTTAAGGCCGTCCCGGTATTATGTCATGGACGATGACAGGCTGATTCTCTCCTCGGAGGTGGGAATCCTGGAACTGGACGAAGCCCACGTTGTGACCAAGGAACGGCTCCATCCGGGAAAGATCCTACTGGTGGATACGGTGAAGGGTGTGGTGCTTTTAGACAGCCAGGTGAAGGAAAACTATGCGCTGAAGGAACCGTACGGTGAGTGGCTGGACTCCAATCTGGTGACACTGGCAGAACTGAAGATTCCCAATACCAGGGTGCCAGGGTTTACGGCAGAAGAGCGGGCCAGGCTCCAGAAGGCCTTTGGCTATACGTATGAGGAGTACCGGGGCAGTATCTGTGCCATGGCCCTGAACGGCAGCGAGGAAGTGGGAGCCATGGGTGTGGATACGCCTCTGGCGGTGCTGTCTGCCCAGCATCAGCCCCTGTGGGCCTATTTTAAACAATTATTTGCCCAGGTGACCAATCCGCCCATTGATGCGGTGCGGGAGAAGATTGTGACTTCTACTACCGTGTATCTGGGGAAAAACGGGAACCTGCTGGAGGAGAAGCCGGAGAACTGCCAGGTGCTTCAGATCAACAATCCCATCCTGTCAGACCTGGATATGCTGAAGATCAAACACATGAAGAAGCCGGGTTTTACAGTGGTGACCATCTCCATCCTGTTCTACAAGAGTACACCGGTAGAACGGGTGCTGGACCATCTGTCTGTGGAGGTGGACAAGGCTTATAAAAAGGGTGCCAACATATTGGTGCTGTCGGACAGGGGGGTGGATGAGAACCATGTGGCACTGCCATCCCTGCTGGCAGTGGCTGCCGTGCACAAACATCTGGTACAGACCAGGAAATGCACGGCCATGTCCCTGGTCATTGAGTCTGGGGAACCCAGGGAGGTGCATGATTTTGCCACCCTTCTGGGGTATGGGGCCAGCGCCGTGAATCCTTATCTGGCCCATGCCACCATCGGGGAACTGGTGGAGGAGGGACTGGTGAACAAGGATTATTATGCGGCTGTGACGGACTATGACCATGCCGTGCTCCAGGGGATCGTGAAGATTGCCTCCAAGATGGGCATCTCCACCATCCAGTCTTACCAGGGGAGCAAGATATTTGAGGCCATCGGCATATCCCCGGAAGTGACGGACCAGTATTTTACGGGGACTGTGAGCCGGATCGGCGGGATCTCGCTGGAAGACATTGCGGCCCAGACAGATGCCCAGCATACGAAAGCCTTTGATCCCCTGGGACTTGCCACGGATCTGACCTTTGCTTCCACAGGCCGCCACAACATGCGGGCGGGTGGGGAGGAACACAGGTACAATCCCCGCACCATCCATATGCTCCAGCAGGCCACCAGGGAGGGGGACTATGGCAAATTTGTGGAATACACCCGGATGATTGACGGGGAGGAGAGCGGATACCTTAGGAGCCTGATGGATTTCAACTACCCGGCCCAGGGGGTGGATCTGGCGGAAGTGGAGAGTGTGGAGAATATCGTGAAGCGCTTTAAGACAGGGGCCATGTCCTATGGGTCTATCTCGGAGGAAGCCCACGAAGCCCTGGCCCTGGCCATGAACCATCTGAAGGGGAAATCAAACTCCGGGGAAGGCGGGGAGAGCGAAGAACGCTTACAGTCTGCAGGAACAAGAGAAGACCGTTCTTCCGCCATCAAGCAGGTGGCCAGCGGACGGTTCGGTGTCACCAGCCGGTACCTGGTCAGCGCGAAGGAGATCCAGATCAAGATGGCCCAGGGGGCAAAGCCAGGTGAGGGCGGACATCTTCCGGCGAAGAAGGTTTACCCCTGGATTGCGAAGACAAGGCACTCCACCCCGGGAGTGAGCCTGATCTCCCCGCCGCCTCACCATGATATTTACTCCATCGAAGACCTGGCACAACTGATCTATGATCTGAAAAATGCCAATAAGAATGCGCGGATATCCGTGAAACTGGTGTCGGAAGCCGGTGTGGGGACGGTGGCAGCAGGGGTAGCCAAGGCAGGAGCCCAGGTGATCCTGGTGTCAGGCTATGACGGCGGCACAGGGGCGGCACCTTTAAGTTCCATCCACAATGCAGGCCTGCCCTGGGAACTGGGTCTGGCAGAGACCCACCAGACCTTGATGGCCAATGGACTGCGCAACCGGGTGAGGATCGAGACAGACGGAAAGCTTATGAGCGGCCGGGACGTGGCCATTGCAGCCCTGCTGGGGGCAGAGGAATTCGGCTTTGCCACGGCCCCTCTGGTGGCCCTGGGCTGTGTGATGATGCGGGTGTGCAATCTGGATACCTGTCCTATGGGAATCGCCACCCAGAATCCTGCCCTGCGGAAGCGGTTTGCAGGGAAACCGGAGTATGTGGAGAATTTCATGCGTTTTATTGCCATGCAGCTTCGGGAGTATATGGCGAAGCTGGGGCTGCGCACTGTGGAGGAGATGGTGGGCCGCACGGATCTGCTGAAGAAAAAGGAGGGACTTTCCGGGAATGGCGCCAAGGTGGACTTAAGCCGGATCCTGATGGACAACAGCATCTTCTCCAGACAGGAAAGCGTATTTGACCCTGCCTGCGTCTATGATTTCAAACTGGAGCAGACCAAGGATGAGGCGGTGCTCCTTGGGAGGCGGGAGGTACAGACAGCTCTTTGTAAAGGGGTTAAGAAGGAGACCCGGATCGCCCTGTCCAATGTAGACCGCACCTTTGGCACCCTTCTGGGGGCAGAGATTACCAGAAAACACCCCGAAGGGCTTCCCGAAGACACCCTGGTGGTCCACTGTACAGGCGCGGGGGGACAGAGTTTTGGAGCATTCCTTCCAGGGGGGCTTACCCTGGAACTTGTGGGAGACAGCAATGACTACTTTGGGAAAGGGCTTTCCGGCGGAAAGCTGGTGTTAAAAGCCCCGGAGGATGCCGCCTATGATCCGGAGGAGAATATCCTGGTGGGAAATGTGGCATTTTATGGGGCTACCGGCGGGGAAGCGTATATTGCAGGCCGTGCCGGGGAGCGGTTCTGTGTCCGCAACTCCGGTGTCACCGCAGTGGTGGAAGGGGTAGGGGAACATGGCTGTGAATATATGACAGGTGGCCGGGTGGTGGTCCTTGGCCCCACAGACAAGAATTTTGCCGCAGGGATGTCAGGGGGTGTGGCCTATGTACTGGACGAAGACAATCTGCTCTACCGGAACCTGAACCGGGAAATGGTGCTTATGGAGAAGGTGGAGAGCAAGTATGAGCAGGAGGAACTGAGGGGGATTCTGGAAAAACATGTGAAGGCTACCGGGTCCAGGAAGGGCCAGGAGGTGCTTGGGCGGTTTGCAGAGTATCTGCCAAAGTTCAAGAAGATTATTCCGGAGGACTACAAGGAACTGTCCGTCCTGGCAGGCCGGTTTGAGGAGATGGGTATGACCAGGGAGGAAGCCCAGATTGAGGCATTTTACCAGAGCATCCAGAAGAAGGGATGACAGGGAGGCAAAGGGAAAGGATATCCGGGAGAGGCCATATGTGGCATTTTGTAAGGGCAGGGATGCACAGATTTTCTGCGAGGACAGAAGTGCAGGTTTCCTGCGAGGGTGCCATGCCTGGAAGGAGGAGAAGGGAGACAGGGAATGGGAAAAGCGACTGGCTTTTTGGAATATGAGAGAAAATGCGGGCCGGTGAGGACACCGGAGAAGAGAACCATGGATTTTGGGGAATTTCACGGGCAGATGTCCTTAGAAGAGCAGAGGCTCCAGGGAGCGCGGTGCATGGACTGCGGGATACCTTTCTGCCAGGCTGGGTGCATGATTGCAGGGATGGCCAGCGGGTGTCCCCTGCACAATCTGGTGCCGGAGATCAATGATCTGGTGTACCATGGGAATTTCGGACAGGCATATGTGCGTCTGGAGAAGACACATTGCTTCCCGGAATTCACTTCCAGGGTGTGTCCGGCCCTGTGCGAGGCAGCCTGTACCTGCGGCCTGCACACGGCACCGGTGTCCACTAGGGAGAATGAGAAGGCAGTGATCGAATACGCTTTTGCACATGGCCTGGTCAGTCCCAGGATACCGGCGGTCCGCAGCGGTAAGCAGGTGGCGGTGATCGGCAGCGGACCGGCAGGACTGGCCTGTGCCATGCAGTTGAACCGACGGGGACACCAGGTCGTGGTCTATGAGAGGCAGGACAGGGCCGGCGGGCTGCTGCGATACGGGATTCCCAATATGAAGCTGGAGAAGTCTGTCATAGACAGGCGGATCCGTCTGATGGAGCAGGAAGGCGTCCAATTTGTGTACAATGTGGATGTGGGCAGGGACATCACAGGCGGACAACTGCTGGAACAGTATGACCGGGTGGTATTGTGCTGTGGAGCCTCCTGTCCCCGTGACATCAACGTGCCTGGCCGGGATGGGGCAGGGATCTATTTTGCAGTGGATTTCCTGTCCAGGGTTACGAAGACATTGCTGGACAGTCAGTTTGAGAGGGTACCTTTTGAACTGGCCAAGGGGAAACATGTGCTGGTAATCGGCGGCGGGGACACGGGGAATGACTGCGTGGGAACGGTCATCCGCCTGGGAGCGGAGAGCGTGGTGCAGCTGGAGATGATGCCGGAGCCGCCAAAGGAACGGCAGGAGGGGAATCCCTGGCCGGAATGGCCCCGGGTGGCCAAGACGGATTATGGACAGGAGGAGGCCATCTTCCGGTATGGCAGGGATCCGCGGGTCTATCAGACCACAGTGGAAGAATTCTACAAGGATGAGAAGGGGAATGTAAGGGGAGCGAGGGTTGTGAAATTGCAGTCCGTCAAGGATCCGGATACAGGCCGTATGACCATGGTACCCATACCGGGGAGTGAGGAAGAGATCCCTGCGGATGTGGTGCTGATCGCCGCCGGCTTTCTGGGCTGTGAATCTTATGTGGCAGATACCTTTGGCGCGGTGTGCAATGAGAGAAGGAACCTGAAGACAGCACCGGATGCCTATGGCACCACTGTGGAACGGGTTTTCACGGCAGGAGACATGCACCGGGGGCAGTCCCTGGTGGTATGGGCCATTGCCGAGGGCAGGGAAGCGGCCAGGGCAGTGGATGAATCCCTGATGGGATATACAAACCTGTAGACAAAGGGGAAAAAATCTGGCAAACTCATAGTGAAAATATCCCTTTCATAAGCGCACAGGAGGTATCGTTATGACAAGGAAGGAAGTTCTAAAACTGGTGGAGCAGGAGGATGTGGAGTTTATCCGCCTACAGTTCACGGATATCCAGGGGAATCTGAAGAATATGGCCGTCACGGCGGGGCAGCTTGCCTATGTGCTGGATCACAAATGTGCCTTTGACGGAAATGCATTGTATGGGGATACTGGGGCCGTCTGCGAGGACTTGTATCTGGAGCCGGACCTGGATACCTTTGTGATTCTGCCCTGGCGCCCCCAGCAGGGAAAGGTGGCCCGTTTCCTATGCAATGTATACAGGGAGGACGGGCAGCGCTGCCAGGACAGCCCCCGGCATATCCTGGCCAGGGTGTTAGAGAAGGCGGCAGCCCGTGGTTATAGCTTCGTGGTGGATCCGGAATGTGAATTTTTCCTGTACCATACGGATGAGAACGGGATTCCCACCACAGTGACCCATGACCAGGGGGGGTACATGGATGTGGGTCCTCTTGACCTGGGGGAGAATGCCCGCCGGGATATGGTGCTGACCCTGGAGGAGATGGGATTCCAGATCGAGTCTTCCCACCATGAACAGGCCCCGGCCCAGCACGAGATTGATTTCAAGGAGCAGGAGCCTTTACACTGTGCGGATTCCATTGTAACGTTCCGTTCTGCTGTCCGTTCCATCGGGAAGCGTTTCGGACTGCACGCCACCTTTATGCCCAAGCCCAGGGAAGGTATGCCGGGGTCCGGCATGCATCTGAACCTGACTGTGTACAAGGACGGCGGGAATCTGCTGGCTT
>CAJTOJ010000013.1:70444-96162 GCA_910577665.1 uncultured Acetatifactor sp.
GTGGAGTGTCAAAAAGGGGAACAGCCTGGTATGGGTGAGAAGATCCCTGGGAGAGGAAGGCAGGGTAGAGTTACGTTTTCCCGATGCGGCGGCCAATCCCTACCTGGCCATGGCCGCCTGCATTGCCGCCGGCCTGGACGGGGTGGAGCGGGGACTGGCTGGGGCGGCCTTTGCCCCGGAATGCTATGAAAAGGGACAGAAGGTGGAGACCCTGCCTGGTACCCTGTCCGAGGCAATTGCCTGTTTCCAGGAGGATGCATTGATGTCCCAGGTGTTCGGGAAGGACTTTGTACAAATCTATTGCAAGGCAAAGCAGGAAGAGTGGGACAGTTATATGCAGCAGGTGACAGCGTGGGAGATCGAGCGGTATCTGTATAGGGTGTAAACGGAATGAAATTTTTCTAAGTTTCCAGGACATAAGAGAGTAAGGGGTGAGGGGTATGGGCAGCATCATCGTGGCAATGCCAAGACAGGAAGATGCGAAGAAGATCAGTGAAATCCTAAAGAGCCGTGGCTTGGAGACGGCGGCCCTGTGTACCACGGCATCCCAGGTCCTGGCCAGGGTGCATGACCTGGATGCCGGTGTGGTCATATGCGGCAGGCGTTTTCCGGATATGCATTACAGCCAGATGGCAGAATATCTGCCGGAATATTTCACCGTGGTACTGCTGTGCACCAACCCGGTTCCGGATGGGAGGGCAGGCAATGTGGTGATGATACAGATGCCCTTCAAAGCCAGTGACTTGACAGGAACAGTGGAAATGCTTCTCTCTCAGCTTCATAGGCGGCTGAAGAAAAAGGCAGGCCCGGCCATCCGTTCCCAGGCCGACAGGAAAGAGATCGAGGCGGCTAAGAAGCTGCTGATGGAGCGGAATCACATGACGGAACCGGAGGCCTTCCGCTATATCCAGAAATGCAGTATGGACTCCGGGACCAACATGGTGGAGATGGCACAGATGATCCTGCTGATGCAGGAATGAGACAGGGATAGTAGGACAGGGAAGGTTTTATTTCTATACCCCCGTGCCCGCTTCAGCGGGCATACCAATCAATATTTGCCTTTTGATGACAGACCGCCAGGTCTGGCATTGAAAGTTTACTTTCAAACTTGAACAGTTCCGAAGGAGTGCTGGACATTTTGTCCGGCGCTTTTCATCGTGGTGCGCCCGGCGGCGCACGTTTCCGATAGCTTTCTTTCAAACCGGTCCTTAGAGGTGATGGCTGGCACAGGTGTGGGGTAGACACCGCTGAAGCAGGCATGGCAGTAGTGGCGGCTACCGGTAAGTCCATGCAGGTCTTCCAGGGGCAGGAATCCCAGGCTGTCTGCCCCAATTAGGACAGCGATCTCCTCCACTGTATGGTGGCAGGCGATCAGGTTCTCCCGGGAGTCAATATCTGTTCCATAATAGCATGGGTTCTGGAAGGGAGGCGCGGAGATCCGCATGTGGACCTGGCTGGCCCCTGCTTCCCGCAGCAGGTTCACGATCTGCCTGCTGGTGGTACCCCGGACGATGGAATCATCGATCAGCACCACCCGCTTTCCCCGGACGGCTTCCTGGATGGGATTCAGTTTGATTTTTACCTGGTCCAGGCGGTTGTCCTGCCCTGGGGAGATGAAAGTCCTGCCAATATATTTGTTTTTTACGAAGCCGATGGCAAAGGGAAGACCAGATTCCCTGGCATATCCCAGGGCGGCATCCAGGCCGGAGTCGGGTACCCCGATCACTACATCGGCATCCACAGGATGCCTGGCTGCCAGGATCCGGCCCGCATTCTGCCGTGCATTCTGGACAGGGATCCCGTCTATGACGGAATCCGGCCTGGCGAAATAGATATATTCGAAGATACAGGTCTGCTGTGGCTTCAAGCCACAGTGCTCCCGGTTGGAATGGACCCCCTTCTGGTCAAAGACCAGGATCTCCCCCGGAAGGATGTCCCGCACAAAGGTGGCACCCACTGCCGAAAGGGCACAGCTTTCCGAGGCCACCACGTAAGTGCCGTCCGGTGTCTGTCCGTAACACAAGGGACGGAAGCCGTAAGGATCCCTGGCGGCCAGAAGCTTCGTTGCAGACATCAACACCAGGGAATAGGCGCCGTCCATGTCATACATGGCACTATCCAGCGCCTTTTCGATGGAAGGCGTCTGTAGGCGGGCCTGGGTGACAATATAGGCGATGATCTCTGTGTCGCTGGTGGAGTGGAAAATGGCACCCTTCAGTTCCAGACGGCTGCGCAGTTCGTAGGCATTGCAGAGATTCCCATTGTGGGCCAGGGCCATCTTGCCTTTCTGGTGGTTCACCTCGATGGGCTGGCAGTTTGCCCGGTTGGTGCCGCCGGTGGTGCCGTAGCGCACATGTCCCAGGGCCATCTGCCCCTGGGGAAGGCGGCCCATTTCCTCCTTGGAAAACACTTCGTTTACCAGCCCCAAATCTTTGTGGGAGGAGAAAACGCCGTCATCGTTCACCACAATTCCACAGCTTTCCTGTCCCCTGTGCTGCAGGGCGTACAGACCGTAATACACCAGGCCTGCCACATCGCAGGGGTTCTGGGCATACACCCCGAACACACCGCATTCTTCCCTCAATTGATCTTCGACTTGACTTTCCATTTTCTTCCTGCCTCTCTTCTGCCATAGGGATTTGTCCCATGGTTTCCAAATATCCATCATTCTGCTGTAAAGCAACATGCATCATAACACGTGGCAATCAGAACAATAAAAAAGCGTCCATCCTGGCAAGGATATCCTGCCAGGAAAGAACGCCATTGTTCATTGCCTGTTACCTGTTCTATGGTAGCACAGGGGAGAGTGGATGTCAACTTGTAATGCTGGTCAATTCCCCCGCAGCCGTTCCATTTCTGCCCGGAGCTGTGCGATAAGGGAGTCGCGCTCCTTAAGGTCGGACTCTTTCTGTGCGATAAGGGAGTCGCGCTCCTTAAGGTCAGACTCTTTCTGCGCGATAAGGGAGTCGCGTTCCTTAAGGTCGGACTCTTTCTGCGCGATAAGGGAGTCGCGTTCCCTTAGGCCGGTATCCAGGTCTGCAATAAGGGAGTCCCGCTCTTTAATCGTAGCGTCCAATTCCACAATGCGGGAATCTTTTTTGGCAAGCTGGGCTTCCTGCTCCTCTATGTAATGCTGGACGGAACGCTGTCTGCGGTAATAGTCATCACGAGCCTCACACTGCATGCGGACATTCTCATCCTGGCTGAGCTGATAGATGGTATTGGAAGCTTCCTGTATATATTCATCTTTTTGCGCATGCATCTTGATTTCCTCCCAGGTAGTTGCCTTGAAGAGGGCGGCCCATTTGTCAATATGATACTGCCGGTCCTCCCCGGTTGCCAGGTCCGTATGGGTTAAGTCTACCACAGAAAGACGCAGTTTGTCACTATAAACAGTATGATTCCTGATATTTAGGAACTGATAGGTGGCATAGAATTCCGGATACTGTGGAAACAGGGTGAAATCCAGCAGGCCAATCTGTATCACAGATTTTACCTTGTGATAATCCTCTCCTGCATTCACGTTGCCAAAGGCACGGCAAAGGTAGCTTAAAGAGCGTTCGGGCCAGTTATGCTCGTTGATGACCTGCATCTCCAGATTGAGGATGACATTGTCATTGAGGACGACTTTCACATCCAGAACAAAGGTCTTCTCATCAATGGCCATGCCCAGTTCAATGGGATTGGTGATAACGGCAGACTGGATCTGTGCCGGTTCCAGATGAAGCAGCGAGCAGACCAGCCCCTTTAGGGCCTTATTGTTGCGCTGCAGGAGCGCCCGGAACAGATAATCGTTGGTAAGGCGGATTGTCACAGGGCCTGTGGCATCTTCCAGGAAATTAGGGGCAGACATGGTTAGGTTATTCTTCTCCATAAAAGGAATCCTTTCTTCTATACAAAATTGCCAACTGTGCGGTTGGACGCTTCTGGGAGCATCCAACCTAACTCCCACATTCGCAAAACCCGCACTTACGCACTTCTGCGTCTGCTGAACATCCGCATTTTGCTCATTTGGTAGTGGGTTGCAACCGCATAGTTGAATTGTGTTGATAGCGGCAGATAAAAATACCGCAAAGTGACAAAGATATCATTGATACAAGGAATGCCAGTAAAACGGCATTTTGTCCAGATGGCCATCTGACGAGTTCCTGCCTTGAATAAAGCCAATATAACACAACCTTTCTGGTCTGTAAATGGATAGGGAGATGTATGTGTGTAGAAAATAAATTATCGGTATATCGATAATTTCAGACGGGATACAATATATAGAATAAAAATGAAAATAAATACGTTCACATACACAATATCTTGTATGTGCAAAGTCACGAAGCATATCTTATAAGTCACACTTCCCGTCATGTCGGTGCAGTCCACACAAACAATTCGTGAGAAGAATTACTTCCCATGCAATTCTTGCGTACTTTTTTCATTTTTCCATTTTCATGTAAGATAAGGAGGGTGGGCCGGGGCAGGAACCGGCCCTTCATCGCACTTTTCCGGCCTGCTGGTACTGGCGGGGGGTGATCCCTTTTTCCCGCTTGAAGATGGCCGAGAACTGTGCAGAGTTGGAGAAACCACACTGGTAGGCAATCTCGGTGCAGCTTAAGGTACCGTCTGCCAGCAGGCCTTCTGCGGCTTCCACCCGTTTGCGGACCAGGAACTGCTGGGGGGACTCCCCCACGATCTCCTTGAACCGGTGCTGGAAATAGTCATAGCTGATATGCATCTGTTGGGCCATATCCTTCAGCATGAGCTTTTCATGGTAGTTCTGGGCAATGTAATTGATGATATATTCGAAATTCTTGGTGGTGTAATGGGAGTGGGGACGCTCCAGGCGCCGTATCTCTATCAGCAGTTCCACGCCTTTCGCCAGGATCATATCCTTATACAGGGCAGGTTGTTCGATGACTTCCTGCATGATGGCCCTGGCGATCCGGCAGATTCTTCCCTGCGCATCCGCATACTGTCCGAAGGCAAAGGCTTCATCCGTGGTAAATCCGATACACAGGACATCGCTGTCTAGGTAGAGCAATTCGTCGTGCTTTGCATAAGGCGGGATCAGCACAAAGAAATCCGGCGAAAATACATAGCTGTCCTTCTCAAGGCAGCCCTTCCCGGAGCCGCTGCAGTAATAAACTAGTTCGTAAAAGTCATGTTTGTGGAACTGTTCGCGGGGATCGTACAGATGTTCGTAAGCTCGGACGGGGGATTCATCAATGATGTGCTGCTGCATCTGGGAATCATTAATCAGCCCATATCCTTCCTGTCACAGCCAGCCTACTTTTATCCGATTATTATCATTTCGTCCGTCATAAAGGGGACGGGCTGGGGATCCGTGGTCTATGTATCGGCCATTGCGGGGGTGGACCAGGAGATCTACGAGGCAGCCCACATTGACGGGGCCAACCGCAGGCAGACGGCTTTCCTGGTGACATTGCCCTGTATCATGCCCACGGTCATGGTCATGCTGCTGCTGGCCATCAGCGGGATCCTGAATTCCGGGTTTGACAGGATCTACATGCTGCAGAACCCGCTGAACCTGTTGCGCAGCGAGGTGCTGGATACCTATGTGTACAAGGTGGGTATCGCATCCAGACGGTACTCTTACACCACGGCTGTGGGTCTGTTCCGATCCGTTGTGGCGGTGGTGCTTCTGGGTACCAGCAACTATATCGCCAAGAAAAAGACGGGAAACGGGATTTTCTAGGGACCGGATTTAAGAATCAGATCCGGGGACAGGATCCCGGGGCCGGGGAAAGGACATCCTGCCAGGGCAGGACACAGGATAAGCGGGAACCGGAAGGAAGGGAAGCCTGGGGAGCCGCGGATGGGAGACAAGGTATGGGAATGAGAGAAAAACGGGAAAAACAAGTAAAAAGGGGAAAAAGGGAAGAGGAGAGACACCTGGCAGGAACAGCGGCTGGGACTGGCTGATGATCGGAGTGATGACGGCATTTATGCTGATCTGCCTGTATCCCTTCTGGTATGTGGTGGTAGGCTCTTTTAACAGCGGCTCCGGCTATATGCGCGGCGGCGTGCTGTTCTGGCCCAGGTGCTTCAGCCTGGAGAATTACCAGGTGGTCATGGTGGATTCCAGGCTCTGGATCGGGTTTAGGGTAACGATTGCCAGAACCATAGTGGGAACCGTCTTCCACCTGGCCTTTACTTCCATGGTGGCCTATGCCATGAGCCGGGATGACCTGCCCTGCCGCAAGGGGATTTACTGGTACTGTATGCTGACCATGTTCTTCGGGGGCGGTCTGATTCCTTTTTACCTGCTCCTAAAGACCCTGGGACTGCTGAACTCCTTCTGGGTGTATATTATCCCTGGGATGTTTTCTGTATACAATATGATTATCATATCAAACTATTTTAGAGGTGTCGCAGAGGAAATCCATGAATCCGCGGTGATGGACGGGGCTTCGGAATTCATCATATACAGCAGGCTCTATCTGCCCCTGTCCAAACCGGTTCTGGCCACTGTGACCCTGTGGGTGGGCGTGGGCCAGTGGAATTCTTTCTTTGATACTATGGTATATACCACGGACCGGAATCTGCAGACCCTGCAACTGTTCCTGTATAAGATGATTAAGACCAGCGAGTTTACCAGCAAGGCAGAGATGGGAGGGCTTCCCGCGGAACTGGTGTCCAATATCTCCACCACCACGGTGCGATATGCCACCATAGTGGTCAGCACCATCCCAATCCTGTGTATCTACCCGTTCCTGCAGAGGTTCCTGACCAAGGGGATCATGCTGGGATCCCTAAAAGGTTAACGAAATGAAGAATGCCTGCAGCTTAACGAAAATGGCAATGAGGCAGTGAGCATTGTAAACCAGTATTTTGCAGTGCCCTGGGAGACCAGGGATGGCAGGCCTATAATGAGTGGGTGGCAGGTACCAACAGGGAGACCTATGAATTTCTGAACGAGGCATACCGCCGGGGCCTGATACTGGATGCCAATTATACAGATACACGGGATGGCGTGAAGGAAAAGGTTGCCGTAGGCCGCGTGTTTGCCTTGATCGCCGCCCCACAGGACTATACGGAGTCCATGAAGATCCTCTATGATACGGACCCGGATGCTTATTATGTGCCTGTTGTACTGCGCAATGCCAATGGGGATGATCCTACACTGGGCGATTTGTCCGGATGGGGATACCAGCAGACCATTATATCCAGGAAATGCACTGCCGTAGAAAAAGTAATCAAATTCATCAACTGGCTGTGCAGCGACGAAGGGGCCATCCGGATGAAGATGGGATGGGAAGGGGAGACTTATGAGTATCTGGAAGATGGGCTGATGGACTGGACGGCAGAGTTCAGGGCCCAGATGGAAGAGAATCCCAATGCCAGAAGGGAACTGGGGATTGGCAGTATCAATCTGTTCGTAAATCCTGCTGCCCATGACAAGCTTGTGGCCCAGGAAGACCTAAGTACCAAGGAGGGCATGAGGAGTTACAGGACCAGTGACAGGGCCTTGAAGGAAGGAATGGATCAATATGCCTATCAACCTATGCAGAGCATTGTGGATCCCAATGACCCCAATCTGACGAAAGTCCAGGAGGAGAATACAAAGCTTGCCAGCTATATGACGATCGCGGAGGCAGAACTGCTCACTGCCAAGACGCAGGAAGTCTTTGAAGCAAAGTATGAGGAGATACAGCGAACCCTTCCCACGGTATGTGATTTAGATATAATTATAAAATACAACAATGATAACCTTCAGAGGGCAAAAGAAAAGCTGGGTGTGGACTTTTTCTTCCCGCCATACAAGAACAAATAACCCATAAGGATGACATTCAAAAACATCCCCCGCCATATGGCGGGGGAAAATTTGTACAGGGCTGTGTCCGGCAGAATGCCCGGTATCCCGGACTGAAGCCCGTGTAGGTGAAAGGGATCCGTTCTGACTGACATTTCCTGGGCGTTACAGTTCTTCCCTGCTGGGAATGGAAGATTGCGCCCCCATCCTTGTGACCACGATGGCGCTGGCCCTGGTGGCAAAATCCACCGCATCCGGCATAGCCTTACCCTCCAACAGGGATACAGCCAGGGCAGCGGTAAAGGTGTCCCCGGCAGCGGTGGAATCGATGGCTTTCACCTGTCTGGCCGGTGTGTGGCACAGGCTCCCCGCGTGGTTGTAGACAGCGCCCTGGCGGCCCAGGGTTACTACAACCTGCCCTATGCCCTTTGCCAGGAGCAGGGCAAGGCCCTCTTTGGCATCTGCAGGAGTCCGGATGGGCAGGCCGGTGTAGAAGGAACACTCCGTCTCGTTTAGGATGAGGTATCTGATCCTGGGGAAAATCTCCGGCGGCAGGGCTTGGGCGGGGGCAGGATTCAGCATCACGGGAATCTTCTGCCCCGCGGCATATTCTGTGATATATGCCACGGTCTTTAGGGGAATCTCCAGCTGCAGGAGGATGAGATCCACCCTGGCCAGGGCAGGGAGATTGGCCTCTATATAGGCCGGGGAGACCAGGGCGTTTGCCCCGGGGACAACGATGATGGCATTGTCCCCCTGGCAGACGGTGATGGAGGCAGTACCGGATTCGGTATCCTCACAGACCTGGATGTGGCTGCAGTCCGCACCGGTTTCCTGCAGAGAGTGAAGGAGCTTTTCCCCGAACACATCCCCGCCCACACAGCCCAACATGGCCACGCTCCCTCCCAGCCTGGCGGCAGCATAGGCCTGGTTGGCGCCCTTGCCTCCGCACACGGTCCGGAAGGCCAGCCCGTTTACGGTCTCCCCTATCCGGGGGAGTTGCCCTGTCTGTGTGACCAGATCCATGTTCAGGCTGCCAATGACTACAATTTTTTTCATGAAGGGTTCCTCCTTTTATGGTATAAGGGATTCCTGGAAACAGGCGCCGCCTGTGAGCTTTACGAACAGGTCTGTGGCCAGGGCATCTCTCTTGACAGCATATACATACTGGATCAGGCGGCCTGGGTCGTAGGCGCAGTATCCATCGTATTCCGGCACGGGGAGGCTGGCCAGCCTGGCGCACAGGAAACGTTCGTTGTCGTTCAAGAGCCATGCCACAGGGGTCACATCCCAGAGGACGCGGCTGACCACCAGGTTCCTGGCATAGGAGGATACCTCCTTGCGCACCCGGCCCACCAGGAAATCACACAGGGCGTTTTTACCGGTCAGGTAATATTCCATTTCTGCCAGGGAGATGGAGAATTCACTGACCACGCCCTGGCAGGGCAACTGGACGACAGGGGCGCCGCTTTTAAAGAGCACCCTGGCGGCGGCCACGTCCTGGATCAGGTTGAATTCCCTGTTGTCGGGACATTCCCGGCCATGGCCTCCCAGCCATACGACCACGATACTGTCCGCAATCTCCGGCTGCAGGAGCAGCGCCGAGGCCACATTGGTGATGGCGCCAATGGCCACCACATATAGGGGTTGTTCCGGGGAGTGGGCACAGGCCCGGATGACCAGATCCCTGGCAGCATCGGAAGGGACGGGGGTTGACTCGTCCGGCAGATAGGTCCGGGAGCCTTTGTAAGTGACAGGGACAAGATCCTGCCGTCCAGTCAGTTCCAGCAGCCGGAGGATCTCCTCATGGCTTTTCTCCATGCCGTCCTCCGGGGAACTGGAATGACTGTTGAAAAAGGGGGCGGCATACAGGGCCTGCAGGTGCAGCCTGTGGGAAGAGGCCAGCAGGTAGGCAATGGCGAACTGGTCATCGATCTCATTGAAAGTGTCCGTGTCGATCACCACATCCACTGCCCCGGCGGGGACATTTAGGTTATGGATATACTGGGGGGTCATAGTCGTCATGGGATTCCTCCTTAATTTGTACCGGCTGCCCACCGTGACACGACAGGCAGTGCTTTTTGTGCGGGCAATGGCCTGGCGGGAGTGCCTGCACTCCCATCTGGCCATTGCCGTGTTCAGCGAGTAGGGGAAGAAATCTCCCCCAGTTCGATTTCCGATTCCGGATAGGTATGACAGGATACAGTATACCGCATCATCCGGGGAGTGGAAAGGGCAAACAGGGCAGAAAAATTGTATCAACAGGCTAAAAAGATTTGAAAGGAGCCATGCATATGGATAAACTTGTGTTCTGTCATAGACAGGAAAGGGGAAGGGAAGCATATATCAAGCCGCACCGGCATGAGTGCCATGAGCTTGTGTTCTATGAGGAGGGAACCAGGGGGGTGGCAGACATTGGGGACATGGAATATGGGATTGTGCCTGCCAGCGTCCTGCTGGCCCGGAGGGGAACGGTACATGGCGAACGGCATTCTGGCGATGGGAAGGTGGTATTTTTGGGATTTGAGTCCCCAAATCTTACCTTGGGAGATGGGCTGTGGAGGGATATGGGGATACTGCGCCCCCTGTTCCGCGACATTGTGCGGGAGATGAAAGAGCAGGAATGGGGATATGAAGGGATCATCTCCATACGGATCCGGGAGATACTGGTGCGGCTGGAGCGGAGGAACCACAAAAGTCAAGGAAGTGTGCAGAACTTGGAGTATTGCAGGCAGTACCTGGAAGAGAACTACATGCAGCAGGTGTCAGTGGGGGAACTGGCAGAAATGTGCGGATACAGCAGGGACAGGTTCCGCCATCTGTTTGCAGAGAAATTCGGGGAATTTCCTCGCCATTACCTGATGAACCTGCGTCTGGAGGGGGCCAGGCGCCTCTTGCAGACCACGGATTATACCTGTACGGATATTGCGCAAATGTGCGGTTTCACGGACAACTGCCAGATGACGAAGATGATGAAGAAAAAATATGGGATGACGCCAAAGGGGCTGCGGGGAAATAAATCTGCCCAAATACAATTGAATCATGGTAGAAATTATGATATTATGGGAAGGATCTAAGAGGAAGATGCCTTATAAACCTTGACAACAGGAGGGCTTAACAGGATGGAACAGTACAAGCAGGAATTTATCGGGTTCATGGTGGACAGCCAGGTGTTGAAATTTGGTGAATTTACTTTGAAGAGCGGCAGGAAATCTCCTTTCTTCATGAATGCAGGGGCCTATGTCACAGGTGCCCAGCTCCAGAAGCTGGGGGAATATTACGCGAAGGCCATCCATGACAATTACGGGGATGACTTCGATGTACTGTTCGGGCCTGCCTATAAAGGGATTCCCTTGAGTGTAGCCACGGTTATCGCCTACAGCCGTCTGTATGGCAGGGAGATCCGTTACTGTTCCAACCGCAAGGAGGTCAAGGACCACGGGGACACGGGGATCCTCCTGGGAAGCAGCCTGCAGGATGGGGACAGGGTGGTAATCATCGAGGATGTGACTACCTCAGGCAAGTCCATTGAGGAGACATATCCCATCTTGAAGGCCCAGGCAGATGTGGGGATCAAAGGGCTGATGGTATCCCTGGACCGCATGGAAAAAGGGCTGGGAGGGAAAGCAGGTGCCCTGGAAGAGATCCGGCAGAAGTACGGATTCGATGCTGCCGCCATTGTGACCATGCAGGAGGTGGTGGAGTACCTGTACAACAGACCCTACAAGGGGCAGATATACATCGATGACACGGCGAAGGCAGCGCTGGACCGGTATTATGAGGTATACGGAGCCTAAGACAGCGTGTCTGCGGGAAATGCAGGTGTAGAAGAAGGGCCGGACAGGGCAGCTGGCAGCATGTCCCGGCATACAATACCAGGTGGAGTGTAATCAGACAGCGAGGAGGTATGGACATGGAGCAGAAGGTGTATAAGATCATGAAGGGTGCAGGAGCCGCCAACATTGCAGTGGGGGTGGTGGTGCTGGTGGTAGGGATCGTGTCTGGCATATTGCTGATGGTAGCTGGCGGGAAGCTGATCTCTGGCAAGTCGAAGATTCTATTCTGACCAAGGAAGACAGATAACGGGCATTTCCCAAGGGGAGTGCCCTTTTAGAGTTTTCAACGGACAATGAAGGAAAGCATGGTTTTTTCGCCGGCAATGAGCCTGCAAAACAGTTTACAGGGATATTGGCAGACAATTGTAAAAGAAGAAGGATATGAAGAAAAGAAAAGGATATATTTTCACAAATAAAAAACATTCCAACCGGGCAGTGATGGCTACTATTCTGGGGACCATCAGCCTGACAGCCCTGGGTGTGGTAATCTTCCTTACTTGCAGGGACGCAGGGGCCGCCAGGACAGGATATGGTTTTACCGGTCTGCTCTCTATGCTGTATTCCCTGGCAGGTCTGTACCTGGGGTTGGCTACAGTCAGGGACAAGACGTATTACAGGCTTTTTCCGGTGCTGGGCGTGGTGCTGAATCTGGCGGTGCTGGGACTGGTTGGGCTGATTCTGTATATGGGAGTGAATGGGTGATGGAAGAAAAAGATATTCTGGAAGAACGGTATGAGCTGGTGCGGGATAGGATCCGGGAGATAGCAGGGGAGCAATGTGGTATGCCTGCCTTTGAGATGTATTTTGCCATAGTGGCCCGTTTCCTGCTGCTGATGGATGACACCAGGCGGTTTCTGGAAGAGGGCAGACACAGGACGGCCTCCCTGGAGGAGCTTGGGGAGCGCAATCACGCCTTGTACGCAGATATACTGCCCGACCGGTATGGGGAGAGCTACGGCAACCCGTCAGTGGCTGTGGAAAAACTGGGAGAGGAGCATGGTGCCCTGCTGTGTTTCCTCTATGCAGAGATGCGCAGTCTCATCGGGTTTGTCTACGAGGGCCGGCTGGAGGATGTGGTGATCCGCATGGAGCTGTTTGTGGAGGTCTATGGGGTGTACACCTGCAGCCTGCAGGAGACAGGGAAACTGCCTGGCGGGGAGGAGATCCGCAGGATTCTCTATTGGTTTGTCAGCGATTACACAGATGTGGCAGTGCAAAAAGCAATGGAAGAGAGTCTGTGTACGGAGAATTGTTTTGCGGCGGATATCATCCTTGGCAGTGACCTGGATGATGTGCGGTATCTCTATACATACGGGGAATATGTCAGTGAGAACGAACTGGAGACGGCCAGGTTCCTGGCGGGGCTTTCTGAGGAGACCATCGCTACCATGGCGGACACTTACACGGAAGGGTACCGTCTGGGCTTTGAAGTGACCGGCAAGGATCTGACAGGGAAGAAAACGGTGGCATTGCACTACCGGCTGGGGTTTGAACGTATGATGCGCCGGGCCATAGGGAATTTTGGGAAAATGGGGCTTTGCCCTGCCATATACCGTGCGCCGGCAAGTGCCCTGGATCTGCCGGGACTGACCAGAAGCGGTTTTTACGGGGGGATTCCCAACAGGCAGTACGACTATGACCACAAGGATGACAAGGCACTGTTTCTGGACAGGAATTATGTGAACCGTAAGCTGGAAGTGACCAGGACAGTCTACGAGGATTTAAAACAGAAGGCAGCAGACATGGCAGGCCCCGCGGTGGTGGAGACCTTTGGGGAAGCGGACTTTGACCCGGTGACAAAGAAAGAAGCCCTGCATCTGACACAGGACCAGGACAGACTCTGGGTGGAATATCGGTCCCGGATGGGGATATTGCGCAGGGAGTATATCAAGGAAGAAGAGCGCAGCTTTACGATCATAGCATTTCCGGTGCCGGAGGTGGGGGAAGTGTTCCGGGAACTTTTCGCAGAGACCATCCGGATCAACACCCTGGATTATATGCTCTACCGCAGGGTGCAGCAGACCCTGGTGGATGCCCTGGACCAGGCAGATTACTGCAGGATCAGGGGATGCGGGGACAACCGCACGGATCTGAAGGTGAACCTCTGGAAGCTGGAAGATCCGGCAAAAGAGACCATCTTTGAGAACTGTGTGGCAGATGTGAATATCCCGGTGGGGGAAGTATTCACTTCCCCGGTGCTGCAGGGGACAGAAGGGATACTCCATGTGACAAGGGTGTATCTGAACGGGCTGGAATACCGGGATTTATCGATCACCTTCGCCGATGGCATGATACAGGATTATCATTGCAGCAATTTTGAGACAAAGCAGGAGAACCGGGACTTTATCCGGGAGAATATCCTGTTTCGCCATGAGACACTGCCTCTGGGAGAATTTGCTATTGGCACCAATACAACGGCCTATGTGGTGGCCAGACGCCTGGGAGTGGAGGCGAAGCTGCCCATTCTCATAGCTGAGAAGATGGGGCCTCATTTTGCAGTGGGTGATACCTGCTATAGCCACACAGAGGATGTGAAGGTGTACAATCCCGATGGCAAGGAGATCGTGGCCAGGGAGAATGCGGTGGCAGCCCTCAGGAAGGAGGATCCGGAAAGGGCTTACTACAACTGCCACACGGATATTACCATTCCCTACGATGAACTGGGGGAGCTGACGGCAGTGAAAAAAGATGGCACCTGTATTGCCATTATAAAAGACGGGAGGTTCGTGCTGCCGGGATGCGAGATGCTCAATGAGGCATTTGATGAGAAGGAAAGGTAAGGTTACCGTTCACTTGATACTGCCGCGAGATGTTTTCACGCGTTCTTTGCTCATTTTGTGTGCATCACGCTACTGTTACGGCGTAGACGTAACAGTAACAAGGTTAGATTTAACGTTTCGGGTGATTTAGGGCTTGCATAGAAGCGTCAGTTTTAGTACACTGATAGCGGGAGAGTGTTTTTTCTACGCAGAATGACAGATTCTGATAGGATCAGACATATCCTGGATGGAAAACGGATAGCAACAATGTTTGTATCATATAACAGGATAGATGCCCGGCCGGGCAGATAGGAGTGGACATGGCGAAGGTTGGAATAGTGATGGGAAGCGATTCTGATATGAAGGTAATGGCGAAAGCAGCCGATATATTGGATGAACTGGAGATTTCTTATGAGATGCGGATTATCAGCGCGCACAGGGAGCCGGACGTGTTCTTCGAATATGCCAGGAGCGCGGAGGAGAAGGGATTTAAGGTGATCATTGCAGGAGCAGGCATGGCAGCCCATCTGCCTGGCATGTGCGCCGCCATTTTCCCTATGCCGGTTATCGGGGTTCCCATGCACACTACTTCTCTGGGAGGGCGGGATTCCCTGTACTCCATTGTACAGATGCCTTCGGGCATTCCGGTGGCTACCGTGGCCATAGGGGGCGGTGCCAATGCAGGACTGCTGGCGGCAAAGATCCTGGCCACATCGGATCCGGATCTTCTGGAGCGGCTGAAGGGCTATAGTGAAAAGCTACAGACCCAGGTGCAGGCCAAGGATGCAAAGCTGCAGGCCCAGGGGCCTTCTGCATTTCTGGCATAATCATCTTGTTTTGGGCTGGGATACAAAAAGTATACAGCCCAGGTGTAAACAGGTAATTACAGGCAGCTGCTGCAGATAAGCCGGGTGTGCCTGTAGTGTGTGGATACAGATATGGAAGAGGATAACAGTCTGACAGATCGGCCCGGTGATGTGGGCATGGAGGTAACGAAATGGATTATAAAAAAGCAGGAGTGGACATCGAGGCCGGATACAAGTCGGTGGAACTGATGAAAGAGTATGTGAAGGAAACCATGCGCCCAGAGGTGGCAGGCGGGATCGGCGGTTTTTCCGGTGCTTTTTCCATGGAGGCTTTCAAGAAGATGGAGAAGCCCATGCTGTTGTCCGGCACGGATGGCGTGGGCACCAAGATCAAGCTGGCATTTCTTTTAGACCGGCATGACACGGTGGGGATAGACTGCGTGGCCATGTGTGTGAATGATGTGGTATGTGCAGGCGGGGAACCGTTGTTCTTTCTGGATTACATAGCCTGTGGCAAGAACTATCCGGAGAAGATTGCCGCCATTGTGAAAGGCGTGGCGGAAGGCTGTAAACAGGCAGGGGCGGCCCTGGTAGGCGGTGAGACCGCGGAACATCCCGGGCTGATGCCGGAGGACGAGTATGATCTGGCGGGCTTTGCTGTGGGTGTGGTGGATGAGAAGGACAGGATCACAGGGCAGAATATCCAGGAAGGGGATGTGCTGGTGGGACTTGCTTCCTCCGGTGTCCATTCCAATGGATTCTCGCTGATACGGAAGGTCTTTGATATGACGAAGGAGAGCCTGGATGTGTATTACGAGGAACTTGGTGCCACCCTGGGAGAGGCCCTGCTTGCCCCCACCAGAATCTATGTGAAGGCGCTCAGGGCTATCCGGGAGGCGGGCGTTACTGTGAAGGGCTGTAGTCATATTACGGGAGGCGGTTTCTACGAGAATATTCCCCGGATGCTTCCGGAGGGTATCCACGCAAAGGTGCAGAAGGACAGCTACCAGGTGCCTGCTATTTTCAAGCTGATACAGGAAAAGGGCGGCATTGAAGAACAGATGATGTATAATACCTACAATATGGGCCTTGGCATGGTGCTGGCCGTGGATCCGGCGGACGTGGACAGGGTCATGGAGGCTGTCAGGGCGGCTTCTGAGACCCCCTATGTGGTGGGTCGCTGTGTGACAGGGGAGAAGGGAGTTACCCTATGCTGAGAATCGTGGTCTGTGTGTCTGGAGGCGGGACGAATCTCCAGGCGATTCTGGATGGTCTGGATCAGGGAAGTATTACCAACACCCAGGTCATCGCTGTGATCAGCAATAACACCGGGGCAAGGGCCCTGGAGCGGGCTGGAAAGAGAGGAATTCCCGCTTTCTGCATCTCCCCGGGACAATATGCGGACAGGGAGACCTTCAACCAGGCCTTCACGGACAGGATATGCAGCCTGGATCCTGACCTGGTGGTTCTGGCTGGTTTTCTGGTGCGGATTCCCCCTGCTATGGTGGAGCGCTTCCCGGAGCGGATCGTGAATATCCACCCATCCTTGATTCCCTCCTTCTGTGGTGTGGGTTACTATGGGCTGAAAGTGCATGAGAAGGTGCTGGAACGTGGCGTGAAGGTCACAGGCGCTACCGTGCATTTTGTAAACGAAGGTATGGATGAGGGTCCCATTATTGCCCAGAAGGCAGTAAGTGTGGAAGACGAGGACACACCCGAAGTGTTGCAGCGCCGTGTCATGGAGCAGGCTGAATGGATCCTTCTGCCTCAGGCCATTGACGACATAGCAAATGGCAGGATCCAGATGGTTGACGGAAAGGTAAGGAGAATGAGATGAAGGTTCTGATAGTAGGTGGCGGCGGACGGGAACATGCCATTGCAGTGAGCATGAAGAAGAGCAGCAGAGTGGATCAGCTCTATTGTGTGCCCGGCAATGCAGGAATCGCCCAGATTGCGGAATGTGACTCCTCCATTGGTGTCATGGAATTTGACAGGATCGTGGAATATGCCAGGGAAAAGGCAGTGGATCTGGTGTTTGTAGCACCGGATGACCCATTGGTGGGCGGTCTGGTGGATGTGCTGAAGGAGGCAGGTTTCAAGGTATTCGGGCCGGATAAGAAGGCGGCCATCCTGGAAGGAAGCAAAGCATTTTCAAAAGATCTGATGAAAAAGTACCATATTCCTACGGCAGCCTATAAGACATTTGAGGATCCCCAGGCAGCGCTTGCCTATCTGGAGCAGGCAAAGCTGCCCATTGTGCTGAAGGCAGATGGGCTGGCCCTGGGCAAGGGCGTTTTGATCTGCAACACTTTAGAGGAAGCCAGAGCCGGTGTGAAGGAGATCATGCTGGATAAGCACTTCGGGAATGCCGGGAACCGTATGGTAATCGAGGAATTCATGACCGGCAGGGAGGTGTCCGTGCTTGCCTTTGTGGATGGGAAGACGGTGAAGACCATGACTTCTGCCCAGGATCACAAACGGGCAAAGGACGGGGACCAGGGTCTGAATACAGGCGGGATGGGGAATTTCTCTCCCAGTCCTTTTTACACAGAGGAAGTGGATGCCTTCTGCCAGAAACAGATTTACCAGCCTACAGTGGATGCCATGAGGGCTGAGGGCAGGGAGTTCAAAGGGGTTATCTTCTTCGGGCTGATGCTGACGAGTGAGGGTCCCAGAGTGTTAGAGTTCAATGCCAGGTTCGGGGATCCGGAGGCCCAGGTGGTGCTGTGCCGGATGAAGAATGATATCTGTGATGTGGTAGAGGCCTGCATGAATGGCACACTGGACCAGGTAGACCTTCAGTTTGAGGACAATGCAGCAGTCTGCGTGGTGCTGGCCAGTGACGGATACCCTGTGTCCTACGAAAAGGGATATGAGATTACCGGTCTGGAACAGTTTGAGGGGAAAGAGGAGTATTACTGTTTCCATGCGGGAAGCAAGTATGACGTCCAGGGACGTATTGTCACCAACGGAGGAAGGGTGCTGGGAATCACAGCCAAGGGGGCAACGCTGAAGGAAGCCCGCCAGAAAGCCTATGAGGCAACGGAGTGGGTATCCTTTAAGAATAAATATATGCGACATGACATAGGGAAGGCCATTGACGAAGTGTAATCCGGGATGGCAGGAAAATGACAGGTACGGGAGGCAGAAGGAAATGGAAGATATTGCAAGCATCATACAGGCAGACCAGTACAATATCCCGACAACATGTGCACAGTGCGGTGGAGTGATGGTATTTAAAGGGGTAGGGGAATATCAGTGCGAGGTCTGCGGAGAGGTGGCATGGGATGACTACGGGAAGGCCAGGACTTACCTGGAGGAACACCGGGGTGCCACTGCAGCAGAGATCGAAAAAGCGGTGGGAGTGTCCCAGAGGAGCATCCGTAAGCTTCTGAGGGATGGCAGGCTGGAGATTGCAGAAGGATCCAAGGCGTTTCTGCGCTGCGACCTGTGCGGCAAGTCCATCCGTTATGGACAGTTCTGTTCAGATTGTGAGATGAAGGCACACCAGATGCTGGAGGAGAAACAGAGGGAGATGCTGCGGAAAGCGAAGAACATGCAGGTTTATGGCAAAAATGAGGAACGCGAGGAAGGCCAGAGGCGGTTTATGCGCGGAGAGGACTGACGTGGGAGAATCCTTGCGGAGGAAGGAAAGAGTGTATGAAGAGGACGAAAGAAACCCGGAAATGGAAGATACCTGTAGGCAGTATGGTCCTAAGAGGGATCCTGGTTATAGCCCTGGTTTGTGTGTGTGGGCTGCTCCTGGAGCCTTTTGCCATGGAAAGCCATGCGGAGAGTGCGGCTAAGGTAACCACCACTGCCAATATCCGCAAATCACCTGATAAGAGCAGTGAAGCCATAGCCAGCGCGGAGAAGGACAAGGTGATCTCCATTCGGAGCCAGGTAAAGGGCAGTGACGGATACACCTGGTACCAGATATTTGTGGACTCGAATACGCTGGGATATATCCGCGGGGATATGGTACAGATCACGGACGGCAGCACACCGCCCGAGGAATCCTCCCTGCCTGCAGTAGGAGGTGGTACTACGGCACCAACTACAGCGCCAAATGGCGGTGGGACGGCGGCCACGCCTACGCCGCCTCCTGCACAGACCCAGGCACCCAATGTGACGTCTGCAGATGTGACGGTTTTAAATCCCGTCAGTGCCACAGTGAAGAGCAGCCAGCCGGTCCGTGTGCGCAATATGCCATCTACAAATGGACAGATCGTAGGTTCCGCATCAAATGGACAGGTGGTGACAGTGAATGGACAGGCACCTGCGGATTCCAGTGGAAAGGCATGGTATCAGGTGACCTTTACGGACAATGCCAAGGAGATTACAGGCTTTATACGGGAGGATTTTCTGGAACTTTCGGAGCCGCCCACCCCTTATGTGGAACCGACCCAGGCGCCGGAACCCACACCGGAGCCTACACCAGAAGCGACACCGGAACCCACACCAGAAGTAACGAAACCATACGATGTGAGATTAATAGGAGAACAGTGGTGGCTGGTGGATCCATCTACCCTTACCGACCCGCAGCCTGTGGGATGGACTGTAGACGATGTTCTTAAGCTCATAGAAGCAAGTAAGACAGGAGGGGCAGGAAGTACCACCCAGAAGGTGATCATTATCCTGCTGGTGATCTTCCTGGTGGCTGCTGGCGGTGTCATCGCATTCCTGGTATTCAAGATCAAGGATATGGCAGATTCTGCTTATTTCAATGAGGTGGAAAATGAAACAATGAACAGACGCCGTTCTACCACAGGCGGCCAGGGTACCAGGAGAGTCATGCAGTCCGTGGGCACAGACAGACCGGATGGCAGCAGGGCTGCACAGCGGACCGCCCAGGGCAATACAGGAGGGAGAACAACAGGAACCTCCAGAGGGACGAAACCTACAGGGGCGCCCCAGGGTACCAGGCCTACAGGGGCATCCCAGGGGCCCCGTCCCCAGGGAAATGGTCAGGGAAGGCCCGCCGGGGCACCTCAGGGAACACAGCGCCCTCAGGGAAGCGGTCAGGGAATGAGACCTACAGGGGCACCCCAGGGGGCTCGCCCCCAGGGAAGCGGCCAGGGGAGGCCTGCCGGGGCACCCCAGGGGACCCGGCCCCAGGGAAGCGGCCAGGGAATGAGACCTACCGGGGCACCTCAGGGAACCCGGCCCCAGGGAAGCGGCCAGGGAATGAGACCTACAGGGGCATCCCAGGGGGCCCGCCCCCAGGGATGCAGCCAGGGGAGGCCTGCCGGGGCGCCCCAGGGGCCCCGTCCCCAGGGAATGCGGCCTACAGGTCCACAGAGTGCCAGACCGAGACAGGAGGACCGTGGGTGGCAGTCCAGGAATTTCATGGAGGAAGAGGAAGATGAGTTCGAGTTCGATTTCCTGAACCAGGACGGAGAAGAGTAAGAGGACAGACAGGTACCATTTATCTTGACAGTTGAATAACAGGGATGGGAAGGGGATATTCTTAAGGAGTATCCCTTTTCCCATAGCAAAAAGGGATACCTGGGAAAAGAGGAATGTCTGCGGGGAAATGCCAGGAGGGAGAGAAGAACCTGGGGGTTCCATTTTCAGGTTGACACCTTCTGTGGTCTGTTATATGATATATGTCACAGAAAATATCTGTCAGGTATTTTCGTGGAAAGGGAAGCGTATGATCATAGAAATTGATTTTAACAGCGAGGAAGCACTGTATCTTCAAGTGCGGAACCAGATCATCATGGGGATAGCCACTTCCCAGTACAGGGAGGGGGATTCCCTGCCCAGCGTGCGGCAGCTTGCCGATGACATAGGTATCAATATGCACACGGTGAACAAGGCATACACCGTTTTGAAGCAGGAAGGCTTCGTGAAGGTGGATAGGCGCAGAGGCGCCGTGATTGCAGTGGATGTGGACCGGATGAGGACACTTGCGGAACTGAAGAAAGAATTGCAGGTGATTCTGGCCAAGAGCTGCTGCAGGAATGTATCAAAAGAAGAGATACACGAGCTGATCGAGGAAATCTATGGGGAGTATCAGTGAGATAGCCTGTTTTGAAACGAATATTTTTTGGAGACAACGGAGGACCAAGACATGCAGTCACAATTTACAGAGAAAGCAAGGGAGGCGTTGCATCTTGCTTCCAAGTGTGCCAGGAGCCTGAAACAGGGGTATGTGGGGACGGAGCACATCCTGGCAGGCCTGCTGAAGGAGCAGACAGGGGTGGCCCACAGGGTTCTTACGGACAATGGGGTGGAGCTGAACCAGGTGCTGGATATGGTACGGGAGCTGATCGCCTTTGACAATGGCGTGCTGCTGAAGGAGCGGGAGGAGTACTCCCCAAGGGCTGTGAAGGTGCTGGAAGAGTCCCATGTACAGGCGGCCAGATTTGGCCAGAAGGAGACGGGTACAGAACATATTCTGATGGCTCTGATCAAGGAAGGGGAGAATGTGGCAGTGAGGCTGCTGAATACCCTGGGGGTAAATATCCAGAAGATATATGTGGATACCTTGATTGCCATTGGACAGGATGGCAATCTCTACAAGGAAGACCTTGGGAGAAAGCAGCCGGGAAGGAACAAGCCTTCCGCACTTAGCCAGTATAGCAGGGACTTGACGGCTCTGGCCAGGGAAGGGAAGCTGGATCCGGTCATTGGCAGGGAGAGTGAGATACAGAGGCTGGTTCAGATCCTGAGCAGGCGGACCAAGAACAACCCCTGCCTGATTGGCGAGCCAGGAGTGGGCAAGACGGCAGTGGTGGAAGGTCTGGCTCTTCGCATTGTGGAGGGCAAGGTTCCCTCTACTGTGAAGAATAAGAAGGTGCTGACGCTGGATCTGTCTGGCATGGTAGCGGGCAGCAAATACCGGGGAGAGTTTGAGGAACGGATAAAGCGTGTCATCAAGGAGGTCATAGAGGATGGGAATGTGGTACTTTTCCTGGACGAACTGCACACCTTGATTGGTGCAGGTGGTGCGGAAGGCGCCATTGATGCCTCCAATATCCTGAAACCGTCCCTGGCCAGAGGTGAGCTGCAGATGATCGGCGCCACCACCATTGTGGAGTTTCGCAAGTATATTGAAAAGGATGCTGCCCTGGAACGCCGGTTCCAGCCAGTGAATGTGGAAGAACCCACAGAGGAGGAAGCCATACGGATCCTGGAGGGAATCAAGGAAAAGTATGAGGAGCATCATCAGGTGACGATCACCTCCCAGGCCGTGGAGGCGGCGGTGCGGCTGTCTGGCCGGTATATCAATGACAGGAACCTGCCGGACAAGGCCATTGACCTTATTGACGAAGCGGCAGCCAGCGCCAGGCTGCGTTCCATGGATATGCCGGATAAGCAGACGGAGCTCTTAGAGCAGATCAAGAAAATGGATCTCCAGATCGAACGCTCCATACGTATGGAGGCATTTTCCCAGGCGGCGGAGATCAAGAGAAGCCAGGATGAGCTTGTGAAGAAAGCAGAGCGGCAAAGGAGGAGAGCGCAGAACCGGGAAGCAGACAAATGTGTAACCATAGGGGAAAATGAGATTGCGGATGTGGTTGCCATGTGGACCAAGATTCCTGTGACCAAGCTGGCCCAGAAGGAAAGTGAGAGACTGTTAAAGCTGGAGAGTGTTCTGCACAAGCGGGTGATCGGCCAGGAGGAGGCTGTGACGGCTGTGGCAAAAGCCATGCGCAGGGGCAGAGTGGGGCTGAAGGATCCCAGACGTCCCATCGGATCCTTCCTGTTCCTGGGGCCCACAGGTGTGGGAAAGACAGAACTGTCCAAGGCATTGGCGGAGGCCATGTTTGGCTCTGAGGAGGCCATTATCCGTGTGGACATGTCGGAGTATATGGAGGGGCATTCCGTGTCTAAGATGATCGGCTCCCCGCCAGGCTATGTGGGGTTTGAGGAGGGGGGACAGCTCAGCGAGAAGATCCGCAGGAACCCTTATTCCGTGGTGCTTTTTGACGAGATCGAGAAGGCTCACCCGGATGTGTTCAACATCCTGCTCCAGGTGCTGGACGATGGCCATATCACGGATTCCAAAGGCAGAAAGGTAAGCTTTAAGAATACCATACTGATCATGACCTCAAATGCAGGCGCACAGCGGATTGTAGATCCCAAGAACTTAGGTTTTGCTGCTGCGGGCAATGCAAAACAGGACTATGAGAAAATGAAGTCCGGAGTCATGGAAGAGGTCAAGAGAAGCTTTAAGCCGGAGTTCATCAACCGTATAGATGATATCATTGTATTTCACCAGCTTGGCAAGCCGGATATGACTGCCATAGTCAATCTTCTGGCCACCAACCTGTATAAACGCTGCGAGGAGCAGATGGATATCCGGCTGAAGCTGACACCAGCCTTGAAGGAGCATCTGGTGGAGAAATATTCTGACAACAAAATGGGGGCCAGACCCTTGAAGCGTGCGATCCAGTCCGTGGTGGAGGATGCCCTGGCGGAGGAGATCCTTATGAAAAAGATCCAGCCTGGGGACTATGTGACAGCAGGATTCAAGAATGATAAAGTCGCTTTTACAGTGAAGGAAAAAACTTGAAAAAGCTGTGGCGCAAGGGCACATTTTATACTATAATAATTGGGAGAGAAATTCCGGGGGCCGATAGCCATCTTGGAAATCAGGGTATCCCATCCAAATACGGAAGGAAGATCCGCCAGGAAGCGGACGAGGAGGTATACGCATGGCAGTTGTGGAAGAACTGCTCCGCAGTGAAGCAGACGGGGCAATCAGTTTTGGCAATCACAAACTGGAAAAGAAGGCAAAGGTGGAAGACTACGAACATGCAGGTGATCTGCTGAAGGTGAAGACCTACAGTGAGATTACAAAACTGGAGAAGAACGGGATGTTCCTCTATGAATCGGTTCCAGGAACCAGCGTCCTTAGGTTTGTGGAAAAGGAAGATGGTGTGGAGTTTGTAGTGGAAGGTGACAAGGATGCACAGATCACCATAGGACTTACAGATGACACGGAATATGAAGTGCTTGTGGGAGGGAAACATACCGGTACTATGAGGACAGGGCTGGGCGGCAAGCTCTCTTTGAGCGTGGAGCTTGAAGCTACCGGTGAAGTACCGGTGAAGATCGTGAAGGGCTGACCTGTATGGCGAAGGGAAAGGCAGGTACGGTATTTTTCTGTCAGAACTGTGGAAATGAATCTGTAAAATGGATGGGACAGTGCCCTGCGTGCAGGGAGTGGAATACCTTTGTGGAGGAGACAGTCAGTAAGGTTTCCTACGGCAAGGGGGGGGGACTGTCTGAGGGACGCAGGGCAGGCAGACCCCGGCCCAGTGTTTTGTCAGAAGTGGTGATCCGGGAGGAAGACAGGCTGGCTACCGGGATCGGGGAACTGGACCGGGTGCTGGGAGGCGGGATCGTGCAGGGTTCCCTGACCCTGGTAGGGGGTGACCCCGGCATCGGGAAGTCCACCTTGCTTCTGCAGGTGTGCAGGAACCTGTCCGCTGCCGGACACAAGGTTCTGTACATATCCGGGGAGGAATCCCTCTCCCAGATCAAAATGAGGGCAGACCGCATTGGGGAATTTGCCAGGGATATGTCCTTGCTGTGTGAGACCAATTTAAATGAGATCACGGAGATCATCCGGTGCCATATGCCGGAAGTAGTGGTCATAGATTCGATTCAGACCATGTACAATGAGTCCGTGGCTGCGGCTCCGGGCAGCGTGTCCCAGGTGAGGGAGACAACGGGGGTTCTGCTGCAGCTTGCAAAAGGGCTGGGGGTTTCTGTGCTGATCGTGGGACATGTGACCAAGGAAGGCACAGTGGCAGGACCCAGGGTGCTGGAGCATATGGTGGATGCCGTATTGTATTTCGAGGGGGACAGACATGCCTCCTATCGGATTCTGCGGGGCGTGAAGAACCGGTTTGGGGCTACCAATGAGATCGGTGTCTTTGAGATGCAGGAGCAAGGGCTTGCGGAGGTGCAGAATGCATCTGAGTACATGCTGAGCGGAAGACCGGAGAATGCCAGCGGCTCTGTGGTGGCATGCACTATGGAAGGTACCAGGCCCCTGCTGGTGGAGATCCAGGCCCTGGTATGCCACAGCAATTTCGGGATACCCAGAAGGCAGACCACAGGAACGGATTTCAACCGGGTGAATCTGCTGATGGCGGTACTGGAAAAGAGATCCGGGGTACAGCTGGCTGCCTGTGATGCCTATGTGAATATCGCTGGTGGAATGAAGATTCTGGAGCCGGCCATTGACCTGGGTATTATTCTGGCAGTGCTGTCCAGCTTCCGGAATATAGCCTTGAATCCCAGAATGATTGCATTTGGGGAGGTGGGGCTGTCCGGGGAAGTGCGCGCAGTGAGTATGGCGGCACAGCGGGTGTGGGAGGCAGAGAAGCTGGGTTTTGAAGTCTGTATGCTTCCCGCAGTCTGTGTGAAGGAATGCGGAAAGAGCAGCAGGATGGAGATTGTGGGTGTGAAGACAGTGCAGGATGCCATGGAGTGGTGTGGACTGTAAGATTCTGACAAGGTTATATGGAAAATATAGTTACTGTTCACTCCGTTCACAGTAACAGATGTACACAAAACGCAAAGGACATGC
>CAJTOJ010000014.1 GCA_910577665.1 uncultured Acetatifactor sp.
CCTGGTGCTGGAAGCGCGTGCGGAACCATTCCGCCAACTCCGAAGTCCTGCAGATCCACTCGCCCGGCCCCACCAGATAGGAGATGCCCTCTATCCGGCGGTAGGAGGAGCGGAAGTTGGCATAGGAGCAGAGTGTCATGTAATAAAAAAGATAGGAGCTTCCGTTGGTACGGATGTCCCTATCTTCCATAAGGCTGCGGAGGAACTCACGGTAGATGCGGCACCGTGGGTAGTCCACGATTTGTTTCACTTCTAATTGATAATCCATATGTGTCTCCTTAAAATATCATGGCATTGAGAGCTGAATTGTCTATTTGCTGTTTTGAAATCATGAAACTGGCATCCCTCCAACATCCTCCCTGCATCCCTCCAAATCTCCTCCAATCCGCATTTTTCGTCAAACACAAGAACGTCAGAAAATCATTGCTTTTATGAGGGATATTTGCTAAAATTGCTGTAACAGCTTGCAAATTCGGGTTCGGTGTATTCGCCTTTATTCTATCGGAGTCAATATGATTCCAGTCATGTAACATGACTTAAAATCCCTCGGTGGCAACACCGTGCCGGTTCAAGTCCGGCCACCAGCATTTCATAGGAATCCACAGTTTCAGCGGTATGCTGAGGTGGGTTCTTTTTCATTGCCCCAAAACCCTGTAATCGCATTGGCGGAAGAAATCTTCTTGTTAAAGTCCATATGCGTATAGATGTTTGCGGCGGTAAAGATGTTGGAAGGGTGCGGCAGAGAATGCCGCACCCTTAAATTTTTGTATTTGCATTACTGTATGAATAGCCTCTTGCCATATATACTTCAAATAAATTCAAAGCCATAAGATGCTTCTTGTATTGACATTTCTCAGACCCTGTGCTAAACTTTAAATAACCAATTAACAAAAAGGTTAAAAGCTATAAAGGGGGTGTTCTCTTTGTTAGAAGTGTCCGGCCTGTCTTTTCATTATCAACCGCATGTACCTGTGCTGACCGATCTTACTTTTTCCGTATTAGATGGAGAAACCGTTGGTCTGTTAGGGAAAAACGGAGTTGGGAAAACTACAACCTTAAAGCTGGTTCTGGGGTTACTACCGCTTGAAAAAGGTTCTATCTGCCTTGGCAACTACTCGCTGTATCTACATCCCATGCAATACAAGAAACAAATCAACTATGTTTCTGACAGCCACGATATATACAACAATCTTACGGGAAAGGAATATTTGAATTTTATAGCGGATATGTACGAAGTACCTTCTGAAACAAGAGGTAAAATTTATACTCCGCTGATAGAAGCGTTTCGGGTTGAAAAATATCTGAATAACCCTATAAAAAAATTATCTCACGGGACAAAGCAAAAAATAGCTATTATGGCATCCCTGGTTAATGATCCCCTGCTTTGGGTGTTAGATGAGCCAATGACGGGACTGGATGTAGAAGCTGTTCGGGTCTTAAAGGAATTGATTAAATCCAGGACAGCCTACGGAAAATCTGTTCTGTTTTCATCTCACATATTGGAAATTTGTGAGAATCTGTGTGATAAGATTGTCATCATGCAATCTGGAACGATTCAGAAAACAATCGAGCTTCGAAATACCCCCTCCTATATTTCTTTGGAGGATATTTATTTGGAGGTGGTTAATGATGTACCGATGGATAAAGATTTTTCAATTAAGCAAAACAATAAGTAAGATCAATTTCAGCTTTTTGAATTTTCGGTATAAGTTAAAAGAACGCCCTGATACTTACTTTATTGTGCTGGCTTGCTTTGTTTTAAGTATTATAGGCGTGTTCTATTACTACTATTTTCAAATGCTTGGACAGCTTTATGATGGACTTTCCGGGCTGGGGTTGGGAGCTTTTTTTTGTCGGCTTGCACTGTTTGCAGTGGCGATGATACTCTCGATAGTGAGCGCCTTCCTGCTCATAAATATTTTTTGCTTTTCAAAGGATATAGAACACTTGTTGCTATTTCCAGTGAAGCCATGCGATATTTTTACAAGTAAGTACATTACAATAATCTTGTTTTGCTATGGGATTGAAATTTTATTGCTGCTTCCTGTGTGTATAATCCAAACACAATACAGGGGAGACATTTCTGTGATAATTACATATACCTCTGCGGCGGCGATACTTCCTCATATTGTTGTGTTCCCTTTGGCAGTTCTTGTGACAATATGCCTGAAAATTGCCATGCTTCTGAAACGTACGAGGGCAATGCTGGCAGTTACGGGAATCATGGTGTATTTTGTAGGCGCCGTGATCGGCGTTCTATTATCAAATGGGCAAATAGGCGCAGAACGAGACTTATTGAACTGGATTAATGATTTTATTGTACCATTCCCGTTCTATAATCCGTATATCCGTTTTCATCCCGGATTAAAGCTATTCTGCATCATACTTGTCGCTGTGTTTATCGGCGGATACTACTATTTAAGTGATCTTGTGATCGGAAAGACATATGCTGTTTACGATAAAGAGGGACGGATTCGCTCAAAGGCGATGAAATACAATTCATCGTCAAAGCTGAGAAGCTATTTTAAGAAAGAGTATCAAACTTTTTTCCGTAATCCGGTGTATGTCATAAACGGATTGTTTGGGATTTGTATTACCCCCTTTTTATTGCCGTTGTCTTTTCGGATCAGTACAGCCGCAGAGAGTATAGAACAAATAAGAGCCCTGGTATCAGCCCCGGAATTTTCCTTTTATGCGGTACTGTTTGCGCTTGCGGTAATTGTACTTACATCCACAGTCAATGTAGTGGCTTCAAGTAGTTTTTCCAGGGAGGGGGCATGTTTTTGGATAGCGAAGATCATTCCATATTCATTAAAGCAGCAGGCGTTTGTGAAAGCCCTGTTTTCTACAAGTATCTCGATTATGGGGATTATCATAAATTGCCTTATATTCAAGGGTTATTTTAACTATGGTTTTATCCAGATTGGAGTAATCTCTTTCATCGGCATATTATTTGCAGCGTTATGGAACCTGATCGGAGTATTTATCGACATGAAACGTCCAAAATTGGAATGGACAAATGAAACAGAAGCAATCAAGCAAAATGTTAATGTGGTTTTGTCTGTTTTGCTTTGCATCGCAATTTCAACAGGGTATTTCTTTGCAGCAGCAAAAATGCTTCAGAACGGATTCACTGCCGGAGGCATTATAATCTTTCTATTGTGCAGTGTATGTATCCTGATTTTACTTGTGTGTAAAGGAATTGCATCGCATCAGAAGCGATCTTTCAAAATATGTCAGTCAAAAGGAGGAAGAAGCTATGAATAAGAAGAAAATGATCCCTGCGGTGTTATTGACCGGAACCTTTGTCATATTGTTTGCGGTAACATTTTTCCTTCCAGACCGGATACCATTCCATTTTGATGTGAATGGAAAAGCAGGCTGGTATGCAAGTAAATATTTTGTCCTGCTGCTTACACCTGTTCCGTATTTGATTTACCATCAATTTACACACAAGAAAAAATGAGTACAGTATTATGCGGAAAGGAGATTTGTTTAGATGACCACTGTATTCAAAGCTTTATCTGATGATACCAGACGACAGATCCTGAAACTGCTCGCAAATGGTGATATGACGGCGAAAGAAATTTCTGAAAATTTTACGATTTCCAAGCCTGCCATATCAAAGCACCTTGATATTTTGAAAGAAGCAAGGTTAGTGACAGGCGAACGGACGGGGATGTACGTCACTTATTCCCTTAATGCTTCTGTATTACAAACAACTTTAGGTGTATTTTTGGAGTTTTTTGATACAAATAAATTGAAAGGAAAAGAGGAAAACGAGAATGAAACCATATAGAAGTCTGAATATGATATTCTTGATTATATTCATTATAGGGACAGTCTTAAGTTTTAAATACTTTCCCAGCGAAATACCTTTGTTTATGCAAAGCCCTCCCCATTGGGTTTTTATTGGGATTTGCTTTTTTATTTTGCTTGCGTTGGCTATCGCAGCCTTTTTTCCTCACAAAATCTCCAAAAACGGCAATGAAGTGAGAAATGACATTACTCTGATTGTAATTAACCTTTTTGGACTTGGAATTTTCCTTTTCTATTTTGTCACGATAGCTAAGTATTGCGGTTTGCAAATGAATTACATGAAGGGGATTGTGCTTATCGTGGGGATCTTAATGGTATTAGTCGGAAATTTTTTACCGCAAATGCCTTACCACAGCCGGATTGGGTTTAAACTGCCCTGGGTTCTAAAAGATAAGATATGTTGGCAAAAAACACATAGATTTGCCGGGTACACGGCAATTCCTTTTGGGCTTATCCAGTGTTTGCTTGCTTTGCTTGTGCCAAACAATAATCTTGTATTTTTGCTGGGAATTGGTATTTGGATTATAATTGTGTGTTTTTATTCATTGATTATTTTTTATCAGAACAAAGGAGATTCTGGTAAATAAAAGCCATCAGACAGTAGCGGTAAGTAATGATATATAGTCTGAAAAATCTTTTAATGTTACCGTTCGATATACCCAAAGAGAAAAACAGAACAAAAGAAAATTTCTATGAAAAACTTAACAACGAACTGTGAGGATGTCGCAAAGCCAAGCGGGCTTGCAGTTAGGATATTTTTTAAGGATGTGGCATCTGTGGCCATACCGGACAGGACCTGTAATATTAAGTTGTAAAAGGGACGGACTCAAGCTATAATGTATCATAGATGTTTTAGGGATACCGGCGCGGCAGAAAAACAGGCATGTTCTTCTGGAAAAGGCGGCTCTGCTGATGGCGCAGGTACCGGGCAGGGACAGCCGGGAACGGGAGGAAGCAGGCGGTATGGAACAGACAAAGGCTTTCACGATCATGATGAAAGACAGGGAAGTGATGCGGGTGGATTTTGACACACTGACCTACGAAGTGATCCAGGAAAAATATCTGCCCTATCCTATCCGGGGCAGATTACAGACCATACCGCATCCTGGCCATATCCTGACGATGCAGGACATGACCAGGTCCATTCTGGCTGCCCGTAAAAATGAGGATGCAGTTGTAAGCTGGCTGGCGAACAGGGTGTTACTTCTAAGCCGGGCGAATGCAAAGTGGATTTATAATCTGTTTTGCTTTGAGCAGGTGGGAACAGATGAGCAGCGGGTAAAAATTGCCCTGGTCTGCAGGGCAGCCTCTGTATTGGATCCTTACTGGCTGAAATATGAAGAGGATGGGGATATTTCCTGGAGCAAGGTGGACGTAAAACAAAACCCTCCCAATGAGATTGTGGCACAAGTAGCCCTGCATGGGAAATCCCTGACACTTCAAGGATCCTGTGTGACGCCGGAGCTGACGACCAATGGAGCGTATGCGAAGGCGTGGAGGAGACATGAGGACGGAACCCTGTGGCTTTACAAGCTGGGGGCAGATGGGAATACAGAATCCAGGATAGAAGTGATGTGCTCCGGACTGCTGGATAAGATGAATGTGGAGCATGTCCATTATGAGGCCGGGACAGATGAGGACAAATATGTCTGTATGTGTCCCTGCATGACCACACAGGAGAAGGCGGTGCTGACAGGGATGGAATTCTATTCCTACTGCAATGTGAATGGAATAGATCCGGATGCCAGAATGCTGGAGATAGACAGGGAAAGCATCTACAAAATGTGGATTGTGGACTTTCTGATCAGCAATCGTGACAGGCATGGGCAGAACTGGGGATTCTTCTATGATACAGAGACCATGGAGATTCTGGGGTGTCATCCGCTGTTCGATCACAATAAGGCATTTGACATTGCCTTTATGCAGGACATGGATGCGCCATGCCAGTTCGGTGGCATGACCATGAAGCAGGCGGCCAGGAAGGCTATGGACCAGGTGGACTTTCATTTTACGGCATCGGTTACCAGAGAGGACTTCATCACCCAGAGGCAGTATGCCAGTTTTAAGAAGCGGGCGGAGTGGCTGGGGCTGAAGATGGAGTGAGCGGTTGGCAGGGTTTTCCAGAGGATGGCAGGAAACGCCGCCAGAAGCGGCAGGGAGGAGTAACATGTTAATCAGATTAGTAAGTTCCATGGAAAAAGTCTATCCGGAAAGGGAGCTGCAGGCCCGGGAGTATCCGGCCGGGCAGGCCTTCCAGGGGGAACGGTTGAATTTCCAGGTGGCATACCGGTGGGAAGGCTTTCCGGCCTGGGGACAGGCCCAGGTGGAGTCCGGGCTGGAAGGGGTTTCCCTGCGGCTGGTGGAGCTGGAACCTGGAGAGTATGTATGCCCGGAAAACGGGGATGGCAATTACCAGAGGCGGCAGGCAGGGCTGTTTCCGGACATCCTGAAGCCCCTGGAAGGAGCGTTCAGAATGTACCCGTGGCAGTGGCGGACACTGTGGGTGTCCATAGACACCTGCGGGGAGATGCCGGGAGAATACCCGGTGACTGTGCAGATCCGTGTAGGGGATCGTGTTGTGGGGGAGGTATGCTTCCGGTTCCGTCTGCTGCCTGCCCGGCTGCCAGACCAGAAGCTGGTGTTCACCCAGTGGATGCACATGGACTGCATTGCCCAGTGGTATGATGTGGAGGTGTTTTCTGAGAAGTGGTGGGAACTGGCAGAGCGGTATGTCCGCTTCGGTGCGGAGCATGGGATCAATATGCTGCTGACACCGCTTTTTACACCGCCCCTGGATACTCTGGAAGGAGGGGAACGGCTGACAGTGCAGCTGGTGGAGGTACGCCTGAAGAGGAGTGCCCTGGAAGGCGGCAGCGGGCCTGTCTGGGAATTTGGCTATGAAAAGCTGGACCGGTGGATTGCCATGTGTGAGCGCTGCGGCATCCGTTATCTGGAAGCCAGCCATCTGTTCACCCAGTGGGGAGCCGCACATGCCCCTAAAATCATGGCCCAGGTGGACGGCAGGACAGAGCAGGTCTTCGGCTGGGAGACGGATTCCCTGGGGAAAGAGTATGAAAGCTTCCTGCGTGCATTCCTGCCGGATCTTGCGGCATATTTGCGCAGCAGGGGACTGGAGGGGAAAGTTTTTTTCCATGTGTCGGATGAACCTTCCAGAGAGCACCTGGAGCGCTATGGCAGGCTGTCCCGGCTGGTACAGGAGCTGACGCCGGGCTTCCCGAAGATGGATGCCCTGTCAGACTACGATTTTTACCAGGAAGGACTGGTGGAGGTACCGGTCTGCGGTACCAGTTACATAGGGCCTTTTCTGGAACATGACCTGCCGCACCTGTGGGCATACTATTGCTGCAGCCAGGCAGTGGGGGTGAGCAACCGGTTCCTGGCCATGCCTGGCGCCAGGAACCGCTGTATCGGTCTACAGCTTTATCATGGGAAGATAGAGGGATTCCTGCACTGGGGGTATAATTTCTGGATGAAACAGTTTGCAGCGGGAGCCATAGACCCATACCGTGTCAGCGATGCAGGGGGTGGCTTCCCGGCGGGGGATGCTTTCAGCGTGTATCCAGGGCCAGAAGGTCCTGTGGCATCTGTGGGGCTGGAGCTTTTCCAGGAGGCCCTACAGGATCTGCGGGTGTTGCAGTTTGCAGAATCCCTGTGTGGCAGGGATACAGTGGAAGCACTATATGCAAAGGTGGACTATAAAGACTTTGCGGTAAGTGCCAGAAAGCCAGAGGAAGTACTGACGCTGCGGCAGAGGGTGGATGCACTGGTCTGTGACTGTCTGGGGCAGCAGGCAGGGCAGTAGGCGGCTTTTAGCCAGAAGGACTGTGAAGCACCTGTGTCCGGAGTCTGTGCCTGTGGCAGACAGAGAAGAACCAGACAGAAGACACTCGCATGGCGGGGGCACTACGGAAAGGAGAAAAGGATTTGCAGATAAACAGTGAGAACAAGGGAATACTCCTGCTGAAAAAGGGGCAGAAAGGGATCCTGCATGCAGTGTTTGGCCGCTTTGGGCTGATTTTACTGCTGCTCTTGTTACAGGTATCGCTGCTTTTCTGCATTTTTACCTGGTTTGCCGGGTTCCTGCCGCATTACTGGGGGGCATCCCTTGTGCTATCCGCTGTGATGGTGTTGTGTCTGCTCCGCAGTCCGGCCAATCCTACCGTGAAGATTACCTGGCTGATTGTGATCCTGCTGATGCCCGTATTCGGCGTGCTTCTATATGGGTACACCCAGAGCAATCTGGGACACCGGGCACTGAAGGAACGTATGGCGCAGATCATCCAGGGCACCAGGAAAGAGATTGTACAGCAGCCGGAGGTGATGGAGAACCTGCGCCGGGAGAATCCTGGAGTGGCATCCCTGGCCCATTATATGGCCAGAAGCAGCTGCCATCCGGTTTTCCAGGGCACCACTGCCACGTACTTTCCCCTGGGGGAAGATAAATTTGAGGAGATGCTGAGACAGCTGGAGGCAGCGGAGCATTTCATCTTTATGGAATACTTTATTGTGGATGAGGGGCTCATGTGGGGACAGATCCTGGAAATCCTGGTCAGGAAGGCTTCCCAGGGGGTGGAAGTGCGCTTCATGTACGATGGTTTCTGTGAGTTTGCACTGCTGCCCCGGGATTATCCCAGGCGGTTGAAAGCTCTGGGAATCCAGTGCAAGGTGTATGCCCCGGTGCTGCCTTTCGTGTCCACCCATTACAACTACCGGGATCACAGGAAGATCCTGGTGATAGATGGTCACACGGCTTTCAACGGCGGGGTGAACCTGGCGGATGAATATATCAACCAGAAGTCCCGGTTCGGCCACTGGAAGGATACGGCTGTGATGATCCGGGGAGATGCGGTGAAGAGCTTTACCTTGATGTTCCTGCAGATATGGGGCATTGATGAGAAGGAACAGGACTACGGGAAGTATCTGTCCTATCCTGCCTGTCCGGTGTCAGGGGCAAAAGGTTATGTGATCCCCTATGGGGACTGTCCCCTGGACAATGACAGGGTAGGGGAAAAAGTGTACATGGATATCCTGAACCGTGCCCAGAAATATGTGCATATCATGATGCCATACCTGATCCTGGATGGGGAGATGGAGACTGCGCTGAAGTTCGCTGCAGAGCGGGGGGTGGAAGTGGCGATTATACTGCCGGGGATTCCGGATAAGAAGATTGCCTATGCCCTGGCCAAGACCCATTACCGTTCCCTGATGGAATCCGGGGTGCAGGTCTATGAATATACGCCGGGATTTGTCCATGCCAAGGTATTTGTCAGCGATGACAGAGAGGCAGTGGTGGGGACCATCAATCTGGACTACCGCAGCCTGTACCACCATTTTGAATGTGCCACTTATCTGTATGGAGTGGACTGCATCCGGCAGATCGAGGCGGACTTCCAGGACACCCTGTCAAAATGCAGAAGGGCTACCAGAGAGACCCTGCGGAAAGAAAAATGGACCTTGAAGCTTATGGGCTTTTTGATGAAAGTGGTGGCGCCATTGCTGTAAATGCTAAGTTTGCGGGATAAATAAATATATCACCATAGTAAGAGGAGTGTGTAAACAGTATGGAAAGAAGAAAACAATGTGGTAAAATATGCGGGAATATCCGGGTTCTCCTGGTGTGTATCCTAATAACGGCACTATTCTGTGGCTGTGCCGGGACAGGAGGGGAGACTGACAGGGGCCAGGATGGTGCAAAAGAGCAGAGTGGAGCAGGAGAGGCGGACAATACAGACGGGCTTGCAGGCCAGGATGGCCTGGAACAGATGATGTCTTCACAAGAAGAGCCGGAGCCGGTGATCTTTGAAGCCCTGGATCTGGAGGGGAATACCGTCACTTCCGATGTGTTTGGGGAATCAAAGCTTACCATGGTAAATGTCTGGGCTACCTACTGCAATCCCTGCCTTAGGGAGATGCCGGAACTGGGAGAACTGGCCGGAGAGTATGATGCGGGGACATTTCGGCTGCTCGGCGTTGTCAGCGATGTCCAGGAAGGAGCTGACCAGGGAACCCTGGATGCAGTAGGGGAACTGGTGGCACAGACAGGTGCAGATTACACCCACCTGCTGCTGAACCTGTCCTTGTACAATGGAATGCTGACGGACGTGACAGCAGTTCCCACTACCTTTTTTGTAGATGAGGAAGGAATCATTGTGGGCAGTGTGGTAGGAGCCAGGGACAAGGCATCCTGGAAGGAGATTATAGATGGGTATCTGGAAGAGCAGTAAAAAGGCAGGGGAGGCAGAAAAACCAGTGCAGTCAAAAGTGGGGCCAGGCCGGGATACACAGCCAGGAAAGTCGGGGTACCGGCTGGTTCCAGGGTGGCTGCTGGGTGTGGCTGCCGGTGTCCTGTTTCTGGGCATTGGGGCAGCCTGGGGACAGATGGCGGTGATCTGGAGGAAAGCGGTGATGATCTGCCTGGAATGCATTGGGATTGGGTAGGGCAGGAGACATGACTCGAAGACTTGGGTGATAGAATGATAAGTAAATTACGACTGGCAATTCAGCTTGGCTTTACCATCCTTACAAACGGATACCTATATGGCTTTTTGAACGGGAAAATATATCGTGGGAACTTGAAATATACCTGCGTCCCGGGGCTGAACTGTTACTCTTGCCCTGGAGCGGTGGGATCCTGTCCCATAGGGGCACTCCAGGCCCTGCTGAACCAGCGGGGGTTCCAGGTGCCTTTCGGGGTGCTGGGCTTTTTCTTCCTCTTCGGCAGCCTGTTTGGAAGGTTCGTCTGCGGCTTCCTCTGCCCTTTTGGGCTGGTCCAGGATTTGCTGCACAAGATTCCGCTGTTCAGGAAGAGAAAGCGGCTTCCCGGCCACAGGATCTTAAAATATGGTAAATATGCCGTGCTGCTGCTTCTGGTAGGGGTGGGGTCTGCTTTCCTCTTCGGGGGATATGCCAAGGTTCCGGCGTTCTGCAAATACCTCTGTCCCTCGGGCACTTTGTTTGGTTCCGTGCCGCTGCTGGCCATGAACGAACAGCTCCGCAGTCAGGCCGGGGGACTGTTTGCCTGGAAGCTGGGGGTGCTGCTGGTGCTGGCAGTGGCATCCGTGAAGGTGTACCGGCCCTTCTGCCAGTATCTGTGCCCCCTGGGTGCAGTCTACGGGTGGTTCAACCGCTTCAGTCTTGTCCAGGTACACTGGGAGAAGGAGCGCTGTATCTTATGTGGGGCTTGTGAAAGGGCCTGCCCGGTGGCCTTGTCCGTAGAAGAGATCTCCCGCTCACCGGAGTGCATCCGCTGTGGGAAATGTGTGGAAGCCTGCCCGGCCAGATGCCTGCATTTTTCTGGGAAAGCTTTTGTCGGGAAAGAAAAGCGGATAGAAAAATAGCATTGACGAAAAGCGCTCTTTTCTAATGGGTGGGAAAGATATTTTCACGAAGGATTATATGGAGGATCGGGAAGTATTTGCAAGGCAAAATTCCAGGAAGGGTGCGAAGAACTTTCTCTGCTTTGAGCTAAATATCATTATATTGAAAAAAGGAGAATTTCATATGGCAATCGGAGACAGGATCCAAAATCATTTTTTTACATACAAGGATCCCCACACGGGTACCCAGGTTACGCGCTTGACCAGTCCGGATCATGTGAGTCACCATATGTATTTCTACAACAAAATGACCACCAATGACGGTGGGAAGTTGCTGTATTGTGCACAGCTGGGTGGGGAACGTCAGCTCTATCTGATGGATCTGGAGACTGGAGAGTCTGTGCAGCTCACGGAAGGTGAGGAACTGGATGACTATGGCGGCATGATTTCAGCAGATGACAGATATGTGTTTTACCTGCAGGGGAAAAAGATATGGCGGCTGGAACTGTCTACCTGGAAACGGGAAAGCGTTTATAACGTTCCGGAAGGCTGGGCAGGCGGCAACTGGGGCATGAGCGATGACAACCGTTACCTGGTGATCGTGGAGATGCTGGAAGCATCCCGGCCTGCGCCGAAGAAAGGAGAAGGGTGGAATTCTTTTGCTGCCACTTGTCTGGCGAAGCCCCGCTGCAGGATCGTGTATGGGGATCTGGAGACTGGGGATTTCCACACAGTGCTGGAGGACAATTGCTGGTTCGGCCATGCCCAGATCCGGCCTGGAGATCCGGACACCATCCTATTCTGTCACGAAGGCCCTTATGACTTGATTGATGCCAGGCTGTGGCTGGTACAAAGAGATGGCAGCCGGTACAGATGCTGCAGGGAACAGCCGGATGATCTGATTCTCACCCATGAATTCTGGCTGCCGGATGGCTCTAAGCTGGCATTTGTTTACCGGGAGACCACCGGGGAAAAGAAAGAGAATATTCGCATGATCGACCCGGATACGCTGGAGGAGGAAATTTTCATGCCCTGTTCCCCCTATGCCCATTTCATCTGTGACAGGAAGAACCGCTATATGGTGGGGGATGCCCAGGGAAGTGATGTGCCTATCCACCTTCTGGGCAAAGAGAAGACAGAAATATCCGGGGAAGTGAAAAATGACTTTATCTATCTGGTGGATGTGGAGAAGCGGCAGGAACGGAGGCTGTGTTATCATGGTACCTCCTGGCTGGCCACCCACGGTAATTCCCAGGACTCTCACCCGCATCCCTGCTTTACCGGGGACAATGGGGCGGTGGTTTTTGTGTCCGACAGGGAGGGTAACCCCTGTATTTATCTGGTTAAGGTAGGGGATTGAGGATATCCGCAAAAGCGGGCAAGGAGCATAAACATGTATGAAATACGAAGGATCCGCAGCAGTGAAGTAGAGGAAGCCCTGGCCCTGGCCTGGGAAGTCTTCCTGGAGTTTGAAGCGCCGGACTACCGGCCGGAAGGAACGGAGGCCTTTAGGCGGGATATCGTGGAAAATGAGCAGTTTATCACCATGTGCTGCCAGGGTATTGTTCCTATATATGCGGCTTTTCTCCAGGAGGAAAGCGGGGAGGAAGTCTGGGACGGAAGTGATGGCCGGCGTGCAGGGCAGCAGGCAGACCAGGTGCGGGGCAGGATGATGGGTATCATAGGAATGCGTTCGGAGACTCATATTAACCTGGTATTTACAAGGAAGGAATACCACAGAAAGGGTGTAGCCACCGCCATTTTCCGATACTTACTGGCAGATGTCCGGCGGAAGAACCCATCCATACAGGCGATTACTTTGAATGCTTCGCCTTATGGCAAGGCTTTTTACCTGCATATAGGGTTCGAACCCCAGGCAGAGGAACAAGAAAGGCATGGGATCAAGTATACACCTATGAAGTATATCATAAGGGAGACGGAATAGCACCTTATCTGAACCATCGGAAGAGAATAGAAGAGGACTGAAAATGTCAGACATTTTGCACCTTTTTGCCAGGGAAACAGCAGATTGGTTTGCGTCTGCCCTGGGAGAGCCGACTCCGGTGCAGCAGCAGGCCTGGCCTATCATCGCATCGGGCAGCCATGCGCTGGTGAGCGCCCCCACGGGAACCGGTAAAACACTGTCTGCTTTCCTGGTCTTTTTGGACCAGATGAAACAACAGGCCAGGGCGGGAACCTTGAAACAGGAGTTGCAGCTGGTCTATGTCTCCCCTTTGAAATCCCTGGCGGCAGACATCCGGGAGAATCTGCGGCGTCCTCTCCAGGGAATCGGGGCGGAGGAAGAGATCCAGGTGGGGATCCGCACAGGGGATACGCCCCAGAGGGAGCGGCAGCAGATGGTAAGGCGGCCCCCCCATATTCTGATCATTACCCCGGAGTCCCTGTATCTGATGCTGACCAGCAAAACAGGACAGAATGTGCTGGTCACTGCCAGGGCGGTGATCCTGGATGAACTGCATGCCATCATAGATACCAAGCGGGGCGCCCATCTGATGTTGTCCCTGGCCCGTCTGGACCAGCTCTGTGGGCGGCCCCTGCAGAGGATCGGCCTGTCGGCTACCATCGAACCGCTGGACCAGGCAGCCAGGTATCTGGCACCGGAGGAGGTGGGAATTGCAGCGCCTGCCATGCAAAAGCAGGTAAGCCTGCAGGTGCTTAGTCCCTATGTGGACATCACCCAGAAACACCGGAAGGATCCGGTGTGGGAGGAACTGGGCAGCCTGGTGTTCCAGTACTGCCAGGGCAGCCGCAGTGTCATTGCCTTTGTGGAGGGAAGGCGGTATGCGGAGAAGCTGGCCTATTATGTGAACCTGCTGGGCGGGGAGGATTTTGCCAGGGTACACCATGGCAGTCTGTCCAAGGAGCAGCGGGCGCAGACGGAAGCGGCTCTTCGGGAGGGGAGTCTTAGGCTGTTGTGCGCCACCTCCTCCATGGAGCTGGGAATTGATGTGGGAGAGATCGACCAGGTACTTCAGGTGGGCTGTCCCCGTACCATATCGGGTACCATGCAGAGACTGGGCCGGGCCGGACACAACCCGGGCCGGGTCAGTGTAATGTACCTGTTTCCCAGGACAGCAGCGGAATGTGTATCCTGTGGCATGACAGCACAGCTTGCCAGACAGGGCGGTGTGGAGCGCCTGAACCCGCCGGAGGAATGCCTGGATGTGCTGGCCCAGCATCTGGTGTCCATGGCGGCTTTCAAGAGTTATGAGGTGGAAGAGGTGATGGAGATCCTGCCCAGGGCATGGCCTTTCCGGAACCTGTCCAGGGAGGATGTGGAGGCGGTACTGGGTATGCTGGCCGGGGACTATGAACATGAGCGGGACGTTCCGGCCCGGCCCAGAGTGCTTTATGACAGGATCCATGGAAAAGTGGAGGGGGATGGCTACAGCCGGATGCTGGCAGTCTCCGCAGGCGGAACCATTCCGGACAAAGGTCTGTATGTTGTCCGGACCGAAGAAGGGGTCAGGCTGGGGGAGGTGGATGAGGAATTTGTCTACGAGACCAGGAAAGGAGACCGTTTCATCCTGGGGGCTTTTGCCTGGAAGGTATCCAATATCAGCCGGGATACGGTGACCGTCACCCAGACGGCAGTGGAAGGAGCCAGGCTGCCCTTCTGGAAAGGGGAGATCAAGGGGCGGGACAAACGGACGGGGGAGGCTTTCGGGCGTATCTTCCATGCCTTGCAGGAGGCAGCAGAAGCCGGGAAACTGAGAACAGCATTGGAAGAGCTGGGATTGGACGAATCCGCTTCCCTGCTGGCAGCCGGGTACCTGGAACGGCAGATCGGGGTTCTGGGCAGCCTGCCGGATCACAGGACAATCCTGGTGGAGCATTTCAGGGACCAGTCCGGGAACAGCCAGCTGATGGTCCATTCCCTTTTCGGCAGACGGATCAATGCACCACTGGCACTTCTGGCAAAGGAAGCTGCCGGGGCTCGGCTGGGACTGGATGTGGGATGCGTGGACGAGGAGGATGGGTTCCTGCTGTACGCTTACGGGGATAGCAGTCTGCCGGAAGGGATTCTGCAGTGGGTAGATCCTGAGACCTGTATCCGGCATCTGGAGATCCTGCTGCCCGCCACACCTTTGTTCAATATGGCGTTCCGTTATAACAGCGGCAGGGCCCTGATGATGGGGGCGCGGAAAAACGGCAGACATCCCCTGTGGATGCAGCGGCTGAAAAGTGCCGAGATGCTACAGCAGGTGGTCCGTGAGAAAGAACATCCCTTGATCCGGGAGACCAGGAGAGAATGTCTGCGGGAGCTCTGGGATGCAGAGGGACTACAGCAGCTGCTGTATGACATCCGCTCCGGCGCAGTGGAAGTGCGGGAAGTGTATACAGAGACACCCTCCCCCATGTCCCTGCCTCTGCAATGGGCACAGGAGGCAGCGGTGATGTACGATTATGCACCTACGCCAAGGGGGGTCCATGGGGCTGTGGAGGAAGCCATGCAGGAAGCCCTGGCCCAGGAGAAAGCGCTGGTACAGCCAGGCAGCCGGGAACTGTCAGAAGTGGCGGCAAGAAACCGGCTGCCACAGGATCCGGCGCAGCTGCATGCCCTGCTGATGGCAGAGGGGGATCTGGCCGGCGGGGAGCTGGATGTGCCGGTACAGTGGCTGGAGGAGCTGGCTGCAGATGGCAGGGTACTGTATCTGGAGCAGGGACTGTGGATCGCCGCGGAGCAGGAAGAGGAGTACCGGGTGGCCCTGGAGGCCGAAGAAGGACAAGGTAGGCCGGGCGGGATAACGCCGGAGACAGGAGAGGCCGGGCAGGATAATGCCGGAGACCGAAAAGGGACAGATGTTCCGGGACAGGCCGTGTCGCATACTGCCATGGGCACATTTGTAAATAAGGAACAGTTACATATCGTTCGGCGCATGCTCCGTTACAGGGGAGCGGCAGATGCAGCCCAGGTGGCAGCCCGTTATGACATGCCTCGTGCCCTGGCAGAGCAGATCCTGGAAGGGCTGTGTCACACAGGGGAAGCGGTGCGCCAGGGAGGTATTTATTATCACGCCATCCTGTACCGGAGGGCCCGGATGCGGACTTTGAAAAACCGCAGGCAGGAGGTCCGGACCTGTCCGGCAGAAAGCTATGGGGCGCTGCTTCTGGGACGGCTGGAGTCCGGTGCGCCTCCCGCAGAGCGGCTGAAAGAGACACTGCGGCAATATGCAGGTCATGCACTGCCTGCTGCTTTCTGGGAGAGTATCCTGTTGCCTGGACGGATCGGCGGCTACCGGGAAGCCATGCTGGATAGCTTCCTGGCGGAGGGGGAACTGTTCTGGCATATGGAGGGAAAGGGGAACCTGCGATTTGATTTCCAGGAGGAGATTGACTGGGATGCAGATCCTCTGACAGCAGCAGGAGGGCCGCCACTGACGGAAAAGGAACAGCTCCTGTATGAGGCCCTGCGGCAGCGGGGGGCCAGTTTTATGCAGGCATTGAGCGGGGTGCTGTCCGGAGAGTCCCCCCACGGGACATTGTTGTCCCTGCTGGAAAAAGGTCTGGTATATGCGGACAGCTTTGTGCCTGTGCGGCAATGGATACAGCAGGAGAAGACCCGCAGGGCCAGCGTGCGTCAGCAGGTGGGTACCCGGGTAAAAGCCTTACATGCAGGAAGATGGGATGTGGTACGTCCCTTGCGGGAACAGTCCCTGGAGCAGCGGGTGGAAAGATGCTTCCGGCGCAGTCTGATCCTGTGCAGGGAGACGGCTGCCGCCTGGGGGCTGCCCTGGCAGGAGGCCCTATCACTGCTGCGGGTCTGGGAATACACTGGCCAGGCCGTAAGGGGATATTTCGTGGAAGGACTTTCCGGCGCCCAGTTCATCCGCAGAGAGGATGCGGATTCGGTGGTGCGCACCCTGCAGGAGACGGATCGTCAAGGGCAGATGCCGGTATGGATCCATGCAGCGGATCCGGCCCAGCCCTGGGGGAAGGTGCTGCCGCACAGGGAAGGATGCAGCTTTCTGAATGTACCCGGAAATGCGGTGGCCTGTGTGGGAGGTGCCCCTGTGGTGGTCATGGAGAGACAGGGAAAAGTACTTCGCATTCTGTCAGAAGAGGACAGGGGAGGGGGAGCCCTGGAGAACTGCCTGCAGGTTTTTGTGAAAGAATATCGCAGAGGCAGGTTGTTTCCGGCACTGAAGCGGGTGGTGGTGAAGGAATATCCGGAGGGGGAAGCGGTCAAGGCAGCCCTGTCTAAAGCGGGATTCATCCGGGAAATGCAGGACTATGTGCTATACCGGTAGTTCACAGGCGGAATATTTCACAACTACCAGAGCGTGTTTGCAAAATGGTTTCTGGTAGTTGTGCATCACAAATGCATGTTCAGACACGTTCTAACAATTATTACCATAAAAACATTAATTTTTATTAAAATTTTCTCGAATAAATGGACAAAAGGTACCATTTGGAGATAGAATAGAAGAAAAATATCAGAAAAGGCAAGAAAGGACTTTTTTCATGAAAAGAAAAGTATTAGCAGCTCTAGTGATTGCAATGGGCTTGATGGTGACAGGATGTGGAGAGAATGTACCTACGGATTCCCCTCTCCAGACCCTGCCTCCCCAGACAGTAAGTGACGAACCATCCGATTCCCAGGGGGCTACCTCATCGGAGGAATCTTCCCAGGAGCCGGAAGGAGAAGCGGATGCAACAGGCCGCAGGCCCGGTGGCGAGACCCACACCATTGGCCAGAGAACCGAGGTCAACGGCCAGGTGCAGAGCCGCCTTACCGGTGAATGGAAGGATGCGGAAGTGGCCAACAGGAGGAGCCTGGCCCTTATGATTCCCAATAATAAACCGGCCATGCCCCAGTACGGCATCTCCTATGCCAGCATTATCTATGAAGCGCCTGTGGAGGGAGCCATTACCCGTATCATGGGGATCTTTGAGGACTATGATGACCTGGAACGCATCGGACCTGCCCGTAGCAGCCGTGACTATTATGTGTACGAGGCTATGGCGTATGGCTCCATATACTGTAACTGGGGACTGGCCATTCCTTATGTGGGTCCCATTATCAATACAGACAGAATCGACAATGTAAGCCAGGTACTGAAAGGGATTGAGAAAGGCGGCGCAGCGGAAGCTTACGAACGTGTAAGCAGGCCGGGATACAGCACGGAGTACACAGGTTACCTGTTTACGGACGGTTACACGAAGGCAGTGGACAGACTGGGCTATGCCAAGACGTACGCGGAATATGGGAAATTTGACCAGGCATTTACCTTTGCGGATGAGGGGTATGTGGCCACCTATGACAGCTATCCCGATGCCACCAAGGTCTACCCCGGCGGTACCCAGTCCAACAGTGGCGGCTATGGCAATGCAAATCCCTGTTTCGAGTACAATCCGGAGGACGGCCTTTACTACCGCTCCCAGTATGGCTCAGCCCAGATAGATGAGTATAATGGGGAGCAGCTCGCCGTCTCCAACGTGGTGTTCAAGATCTGCCACGGAGAGGCCAGGGATGCCAATGGATACCTGGCATTTGAGCTGCACGGCTCAGGAGATGCCTACGTGTTTACCAATGGCAAGGTGATCAAGGGTACCTGGGAACATAAGAGTGATTACGACAACAATACTTTCCTGGATGAGAACGGCAACGAGATCGTGTTCAACCAGGGCAAGACCTGGATCTGCTGTATCTGGAAAGAGTATGCAGATAAGATCTCTTACGAATAAGGGACTACAGGGAAAGCAGACAGGTTACAGGGGTATAGATATGGCAAAGACAGGCCGTCAGCGGGATTGCTGGCGGCCTGTCTGGAAGTTCCGGAATTGAAATTTCCGATGGCGGGATTTCTGTCTGTATATTGTCTGGCACAGAGTGGTGGTGCACCGTTTTAACAGCGTTGGAACCAGGGCCGCGCAGAAAGGAGGATCAGATGAAAATGACAGATAAGGGTGGCGCTGGCAGGAGAAGGATACCGGCCAGCGGGAAAGCGGTATACGGATGTCTGGCATTTTTTGTGGTTATCCTAAACCTGTGTGCCTGGAATAGCGCTGCATTCTGTGACTGGTATATCAGATATATTTTTCCCATATGGGTGAATACCTACGGAAGACTCACAGGCCTGTTTCCCTTTTCAGTGGGGGAATGGATGATCCTGGCAGGGGTGTTGCTGGTGGTGCTTGCTGTGGTGACTGGGATTGTGTGGGCGGCAGTGAGCAGTGTGACCCTGGTCCGCAGGGTGGCAGGCAGGAAAGCAGCAGGCAGGAAGGTGGTTTCATATGGTTTTGGCCGGTTTGCCCGGGCCTTTTACAGGACATTTGCCTGGATTCTGCTGGCAGTCTGCCTGGTCATGACATTGAACTGCTTTGTGCTCTACCATGCTTCCCCGTTTTCGCGGCAGCATTTTCCGGAGGATGACGGAGAATATACCATACGGGAGCTGATAGAGGTATATAACCTGGTGGCAGAAGCGTGTAACCGGCTTTCCGGGGAGATGAAGCGGGATGAGGAGGGTCATGTGATCTATCCTGGCAGCAGGGATGCAGACGGGAAGCTGCTGGACATGCAGGATATGGCCAGGCAGGCTATGGAGGCACTGGGGCAGGAATACCCGGGACTTTTAGGGTATTATCCCCGGCCTAAGCCCATGTTCTTCTCGGATTTCATGTGCCAGCAGTACATGCAGGGGTACTATTTTCCTTTTTCCATGGAAGCAAATTACAATGACGTCATGTATATATTGAACCAGCCTTCCACCATGTGCCATGAACTGGCACATCTGCGGGGCTACATCTATGAGGATGAGGCTAATTTCATAGGGTATCTGGCCTGTGTGAAGACAGAGGATCCCTTCTTCCAGTATGCGGGTTACCTAAGTGTGCTGGACTACCTGCACAATGATCTGTACCGTGCCAGCAAGGCCGGAGGGGCATCTTACGAACAGGCCATCCTGGCAGTGCCGCCTGTAGCGGTGTCCCGGCAGGTATGGGAAGACAATCTGTTTGTGTCCCAGGAGGAATGGGACCGGATCAATAGGAAAGCATGGATTGACACAGAAGTGGTGGACAAAGCAGCAGACGCCTTCATTGATACCAATCTGAAGGTAAATGGCATAGCAGATGGGAAAACCAGCTACAGCCGGGTGGTGCGGCTTCTGATCCAGTATTATAGAAAAAATATTTGAAAAGGTATTGACAAAAACATATTTCCCATGTAAAATAATCCATGTTGTGACGCAAGGATATACGTTACAGGCCCAGATAGCTCAGTTGGTAGAGCAGAGGACTGAAAATCCTCGTGTCACTGGTTCGATTCCGGTTCTGGGCATTTTCGCAGGAGAATGTTTTAGATCATCCTTGCGTTGCCATATATGCGGGTGTAGTTCAATGGTAGAACACCAGCCTTCCAAGCTGGATACGTGGGTTCGATTCCCATCACCCGCTTGTGGGTGATTGCATCCAAGCCAGTAGAATTGCTTGTAGATGTATGATCCCTCCCCTTTTTTTGCGATAGTGGCTCAGTTGGTAGAGCGCCACCTTGCCAAGGTGGAAACCGCGGGTTCGAGTCCCGTCTATCGCTCTTTTAAAAGTAAGACAGAAGCCTATGGAAAGCAGGCTTCTGTTTTTTATTCCCGCGGGCAATGAGCCAAGTGCCGTGCTGGCACGAGCATTTGGCGAATGCCGCGAGGGTCAATACCCTGCAGCTTGCTGCGTTGGAAGATTGATGCCCCGCCAGCTTGCTGCGGGGTAATTGACTATACAGGAAGACATTAATAATATATGTTCACGGCACGGCATTGGCAATCTTCTTCATACATACCCAATAATTCCGTTCCCTGACATTTGTGGCCTGTTCGATTTTCTGCTCCAGTGTGACAGGATCTGCCTGCCAGTGGGCCCGGATCCTGCCAAGCTCCAGACATCGCAGGATTTCCTGCATCCTGGAAGGGTCTGTCTGGGAGGCCAGGGCCTCCTGTAGGATCTGTGTGGCGGCCTGGTCATAAGCAGGGTGGGAGAAGCGATGGGATTCTTCCAGGTATTCCAGTTCCAGAAGGTGGGAACCTGTCATGTCTGGCAGGTAGCAGGTGTCCTCAGAGGAGTCACCCACATGCAGGTAGTACAGGGAGGCGCTGGCTTTATGGTCTGTCCGGCGGAGGATACGTCCCAGGCGCTGGATGCGTTGCCTTGGCATGGAGGTGCCGGACAGGACGATACCAATGGAGGCATCCGGCACATCCACGCCCTCATCCAGGGATCTGCAGGTTATCAGGATCCGGATATCCCCTACCCGGAAACGTTCCAGGGCATTTTTGCTGGCCAGGGTTCCGGCCTTGGAGTGGCAGCGTCCTACCCGGCCGGGATAGCTTTCCTGTAGGAGCAGGTACAGTGTTTCTGCCTGTTCAATACGTTCTCCAAAGACCAGGATTTTCTCGTCCAGCCCCAGGCCTGCGATCAGGTCACAGGCACAGGGGATCCGGGAGCTGGCCAGGCAGACCAGGCTCTTCCGGGCATAAATGGTATGCATATACTGTATGGCGGCCTGGGCGGTTCTGGGGTCGGGGTCGCCGGCCAGGCGGCGCAGGGCTTCGAAACGTTCTTTCTGCCCCATACCATGCAGATAGGAATGTCTCTGTAGCAAGATATTGTAAAGCTGGACCAGGCGGTGGGAGAGCAAGGCATATTCTTCCCGTTCCCAGTCCAGAAAAGACAGACTGATGTGAAAGATATCATAGGGGCACAGGGTGCGCATGGCAGCAGCCTGTTCCATGCCATAAGAATAGATTCTCCGTCCCAGAACGGATGCCAGGTAACGGCCTGTGTCACCGGAAGGCAGGGTGGCGGAGAGCCCAAGGGAGAAGAAATGGTCTTCCTGCTGGCGGATATGGGGCAGGAACTCGAAGATCAGCCGGTTCTGGCCACTCCCATAGTGGTGGCATTCGTCCGCCACCAGCAATACGGATTTCCCATCGCGGAGTTCGGCCAGAAGCTGGCGGGCCAGCTCGTAGCGGGCAGAATTGATCACATAGATCATGTATTTGCAGTCGGAGGAGGACTTATGGCCGCTTCCTCTTATGCCAATCCTGGCGTTTGTTTCCCGTTTTCCATAGGTTTCCAGATGGGACTTTAGGGAGTTGTGCCATTGCCGCAACAGTGCACTGGTGGGAACTACGATCCGGACGAACAGCATCTGTCCCAGATGCTGTTCCAGCTGGTCTGCTGCTGCCAGGGCCAGCAAGGTTTTTCCGGATCCGGTGACGGCCTGTACCATGCCCCGGCAGTTATTCTGGAACCATTTTTCCAGGCATTCTTCCTGCCATTTGTAAAGTGTCACTTCCATAGGGTAATTTCCTGTTTGGTTTCTATGAAATCTACTGATTGCATCAATATTAGTAATACCCATTCTATCACGATTATGTATTTGTGTGTAATAAATTGTTGAAAAGATACGAATTTTCCTATATACTATAAAGATGTTAAGTCTGCATAAATCAGTGTATACCACACAGGATGGCAAGGTGTTGTCATGCATCTGTGACATGTGTGTCACAACACGCATACATCGGGTGGAACTTTTCTGACAAAATTTTGACTGGTAGTTCGCAAGAGGATGTGAAACCCTCCTCTTTAAGCGGACACGGAGGTGTAAGAATGAATTACGAAGCATTTTATGAGGTATTACAGCCCCGGGAAAAGGGCGTAAAAGACAGCCTGGTTTCTTTACAGAAACTGTACAAGGCGGTGAACCGGGATGCAAGTAGCGGTGACATCAAGAGTCTGGCCAAGGATCTGCAGGCCATGGCAGATATGGCATTATCCCTGTCATCCCATGTGCAAGAGATGCAGGAGACAGTGGAAAACTTTGATACGAAGGCTTATTTTGAGAGTGGTGAATTTGCCCAACAGATGCTGGAGGCCTGTGAAGAAAAGGGTGTGGATGTGCGGGGTGAGGCTCCTGTATACGAGATGTTCCCCTACCGGGTGAGGATAGACATGGAGAACCAGGATCTCTATATGGATCGCAGGAAGGTACAGTGTATGCGGCCTGGAAGCTTTGCGGAGACAGTGAAGAAAGGCCAGGAAAGATTGAACAAGGCACCTTTCAATGCCCAGACTTTTGTGAATGAGCTGGCCGATGCCTATGATCTGGCGCTGCTGAAGCAGAAAAAGGCGCCGGGGACAGACATTTACCTGACTGCCCTGCACAAATATCTTGCCCCTATGAGCCGCTTCCGGAAAGATTATGACCAGCAAAGCTTTGCCTTTGATCTGGCCAGGCTGTATGCGTCCGGGGTGGAGACCACGAAGAATGGCAGGCCATACCAGTTTGGCTCCAGCAGGAAAGCGGCGGAGAAGGCAATCCGCATCCTTGACAAGGAAGGTCATGAGCAGTTCCTGGCCACCATCTGTTTTTACAAGGCAGAACAGGAGGAGTGAGAAGGGGATAACCTGCGGCAGCAGTGGATGAGGACTGACGGGTGGCGCCAGGAGCGCACGGATGGGAGCAGCTATGGAAGCAGAATGGAACGAAATGGCGGGGAACACAGGCGGAGGGCAGGAAGAGATGGCCGCAGGACAGCTTACCTGTGGGATCCGGTTTTTGACGGATTTCTGGCAGGAAAAATATCTTCAGGAGTATATCCGGGATGGAGGCAGTAAGATCAAATTCGTCTCCGGACGCCTGGGAAGTGGCAAGACCCATTTTCTGGGGCTGATGGCATCCCTTGCCAGGGGAGAACAGTATAAGGTGGTTCAGTTCTCGGCAAAGGATATCTGGATGCATGACTTCAAGGAGATGTATGTGGAGATTTTCAGGCAGTGTGACATCCTTCATTGTCTGGAGGCTGTAAGTCACCGGTTGATACGGGAGATGGGGTTTGATCCCGGGGATATCCCGGAGGGGATGAAATTTATCGACTACCTTTCCCAGAGCGGTCTGGGAGATGCACTGAACAAGCGGGAAATTCGCACCCAGCTCAGGCAGATGTTCCTGGACAACCCCATGATGGATAACAATTTTGCACTGGCATGCAGTATGCTTACGGGGAGCATACTGGGCTATCCGGTGCTGGAGGAACAGAACCGGGAGCTGCTTTTAGCCTGGCTGGAGGGAGATCGTTCCATCAAGCTTTCCCAGCTAAGGGCAATGGATTTCTATCCCGGCCGCATTACCAGGTACAATGCCAGGCACATGCTCCGCTCCCTGGCAGAGGTGGTACGTATGGGAGGATTTTCCGGATTGTATGTGTCGGTTGATGACCTGGAGATCCTGGTGAGCCGCTCCAGTCTGGAAGCAGTCCATTACACGAAGATGAAACGGGAGGACACTTATGAGAGTATCCGGCAGCTGATTGATGATATTGACAGCATGAAGAATATTATGTTTGTGTATGCATTTGACAGGGAGCTGATTGACAATGAGAATGCAGGGCTGAAATCCTACCAGGCCCTGTGGATGCGGATCCAGAATGAGATTGTAGGAGAACGGTTTAACCGTTTTGCGGATGTGGTGGATCTGGATCGCCTGGCCGCCCAGGAATACAGTCTGGATGTGATCATCGCCATCTCTGAGAGCCTGGCCAGGCAGCAGAATATTGCTGTTCTTCCTCTGGCAAGAAGCCAGGCGGAAGGAATAGTAGCCCAGGCCCGCACAGGGGCGGTTGGCATCCCGAGGCTGATCCAGATGGCAATGCAGGAGGTGAGAAGCAATGTATGACGTAGAATCCAGGCACATCATAGAAGCGTTGCGCTCCGGCATTCCATCCCGGGCAGTGGGGCAGTATTTTTCTGAGGCCCGTCCCCGGATCATGAAGGATATCTCAGACCGGCTGGACGGGGTGTGTGAACAGGGAAAGTCAAGTGGCATGGTCATCAGCGGAAAGTACGGCGAAGGGAAGACGCATCTTCTGAATACGGTGTTCAATCTGGCCCATTCCAACAATATGGTAGTCTCCTATCTGTCCCTGAGTAAAGAGACCCCTATGGACAAGCTATATATGGTCTATCAGAAGCTGATGCAGAACACCTACCTGCCAAAGCGCAGGCAGCCCGGTTTCCAGCAGGAGCTGGAGAAGCTGTCTGCAGGCAGTCCTGTGGCCAGTGAGATGCTGGTATATGCGGCAAAACATCTGGAGACGGACAAGCTCTATTATCTTTTCCGTTCCTATCTGAATACAGAGGATTCCGATGAGAAATTTCTCTTACAGGCGGATCTGGAAGGGGATTTTATGGCCAATGTTCCCTTGAAGCAGATCTATAAGCGGATCTTTGGCCAGACAGTGAAGTACAATGTGAACTTCTCCAAGACCAGGCATTGCCGGGATTATTTTTCCTTTATGAGCCATCTGTTTACCCGGCTGGGATATCATGGCTGGGCGGTTCTTATAGATGAGACGGAACTGATGGGACGTCTGGGCAAGAAAGCCAGGCTGAATGCCTACCGTAACATGGCTGGTTTCCTTATGCCACAGGATGGCCTGGAGAATACCTTCAGCATTTTCGCCCTAAGTGCTTCCTACGTGGAAGACGTGATAGAAGGAAAACATGAGTACGAGAACCTGGAGACTGTATACCCTATGGACCAGGAACCTATGCGGATGGTGATAGACCAGCTTGTGAAGGCACCACAGCTTCTGCCATTGACGAAGGCGGAGATCAATGAAGTGCTGTGCAAGATACAGGATTTCCATGGAAAGGCATACGGATGGACACCGAACCTGCCGGTGTCGGCCCTGGAAGCATCCACCAGGCAGGGCGGATTCCTGCTGCGGACCAAGATCCGGGCAGCCATTGAGTTCCTGGATCAGCTTTACCAGTATGGAAAAGCCGGAACCACTATCATCAATGAACTGGGAGAAGAAACCTTTACGGAGGAAGTGCCAAGCATTGAGTGACCATAAAATGCGTCAGCATCAAGTATGGATTTCCCCGCGATCCCACACTTTTGTGGGTTGTGCCTTGGGTGTAGGGCTGCGTAACAGCAGCCTGCCCAGGGCTTTTCCATTGAAGGGGAACAAGGGCCAGAAGTAACTGAAACCGCCGAAGGTGGGGGTGGTAGCCACGGACAGGAGTACCAGGAAGAGACCTGCCAGGAAGCCGGGTAGTCCCAGGAAACCGGTTGCGGCCACCAGGAGCATCCGGTACAGCCGGATACCGTCACTGAACTCTGTGCTGGTGAGAGACAGGGAGGACAACAGGGTCACGGCAGCGTAGAACAGCACTTCCACAGAAGCCCAGTTCATCCCCACGGCCATGTCCCCGATCAGCAGGCCCCCTACGATGGACAGGGAACCGGAGAATTTTCCGGAACTGACAGAGGAAGAATATTTGAACAGATCCAGCAGCAGTTCCACAGCCATTACATAGAAGAAGAGCCGCTGGGGGGTAATCTCTTCCTCTGCCAGGAGGCCAATACTGGCAGAAAATTCCGGGAACCAGGCACCTGCCAGCAGAAACAGGGGCATCAGAAGCAGACTCACCGGGATGCAAAGGAATCTGATGAGTCGGAAATAGGTACCCACTGAGGGACTTTTGTAATAATCCTCCGGACTCTGGGTGAACTGGAAGATGGTGCAGGGCAGGATCATCACCAGTGGGGAATTGTCCACCAGCACCAGAATATGTCCTTCCAGCAGGTAACTACAGGCTACATCGGGTCGTTCTGTCATCTGGATGGCGGGAAGGGGATTCCACCAGCGCTTGGGCAGTAGCAGCTCCTCCAGGCTTTTGGTGCCCATGGTCAGGGAAGTGGCCTTCAGGGAGTCGATGGTATCGGTGAGCTTCCCAAGCAGTTCCCGGTTCACGGCATGTCCCAGATAGGCCACGGCTACATCGGTGTGGCTGTCTGTGCCTACACTGTGCATGGCAAAACACAGATCGGCAGCCCGTACCCGTCTGCGGATCAGATTGGCATTGGACAGCAGGGTCTCCACGAAACCATCCCGGGATCCCCTGGTGGCCCGCTCCAGATCCGGTTCTGCAATGCTTCTGGCTGGATAGGTCCGCACATCAATCAGTATGGCCTGGGCGAATCCGTCCACAAAGAGCGCAGCCGGGCCGCTTAAGACATTCTGCAGGATGGTGTCCCAGGAGTCTGCCAGGGAGGTCTGTACATAGCCGATCTTGGCATTTACATATGCAGTAATGTCTGTGATTTCTTCTTCCTGTACATAGAGGGGATCCTGCAGGTCAGAAAGGATCTGCTGCAGGATCTCTGTTTTGCAGAAACCGTTTACTCCCAGGAAGAAGGCTCTGGTTTTTCCCAGGGTAAGGGTCCGGTGCATCAGATCAAAACTCTCTTCCAGGGGAAGCAGCCGGGACAGACAACTTATATTTTCATTCAGGCTTTGGGATAATTTCATGGCTTGGTCTCGCTTTCGGGAATATTCTGGGAGCAGTGATACCTTTGCGGGCAATGGGAAAGGCCCGGGCATCTTCAATGCTGTCTGGCAGGACAGTATTGGCGGGGCATTGTTCTTCTAGGTTGCCCTGGGTGTGGGGATTTATGCATGATCGGGGACTTGGAATGAGCGAAGGAATTCGAGGACAGTTTCTGGATGGGATATCTGTCACGGGAGATGACAGGGAGAATTATGTAAGCGAAACAGGACATTTCCTATTTCGCATAAGAGACAGAACAGAGTACAGTTACAGAAAAAGCTGTACCATTCCAAGGGCTATGAGCAGTGCCCCGGACAGGGGATCTGCCATGTCCCCGGCCAGTCTGAGGAGGCGGCTCTTGCCAAGGCGGTTGCCGGAGAAGAGAAACAGAAGGGAGCAGGCAAAGGTGGATATGGAGGCTGGCAGCAGCGGCAGGCCTGCCATGCTGGCGCTGAGACCGATCCCTATGTTGTTCACTGACAGAGTGAGACTCAGTGCCAGGAGTTGGGGAAGGGATAATTTACCGGCAGGTTTTCCGGAAGAGGCCAGGTCAGATTCCTGTGGTCCCCTTAGGAGATCCAGGATCCACTTGATGATATAGTAAATTCCCAGCAGCATCAGGATCAGGCTGCCTGCGCAGCCTCCCAGAGGAGATGGCAGGAGAGGCGTAATCTGCTGCCCGAGGCTCACGGAGAGGCAGGTGCCGGACAGGGTAATCAGGCTGATCAACAGATTCTCCCGCAGGCGGATCTGCACACCCCGCAGGCCTAAGCTGATGCCTACCAGCAGTGCGTCCAGGCTGGCTGACACCCCGAACATAAGTGAGGAAATCAGATACATGGTATGTCACCTGTCTGAAAATTATGTTTTATTTACTATATTCGGGTCGGAAAAAAGAGTGAGAGATACGCGGGATTGTTGACTTTGCTATGTTAAATCCGGGGTAAGTATAGTATAATAAGTCCATATTCCAGGAAGGAAGCGGCCGTATGGCCATCCATACTATGATTGAACTGAAATCATAGTATAATAAGTCCATATTCTAATATTTATTGGTGTGCCCGCAAGAAGGTATGTGGACACCTGGCTGAAGCGGGTAAAGAGGGGTAAGATTGAAAATTGAAAATTTTCAATCCCAGGTTTGTGTCTGCGCGGCATCCACAAACTTGACATGCGCAAAAGGCCGCGCAGAAAGGGAGTTAAAAATGAGATTTGTGTATCCGCAGGGCAAGAGAAAAGCACTCACATTCAGTTATGACGATGGGCAGGATTTTGACAGGAGACTGGCAGGACTGTTGCGGGATCACGGTATGAAGGGGACATTTCATCTGAATTCCGGGAACCTTGGACTGCACCGGGGCAGGGAAGTCTTCGTGTCAGCTTCGGAGATCCCGGAGGTGTATCAGGGGCATGAGGTGGCCTGTCACGGTGTCTGGCACAGGAACCCGCCCACCATCACCAGGCAGCAGATGGTGTTGGAGATCCAGGAGGACAGAAAGGCGCTGGAGAAGATTACCGGAGGCCTGGTGCAGGGGATGTCCTATGCTTTCGGCAATTATAACAAGGAGATCATGGAGCTTGCCAGATCCCTGGGGATTCGCTATTCCCGCACAGTGCAGGAAACAGGGAATTTTTTCCCGCCATCGGACTTCCTGGAGTGGCATCCTACCTGCCATCATAATAGCCATTTGCTGGAATTGGGGGACGGTTTTCTGGATGTGCCGGGGTTCTATGAACTTCCGGTGATGTATGTGTGGGGACATAGTTTTGAGTTCGGCTGGTCCGGAGACTGGAGCGTCATAGAAGCGTTTGTGGAGAAAATGGCCGGAAAGGAGGACATCTGGTATGCCACCAACGGGGAGATCTGCAACTATATCCAGGCTGTGAGAGGACAGGAATTCTCTGCGGACGGCTGTGTCATGCACAATCCCACGGCTACCAGCGTATGGGTGGGCGTAAAGGGAAGTTTTCTGGAAGTGGCGCCGGGTGAAACCAGGGAAATCGGGGAATTATAAGGAGAGTCACATAGTATCAATAGAAGGAACAGCATGGATGCAGTTGCTGTTCACAGGTGCCACCGCGAGGTGTTTTCACACGCCCTTTGTGTGACAAACCCGAGACTGTCGTGCGCCAAAACGCCTGCATTTGGCGTTTTGTGTGCATATGTTGCTGTGAACGGAGTGAACAGTAACTGGATGCAGTCTTCGAGCATCCATATGGAGGTGAAAATGTTGACAGAGGATATGGCCATGATCGGTGATGAGGCGTATGGGGCGGCCAAGGAGCTGCTTGAACGTGCAGGCCTTAAGGAAGGGGAGATTCTGGTGGTGGGCTGCTCTACCAGCGAGGTGGGAGGGGCCGGCATCGGCACCTTTTCCAGCCCGGAGCTGGCGGAGGTGGTCTTCGGCGGCATCTACCAGGCAACCCAGGAGGCGGGAGTGTACCTGGCAGCCCAGTGCTGCGAGCATTTGAACCGCGCCCTGGTTCTGGAGCAGGAGGCGGCCCGGGTGTACGGCTATGAAGTGGTAAATGTGGTGCCGCAGCCCAAAGCGGGGGGATCCTTTGCTACTTCTGCCTACAAGGCCTTTGAACATCCTGTGGCAGTGGAACACATTAAGGCCCATGCAGGGATCGATATTGGGGATACCTTGATCGGGATGCATCTTAGGGAGGTGGCGGTGCCGGTGCGGATCCGCACGGCTCAGATCGGGGACGCCCATGTGACATGTGCCCGCACCAGGCCCAGGTTTATCGGCGGCAGCAGGGCAATGTACGATGAAGGGATGCTGTGAGAACACCGCCATTGGATCCCTTTAGGATGAAAGGTTCAGCGATCATGGCGTGTTGGCACCAAAGTAGAAAGCTGGTTATGTATTTCTGTTGCACGGTCTGTACTACTTAAAAAGTCTGGACTGAACAGATATTTGTGCAAGAATAATTGATGTATGTGTATCCGTCAAGTTTGCAAAAGAAGATTGATAAAAAACAGGGCAGACCAAGAAAGACTATGAAAAATGATGAACATATCCCTGGAAAGTAGTAGCAGGATATGCAAAGGCGGATATGGAAAAGGTGGGGCAGGCAGCCGCATGATAAAAGGTGTACCGTTCTCTCTTCATCACAGTACACCTTCTATACTATAGGAGAATTGTTGTCGGATTTTCTGCCATTGGCCTGCGGCTCTGGCTGGATACAGGGAGTCCTGTGTATAGTTTCCAGGACAGCGGGTTATGCTTTGTCTGCTGCCTGCTTTTTGCGGGCATACGGAGTAACTATCATCCCTGATCCGCAACCGCATCCTCCAGCAGGCCCAGGATGGTCTGGATGGAATCCATCTGGCCGCTGCGGTTCATGGCATCCCGGTAGGTCTGTCTGGTAAAATACAGCTCATGCACTTTATCCGAGAGGAGTTCCACAGTAAGGTCATCCTCCTGCAATACAATGGAAAAACCCTGGGACTCGAAGGACTGGGCGTTTAAAAGCTGGTCTCCCCTGCTGTTGGTGGCAGGCAGGGGAATCAGGATATTGGGCTTTCTCAAGGCCAGCAGCTCGCAGATGGCATTGGCGCCTGCCCGGGAAATGACCAGATCCGCCATGGCAAACAGATCTTTCAGTTCGGTTTTGATATACTCGAACTGTTTGTAGCCCGGGGTGTTCAGCAGCAGATTATCCACCTTGTCCTTTCCGCAGAGATGGACTACCTGGAAATCCTCCAAGAGCCTGGGCAGGGTATCCCGGACGGCTTTGTTCACATTGGCAGCGCCCAGGCTTCCGCCGATCACCAGGATCACAGGCCTGTTGGCGGTAAAGCCGCACAGATCCAGTCCGGCCAGCTTGTTGCCCTGGGACAGCTCTGCCCGGATGGGGGAGCCGGTGAGGACTGCCTTGTCCTGGGGCAGCAGCCCAAGGGTCTCCGGGAAGTTACAACACACCTTCCTGGCCACCGGGATACAGAGTTTATTGGCGAGTCCCGGTGTCATATCTGACTCATGGATGATGCATGGAATTCCCAGGGAAGCAGCCGCCCGCACCACGGGTACACTGACAAAACCACCCTTGGAAAATACCACATCTGGCAGGATCCGCTTCAAGATCCGTCTTGCTTCGGCGAATCCTTTGATCACCCGGAAGGGATCTGTAAAATTCCGGGGATCCAGATAACGGCGGAACTTTCCGGTGGAGATCCCTTCGTAGGGAATGTCGAAGTCCCCGATCAGTTTTTTCTCAATCCCATCATAGGAGCCGATGTATGTAATCTCATAACCGGCCGCCTTCAAGGCGGGAAGCAGAGCGATATTCGGGGTCACATGCCCGGCAGTTCCGCCTCCAGTCAAAATGATTTTCTTCATAATTCACCCACCTATGCCATTTGGTGGCCTGCATTGGGCTTGACGGGCATTCCGTATGGGAAATTACGTCCAGGCAGGCTTCTATCAGATCATGCTTTCCAGTGCCTTGGCAAGCTGGTCGGGACAGGAAGTGGACTTCATGCCGCAGCGGATGCCTTTCAGACGGCTGATGGCTTCTTCAGGCTTCATGCCCTTCACCAGGGCGCTTACCCCTTTTAAGTTGCCATTGCAGCCACCGGTGAACTGGACATAGTCGATAACACCGTCCTTCAGTTCGATTTCGATTTCCTGGGAACAGGTTCCCTGTGTTTTGTATTTCATGGAGATACCACCTTTCAATTAGACTATTATGTTCTATATTATAACAAATTAGCAATGATTGTGCAATATTTCCAGAGGGTCTGTTTTCTCCTTGTTACGGTTCACCTGGTACTGCCGCCAGGCACGATTTTGCGAATGGGCATAAGCTGAACTTTTCAAAGAAAACTTAAGGCTCCTTCCTTATCTGGCCTGCTGACGGAAGGTTCTGGGAGATACACCGTTGATCCGCCGGAAACAGTCTTTGAAATAATTGCTGCTGTTGAAGCCACAGCGGATGGCAATCTGCGTGACGGAGATGTCTGTGGACAGGAGCATCTGGCTGGCCTGGCGGATGCGGATATAATTCAGGTATTCCTTGAAAGTAGTACCCGTGATGCGCTTGAACTTCCGGGACAGGTAGGTGGGTGTCAGGCTGATGGCTGCCGCTACTTCGGTTAAGGTCAAGGGCATAGCGTAATTCTGCGCTATATAGTGGAGGGCGGCATTGATGTCTGTGCTGATCCCGCTGCCACACCGGATTTCTTCCTGGGTGAAAATCGTGCAGGGAGACAGGGGCATGCCGTTGCTTCTTCTGGGATCCGGATCCGCATACACAGGCAATCCATGGCGTTTGATGGTCAGCAGCAGGGTCATCACCTGGAGCTGTAAGAAGGCATGGGAGTAGGGGTCGGGGGCGTTACTTTCCTGCAACATTGTGTCCAGGAGGGGATCTATCACGCTGCGCCCGGTTTCTGAGAGCACTACCCTGCCAGTGTGGAACAGTCTTTCCGGAAGATCCGGATGGCTGTCCTGGCAGACACCGGAAAGAGCCTGGGGCAGACAGTAGACTACTGTGCGCTCACAAGGGACAATGCCCTCGTACCGTGTGCTGTGGGTATCTCCAGGAGCGATGAGGAAGAGGTCACCAGCCTGGAGACGATGGGATTCCCCGGCTACAGAGTACACACAGCTCCCTGTCCGCAGATAGAAGATTTCACTGTAACGGTGAAAATGTCCGTAAGTCATGGAGAAAATGGGCACCCGGGTCTGGCGTTCCACATAGATGCCTTCATTGTTGTCCTCTGTGTACATTTGCGCAGTCTCCTTTCCTGGTGGATATTCTCAAAGCTTCCATGTGCTGGTTCCCGTCCTTACAACCTGGTCTGTGTCCATTATAACATTACAGGGGAGGGGGGACAAGCCCGGACAGGATAGTTTTTGCAAACAGGACAAATAATCTGTGGTATTTCCGGTAAGGACATAGGAATTAGGTAGTATTTGGAGGGAGGATTCCTTACAATACAAGAGAAATGTTCCAATGTAGCTGGTCTGTACTTAGCATATGCGCGCCTGCTCTCACATGGGAGGGGCTCATGCGGGAAAGGCAAGGGCTCAAGGTTGAATAAATATGCGTATTCAACTGACCCATCTGCGTGTCGCAACACACAGATGGGTATAAGTTTAAAAGTAAACTTTCAAATTATTTATATGCGCTGAAGCGCATGCGGAGGTATAAGAATGAAGTATTGTAATGACCATGTGGAAGACATACAGATTGCGTACATCGGAGGCGGATCCAGGGGGTGGGCCTGGACATTTATGACGGATCTGGCGCAGGAACCTGCCATCTGTGGCACCATCCGGCTGTATGACATTGACAGAGAGGCGGCCAGGGCCAACGAAACCATTGGGAACAGTCTCTGCCACCGGGAGGATGTGCCGGGAAAATGGCATTATTGCGTGAAGGATACCATGGAAGAAGCGCTGACAGGTGCGGATTTCGTGGTGATCTCCATCCTGCCAGGAACTTTTGAAGAGATGGAAGTGGATGTACATATGCCGGAGCGGCTGGGGATCTACCAGTCTGTGGGAGATACCGCAGGCCCGGGGGGCATGATCCGTGCCCTGCGTACCCTGCCCATGTTCGTGGAGTTTGCCACGGCCATTGAAAAATATGCCCCGGACGCCTGGGTGATCAACTACACCAACCCCATGTCCCTGTGTGTGAAGGCCTTGTATGAGACATATCCTGGTATCAAGGCTTTCGGTTGCTGCCATGAGGTGTTCGGCACCCAGAAAGTGCTGGCGGCCATTGCGCAACAGGAACTGGGAATAGACCAGATTGACCGCAAGGACATCCATGTGAATGTGCTGGGCATCAACCATTTTACCTGGTTTGATTATGCCAGCTATAAGGGAGTGGATCTGTTCCCTGTGTACCGTCATTACATAGATGCCCATTTTGGAGAGGGCTATGAGGAGAAGGATCAGAACTGGATGAATTCAACCTTCGCCTGTGCCCACCGGGTAAAGATGGATCTGTTCAACCGCTTCGGGCTGATTGCGGCAGCCGGGGACCGTCATCTGGCGGAATTTATGCCGGGGGAGGAATACCTGAAGGATCCGGAAACGGTAGCGGACTGGCGTTTTGGTCTCACATCCGTGGCCTGGCGCAAGGAGGATCTGCAAAAACGTCTGGAGCGGTCCCGCAGGCTGGTGACCGGGGAGGAAAAACTGAAACTGGAACCAACAGGTGAGGAGGGGATCCTGCTGATCAAGGCATTGTGTGGCCTGTGCCGGCTGGTCAGCAATGTGAACATCCCCAACAGTGCCAGGCAGATTGCAAACCTGCCGGAAAACGCGGTGGTGGAGACCAATGCCATATTTGAGCGGGATGCCATCCGCCCTGTGACGGCTGGAAGTGTGCCGGAGCCTGTCCGCGGGCTGCTCCTGCCACATATAGAGAACCATGAGAGGATCATGAAGGTAGTAGCCGGAGGCAACAGGGACACGGAACTGGTGGTGGAAGCTTTCCTGCAGGATCCTCTCGTGAAGGGACGTGTTTCCCAGACGGAAGTCCGTAAACTGGTAAGGGATATGATGGAGGCAACTTTGTAAAAAATGCGCATGATCCGTCCTCTTTTTGGACATGGTGTCTTTTGCTGTCGCCAGACCGGGGAATATGGCGATGGAAAATACTGTAAACATGGCAATCTTTTCGGTATACTTAGAGATACAGAAGGGCAGGGACTGCCTGGAGGGTATCCGGGGATAGGCTTCTGGCCTTGGAAAGAGGTGTCATATGCTTCGTATATTTATGGAAGAAAAAGTATTTTCAGCCCTGATGCTTGCATGTATGGTGGTCAGTATTTTCCTGCGGTTGCTGCTGGGCCTGTTATATCGGAAAATGATAAAAGAAGCAGACAACATGGCAATCACAGACAACAAGATGCTGAAACAATGCAAACTGAAATTTGCCAATTGTTATCAGCTGGGCAATGGTGTAGCCAATATTCCTGTTTTTGTGGATAAATTCCTGAACCGTCTCTCCCTGGGCCCGCTGTCCTTTGAGATGATGTACCACCTGTCGGGACAGACCATCCTGCTTTCCGTGGTGTTTGCCGGAGTGGGGATCTGCCGATGCATTCTGAAGGGATGGACCCTGGGAGCCATATTGCCCTTTTATATCATCAGTTTTATGGGCCTGTATCTGTATTTTTCTGTGTCTACGGTGGTGGATGTAAGGGGAAAGAAGCGTATCCTGAAGGTAAACCTGGTGGATTACCTGGAAAATCACCTCTCTCCCAGGATTGATGTGACCAGGGCAGACATGGAGATGCTCTATGGGTACCAGGATGCCACCTGTGAGGCCATGGGATATGGCGCTGTAAGAGGAGGCGGTTATGGATATGGTTACGGCGATGGCTATAGCGGGGAGACTGTCGTATCAACCAGGGCAGGGAAAAGACGGGGCGGAAGGGCTGGCAGCCCTGCCAGACAGCTTCCTGGCGGAAAGGAAGGCCGCGGCGGCAGGAGGGCACGGGCAAAGGCAGGTGTTCCAGAGAAACGTACGGTCCAGCTTATGCCCATCGGGAACCGGCTGGCTGCGGCACCAGGCAGGGAAGCTGTGCCAGAGGAGACAATGGAGGAATACCAGGTAAGAGGAGTCCGGGGCCGGATGCAGGTTCCGGCAGGAGCCTATGGGCAGCAGCCGGGTGCGCAGGGCCAGACAGGAGCCTATGGGCAGCAGCCGGGTGCGCAGGGTCAGGCAGATGTCTATGGACAACAGCCGGGTGCGCAGGGTCGGGCAGGTGTCTATGGACAACAGCCGGGAAGACAGGGTGGAACCTATGGCCAGCAGGAGGAGATCCGTGGCCAGGAGGGTTATAGTGCCGTGGAAGGCAATATGGAGCCAGAGAAAGCCTGGTTCATGGAAGAGCTGGAGCAGAACCCGGTGGCTGGTCCTGGCGGTACAGACAGCCAGGGCAGCAGCCCGGAGGATTCCGCGGAAGTGACGGAGGAGGAACTGGAAGCACTGCTAAAGGAGTTCCTGGCAACTTGATCCTGGAACATAAGAGGCGGTATCCGTTTTGACCAGGGGATGGGGTTCCATATTCGGTGAGGAGAAGTTACAATGAGGGGTGGAACCAGGGAGGCCTGGAGAGGGCAGTCCTGGAGGAAAAGGCCTGTATGGCGGTACGCAGGGGGTATGCATATGAAGATCGTAATATTGGAGAGAAACAGTGTGGGAACGGATGTGTCCGTGGACTGCATCCGGGATTTTGGAGATGTGACCATATATGACAATACTGTCACAATAGACCAGGTGAGGGAACGGGTCAAGGATGCACAGATCATCATTGCCAACAAGTCTCCCATGAACCGGGAAACCCTGGAAGGGGCTGGCCAGGTGAAACTGATCTGTGAATTTGCCACAGGCTATGACAACTGCGACCTGGAATACTGTAACAGCCGTGGCATCAAGGTGGCCAATGTGAGGGATTACTGTACTGCCATGGTAGCGCAGCACACTTTTACCCTGGCCCTGGCTCTGAGCCAGAAGCTGATACATTATGACACCTATGTCAAATCGGGAGCCTACAGTGCCCAGGACCGGTTTTCCAATTTCGACCTGCCTTTTTGTGAGCTGGAAGGGAAGACCTGGGGCATTGTGGGCATGGGGAATATTGGAAGACGGGTAGCCAGCATCGCCACTGCATTTGGCTGCCGGGTGATCTTTCATTCCATTACCGGCAGGAGCGTATGCCGGGAATATCTCCAGGTGGACAAGGATACCCTTCTGAGGGAGAGCGACTTCCTGTCCCTGCATTGCCCTTTAAGCCCGCTTTCCAGGAATTTCATTGACAGGAAAGCCCTTTGGAAGATGAAGAAGACAGCTGTGCTGGTGAATGTGGCCCGGGGAGCGGTAGTGGATAATAAGGCACTATATGAGGCCCTGGAGGCAGGGCAGATCGGGGCAGCAGGGTTGGACGTGGTAGAGAAGGAACCCCTGGAGGAGCGCAATCCCCTGTGCAGGTGTAAGGACAGCAGCCGCCTGATCATCACACCCCATCTGGCCTGGGCCAGTGTGGAGGCCCGTACCCGTTGTGTACAGGAGGCATACGAAAATATCAGGGCATATCTGCGGGGGGAAGACAGGAATGTGGTAAACGGATAAGAAACAGGACATGGGTAAATCAGTGGTATGGGAATACCGGAATGCCTTGACATTTCACCGGATTCATAGTAAAGTGATAACCATTCAAGGGTCATGTAAGCTGACAGGAATGGAGACAGGAAATGATAACCAAGATAAAGGCACTCTGTAAAAAACATGAAGAAATCATAGCCTACCTGATCGTAGGTGTCCTTACCACGATTGTGTCCTGGGCGGCCAAGTTCCTGGCCAATGCCTTATTCTTCCACAATACCATGTATCCAACCCCGGTGGAGAATTTCATTCTCAGCACCATCAACTGGACAGCAGGTGTTATATTTGCTTATTTCACCAACCGGAAATATGTCTTCAAGAGCCACGATCCTATGCGGAAAGAGGCTCCTAAATTTGTACTTTCCAGGGTGTCCACCTGGCTTTTGGACATTGTGGTCATGCAGATCTTCACGGCACTGGGGCTGAATCTGGTGGCGGGGACAGTTGTCTCGGCCGTCCTGGTCACGGTTGCAAATTATGTGTTCAGCAAGCTGTTTGTGTTCCAGAAGAAATAGCAGCCACCAGTTCCCACACCAATGCTGCAGAGTGTCTGGCCGCAGCAGACTCAAACACAGGATAATCTACCTGGGCACTGTTGTCTGCCTTGTCGGAGATAGCCCGGATGATGACAAAGGGAATCTGGTTCAGGGAAGCGCCATGTGCTATGGCGGCGCCCTCCATCTCTGCACAGTCTCCCTGGAACTGGCTGATAAGGCGGGATTTTACATCGCTATCCGAGATAAACTGATCCCCGCTGACCACCCGTCCCATGTATACATGAATATCCGGGTTCACCCGTTCACAGGTTTCTTTCGCCAGCTGGGCCAGACGGCTGTCTGCAATAAATTCCCGGCATCCCAGCTGTGGGACTTCACCGGGCTGATAGCCGAAAATGGTGGCATCCACATCGTGGTGGAGGGCATCCGTAGAGACCAGGATGTCCCCGATGTCCAGCCGGGCATTCAGGGAACCGGCCACCCCGGTATTGATGATGTGGGTTACATGGAAGAGGTCAGCCAGGATCTGGGTACACAGGGCGGCATTGACTTTTCCCACACCGCTGCGGACAATGACCACACTGGCTCCATGCAGGGTGCCTTCGTGGAATTCCATGCCGGCTTTTTTCTCTATTTTCGATAAGGTCATTCTGGCCTTTAATTCTTCTACTTCCAGTTCCATAGCGCCTATGATTCCGATTTTGTTCATGTCAGAGATTCCTCCTGTTTGCTTATATTGATTCCAGGTACCTGCTCCTTTGAAAGAAATGAAACGTCTGGGATGACTGGCAGGCTGTCCTTTTAAGTGGTGCAGGGGCATCAGGCAGGATATACCAGCCGCTCCTCTTTGATGTCATAGAGTACTTCTTCTAAATATCTCTTGGCCAGATATCTGGCCATACCCAGGTTCATGTCCAGGTAGTTGCCGCAGTCTTTGGGATCTGCACCGGGCACCTGCCCTTCAAAATCCCGGATAAATTCATACATCTGTGTCACCAGGGGCAGAATATCCCTGGAGGTGTATTCCCCTGCCAGCAACAGGTAGAAACCGGTGCGGCAGCCCATGGGCCCGAAGTAGACTGTTTTATCCTTGTACATGGGATGGTTGCGCAGGAAAGTGGCCCCCAGATGCTCTATGGTGTGTACTTCTGCAGTGTTCATCACAGGCTCCTCATTGGGGCTTGTCATGCGCAGGTCAAAGGTAGTGATTCCCTGGGAACCGATGGTATCCCTCCGGGAGACATAGACACCTGGCTGTAGCCTGATATGGTCAATGGTAAAGCTTGCAATTTTCTCCATAAATAAAACCTCCTATTCTGGTTTGCTCTGGATTTTACTCTCTGTTGTCCTATTGTAGCATACATTCCCCACCAATAAAAGAGCGAAAAGAACGTTGTTGTGAGCGGTGTAGCCATGAATGGTAACTCCTGCTTATGGCGGTTTGCAACCAAAACAAGGTGCAAAGCAATCTGTTGACAGGCGTCTTGCGTTGTTATGATAAATGGGAAGCAGTAATTTCACTTTACAGAACCTGTTTCCTGGCAGAGGTTTGGGAGGAATTTTTACCGAAAGCTAAAATTTCACATTCCCCATGCCAATGGGGATCATGGAAAAAGCGAGGTGTGTGGTATGAGAGCAGGGAAAAAAGATCTCAATATACAGATCGGGAAAAGGTTGCAGGACGCCAGGGAAAACAGCGGATATACCCAGGAAGTCTTTGCGGAGGCCCTGGATGTGAGTGTGGAACATTACAGGAAACTGGAGAGCGGTGCTTATGGCCTGCAGCTGGAGAAACTGGTGGTCCTGCATGACAAATACAAGATAGACCCCACCAGTCTGATCACAGGGGAGAAGAATCACGGTTTTGACCTGGAGACTTTCCTGGCAAACTGTAGCAGGGAGGAGAGGAATGCATTTATTGCCCGGATACTTTCTTATATGGAAAAATGGATGACGGAAAGGGGATGAACCATTCACCCTGGGTGCAACTGCCGTATACCACAGGGAATGGGGATGTGCATTCCCTGTGGTATATTGCTGTCTGCTATCTTCTGGATCCGTATCCGCACAGGTCATTATCCGAATATGCGTACAGGGCGGAGGGTCAGCACCAGGGTAGAACGGGGGGCCATGCGGATCTGGAAGCCCTCTATGGACAGGGGACCTTCCGGGCCTGGTATATTCTCCGGCAGGTACCAGCCGGAGGTATCTGCCTCCACCTGCCATTTCATACCCACGGGAAGCTCTGGCAGGAAACAATCCTGTTCTTCCCAGAATACATTGACCGCCAGGCATACGATATCATCTGTGGTATTGTCCCTGTTCCGGCCGGCGTAGACCACACAGAGCACATGGGTTCTTCCGTCCGGCTTCAGGATCTGGATTTCGGGAAGGCCAAAGGAGCAGTTCCCGGCGTACTTCCGCACCACATCATGGTCTTTCCGGAACTGGATCATATATTTTGTGTAAGCAAAATGTCTTTTGTTCTTCACCAGGAAATCCCAGTCCAGCCATGACACTTCGTTGTCTTGACAGTAGGCATTGTTATTCCCGTACTGGGTATTGAGAAATTCATCCCCGGCCAGGAACATGGGAGTACCCCGGCTGGTCAGCAGTACTGTGATGGCATTCTGGGCCAGCTTCCGGCGCAGGGCCAGGATATCCGGGTCATCGGTTTCTCCTTCTGTGCCACAGTTCCAGCTGCGGTTGTCATTGCTGCCGTCCGTGTTGTTCCAGCCATTGGATTCGTTGTGTTTCATGGAATAAGAATACATGTCCCACAAGGTAAAACCGTCATGGCAGTTCAGGAAGTTCACAGAGGCGTTCTGGCCCCGGTGTTCCGGGGGATACAGATCCCTGGAACCGGTGATCCGGCAGCCGGCCAGGGCTGCCATGCCAAAATCCCCTTTTAGGAAATCCCGCATATCGTCCCGGTACCGCCCGTTCCACTCTGACCAGCGGCTCCAGGCAGGGAAGCTGCCCACCTGGTACAGTCCTCCGGCATCCCAGGCCTCGGCCACCAGCTTTACATTGCCCAGGATGGGGTCGAAGGCAAGATTCTGTAGCAGGGGAGGATTGTTCATGGGGGTGCCATCCTGGTTCCTTCCCAGGATGCTGGCCAGGTCAAACCGGAATCCGTCAATGTGATAGGAGGTGGTCCAGTACCGCAGGCACTCCAGAATCATCTGCTGCACCACGGGGTGGTTGCAGTTCATGGTATTGCCACAACCGCTGAAATTAAAATATTCACCATTTGGCGTGAGCATGTAGTAAATATTGTTGTCAAAGCCCTTGAAGGAAAAGCAGGGGCCATACTCATTTCCCTCGGCAGTGTGGTTGAACACCACATCCAGGAAGCACTCAATCCCGTTCTCATGCAGGCACTTGATCAGGGCTTTCAGCTCATTCCCTTCCCGGTTGTATTCAATATTGCCCGCATAGCTGGTGTTGGGGGCGAAAAAGCTTACTGTGTTGTAGCCCCAGTAGTCCAGCAGATGCCTGCCATCTACCTCCCTGCTGTCCTTCATCTCATCAAATTCGAACACAGGCATCAGTTCCACGGCATTCACGCCAAGCTCTTTCAGATAAGGGATCTTCTCCATGACCCCGGCGAAGGTGCCTGGGTAAGCCACCTGTGAAGAAGCATGCCTTGTGAATCCCCGCACGTGCAGCTCATAGATCACCAGGTCTTCCATGGGGATCAGCAGGAGGGGCACACGGCCCCAGTCGAAGTTGTCCTGGACCACACGGGCCTTGTAGAAGCTGTCTTCCTTATTCTTGATTCCCCAGACGCTCTGCCCGGTGACAGCCTTGGCATAAGGATCCAGCAGGATCTTGTTGTGGTCAAAAAGTAGTCCCCTGGTTCTGTCATAGGGTCCGTCCAGCCTGTAAGCGTATTCAAATTCCTCTATATGCAGGCCGAATACGATCATGGAGTACACGTTGCCGATCCGGTAATGCTCCGGGAATTTCAGCACTGCATAAGGGGTATTCTCCATCCTGTGGAACAAAAGCAGTTCGCAGGAGGTGGCCCCGGTGGAATGGATGGTGAAATTCACACCCACGGGAATGGCAGTGGCACCGTTCAGCCCATACATGCCGGGTCTGACCTGGAAACCTTCGATTTCATCCATGGGAATCATATGGATGGTGCCGGTAGGGCTACTGTAGCTTAGATTGTTCATGGCAGTGTTCCTTCCTGTTTTTGGGTCTTTTGTGGTAGCAGGGCTTTTCTATAGAGTATCATTTCCAGGCGGCAGGTGTCAAATATTTGTTAGTCTTTTCATGGTGTCTGTTCATCCGGCGTTCCGGTTCACCGGGCATTGCGGCCAGGTGTTTTCATGCGTTCTTTGCGTGACACACCCCGAGACTACAGGCGGCAAAATGAGAGTTCTTTGCTTATTTTGTGTGCATCACGTTGCTGTTTCGGCGTAGCCGTGCACAGTAACGACAAACCCGGGACTACAGGCGGCAGCCGTAAAATTGTGGACAACAGCAGGTATTTTCAGTATAATGTAGGAAAAATGCAGGAAATGCAATGGATTCTTGTGAGACGGGCAGGGAGGTATCATATGAAAGTAGTATTACAGAACCTGACGAAGACATTTCCGGGACGGGGCCGGAAGGTACGGGAAGAAGTGGTGGCGGTCAGCAATTTTGACTTTGAGATCCCGGATGGCAGGCTGATCGGCCTTCTTGGCCCATCGGGCTGTGGGAAGAGCACTACACTGAACCTGATCAGCGGCCTGGTGAGACCTACCAGCGGCAGGATCTTTTTCGGGGAAGAGGATGTCACAGCCCTGGCACCGGAACACAGGGGGATCGGGCTGGTGTTCCAGAATTATGCCCTTTACCCGCATCTGACGGTGAGGCAGAATATTACCTTTCCCCTGGAGAATTTAAAAGGAAAAGACAAGCTTTCCAGGCAGGAGATGGAAGAGAAAGCACTGGAGGCGGCGAGACTGGTGCAGATTGAAGAGCTGATGGACCGCAGGCCCGGGGAGTTGTCCGGAGGACAGCAGCAGCGGGTGGCCATTGCCCGCGCCCTGGTGAAACGTCCCAAGGTGCTTCTGCTGGACGAGCCGCTGTCCAACCTGGATGCAAGGCTGCGTCTCCAGACCAGGGAGGAGATCCGCAGGATCCAGAGAGAGACAGGTATCACCACCATTTTCGTGACCCATGACCAGGAGGAAGCCATGAGCATCTCTGACCTGATTGTGGTCATGGAGGCCGGAGTGGTCCAGCAGACCGGCAGGCCCCAGGAGGTCTATGACGACCCGGAGAATCTGTTTGTGGCCAGATTCCTGGGAACCCCGCCCATCAATGTCTTTGAAGCACAGCAGAAAGGGGACGGGCTGTATATAGGCGGGAACAGGGTGCTGTCCTGGACATCCATGCCAGAGGCAAAGAAGGCCGGGGCTGGAAGTGCCCCATGGGCAGACGGATCCGGAAATGGTGTCCGGGCAGGCAAAACAGGGGACACAACCCAGCCGGACAAAGCAGGGGATGGGACAGGGACAGGATCCGGCACTGGGGACGGCATTACGCGGGATGTGTATGTGGGTATCCGGCCGGAAGGCTTTCTCCTGCAGGCACAAGGTCCTCTCGTCTGCGAGCTGGACGGCGTGGAAGTCATGGGACGGGATGTCACCGTAGTGTCCACCCACCAGGCCTCCCGGAATACGAAGATCCGTTCCATTGTAAGTGCGGAGGGCTTAGAGCAGGCCGGGCTGACGGCATCTGCAGGCCAGGCGCAAGGGCCGGGAAGTCCGGGGCAGCCCAAATGGCATAGCCAGCAGGGGGCTTTGGTCCGGTTTGGATTAAATCCCCGCAAGGTGTTTGTGTTTGACAGACAGACAGGGGAGAGAATCCGGCTGAACCTGGCAGACCTGGCAGAACATCCGGCGGCTGGGAAAGCTGTTGGACAGGCTCCAGATACGGCGGCGCAGGCATCCGCCCCCACAGGCAGGGAGGCATCCATATGAACAGAGTCAAAAGGAAAAAGGGAAAACCAGGCGGCCTGAAAGGGTATCTCTACCTTCTGCCCGCGCTTCTGTTCCTGGGCGTATTCCTGGTATACCCACTGGTGGATGTGTTTGTCTATTCTTTTGAGGAGGGCTATAATTCCGCCTCCCAGACCTGTTATGGAACCGGTCTGTATAATTATAATTACGTACTTCATGATCCCTATTTCCTCCAGGCTGTGAAAAATACGTTTCTCCTGGTAGTGATTACCGTACCTCTGTCCACAGGGCTGGCTCTGCTGGTTTCTGTGGGGCTGCACTCCATAAAGCCCCTGCGGGATCTGTTCCAGACGGTGTATTTCCTGCCCTATGTGACCAACACCCTGGCGGTGGGGCTGGTGTTCATGATCCTGTTCAAAAAGACGGCATATTCGGACGGGCTGATCAACCTGCTGATTACCTGGTGTGGGGGGGATACAGTGGACTTCATAGACGGGCCTTACTGGGCCAAGATGTTTGTGCTGTGCTTCTACACGGTGTGGGTGGTGATGCCCTTCAAGATCCTGATCCTGACCAGTGCCCTGGCCTCCGTGAACCAGGACTACTACAAGGCGGCCCAGGTGGATGGTACCTCAAAGCTGCGGACCTTTTTCCGGATTACCCTGCCGATGATCTCCCCTATGATCTTCTACCTGGTGATCACAGGTTTCATAGGGGCTTTCAAGGCGTACAGCGATGTGGTGGCCCTGTTCGGCACGGATTTGAATGCTGCCGGAATGAATACCATTGTGGGGTATGTATACGACATGTTGTATGGGGACAGCGGCGGCTATCCCTCCTATGCATCGGCGGCGGCCATCCTGCTGTTTGCCATTGTACTCACCATCACATGCATCAATCTGTTGGTCAGCGGCAGGAAAGTAGCTGCAGGCGGGGGGTATGAGTATGGAAAATAAAATAATTGACAGGAAAACAGATTACCAGAAGACAGAAGAAAGGATGGCGGGGACATCCGGTGGTAGGATCAAAGGCCCCAGGGCAGGTGCGGGGACAGCTGACAGGGTGGACTATGGCAGGGTGGAGCGGCAGGCGAGGATCAAGAACCGGGTGGGCAAGACCATCACCTATATGCTACTGACCCTATGGGCACTGGTGGTGCTCTTCCCCTTCTACTGGATGGTACTCACCTCCTTGAAGGGATATGGCGCGTATAACTCGGAATTTATCCCCCGGTTTTATACCCTGTCCCCTACCCTGCAGAATTATGTAGATGCCTTTACCACAGTGTCCCTGGGACGGTACCTGTTGAACACAGCGGTATTTACCCTGGTTACCACAGGGCTGATGCTGGGAGTGATCGTGCTGGCTGCTTTTGCTTTTGCCCGGCTGGAATTCAAGGGGAAGCACATCCTGTTTGTGGCGTTCCTGTCCCTGATGATGATTCCCAATGAACTGGTGGTGATCACCAATTTTGTGACAGTCACCAGCCTGGATTTGCGCAATACATTCACAGGCCTGATCCTGCCCTCTGTCACCTCCGTCTTCTATATCTATCTGCTGAAGGAGAATTTTGAGCAGATCCCAGACAGCCTGTATTACGCGGCCAAGGTGGATGGGACCTCGGATCTGAAGTATCTGTTCAAGGTCATGATCCCCATCTCCAAGCCTACCCTGGTGACAGTCACCATACTGAAGGTCATCGAATGCTGGAATTCTTATGTGTGGCCCAGGCTGATCACGGATAACCCGGACTACTACCTGGTGTCCAACGGCATCCAGGAGATAAGAGAGAATGGATTCGGCAGGGAGAACATTCCTGCCATGATGGCGGCGGTGGTGGTGATCTCGGTGCCGCTTGTGCTCCTGTTTCTGGTCTTCCGTAAGAAGATTATGGCAGGGGTATCCAGAGGAGGGACAAAATTTTGATAAAAAGTTCAGCCAGTGGAAAGCGTATGGATGAAAATCGTGCTTGCACGAGTTTTCACCCATTGATTTCCACTGAGGGAATGCCCGTCTATGAGCAAAAAGGAGCTGCAAATGCAGCGGGGAGTGCCGAAAGGCACGATTTTGCGAATGGGCATGGGCTGAACATAACTTTTATATTAGAAGCTTGTATGATATAAGCGTCAAAAGGAATTTTAGGCGATATGGCCCGCAAGAGGGGAGAAACAGACTCCTCATTCACAGCACAGGGGGTATTAGGATGAGAATGGACTGGATACAGTGGATCAGGCAGAAGACCGGACAGAAGCGCCCTGCATGGAACCGGGAAGGAGAATCCTGCAGGAAGAAGCCCTGTGGGATATATTCCAGGATAGAGAAAGGATGGATGAGGCATCTGGGAGGAACTGGGAGAAGGGGCAGGACGGGAGCTTGGAGCCGGGGAACCGTGCTGGGTATCCTGGGGGGCTGCGCCTTGTTTCTTGGAGGCTGCCATGGCCAGGGGAGCCTGAAACCATTTGTGGTGCCGGAGATGTTCGATACTTCCCGGAACTATGAGATCACTTTCTGGGCCAAAAACGATACCAACAAGACCCAGACCAACATTTATGAGAAGGCCATTGCAGATTTCCAGGACCTGTATCCCAATATCACCGTGAATCTGCGGCTATATACGGATTATGGGAAAATATATAACGATGTGATCACTAATATAGCCACAGGCACCACCCCCAACGTATGTATCACCTACCCGGATCATATTGCCACGTATCTCACAGGCAACCATCTGGTGGTGCCCTTAGAGGAGCTGTTCGCAGATGAGAGATATGGGCTGGGGGGAAGCGAAGTCAGATATGACGCGCCCAGGGTGGAGGAGATCATTCCCCAGTTTCTGGCGGAATGCTCTTTTGCGGGACATTATTACGCCATTCCCTATATGCGCTCCACGGAAGCCTGTTATGTGAACAGGACCTTTGTGGAAAAGCTGGGATATGAATTGCCGGAGTGCCTTACCTGGGATTTCGTGTGGGAGGTGTCTGAGGCTGCCATGGAGCAGGACGGGGAAGGCAATTTCAAGGTAAACGGCCAGAAGGTACTGATTCCCTTTATCTACAAATCCACGGACAATATGATGATCCAGATGCTTCGGCAGCTTGACGCAGGGTATTCCACCCAGGAGGGGGAACTGCTGCTCTTCAACGATACCACAAAGAGCCTGCTGGAGACCATCGCACAGCATGCAGGAACAGGGGCTTTCTCCACATTCAAGATTTCCAGTTATCCTGCCAATTTCCTAAATGCAGGACAGTGCATCTTTGCCATTGACTCCACGGCGGGAGCTACCTGGATGGGAACGGATGCACCACTGATCGACATCAGCAAGGATAAACTGGTGGAATTCGACACGGCTGTGATGTCCATTCCCCAGTTTGAACCAAAAGATCCCTGGATGATTTCCCAGGGCCCCTCCGTGTGCCTGTTTAACAAGGCGGATTCAGGGGAAGTGCTGGCTTCCTGGCTCTTTGCCCAGTATCTGTTGACCAATGATGTACAGATTGCCTATGCCCAGACAGAAGGTTACGTGCCGGTGACAACCAAAGCCCAGGAATCAGAGCAGTACCAGGACTATCTGTCCAGATGCGGGGAGGACAATGCCCTGTACTATGATGTGAAGATCAAGGCCACACAGCTTTTGCGGGATAATGTGGAACATACCTTTGTGACCCCGGTATTCAGCGGTTCTGCCTCCCTGCGGGATGCAGCAGGGCAGCTGATTGAGAACACAGTGAAATCCATGCGGCGCAAGGAGGAGGTAAACGACAGCTACTATGAAAAACTTTTCAGCGATATAACGGCCCTGCACCGTCTGGACCAGCTGGGGACGCCAGATGAGCGGGTGGTAGCCGGGAAGGCTGACCTGGGCCCCCTTCCCGGTACGGCTGTGGCGTTGCTGGCAGGACTGGCAGGAGCCTGGGTGCTGGTTTTGCTGTATGTAGCCGGGAAGAAGCTGAGGCGCACCGGAAAATGACAAGGATGGAAAGCCTTGTGCGCATCACGTAGCTGTGAGCAATAACATAAAGAGACTGGGAAGAGATTCTTAAATAAATATAACTATATTGATTTCCTGGGAAAAGCGTGTATAATGGGTTTCGTACCAAAAATAAGCAGCCTGTTGCAGGCTGTGTTGTAAAAGCTTCATCAGAGAAGCTTGGAGGAGGAACTATGAAAAAAATGGTATCGTACTTATTGGCAGGCATGCTGGTATTTGCATGCGTAGGCTGTGGCACAACTCCTGCAGGAAATGATGGCAGTTCTGATGTGCCTTCAGACACCCAGTCTGAGAGCAGCAGTACCCCCGCGGAAGAGAGCACAGAGGAATCCAGCGAAGAATCTTCCGAGGAGTCCTCAGAAGGAGAGTCCACACCGGAAGATACTGGCGCAGCCAAGTCTGAGGGTGTTATGACTTATGAGGAGTATATGGCAGCAGAACTGGATTCTGAAGTTGTCATTGAGGCTTATGTACAGGCAAAGCAGTCCTGGTATGAAGACAAGGCAACTGTGTATGCCCAGGATGAGGATGGCGCTTACTTCATCTATCAAATGGCATGTTCCGAAGAGGATTATGGGAAGCTGGTTCCTGGTACCAAGATCAAGGTGACAGGACACAAGACAGAGTGGTCTGGTGAGGTAGAGATCATTGATGCCACCTTTGAGATCGCAGAAGGAAACTATATGGCAGAAGCCCTGGATGTGACGTCCTTGCTTGGAACCGATGAGCTGATCAGCCACCAGAACGAATTTGTATCCTTCAAGGGCATGACCGTAGAGGCGAAGAAGGATGCCGAGGGCAATGAAGTGAAGGATGCGGATGGGAATTCCGTGGCGTTCCTGTACAACTGGGACGGTTCCGGCCAGGAAGGGGATGACCTGTACTTTGATGTGTCTGTGAACGGTCAGACCTACACCTTTACAGTGGAGTCTTATCTGTGTGACAAGACCACAGACGTGTATGCGGCTGTACAGGCCTTGAACGTAGGGGATACCATTGATATGGAAGGTTTCCTGTACTGGTATAACGGGGTGAATCCCCACATCACTTCTGTGACGGTAGCACAGTAAAATGTGAAGAGAATGAAGATTTTCCAAGGCTGAAAAGCCATCTGGCCAAAGAAAACCGAATTGCACAAAGAAGAAGCCCAGGTGAACAAAATTCGCCTGGGCTTCTTCCAGTGTGTGCCAACGGTCAGTGCACACCTGCTGTTTCTGGCGGGGATTGTCCGCGGTCAGAAACGGTAAGCCGCTTATGAGGTAGGCTTGCGCAACGGACAGTCGGACATGCTGATCTTGTCCCGCAACACACTCAGTCCGCAGTCTTCCAGGTAGTCCTGCAGAATGGGCAGGGACTGGGAGGAAGTAGGGCCTATGATGACCTCATCCACCAGATCCGACAGATGCATGTGCAGCCTGCCACACATTCTGTTCAGATCCAGCGGGTAATATTTTTTGATTCGTTCTGTTGCCACATGGTATTTTGGTTCCACCGCAAAATCATTGGAGATAAAGGGAGAGACCACCAGCCGGGATTCCTTCTCACTGGCGAAGGAAGGATGTTTGAAGGCAGCAGACTGTACCCAGGCCCTGTTCATCAAGGCCTGCAGGCTGGGAAGGATGGCCTCGAAGTCCCTGGCCTGTGTGATCAGCTGGTAGAATTCCTCCACCAGGCTGTGCCCATGCATGTCTTTCTGGTAGTATACTTCCTGGAGGGATACCACTCCGCCCATCATTTTCTGCATCAGATCTTCCTGGAAGGCAATGCAGACGCCCTGCCCCAGATGCCCGTAACGCTCCCACTGGGCGGCATCATCCCGGTATTTGGAGAAACAGGCAGCATAGGCGGAATAATGAAACTCCTCTGCCAGCTCATTCTGGAAGAACTGTTCTGTTTTCCAGCTCTTCTCCATCTCCCCGTCCTGATAGAGCTTTTCAATGACAGCCTTGCAGATGCCGTTCATGAACAGACGCATTTCGGAGGCGTCATTCATGTTCAGGATATTATTCAGCCGCAGTTCTGCACAGCGTATGATGCCGTCAAAAGCTGCAAAATCTGTGTAATGATATAACATGGATTTCCCTCCGGTGCCTTCTTTCTGTTTGTGCTGCCAAAGGCAGTATGCCTGGAAGTGTGGCAGGATCCTTTACACTTTTTGATAGGATTCCCACAGTCCGCTTACAAAATACATCATGGCTACCCAGGTAGAAAGGGAATAGAAGAATCCTTCCCGGTCCCGCCCTGTCTCCAGGAAATGGCGTGTCTCTTCTTTTGTGAGAAGTTCAAAACCGTCAAAAAGCTCCGAGCCAACAGCGCCTTCCTGGGAGAGTAGGGCAGGATCATCCAGGCCGAGGACAGCACATACAAAGGCATTGCACTCATCTGTCATACCGGGGGAGGAGAAGAGCAGGGGATTGAACACATACAGGGTGTCCGTATCTTTCACGGTAAGACCGGTTTCCTCCTGGATCTCCCGGCGTGCGGCAGACAGGACGGCAGCTTCCCGCCTGGCATCGGCGTCAGCAATAGATACATTTTCCGGGCCTGCATCTATGTCTTCCGGATCCAGCAGCCCGGCAGGTGGGTTTAACAGAAACTGGCCCGCCGGGTAACGGTACTCCTTTGACAACAGCAGCTTTGGGATTCCATCGGCGCTCTTCACCACCACCACGCAGGTGACGGCATCGGGAAGCATGGTGCGGAATTCCTCCGCGGACTTTGTGGCCACCAGATTCTCCCGGTCACGGCGTGTTGCATCGTAATAATGCTTTCCCTCCTCATATTGCAGGTCGAAAACCTTGATGAATTTGGATTCAAACAGGGGGATTGTTTTTTCCTTGGGGATGATTAATTTCATGGCGTCTGATTCCTTTCTGGCTGCTGCCTTGTCTTGCAGACTGTCTGGCCATCTCTATTTTCATCAGGGACAGAATCGTTACTGTTCACTGGTGGTATCGCGAGGTGTTTTGGGGGCGTCCTAACAGAGCATCACATGACAGCCTCCACGAGAATTTTTGTCACCTATCTGTATTTCCCTTACACTGGTCTCTTTCCGTTTGCAAAATACTGTCCGTCATCCACCATGGACCTAACTTGTCTCAGACGGTCGGTAATGCCTACCATATAATGTAGCTTTGGTATGCAATTTACATTTACATTGAAAATTTTACCAATGGTGTCTTTGACCCTTCCTTTTTCTAGAATTATAGCTGAAATGCCGTGCATTTTCAAGAAGATCATCATCTGATTCCCGTGGGCAATAGGGCGGATAAGTTGCTGTTCACTCTGCTCACAGCTACAGGTGCACACAAAATGAGTAGAATACGCTCATTTTGGTGCGTAAATGATTTTTCTAAATTTTAATGGACGATTCCCCCTCCCATAAGGTAAAATATGGAATCAGAAGGAACAGAAGGATCGGATTCCAATTATGATCCCTGGTCACGGCGAAAGGAGAACACCATGGCAATCAAGGTAGACAAAGAGGGAAGGCTATTCCACCTGCAGACAAAAGACAGTACATATCAGATGTATGCAGATGAAAAAGGGATTCTGCTGCATACTTACTATGGGAAGAAGATAGACGAAGAGAACCTGTGCGGCTTGATCTGCCGGGCAGATGTGGGCTTTTCCGGTAACCCGCCGGAAGCCGGGGAGGACAGGAGTTATTCCCTGGACTGCCTGCCCCAGGAGATGCCGGGCAGTGGTGTGGGGGATTACCGGGATGACTGCATCCGGCTCCGGCACAATGACGGCAGCATGGCAGCGGATTTCCGGTATGTGGGGTATGAGATCCAGGAGGGCGCTTACAGGATCCCGGGCTTACCGGCTCTTCATGACAGTGAGGAGGAGCAGGGGCAGACCCTGGTGATTGCTTTGAGGGAGGTGGCTTCCCAGGTGGTGGTCCGCCTCTATTACGGGATATTTGAGGAGGAGAATGTGATCACCAGGGCAGTCCGGGTGGAAAACCAGGGGAGGGAAGATGTGATCCTGGATGAATGCCTTTCCTGCTGCCTGGACTTCCAGTTCGGGGACTATGACATGGTGACTTTTGCAGGGAGACATGCCATGGAGCGGGGTTTTTGCCGGAATCCGGTAGGCCGTGCCAGACTGGAAGTGGGCAGTGTGCGGGGCACATCCAGCCACCAGTATAACCCGGCCTTGATCCTGTGTAGTCCCCAGGCCACGGAGGACTTCGGGGACTGCTATGGCCTGTGCCTGGCATACAGTGGGAATTTTGTGGCTTCTGCCCAGAAGGATCAGAGGGGGCAGACCAGGGCGGTCATAGGAATCAACCCCAGGCAGTTCTCCTTCTGCCTAAAAGGGGGGGAAGCTTTTGATGCTCCCCAGGTGATTTTAAGCTATTCAGATAAAGGATTTACCGGACTATCCCACCAGTATCACAGAATTCTTAGGGAACATATGTGCCGTGGGAAGTATGCAAGATCCAGACGTCCGGTGCTGATCAACAACTGGGAAGCCACTTATTTTGACTTCAATGAGGAGAAGCTTATGGCCATTGCCCGGAAGGCTTCTGCCCTTGGCATAGAGATGCTGGTGCTGGATGACGGCTGGTTTGGTAAGCGGGACAGTGACAACAGTGGCCTGGGAGACTGGTTCGTCAATGAGAAAAAGCTGGGGGGCAGCTTGAAGCGTCTGGGAGACAGGATCCATGACCTGGGTATGCAGTTCGGGCTGTGGTTCGAACCGGAGATGGTATCACAGGACAGTGACCTTTACCGCGCACACCCGGACTGGGCGATCCGGATTCCCGGCCGGGAGCCGAATCGTGGCAGGAACCAGCTGGTGCTGGACATGAGCCGAAAGGATGTGCGGGATTACCTGCTGGAGCGGATGACGGACATCCTGTCGAACGCCCCCATTGACTATGTGAAATGGGATATGAACCGGAGCGTATGTGATATATACAGCCATGTATACAGCCGAAGCGGAGAATTTTACCACCGCTATGTGTGCGGGGTATATGACTTGATGGAGCGGCTGCTTGCCAGGTTCCCGGATCTTCTCCTGGAGGGCTGCAGCGGAGGTGGCGGCAGGTTTGACGCAGGGATGCTCTACTACTCGCCCCAGATCTGGTGCAGCGACAACACGGATGCCATCAACCGCCTGGATATCCAGTATGGCACTTCCTTCTTCTATCCGGTCAGCACCATGGGTTCCCATGTGTCCGCGGTGCCAAACCATCAGACAGGCCGGATAACGCCGTTTGCCACCAGGGGACATGTGGCCCTGTCCGGCAGCTTCGGATATGAACTGGATCTGAACAAGGTCACAGAAAAAGAGCAGGAGATGGTGAAAGGACAGGTGGCCGAATTCCACAAATATTACGATCTGACCCATGAAGGCACCCATTACCGTCTGGCCAAGCCAGGGGGACGTTTCTGTGCATGGGAGTTCGTGGATGCAGACCAGAACGTGGCGCTGGAAACTCTGGTGATGACCTCGGCAGAGGGCAACCCGGAGCCGGTCCACACCATTGTGAAGGGCCTGGATCCAGAGAAAAAATACCGCTGCTCCTACAATGATACGGTCCGTAGCGGCCGTACCTGGATGAATGGCGGGCTGACCCTGGAGAGGGTGCCTGGGGAGTATGAGAGCGTGTTGATTGAGTGGAGGGCAGAGGAGTAAGGGCAGACCTGTTCCGGGATGTCTGTGCAAAGCATTATAAAAAGAGGAATGGCCTCTGTCACCAGTATGGAATTGATATCATTTCCCTGGACTGTGACGGTGTGCCATTATTCCTGCAATGGATATTGAGGATAGGATTGATGACCCAGCAGCGCACAGGTTATAATCATAGCGCAGGTATCAGATTTGCTTTTTGTTGATATAATCCGCTGCATCTTCCTTAGAATCTTTTGTAGGTTCAAAATGCATTCCAAGGGCGTAGTTTTTTTGATGACAGAGAAACGCATGGCCTTCCGGTCTTCCGAAACCATATGGACATGCCTTGGGCCGTCAGCGGGGGTGTGTAAGCACAGGCGCCTGTGCGGGTAGGGGAACCAGAAACCCATTCTTCCCTTAACCGATAGATAATCGCATCGGGGGTTCCGGCATAGCCATGTTCCTCTGGGTTATTAAATACACAGAACCAGCTTTTGGTAACAGAATCAGACAAACCTTGCCACCACCTTATACATCTGCAACACCGCATGGCACCAAAGCCGTGCGGTGTCTTTCTCTGTTTCTAAATGCCACATAGGCCGGGTAACTTTTAATCAAGGTGTCCGGGGTTCGAAGCCCTGGCGGTGCATGGAAGGACTGGTTTAGAGGAACTGCTGGTAGCATGGGGCAGAAATTTCACGTAAAATGGAATCCCCCTGTCTGGGCGGCACCCGGACAGGGGATTGCTGTTATCCACCACGGTATCCGTGGTCTGTTTTTACATCAGTAATTGTCTGCACTTACCTCAAAATAGGCCTGGGGATGTGCGCATACAGGGCAGATTTCCGGGGCACTGGTGCCAACAATGATGTGCCCGCAGTTGCGGCATTCCCATACTTTTACTTCGCTTTTTGCAAATACGGCAGCCGTCTCTATATTCTGCAGCAATGCGCGATACCGCTCCTCATGGTGCTTTTCGATGGCCCCTACCATGCGGAACTTGGCGGCCAGTTCTGGGAATCCTTCTGCCTCAGCGGTCCTGGCAAAGCCCTCATACATGTCTGTCCACTCATGGTTCTCCCCGTTGGCGGCGGCCTGTAGGTTGGCAGCGGTGTTTCCGATGCCGTTCAGTTCCTTGAACCACATCTTGGCATGTTCCTTCTCATTGTCAGCTGTCTTGAGGAACAGGGCAGCGATCTGCTCATAGCCTTCCTTTTTAGCCGCAGAGGCAAAATAGGTATACTTGTTCCTGGCCTGGGATTCCCCGGCGAAGGCGGCTTCCAGGTTTTTCTCGGTCTGTGTTCCTGTGTATTTGTTGCTCATTTGGTTTTCCTCCTGTTTTTCGTCTTATTCCTGCCAGCCATGATCCAGATCAGCTATACAGACCTGGTGCTGTTGTTGAAAGCCAATCTGGGCTGGTTTGGGTATAAAGTAATCATTCATGTTAGGACAATCAATAGAACCCATGAACAGATTCTGCGGACAGGATTCTACAGGCATGGCACCAGAACCTGTCGACTGACGTGTGGGCCATGGTAAATCTACAGAGTCACTTTCTCAAAGTCAGATGCAGGATGTTTGCAAAGCGGGCAGATATAATCGGCAGGCAGTTCTTCGCCTTCGTAAATATGGCCACATACAGTACAACGCCACACTGTCTTCCCTGAAGTGGTGGCCTGTGGGGCTGGTTTTGGCTTGATGGAAGACTGGTAGTATGCATAAGTGGCGGAAGCGGTTTCTGATAGTACTTCCATATCATCTACGGTTGCAATGAAGAGGGTATGGCTTCCCAGGTCAATGGCCTGCTCTACAGTGGCACTGATGTATCCATTGGTTCCGGCAGTAATATAAAAGAGTCCGTTGGAACTACGTTTACAGTCTACAAAGCCTGCGAACTTGTCCACATCCCGTCCCGACTGGAAACCGAAATGCTGGAAGAGTCCGAAGGAAGCGTCCTGGCTGAGAATGGATATATTGAATTTTCCGCTTTTCTGTATCAGCTCCTGGGTGAAGTTTGCTTTGTTGACAGCAATGCTGATCCGGTTAGGCTCGCTTGTGACCTGGCCAGCTGTGTTGATGATGCAGCCACTATCCCTGCCATCGGAAGAGGAGGTAAGGACAAACAGGCCATAGCTCAGCTTATACATTGTTTTTTGATCCATGATGGGTTCTCCTTTTTAGGTGTTGGGTTTATTAAGCTCTGCCTGTTCCCTGCATGAGGGACACAGGTGGAAGACCTTTAAGTCATAGTAGAGAAAGGATCCACCCAGGGTCTTTTGCAGGGAAGCAGTCAGGTCTTCGCAGACAATATCTGTAAGCTGTCCACAGCGCTTACATACCAGATGGTCGTGTTTTCTGGCTCTGTCGTAACGCTCCGGCATTCCTTCCACGGATATCTGGCGGATCAGGCCGGCTTCCTTTAGCCGATGGACATTGTTGTATATGGTTGCCAGGACCACTCTGGGGTATTCTTCTTTAACTTGCCAGAAGATCTGTTCAACCGTCAAGTGCTCCACGGAGAGATTTATGATATCGTATATTTTTTTTTCATATTTTGTCATAGATGCTCCGGTTTTCTTGCAGACTGCGGTTCCTGAAAACGGATCAAAAATAGAATAATTCTAAAACATATAAAATCATTCTAATACATATATCCTTATCTGTCAAGGGAAATCCTTGACTTTTATATACCTCATGGGTACAATATTTGTAATAATATTATGATACCAGGGTCAAAAGATCAATAAATCCAATGCAAGCATGCTTGCAAGAGGATTTTTGACTTTGGGACCCGCCAAAACATTGAAAAGCAGCTATTCTTGATAAAAAATGAGCAGATTTGAGGGTTTACGGATTGCGGGAGCACGTAGTGCGGAGCAATCCGTGGTATCATAGGGGTCATACCTTTTGCCTCCTATATCATATCATACAATAAGAAAAAACAAGTAAGAACCAGGACAAGAGAGGAGATGGTTCCATGGCCATGAAAGCAGCAAGATGCCTTTTGGCAACGTTTATGGCAGCAATGGTGCTGTTGTCTGCCTGCGTCCCCTTTGGCGGGAATAGGGAAAAAGATGTACTGACCTGGGGGATTTGGAGCGGCTATGAAGAATTTCTAAAATTGTGCCAGGAATCCTGCCCGGATATCGGCCTGGAGATACTTTCTTATACTGGAAGTAATCGCACCGGTTACAGTTGGGCGCAGATGCGGGGGGACGATATTCCGGATATCTTTATCACATCTCAGATTCTGGATAAGGAACTGGCCAGAGAACGGCTGGTGGATCTGTCCGGACAACCGTTTATGAGCCAGTTTCCCACCGCGGTTCTGGACCAGGTGGCTATTGACGGAGGGGTTTACCTGCTGCCGGTAAACTATGTCATGTATGGTATTTACTATAATGAGACATTGATGGAAGAAAACGGCTGGGAGGTTCCGGCCGACTTTGCGCAGCTGGAAGCCCTGTGCGGCAAGATACGGGAAAAGGGGATGATTCCAGGTATTCTGGGCACGCAGCTTACGGGCAATGCTTTTTCAGCTGTGTTTAATCTGGCCAAGACGGACTGGCTCACCACGCCGGAAGGGCTTGCATGGGAGAAGGAGTTTCTGGCGGGAACAGCTACGGCGGAAGGTATGTGGGAAGGCACCATGGAATACGTCCAACGGTATATAGAGATGGGGATGTTTACCACTGATCCGGAAGACAGGGGCAATCCGAATCTGGTTTTAGACTATCTGGGCAACCGCAAGGCGGTATTCTGCACTATGGTGCTTCCTGTCAATATCACAGAATTGCCGGATACCGGTGACAAGCTGGGGATGATGCCTTATATCGGGAAGGATGGCAGCAAGAATATCTACATGTACAATCCGGGCAGCTATATCGGGATCAGCAGGCGTCTCTTGGAGCCGGGAAATGAGAAGAAACTGGAAAATGCCATCCGGATCCTCTCTTTGTTGTATTCGCCTAAAGGGCAGGATTGTTTCATCAGCCAGGAGACCCCTTGTGTCATGAGTGCATTAAATAGTGCGGATGTGCCGGAGGATTCCTTGATCTATGATGCCCACCAGGCCATGCGGGAGGGTAAGGCGTTTCCCATGACCTATGTGGGCTGGGAGAATGTGCTGACAGATATAGGGCAAGCATACAAGGAATGGTTCAGGGGAGAGAATGGTATGGACGGGCCAGGGTGCATAACCCGGATGGACGAATTACAACAGAGCCATATGGACAATTCCCGGCTGCTCTATTTCTGTGAGAGCAAGGAGGACTTTACCATAGAGGAGACCGGGCAGCTGCTTGGCAAGGCACTTGGCAGTGCTGAGGAGGCAGACGCAGCAGTGATTCCCGTTGGTGGGTATTGGGTCCAGGGCATGGAGCTGAAGGCGGGCATCACTAGTAAGCTCTATGAAGGCAGAATCAACCGGGAGATTGCCAATATGATCTGTCCTGCATATGATGAGGGATATGCGGTGGCAACCATGACAGGGGCGCAGGTGAAGGAACTGGTACAGGCCGGGCTGGACATAAACGGGGAGGGGGCTGTTTTCCCTTATGTCCTGGTGACACGTGGCGGCGGGGAACTGGAGGAAGATACAGAATATAAGGTGGTATTCCTGATAGGCAGTTATACAGAGGAAGCTGCACAGACCTATCAGATACAGGAAATAAAAGGTTCAGTGAAAGAGATATGGTACACTTACCTGCAAGAGCAGCAGGTGGTTTCCCCGGAAGGCAATCCATGGGAATGACCAGGAACTGACAGACAGGGGAAGTCTGTTCCTGGCAGGACAAGGGCAGATGGAACCTGGTGCATGTGGGGGAAAAGAGAGGGGGATCATATGGGGAGAAGGAAATGGAGGAAGCTTTTCCTGGCAGGTCTGGTGGCAGGAAGCCTGCTGGCGGGATGTGGCAGGGATCCGGGCCAGGAAGCGGAGAGCGGGAATGGGAAGGAGAAAGTGACCATTGCCTTCTGGGGTGACCAGCTGACGGAACAGTATGGGAAATATCTCCAGGAGTCATTTCCGGAGGTGGAATTTGAGTTCTATGCGGCTACGAATTCCACGGACTTTTACCGGTTTAAGGAAAGCATGGGGGATCTGCCGGACATATTGACGGTCCGGCGGTTTTCCCTGCGGGATGTGGCAGACTGGAAGGACTCCCTTATGGATCTGAGTGATACGGATCTGGCGAATACGTTTCACCAGTCGTATCTGCGCAGCTATACCTATAGTGACGGGGTGGTAAACTGGCTGCCGGCCTGTGCGGAGGTGGACAGTATCCTGGTGAACAAGACACTGCTGGACGCCAATGAGATTCCCCTGCCGTCCAACTATGAGGAATTTGTGGATGTATGTGGCAGGCTGCAGGAGCTTGGCATCCGTCCCATGGTGACGAACTTTACAGCAGACTATGCCTGTATGGAGGTCCTGCAGGGACTTTCGGCTTCCCTCTTGATGTCCTATGAAGGAAGGGAGTGGAGACAGCTATACGAGAGCGGGCAGACAGACCAGCTTGATGAGGAGGTCTGGATACCGGTGCTGGAACGTATGCAGGAATTTATTGATTACGCCCGGATCACAGAGGCAGATACAGAAGAAGGGTTTAAGGTGTTTGACCTGTATACCGCGGGACAGGCAGCTATGGTCAGAGGGATCGGTGAGGAAGCAGAGCGGTATGGCAGGGACAGAACCACTGTGATGATGCCCTACTTTGGGGAATCGGAAGAAGACAACTGGTACTTGACGTATCCGGCTTTCCAGGTAGCGGCCAGTGCCAGGGCGGAGGAGAGCAAAGAGCGGAAGGAACTGATCCTGGATGTGATGGAGACCATGCTCAGTGAGGAGGGACTGCGGCATATTTCCTCCAGCCAGAACATGATACCTTACAGCAAAGGCGTGACCATAGAACTTTCCCCGGCCATGGCTTATCTACAGCCTTGTATAGAGAAGAAACATCTGTATATCCGGCTTGCCTCTGCGGACATGTTTTCCGCTTCCAGGGAGGTGGTCCAGGGCATGATCGCAGGAATATACCCGGATGCCCATGCTGCTTTCGCCGCATTTAACCAGGCCTTGCAGCAGGTAGAGGAAGAGAAGCCGACGGTGGCTCACATTGATACGGCGTATCCTTACGCCTTCCGGCCGGAAGGTGGCAGCCAGGCAGCTTCCGCGGTGCTGAATACGGTCCGGGAGTCTCTGGGGACACAGTTTCTGATAGGGCAGTCCATCCATGTGGCAGGGAATGTGGCAGCGGGGGATTACACAGAAGAGCAGCTGCATTATCTGACCATGGGAGAGACACCGGATATTCTGCTGTGTGAAATGACAGGTGAGCAGATCTACCAGTATCTGGAATATGTGTTGTCCACACCTGGCAGGCGCGGTTCCGTATGCAATGACTCCTCTCTGTATGTATCCTGTGGATTCGAGATGGTGATACGGAAAACGGAAGACAGCTATGTAGTGGAACAGCTGACAGTGGATGGCCAGGATATGGACAGGGGGCAGGTGTATTCCATGGCGGTTCTGGGCAATGAGGAACTGATGCTGCGGGAAGCCCTGGCTGCGGCGGGGATCATGGATTATACCAGAACGACAAAGGCGTATAAACAGATTGTGGTGGACTGGCTGGCCCAGGAGGGAAGACAGCTTGTTGCGCCAACTGACTATATCACCCTTCTACAGTGAGAACCTGTGGGAAGCGGCTGAAGAGAGGATGGATCTGGTGTGGGTTTGAAGGAAAAGCGGAAAATAAATAATTTCATATTGCCAGTGCTATCCCTGGTTGGTCTGCTCCTTTTCCTTGTGGCTGGGGGAAGCTATTTTACTGGATACCTGCAGGATCAGATCTTCAAAGAGCGTACTACCCAGCTCAATGAGATCACATCCCAGGTGCGTGCCAATCTGGGGAATGCGCTGGATTTCCACTGGAATTACCTGGTCTGTGCGGTGAATCTGCTAAAGGGACAGGAATTTGTCTCTGTGGAGGAGGTGTCCCGGGTCATGGGGGAAACGCAAGCGGTGATGGAAACAGACCAGTATGATGCTACGCTGGTGATGCTGGACAGCCAGGGGAATTGCTATGATGCTGCCGGGAAACATGGTGTCTGGTCGGATATTGACATGATCTCCGGCGGAGAGGACAGGTATACCTTTATTTCCGACAGCTCCATTTACCAGGGCAGCTACTGGGCTTTTGTACAGAAGCTGGATAAACCCCTTCAGATGGAAGGAACCAGTACCAGCTTCACCCATGTGCTTCTTCTGAAGGATGTGCAGTCTATCACCCGGTATTATGATAGTGCCGCCTATGGGAGCCAGAATGAGACCTATATTTTGAAGAGTAATGGCACGCGGATGCATGATGACACTTCCCGGAAGAGAACCATCCAGGCCTACAATGTGCTCAAGGTACTGGAGGAGATGGAAGGGCAGGCGATCCGGGATATTAGGGCGGCCATAGGAGAACAGAGGACAATCAGTACAAATTTCAAGTATAATGGAAGGGAATATTATTATTGCCTTACATCACTGACAGAGTATGACACATTGCTGCTGTTCCTGATACCTGCGGAGTATGTGGCTTCGGGAACTGTGGAAATGGTGGAAACCATTATAAGGATGCTGCTGGCCCTGTCCTTATCCCTGCTGCTGTTACTGATTCTGGTGGCGGTATCTATAACCAGACAACAGAGCAGCGCAAGGCTGTTCAGGCAGGAGCAGGAGAACCTGCGCAGGCAGGAAGAGCTGAATGGGAAACTGGAAGAGACCAATGCCATGCTGGCACGGTCCAAAGAGACAGCAGAGCAGGCTTTCCGGATCGCAGAGGAGGCCAACAAGGCCAAAAGCTCTTTCCTTTCCAACATGAGCCATGATATCCGTACGCCAATGAACGCCATTGTAGGATTTGCCACCTTGTTAGCCAGGGATGCGGAGAATCCGGAGAAGGTGCGGGAATATACCAGGAAAATCACTGTTTCCAGCCAGCACCTGCTGGGGTTGATCAACGACATCCTGGATATCAGCAAGATCGAAGCAGGCAAAACAGTGCTGAATCTGTCCGATGAAAATATTGTGGATCTGGTGGAGAACATTGACTCCATTATCCGCCCCCAGATGAAAGCGAAAGGACATACCTTTGAGGTGTACAGCAGGGACATCCGGCATGAGCAGGTGATCATGGATAAGCTCCGTCTGAACCAGATCCTGCTGAATCTGCTGTCCAATGCAGTAAAATACACGCCGGAAGGAGGCAATGTGACACTGACTGTCCAGGAACTGCCAAAACATGCCAGACAGCTGGCCCATTTCCGGTTTGTGGTGGCTGATGACGGTTATGGCATGAGTGAGGAGTACCAGCAGAAGATCTTCCAGGCCTTTACCAGGGAGGAGGACAGTGTCACCAACAAGATCCAGGGAACCGGCCTGGGAATGGCCATCACCAAGAACCTGCTGGACTTAATGGGCGGGAAGATCACAGTGGCAAGCCAGAAGGGAAAAGGATCTGTCTTCACGGTGGAACTGGAACTACAGATCAGCGAACAGGCTGTTGACCAGGGCTTCTGGGAGAAACATGGGATCACCAGACTTCTGGCAGTGGATGACGAGGAAGTCATCTGCCAGAATATCCAGATAACCATGGAAGGAACCGGCGTGACAGTGGACTATGCCCTGGATGGACATACCGCAGTGGACATGGCCAAGCAGGCTGAAGAGGAGGGACGGCCTTACCATATTGTCCTGCTGGACTGGAAGATGCCAGGGATAGACGGAGTGGATACAGCAAAGAGTATCCGCAGGGAGATCCCCAAAGAGATTCCCATTCTGGTCCTGACCAGCTATGACTGGCCGGAGATCGAGGAGGCAGCCAGGGAGGCAGGGGTGAATGCGTTCCTTTCCAAGCCCTTCTTCCTTACCAGCTTCCGGCAGAAGGTGGATGCGGTCCTGGGGCATGAGGAGAATACCCCGCCGAAGGAGACAGTGGAACAGAGCATCCTGCATGGGATGCATATCCTGGTGGCAGAAGACAATGAGATCAATGCGGAGATCCTGGGAGAACTGCTTGACATGGCAGGTGCTTCCTGCGACATCTGTGAAAACGGAAAACTTGCAGTGGAAGCTTTTGAGAAGTCGATCCCGGGACAATACCAGCTTGTGCTGATGGATGTGCAGATGCCGGTGATGAACGGCTATGAAGCCACAAAGGCGATCCGGGATCTGGGCCACCCGCTGGCATTGAAGATTCCGATCATTGCCATGACTGCAAATGCTTTCGCGGAAGATATCAGGGATGCCCTGGAGGCCGGGATGAACGCCCATGTGGCCAAACCAGTTGACATGGCGGTGCTGGAACAGACGGTGAAGGCAGTTCTGGGAGAGATGGCATGACAAAGCCGGATGGCAGAAAGCCCAGATGTGCACCACAGGATGTACGGATGATGAATAGAAAATGCAAGCTGATCTATAAAAAAAGGCAGAAAGGGGACACCTACAATGAGAGTACTGATGTTTGACATTGACACATTGCGGGCAGACCATATGGGCTGCTATGGCTACGGCAGGGATACCACACCGGTGATGGACCAGGTGGCAAGGGAAGGGGTGCGGTTTGATGACTATTATTGTCCCAATGCACCGTGTCTGCCTTCCCGGGCGTCCATGATCAGTGGCCAGTATGGCATTCACAATGGGATCGTAGGGCATGGGGGAACTGCAGCGGACATGCGTCTCCAGGGCAGTACCAGGAGTTTTACCGATGACATGTCGGAAAACGGCCTGTTCATGCAATTTCGACGGGCAGGAATGCGCACAGTGTCCTTCTCCACTTTTGCGGAGCGGCACAGTGCATGGTGGTTCAATGCAGGCTTCCATGAATGCTACAACGTGGGATGCCGGGGTGCAGAGTCTGCCGAGATGGTGACACCCCGTGTGCTGGAATGGCTGGAGAAAAACGGGGAACAGGACAACTGGATGATGCATGTGCATTTCTGGGATCCCCACACCCCATACAGGACACCAGCAGATTACAGATGTCCCCTGGAGGGTACATCCATGCCGGATGACTGGATCACACAGGAGATCTTTGAAGAACATCTGCGTCATATAGGTCCCCATGGTGCCAACGAAATCAATATGTGGAATGATGATCATTTTGCTGCCTGGCCGAAGCATCCGGGCAGGCTGGATACGCTGGCGCAGGCAAAAGAATTCCTGGACCAGTATGACTATGGGGTACGGTATACGGATGATAATATTGGCAGGATACTGGGATGGCTGAAAGACCATGGACTCTATGGGGATGACCTGGCAGTGATCATAACGGCAGACCATGGGGAGGATCTGGGTGAATTCGGGGTCTATGCGGAACACGGTATGGCGGACGAGCCGGTGTGCCGGATTCCCTTGATCATCCGCTGGCCGGGAATGCAGAGAGGCACGGTGGCAAAGGGATTCTACGACAACACGGATCTGGCGCCTACCGTACAGGAACTGCTGGGGGTGCCGAAGACGGATCCTGGGCGGTACCGCTACGATGGAGTGTCTTTTGCACCAGCCCTGCGGGATGGCACCGGCACTGCAAAACCTTATGCCGTACTGACCCAGTGTGCCCATGTGTGCCAGCGAAGCGTGCGGTTCGAGGACTACATTTACATCCGTACGGTGCACGGAGGATATCATCTGCTGCCGGATGAGATGCTGTTTGACATTAGGAAAGATCCTCACGAACAGCATAACCTGGCACCGGTGCGTCCGGATCTCTGTGCCAGGGGTGCGAAGATGATCCTGGACTGGAACGATGCCATGATGAAGACTTCCCGCACGGATGTGGATCCCATGTGGACAGTGATGCGGGAAGGCGGTCCGGAACACTGCAGGGGACACTTACCAGCTTACATCCAGCGTCTTACTGGTACATCCCGGGAATATGGCATAGAACTTCTCAAGGAAAAATATGGGGAAGAATAGAAGACACAGTCCGGATGGGGCAAAGACAGGAAAGAGCAGTGGCGGAGGAAGGTAAACACAACAGTGGAGAACGGGAAGCACGGCAGCCGGTTACGGTGAGGCACAGCGGCCAGGAATGGGGCGTGGAAAACTGTGGGAGTGAGGAGATGACATGGAATGTATCATGGTGAAGCCAGCATCCGGGCTGTGCAATATGCGCTGTGGATATTGTTTCTATGCGGATGAGATGAACCATAGGCAGCAGGCTTCCTACGGAATCATGGACCAGGAAACCGCTGAGAGCGTGATCCGGAAGGTTCTGGCCCGGGAAAAAGACGGCTGTACCTTTGCCTTCCAGGGAGGGGAGCCTACCCTGGCCGGGCTGGACTTTTACCGGCACTGGCTGCAGACAGAAGAAAAATACAATGTAAAGGGAATCCCTGTTTTCCATGCCTTGCAGACCAATGGCTCCCTGCTGGATCAGGCGTGGTGTGAGTTCCTGGCCCGGCACCATTTCCTGGTAGGGCTGTCCGTGGACGGGATCAAGGCCACACATGATGCTTTCCGGAAAGGAGCAAAGGGGGAGGATACCTATTTCCGTACCCTGGAGGCGGCAGAACATCTGAAACAGGCAGGTGTGGAGTTTAATGTGCTGACTGTGGTGAACAGCCGGACAGCGCCGAAGATCCGGCGGATCTATGAGCAATACAGAAAGCTGGGATTTGTCTGGCAGCAGTACATCGCCTGTCTGGATCCGGTGGGGGAGAAACAGGGCAGGCAGGAATACTCACTGACACCTAAGGCCTATGGGCAGTTCCTTATAGACCTGTTTGAACTATGGGAAATAGACGTGAGACGAGGAGAACAGCCCTACATCAGGCAATTTGACAATTATGTGGGGATCCTGCTGGGACAGGAACCTGAGTCCTGTGAACAGAGGGGATACTGTAGCCGGCAGACCGTGATAGAGTCCGATGGCAGTGTGTATCCCTGTGATTTCTATGTGATGGACCAGTACCGGCTGGGAACCCTGGCCACAGAGGAATGGGAAGCCATTGAGTCCAGGAGAAAGGAACTGCGGTTTTCGGAACGCTCCCTGGATCATGCAGAAACATGTAGGAACTGCGAGTACTTCCGCCTCTGCCGGGGTGGCTGTCACAGACACCGGGAACAGCCTGGCACGGCAGAGGGGGAGAACTATTTCTGCGAATCTTACCGGATGTTTTTTCATGCATGTCTGCCAGCACTTAAGAGGATTGCAGCGGCGTGTGGGCGGCGAGCATTTTCTCCCGGATCAGAACTGCCGTGAGCCGGGGAATCCCGAACTGGCTGGCAAACATATCACATTTGCACAGGAACAGATAATACACATTCTTCCCGCACAGCCGCAGGGTTTCATAGTTGGCCTGCCCCTTGGAAAGAATAATGTCCGCGGAATCAAATGCCGCTGCTGCCTCCTCGGACAGGGCAGGTTCCCAGGTGCCAGCGATACGGTTGCCATTGCCTATCACCTGCACCAGTCTGGTGAGTCCCACCTGGACGGCGTCCTCTATGGTGGCATCGTTCAGCACAGGCCCGCCCTTGACAAGCACCGTTACTTCCAACTGGGGGTAAAGCAGCAGGATAGTCTGGATCAGCAGCTTGTCCATGACGATCTCACCACAGTTATCTGTGAGGAACACCAACCTGGCAGCTGTGGACAGATCCTCCCGGAGGGCTGCACAGGCTACTTCGGAGAAGGTGATGTAATCAGCTTCATTGAGAAGCTGGGACAGGCGCTCTTCCTCCACGGTCTTCATGGCACCGAAGTCGATATAGTTGCCGGCAGCTGCATATTGCAGGGCCGAAAGCAGAGGATCCGGTGCATCTGCGATCTTCTGGGAGATATTCTTCTCATAGCCCAGCATGACTTGATTAAAATACTGTTTCACATCTGCATACTCATCTGTCAAGCCGAACATTTCCTGGCGTACATCATTAATTCTTTTTACGATTACGGGGGAGGCATCTGTCACAGGAGCCTCCAGCAACAGGCGGAGAACCCGCCGCATATAGGTCAGTTTTTCTTCTTCGGTAGCATATTCAGGATATTTCTCCAGGTATCGGCCCGCCAGGCAGGGCAGGCATTCGGGGCGTAGTCGCTCAATTTGCATGGGAATCTCCTCCTCCTTGGGGGATTTGGCCTTCCGGAAATTGCCCTGGAAGGATGTCTGGGATTACTGGTCTGCAAAACCGATAGTAACAGTATACCTGTTTTAAAAGCCTGCTACAAGCCCTAATTGAAAGAATATTCATGAAATTTCACATATTCGGCTGACAAAAGAAAGGACAGCATACAATCCAGGGTAAATGGAATCAATTGTCTGGAAGATGTGGAAGGAACAGGGGAAATCCTAAGGCTATTTGAAAATGGGTTCCATAAAAATTTCCCATTACAAAATCAGAACAAATGAGTGTGGCTTATACCAGTATTTACCAATATATAAGGTGGAATGTTCCATAAAAACATGGTACACTGGACGAAACGCCATATTGAATAGGAACCGCTGGTCCAGAGGAGGTTTAGGCTATGATAAGAATATTCGACACCCATGCCCATTACGATGATGAGGCATTTGATGAGGACAGGGAAGAATTGTTGCAAGGATTGCCGGGGCAGGGGATTGCCAGAGTGGTGAATGTGGGATCCAGCCTGGATTCCTGTAGAAGAACCATAGACTTGATGGAGGCATATGACTTTATCTATGGTGCTGTCGGGATCCATCCCAGTGAGACAGCACAGCTGGAAGTCCGGGAAAAGCAGGATTTTCCGCAGGAATCCGGGGTATTTCCGGAACCCCTTACCAATGGGGCAACACAGGATCCCCTGGAGTGGCTGGAGCAGCAGTGCCACCACCCCAAATGTGTGGCTGTGGGGGAGATCGGTCTGGACTATTATTGGGACAAGCCTGCACGGGAGATCCAGAAAAAGTGGTTTCTTTGGCAACTGCATCTGGCCAGAAGACTTGACCTGCCGGTGATCATCCATTCCAGAGAGGCGGCGCAGGACACCCTGGACATCCTGCAGGCAGAAAAAGCCAGCGACATAGGCGGTGTGATCCATTGCTATTCCTACACAAAAGAGTCTGCCCGGACGTACCTGGACATGGGCTTTTTCTTCGGCATTGGCGGGGTGCTCACCTTTCAAAATGCAAGGAAGCTGAAGGAGGCAGTGGAATATATTCCCATGGACAGGATTGTGCTGGAGACGGACTGCCCATACCTGGCACCTGTGCCATACCGGGGAAAGCGCAACAGCTCCCTGAACCTGCCTTATGTGGTACAGGCTATGGCGCAGGTCAAGGGAATCCCGGAGGATGAGGTCATGAAGGCGGCCTGGGACAATGGGCTGCGGCTATATCGGATGAAAAGGTAGGCGGATAGTCAACCGGCAGCAAGAGCCAGATGCCGGCTTCGCAGCCACTTGGCTCATTGCCCGCGGAAATCAGATAATAAGAGAAGGCAGAGGATAGAATATGGAAAACAGAAGTCTGATAAACGGAAAAAAGATTCAACTTGGCGTCTGCTATTACCCGGAACACTGGGACAGCAGACTGTGGGCGCAGGACCTGGACCGAATGCTGGAAGCAGGGCTTGGCACTGTCCGCATTGGGGAGTTTGCATGGAATCTGATTGAACCTGCGGAAGGGGTGTACACCTATAGCTTTTTTGACAATTTCCTGGATCTGGCCCTGGAAAAGGGTATGCAGGTGATCTTCTGCACCCCCACAGCCACACCTCCGGCCTGGCTCACAGAAAAATATCCAGAGGTGCTGAACGCAGACAGGGAAGGGAACCTGTACCAACATGGTGCCAGACGCCATTATAATTATAACTCCCTGGTGTATCGGAAATCCTGTAGGAACATTGTGGAGAAATCCGCTTCCCATTACGGAAAACATCCTGCCATTGTAGGTTGGCAGCTTGACAATGAGTTCAACTGTGAGAACGACCAGTTCTATTCCCGGAGTGACGATGCGGCATTTTGCCGGTTCCTGCGGGAAAAATATGAGAGTCTGGATGCTTTGAACCAGGCCTGGGGAACGGTGTTCTGGAACCAGACATATACAGCCTGGGAGGAAGTCCATGTGCCCGCAAAGACCAACACAGGTACCGTGAATCCCCATAGACTTCTGGACTATTACCGTTTTATCTCTGATAGTGTGTGCAGTTTTGCCAGGGAACAAGCTGATATCATACGAAAATACAGTAAACCAGGGGATTTTATTACCACCAATGGCATGTTTGCCAATATCGACTATCAGCGCATGAAGAGGGAGAGTCTGGATGTGCTGATGTATGACTCCTACCCTAATTTTGCATATTGCCTGGATGATTACCAGACCCGGGATCTGATGAAGGACAGGAACTGGAGCCGGAGTCTGGCAGAGGTGCGGGCCGTATCCCCCCTTTTTGGCATTATGGAGCAACAGAGCGGTGCCAATGGCTGGACAGACCGCATGGAAGCCCCCACACCCAGGCCAGGACAAATCCTGCTCTGGACCATGCAGAGCATTGCCCATGGCGCGGACTATGTGAGCTACTTCCGCTGGCGTACCTGTACTTTCGGCACAGAGATCTACTGGCATGGCATTTTGGACTACTCCGGCCGGGACAACCGCAGGCTGCGGGAGGTGCAGGAGGTGTCCGGGAAAGTACAGTCCATACAGGAGGTGGCAGGCGCTGCTTATGAGGCAAAGGTGGGGATCCTGAAGGATTATGATAACATCTGGGATGCCAGGCAGGACCGGTGGCATAGCCGTGTGGAAAACACCAGTCAGCAGGCGCTGTTCACTGCCATGCAGCAGGCTCATGTGCCCTTTGACTATGTGTATCTGGATGGCCTCATTGGTATGGATGACATAGGCTGTATAGACGGATGTGGGTCGGCCAATGCTGCGCTGGAGAGACTGAAGCAGTACCAGGTGCTCTTCTATCCCCATGCCAGCATCCTGACAAGGGAGCGCATGGCGCTGCTGGAACAGTATGTGGCGGCAGGTGGGTGCCTGGTCATGGGATGCCGTACCGGGTATAAGGACATTCATGGAAAATGTGTCATGGACCACCTGCCGGGGCTGGCGGCCAGGGTGACTGGCACCGATATCCCCGAGTATTCCTTCGCGGCGCCGGATGAGGGGAAGATTATGGCAGACTGGGACGGTACATTGATGGAAGTAGCGGTGTTCCATGACCTGCTGGCTCCTCTGGAAAGATCCGGAGCAGGAGAGGCTGCTGTGGCGACAGAACCTGGGAGGGAAGAACCATACCATGGTGCGGCCCGGGAACCTGGAGCAGGGGATTCGCTTCCGGATCAGTCTGGCCAGGAAAGCAGCCAGGGCGCCAGGGTACTGGCCCGATATACATCCAGCTACTATGCGGGAACCCCTGCCTTGATCTGTAACTTTTTTGGGAGAGGACGGGCATACTATTTTGGGGGTGCATTTGCTTTGGATACGGTGCACGCTTTCCTGGAAAAGCTGGGTGTGGCAGAGCCTTACAGGAACATCATCACCCTGCCGGAGTGCTGCGAACTGGCCCTGCGCTCCAAAGGGAACAGGAAATACTTTTTTGTGCTCAATTATGGGTCAAAACCTGTGGAGATCCATGTGAAAGAAGAACTGTATGATCTGTGGACAGGAGAGAATGTAAAAGGAAAGCTGACCCTGGAAGGATATGGGGTGAAGGTTTTTCGGAAATAGCGCATGTTCCATGGAATTCTTCCCCTGCACCTTTTTTGCTGTCTGTGGTGACATTCTGGCAATTTTCTAAATGTAAATAAAATGAAAACGACATAAGTGTTTTTCCCTTTTTTCCCGTACTATATATGACTGGCCAGTCTACAGCCCGTCCCATGTACCCGGCCTCGCCTGATAATGGCGGTGACCGGGTGCATGGGTCTGGGTGGTATACATTTTTCCGAAGGAGGTGATCTGGTTGGGTGATGCAGGAATCATCCAGGCAATCAGAAAACGTGATGAAATAACCATCGGCGAGGTTATTACGAAATATTCCAGGCTGCTGTGGTCTGTGGCAGGTGCGGTGCTGGACAATGTGGGCTCTGTCCAGGATGTGGAGGAATGTGTGGCAGATACCTTTATCTATCTGTGGGAACATCCAGACAAGTACGATCCAAAGAAGGGCAGGCTGAAGACATGGTTGTCCATTGTTGCCAGAACCCAGGCACTGAACAGGTACCGTGAGATTGCCAGGAGGAACACGGTACACCTGGAGGACACAGATCTGGCCGACCAGCTTGGCATCGGAGATGATTTTCTGGAAGAGGAAACCTGGCAGGCCCTGGCAGCCGCAGTGAATGCTCTGGGGGAACCAGACCGGGAAATCCTGGTCCGCCGTTACTACTATGACCAGAAACCCAGGGAAATTGCCGTTGCTCTCCATATGAGTGCAAAGCAGGTGGACAATCGTCTGTACCAGACGAAGCGGAGATTGCGGCAGATGCTCTCCGCGTAGGGATGTGGGGAGAAAACTTTGTGCAATATGGCAGAATCCCGGTTCTGGCTTGTCCGGATTATCGGATCAAAATGGAGAGGAGGTTTTTATGGAGTCTTTCAACAAAAAAAACTTGCAGAATATAAAGGACATTTTCCAGGAAAAAACAGGTGTGGACCCAGACACAGGATCTTGCCGCCGTTCCCGTCCGGTAAGGCTGGCAGTCGTTATGGTGGCCATGGTTGTATGCTGTCTTGGGATGACGGCATTTGCCCATAGCCGGTTCTCTTCCCTGGCAGGGGATGATCTGTCCATTTCTGCAGATTACCAGGGAAAGGGCATTGTATGGATCCAGGTGGAGAACAGGTCTGACAAGGAGCTTGTTTTCCAGCCCCGGCTCAAGCTGATGAACTGGTCTACAGGCCAGGAGATCCAGCCCCTGTCCCAGGATATCCCGTTTACAGGAACCACATTTGAGGCCGGAGCCGATGGCATCATGACAGTTGATCTCTCAAAAGCGTATGATATGGATATGCTGGAACAGCCGTTGGCAGATGGGTACTATTATTTGGTGCTGACCAACAATCACTTTTCTTTTGGACAGGACTGGATGTGCTCGGTTGATTTTGCGGGAGCTGTTACAGAACAGGCTACAGGACAGGATCCAGGGCCAGCAGGTACTATGACTGACACAGAACGGGAAGAGGTTGTACCTATTGCCCCTGAAACGGCAGATCCCGGACTGGTGGCAGAGATCACAGAGGAACTAAGGCCCTATTTTGAAACATATACATTGGATCCGGCAGAGAGGAACCGGTTGGCCGCAGAATATATCATGCTGTGCCAGGAACTGCTGGGACAGGTGGAAGGAACCATCATTCCCCCGGTAAGCCCCATGGAACTGACCTTGAAGGAACCAGAAGAAAAGGTCATGTTTGACACTTCTGTGCCATTAGATATGCAGCTACAGCTTACGGGCCTGCACCGCCGTATAACAGACGGTTATGACAAGATCATAGGGGCTTCTGATATGGAGGAGGCAATGGTACTAAGTGCCTACATTCCCCAGAAAAAGGGCGATGTGGATGGTGGCGTGGATATTCCGCTGCTGTATATTTTCATCTATGAGACGGAAAGCATCCAGAAGGCCCAGGGCAGCCAGGGATATGTCTTTATCCGGGGCAGGCTTATGACCCTTGAGCAGATGGAATCCTTTAAGATCTATGAGGACGGACAGTATACCTGTTATGAGGTAAGCCCGTTGTTCTATACGGATCTGCGTCAGTACGTGGAGAGCATGGTCAGCCAGAGAAGTGATGTCTATTTTGATGAACAGGTCTGGGAACGGGTGCAGAATATTTACGACTATTACAGGGAGAATCTTGGGAAATTACTAAATTACTAGGGCATGTTTGAAAAATGCTTTCTGGTAGCTGTGTGAAAAGCCAGACTGGCTGGTCTGGCTTTTTCGTATGGCACATGTAGTCTGCACCCGTGGAATGTACCTGGAAAGAAAAGTGTATATGTGAGATAACACATCGAAAGTCAACATAAATTTATTGATAATCAATAAATTTATGTTGACTTTCGATGTTTTTAGTGGTATAGTGGCACTAACAGGAAAATGGGAGGTAACAAGATGGACAGACGCAGCCGCGCAAAGAATACAAAGATATTGACCATGGGAACCAAGTATCTGCTGGATACCATGTTTTATGGGGGAATTGCCGTGACAGCTTCCCTGCCCTTTGGCATCCGGAAGATCGGGGAGCTTCTGCCACAGCTGGTGACTCATTATGAGGAGACGGTGATCATTTACTTTGTACTGGGGGTGGCAGCTTTGAAGCTGATCTGGGAGCTGCGGAAGATTTTCCGAACTGTGCTGGAGGAGAACTGCTTTGTGCAGGAGAATGTGGTGAGCCTGGGGAAGATGGGGAACTGGAGTTTCTTCATCGCGCTGATGTCCATAGTGCGCAGCGTTGTGTATGCCACCATCGCCATGGGGGTGGTAATCCTGGTATTTGTGATCGCGGGACTGTTCAGCAAAGTGCTGGCATATGTGTTCCAGGAGGCAGTGCGGTACAAGGAGGAGAATGATTTGACGATCTGAGGCTGGAGAAACTTACCTGTGAAAGAGGAGTATTATGGCGATTATAGTGAATCTGGATGTGATGATGGCAAAAAGGAAAATGAACCTTACGGAACTGGCGGGCCAGGTGGACCTTACCCTTGCGAATCTGTCCATATTGAAGAATAACAAGGCCAGGGCCATACGGTTTTCCACCCTGGAGGCGATCTGCAGGGCGCTGGACTGCCAGCCTGGGGATATTCTGGAATATGTGGAGGAGCAGGGAGAAGGGGAGTGGGATAGTGCTGGTAAGCACAGCAGTTACAGGGGAAAATGGTAAGAGGTGCCGGGATGAATATCTCTCCAGGCATTAGGAAGGAGTTAACATGAGTGATCGACAGCAGGGAACCTGGGCAGAACCGATTAGCGGTAATATGGAAAGTGATACCAGTGGAAATCCTATGGGAAATAATATGACATCTGTGACGGGCACCAATGGCATCACAGTGACCAGCGGGGGGAACGTCCCGGGCGCGCAGCCAGCCTATAAAGTGGTCCAGGGCAGGCCTCCTGCGGAGGACACTCTCCAGACAAAGCGGATGAAAGAACATTTTAGCTTTTTTGGACTTGGTACCTTTGTATATGCGCTGTTTTACGCTTTCTGTATGATGCACAATGACGCGGGTGTCAGTTTTCCTTTTTTCGTAGGAGGAAGCCTTTTGTTTTTGTACTGGTCTTTGTCAAGGCTGGGGATTACCTTGCGAAAAGGCAGCGGCTTTTACATGGGAGCCATGTTGCTTCTGGGGATCTCCACATTCTGCACAGACGATGGCAGAATCATTCTGTTCAACAAACTGGGTATCTTCCTGTTGATGATGTGTCTGTTGCTGAAACAATACTATGACACAGAGAAATGGCAGCTTGGCAAGTACCTGGGCAGTATCTGTATCCTGGTAGTTTCCAGCATGGGGGAACTGGGAAGACCTTTTCAGGATGGGGCAGCCTACCGGAAGCAGCATGAAGGAGGATACAGGGGGAAGCTGTGGGGCCTGGGTCTGGGACTGCTGGTGGGAGTTCCCCTGTTCCTGGTAGTGTTGTTGCTCCTGTCCAGTGCAGATGCTGTTTTCCGGCAGATGACGGGTGGCTTCTGGAAGGCTGTCAGCCTTGGCAATATCATGAACCTGCTTCTGAGGGTTATCTTTCTGTTCTTCACCTCCTATGGGCTGACGGCATATCTGTGCAGGAAGAAGATCCAGGAAGCGGTTCCAGAGAGGAAGGGGAAAGATCCTGTGGCAGCAGTGACAGTTACCGGGCTTCTGACCGTTCTGTACCTGATATTCTCCGGCATTCAGATCATCGGCCTTTTTCTGGGAAAGCTGACCTTGCCGGATGGGTATACGTATGCAGGTTATGCCAGGGAGGGATTCTTCCAGTTGCTTCTGGTGAGTCTGCTGAATCTGGTGATTGTACTGGTGTGTATGGAGTTTTTCCAGGAAAGCAGGATCTTAAAAGGAATATTGACAGTTATGTCACTTTGCACTTTCGTGATGATTGCTTCCAGTGCCATGCGGATGGTGATTTATATATCCTATTATAACCTGACCTTTCTGCGGATCCTGGTATTGTGGGCGTTGGCAGTGCTGGCCCTGCTGTTTGCCGGAGTGTGCGTGGGTATTTTCCATAAGGGATTTCCGCTGTTTAAGTACAGCTGCATCGTGGTGACGGTGCTGTATCTGGCCCTGTCTTTTGCCCATCCGGACTATATCATTGCCAGAGTAAATGTGGATAATATTTCCCGTTCTGTGGATAGCGTGGATATTTTTGTGGATAAAGAAGAGAGTACTGTGGATTACGGTTACCTGGCAGGATTAAGTGCAGATGCAGCACCAGTGCTGATCCCTTATCTGCGGGAACTGGGATATGACATGGAGGCCTTCCGCCAGGAGAATATCTGGCTGTATGTCCGGGAACAGGACCTGCCTGCAGGCTATGGAAACAGGGATGGTTTTGGGTATCACTGGATGGGACGGGTGAAGGCCCGGACCAGGAACCTGGGCATCCGGACCTTCAATCTGTCCAGGTTCCTGGCGGTACTGGGGATGGAATAAAGGCTGGCTGCTATACCAGCCTTCCATGTTCCATCTCATATACCGTATCGCACAAAACCTCTATATCTTCTTTGTTATGGCTGGCAAGGATGATGGTTTTTCCTTCTTTCTTTAAGCCCAAGAGAATATTCCGCACATCGTTTACCCCCTGGCTGTCAAGTCCGTTCATTGGCTCATCCAGAATCAAAATATCGGGGTTTTCCATGATGGCCTGGGCAATACCGAGCCTCTGTCTCATGCCAAGCGAGTATTTTCCAACTTTTTTGCGGCTGTCGGGATCTAAGCCTACCCGCTCCATGCTCACCCTGATCTGCTCCCTGCCGATCCATTTACGGATAGATGCCAGATACTCCAGATTTTTGTATCCTGTGTATCTGCTTAAGAATCCGGGATTCTCAATTATAATTCCCATATTGTCTGCAAAATCAATATCTTTTCCAATCTCTTTTTCCCCCACCACAATCCTCCCGGACGTGGGTTTTAAATAACCGATCATGGTTTTGAATAAAACAGTCTTACCCGAACCGTTCCTGCCTATAATCCCATAAATTTTTCCGCTTTCAAAGCGGATATTGATGCGGTCAAGCGCAACCACATCGCCAAACCTTTTTGTTACATTCTCTACACGGATACATTCTGCCATAGTTACAATCCTTACCTTCCTCATACAAAATCTGTCTCTTTTTTCAGATATTTTCGTCCGGTCAAAAAGCCCACTGTCAGCATAACAGCTTCCGTTGCAATGACCGGGCCCGCCGCAAAACCCTCTGTTCCACATAAATTGCTTTGCAGATACATACCCCACATTCCATACATCACATGGGAAACGGCGTGAAACTGACAGCCGATGATAAACGTCACGCCCTCTAACAGGAACAATGCCCCCGGAGCAAAGCATCTGACAGGAAACAAATCCAGCAATACGAACAATGCCGCCATACTGACACTGTGGAACAGCCATAGAATGATAATTTTGGCGAGCAGTCCTGGGGAAAGCAAAGATATGTTCCCCATGGCAATGTCCCAGCTCAAAACAAGAAGGAAGAACAAAAACGTTGTTCTTATGCCGGATAACAGCCCTTTTCCAAAACGCCTTTTCCACCAGCCTTCCACTGTTTTGTAACGATACAGCGACAGCGCTTCCAGCTTCCTGTCTCTTTCTGCATAGACCCCTGCTGCAAGCAGAAAGACGCCGATTGACAGAAGCCACCATCCCAGCGGAATGAGCGGTATGGCACCGAAATAACCAGAAGGCACGCCCGCAAACAGCTTGATAAACATACTTTCCGACACTAGCCCTCCACCTCCGTTCCCGAGTCAAATGCAATGCTGTTGACGCAAAAAGAGGATAACACTGTGAAAATGAGAATCACTGACAAAAATAAAGCTACTGATTGTAGATAAGACAGCGTTCCATCTATAAAATTCCCCGGAATCGCCCTTGCAAAAAGGGAAGTTTCCATATGGCCATCCATCATTCGTAAATATCCGGCCAGATGTACCCCCATTACAGCCACCATTCCGGCATTCCCTGAAAACAACAATGCAAAAACATATAAAAGCACTCCCAGGAAAGCAAGATACAGATAAAAACATAAAAACGTCACTGCAAATGCCTGCGTAACCGACATGGCCTTCATCATCGCAAGATACGGGAAAGTGATGTTATATTCAATGCCAATATTGTTTCCGGTATCAAGCGCCAGAGCGTATACCGGACTGCTCCACATATCCCCTGCGAACCCCGAAAAACTGCTGACAATGATACTGAATGCCGCCATAGCCCCGGCATAGAGAAATGCCTGCATGAATATATAAAAAAGCATTCCCATATTCCAGCGCTTTCTGCCACACCTGTACAGAAGCAGATAGAGGTTCCCTTTTATGAACGGCGCGTCCGCCACTACCAAAAGCCACCCTGGGACTAAAAACAACATATTCACATAATGCTGCTCAACCACGCAGAAGGTTTCCAGTATGTTGACTGGTTCCCCTGTGTCAGCCGCATACCGCAGGAAACCGGCCATCCAATAGCCCATGATCGCAAAACCCAGAAGATATCCCATGAAAACCCTGCCGCTTCTTTGCTCCTGCTGAAACATTCCCTTTATGATTACGGCAAAGCTACCCATTCCGATACCTCCTCACAAGTCCGGCCATAATGGCGATTGACACAATCATGATATAGACACATTCCATTCCTGCGGCCAGAGGGTAACTGCCTACATCATCTCCCCTGAGGAGTCGGATCGGATTCAGCCATACAATCCCATCCAGCCCGATCCACATGGATTCGTATAGAACAAAGGGCGCAATCAAAGCGACATAGCGGTTCGGAATCCATACTGCAAACAGAAATCCCACAAGCGCCCACACACATCCAAACAAAAAACCCAGAACGGTTTTCCCCACCGCAATATACCAATCCCCATATTTTATGAGATAGGTAAGCATAATCGTCCCGTCCAGCAACCCCTTATCCGAATCCTGCGGTACGCCCGGAACACCAAGCGTATAAGCCATGATGCAGGCGGCGGCAATCGGAACTGCCAGCATAACCCCTCCGGACATTGCAACGCTACAGATCCGGATTCCTCCAAAGCGCACAGGATGCATCCTTGAAAAAATCATGCGGTAATATCCGCTCTGATATTCTTCGCAGAAACTGGTCGCATAAGCCAGTACGGGAAAGACAGCCGCAAAAGGTCCGAACCCTGAAGCGCCGAACACATTGTACAAAATATAATAGCTGCTCCGTGTACGTTCTGGCGGCGTTCCCGTCACTACCGCAGCCAGCAAAAGCGCTGACACAGCAGCCATCCCGGCAAAGAAGCCCGCATTCAGGAAGCTTCTCTTCATATCCTTCCAAAAAAATCCGTTCATTTTATTCCACCTTTATCATTTTTCCCGTCACGGCATCCAGATAGATATTCCATGCCGCACCTGCACCAGCCGCTTCCTGCCATGCTTTGTCACCGGCCTCCAGCGCCATTTCCATTTCATGCAAGGGAATATAGATATGCCATGCCGGCGTAAGGATCAGCTCCGATTCCTGAAGGGTTGGATAATATACAAGCTCTGCCTGTGTCAGCTTTGCCTCAGAACTTCCACAGAGCGTATTGTTTTCCAGATATTTTTCCAAAATGTCTGTTACCTGTGGAAACGTTAGGACGTTTCCGGTTTCGGACCGCTCCATGATTTTGCCGCAATAATTCTCCAGATTCATTGTCGCTATGCCATCCTCCATAATCCATGCGGTTCCTCCCGGATGCACCTCCCCAGCCACAATCTGGCCAAACTCTGACGCCACGCCAATGGTTCCGTAGGAAGGCGTAAATAGCAATTCATAAAATGCGGTTCCGTCAAGCTCATAATACAAAGCCCTGGAAATACATATTTCCGTAATGTCCAGTACTGCCAGCTTCTCCAGAAGAATATCCCTGGCACGGGAAACCGGAAATGTAACAGAAATATCCTCAATGTCTTTGGCCACATCCAATTCCGGAGCCTTTTTATAAATGGCATCGCAATGCTTCTTTAATGCTGCATCCACATAGCTTACACAGGTATTTCTTGCAAAGGATGCCTCCTTCTGCCCATCTGACAGAACCAAGAGGGAATCATCACCAAAATTCAGCCATTCAACCGGCCTGTCCTCTTCCTTCATTTCACTTAACTCTTTTTCTGCCTGCGCCAGATACTCCCCGGTGATGTCCTGCACATTTCCACCCTCGCTGTCAAGCAGTTCCTTCAGCTTCTCCGCATTCCAATCGTCCCGTTCCTGCAAAGTCAATGCCTGCATGGTCTGTGGCACTACAGGAACCTTTGCACAAATCCGGATACCGTTTTTCTCTGTTCCGACCAGGCTCTCATAATATTCGCTTTGTTCTGGTCCATTTGTGTCTGCTGCATTTTGATAGGCCTCATCAGACGCGATATTCTCCACCTCACCTTCCAGAGAGCTTTTTGCGTGGTAAATATCGCTGTCTACAGATGCTTCCGGCGCTTTCTGGCATGCTGCCAGGACACATGTTCCTAATACTCCTGCTATCAGTACGTTTAAAAATCTTTTCTTCATTTCGTACGCCTCCTGTCATTCCCCTGTAGGGGTTATGATATGGATGATACATGTTTTTACCTGGGGTTTTTTGATTCCGGCGAAATTCTACCATATTTTTTCCGAAATCCACCTGAAAAGAATCTTTATCAAAAAGCTGCCATGAACATATGACAGCTTTTGGGAGTGTTTACAGGTTTTTCATATACAGCACAATCTCTGTTTCCATATGATTGTCTTTGCAATGCATTTCCATATCGCCATGGTACTTTTCCACGATTCTCTGGACGTTTGTAAGTCCTATACCATGCCCGGTAAAAGCCTTTTCTGACAGTCTGTGTATTTCGCATACACCTTCGGGAATCCCCATGCAGCTATTTATCATATACAGAAATAAAACGCCATTCTCCATCCGGATGCTGAATTTCAAAAGACGCTCATCTGTCTGTCTGGATGCTGCTATGGCATTGTCCAGAAGATTTCCCACAATCATATTGAAATCGAAAGAGTGCAGAGTCATCTTCTCCGGAAGCACAATATCCGTTTCCAACTTTTTTAAATCTTCCTTTGCCCTTTGCAGCTTGAAGTTCAACAGGCTGTCCAAGGCTTCATTCCCCGTATATATATGTTCGGAAGGATTCTTCATAAATTCCTGCATGGAATCAAGATATTCCATCACTTTTTCCGGATCCGCTGCCAATCCCTGAAGCGCCAGCACATGGTTTTTCATATCATGTCTTAATGCCCTGATACGGCTCTGGGACTCTTTCATAAGCTGGAACTGGTTCTGATAGGCAAACGTCTGCTGTTTATAAATATCCTGTTCCCTCAGTTGTACATAATTTTTAAGCAGAATATGATACAGATAAAACACACACAGGTTAAATGCCAAAACCGCCACACACACATATACCGCCGTCCATCTGCCGATACTTCCATACATCAGCCCACAAAATACCGTCACGCTTAATAGGGGGATTGCAGATAACAAAAACATTTGTTTTTTGTCAAGCGTTTTTTCCCTGCTTTCTTTCGGATCGGGAATGTGACAGACAACCGCCACGCAGATCAGCAGGAACAAGGCAGAAACCGCGCTCTGCTGCATTCGGATCATCTCTGAACCGGCAAAGGATACAGCCACCCCGCTGCCTGCATCCAGGCAGAAATATACCATGGAAATCCATATTTTTTTCTCCCATGCGCCACGGAAAAAACAGGTCACGCCAATGATACACGCCATATTACTTATTTCATAGAAAAGTGATAGATGAAATATACTGTAGGCGGCTGTTGTCAACAGATAATATCCCGCAAAAACGATTTTCCATATGAGCTTGTTGTGATCCTCTGTAGACAGAAAGGTATCCAGGGTCTTTTTCAGTAGCGCCGTGCGCAGAATACCTACAATCAGAATCATTGGTAATTCGTAGCCTGTTTTATAACACATGGTACACTTTTTCCTTTAGAATTTGTTTGATTTTTGCCCTGACTTCTTTCCTGTAGGGTTTGCTTATACTCAGGACATCACCATTCAGCATTTTTATGTTTTCGTAGGAATATTCGCGGACATATTCCTGGTGTACCACATAGGACTGATGTATCATCAGAAAACCTGCTGGAAGCTGCTCCAGGACATCCTTCAGCTTCCCATAGAATTCCTCCTGCCCATCCTTTTTTATCATCAGAATCTTTTTATCCATACTCATAAAATATAGGATTTCTTTTACTGAAACACGAAAAATCTGGCTTCCCTTTTGATATTCAAAGCAGCTTTCTGCAATCTTTTTTCTTTTCATGCTTCTTTCAAGCACTTCCTTTAGCCGGGCAGTGGAGATTGGTTTTACAAGAAATTCCAATGGCTGCATTTTGAAAAGCTCCATGGCGTAACCCTGCTTTGAGGAAATATAGACAATGTGGGTATCCGTATCTTCCATCTCGTCACGGATAAAAGATCCTATTTCAATACCGTTTTTTTGCAGCAATTCAATATCAAGAAAAAGGATATCCAATCCAATCCCCTTTTTCAAATCACATTCAAGACTTTCTCCGCTATACCATACTTCTATTTCAAATTTTACTAAGAATTCTGCCGAAAGCCCAAGGATCTGCTCCTCCAGTAAGGAACACAAAATCCTATCGTCATCGCATATCCCGACTCTGTACATACCATACCTGCTCCTTTGCACAATATCATTTCTATTGTACTTTACCTTTATGCTGCTATCAAGATTCTATGTTACGAAAAATAAGTGACTGGGGGAAAATAGTTACTGTTCACTCGAACTGCCGCCAGTAACTGTCCTCTGGAAATATTGCGGCCAGAAAGACATGTATTTGAGCGTAAAAGAGATGTGCCAATATGATATATAATACAGAAGAACGATAAAATATTGTTCCGGCGAATATAGTGGCGGACTAGCGAAAATCATACTACAATCAGTAAGGAATCTGCCCTACAGACTCATCATATCCAGCAGGAAGCTGGTGACGGCCGGCAGGACTGCGGAGAGCAGGACACCATAAGCTATTTTCAGATATTGGTTTGTTTCCAGAGGGCTGATACATATTTTGGAAGCCTCGCTGATCTGCTGCCGTAGATCCTGTTTGGACAGGGTATACAGGATCTTCTTGTTTATATCTTTACAGTGCATGGAACGGATCTCTGTTTGCCGGAGTTTGGTTTCAAGGGTTTCCAGTATTCTGTCTTTGGAAGCCTGTGCCCTTTCACAGACAATCCAGTTCATAATTCCCAGATAGACGCCTATCAGTGCAACGAACATACCCATGAGTATAAAAACAGCAGCAGACGTGTTAAACGTTACATCCTGCGTCTCCAGATAAAATACTGTCATGACTGGAAAGAAAAAGAATCCGGAAGAGAAGTATACGGCAGTCCTTGCGATCAGATCACCGATAAGTGGCATACTGGTATGCTTTCCGGCATTTTGCAGCAGATGGGATACGACAGCCTCCTTATCCATGACAGCGTTGATGATAAAGTAACTGTAAATCATAAACAAGATAAATGAGGAAGTAAACTGGGCAATGTATGCAACACATATGATGAAAATCCAGTAATTTATATCACAAAAGCCATATAAGTAATAGGTGGCCAGATTTTGCCTGCCACTGGGCAGGAGCAGGATAGAAACCACAGCCAGGGTCCAGGTCACACTGATAATCTTGGTATAAGCCGAATGGCGGATTTTGGTCTGATATACATTCCAGACAGTTTTGTCACTGCCGGTAATGCTGTCAATTTCAGACAGGAATTTTTCAAAAAGGGTATGCCACCTTAATATCAAATAGGGACCGAGCCATGTCCAGAAACCGGCCAGCAGTATTGAAACCAGGCGGGGAATGGGATAGGCCCAGAGAAGATTCCAGTAAGTCACCAGATATGGGGTCAATACAAGCAACATGGGAACATCAGATATCAAGAAGGCGAATAACCATTTTTTCTTTGGACTTTTATACAAATTATGTATCCACATGATTGTTTTCCTGCATTTTCTTATCTATTTCAGAACGTGTTTTTACCAGAAAAGTCCCTAAACCATTCCGGTGCCGTGAAGTCAGAAGGCATGCTTTTGCGCTTTTCCGGGACGGCTGTGCGTCAACCTGCATATCGAAGGCGGCATGCGGTTCTGGCAGGTGGTGTGCATGTTCTAAACTTCCGGTTCTGGTTTATGATGGAACATTGGGATGCAAGGGGGCTTAGGAATCTGATCTGATTTTATCATATGCATTATATAATTACAATGCTATTCTTAAATGAATGAAATACAGTAACAACGCACATGTCATTGATGCTTACTGCCCATTGTCTCTCGTGGGCAGGCTGCGGAAATAATGTATCCCGCACCCCGATGCCAGCACCAGACACACACATTCTGACACCAGTGTTGCATACCACAGTCCTTGATCTCCGAAGAAATATGACATGACTGCCAGACTGGATACCAGCAGCACCAGGCTCCGGCCAAAGGAGATGGCGAAAGCCGGAGCAGGACGGTTCATGGCAGTGAGAAATCCCGCGAATACCACATTGAATCCCATGACCAGGAAGGAGCAGGCATACATTCGCAGCGCCTTCACGGTATAGGGGAAGATGGCACTGTCTGCTTCCAGGAAAGCAGATACAAGCAAAGGGGCGCCGGCTTGAGCCAGGGAAAAGGAGACTGCGCCGAAAAGGGCAACGGAGACCAGTCCATATTTTAACAGTTTATGACATTCATATCGCTTGTTTGCACCCAGGGAGAAACTGATCAGAGGCTGCATTCCCTGGGCGGTACCCGTCATGGTCATCAGTACCAGGGTATTCACATAGCTGATGACAGTGTAGGTGGGCAGTGCCTGTTCCCCGATGACCTGGAGGATGGTGCGGTTGAAGAAGAACACCACCAGTCCGTTGGACATCTCTCCCAGTCCTTCCGAAAGCCCCAGGGGCACGATGCGCCTGTATAAGTTCAGCCGGGGATGGAAGCGGTCGAACCGGAGCCTGTCCCTGTGGGTGAGGAAATACACCAAAAACACCAGGGTGGAAGTGACCTGGGCCAGTCCTGTGGCCAGGGCAGCACCCCATACGCCCCAATGGAATACCAGGACGAACAGGGCATCCAGCGCCACATTCATCAGTCCGCAGGAGAGCACTCCCAGGGTGCTGACCTGCGGCGCCCCGTTGGCTTTCACCTGGACCTCCAGATTGTAGGAGATGGTGAAGAAAAGGGCAAACAGGGCGATAGTCCCCACATACTCTTCCACATAGGACAGGGTATCTGGTGTGGCACCCAGGAACAGGGCCACCTGCCGCTTGAACAGCAGGACCAGCACAGAGATCACCAGACTGACAATGCCCGTCACGGCCAGGTTCTGATTGAAGAGATCCCTGGCGTGCTCCAGGTCTCCCCTGCCCAGGGCAATGGAGATCAGGGTGGAGGTACCTGTGGCCAGCAGGACACCCAGCATGAAGACAAACGAGGTAAAGGGCATGGAGAGGTTCACCGCTGCCAGGGCAGTCTCCCCTACGCCCCGGGCCACGAAGATGCCATCCACCATGGTATACAGGGAAAAGGCCCACATGGAGGCAATGGAGGGAAGGATAAAACGGATATATTTTTTGCGTAAATTCATTTCTAAACCCCATGCCGGCCTTTGGCTGGCACTCATTTCAATATTTGCTTTTTGATGACAGACCACAGGCCTGCCATCGGAAGTTTACGTTCAGACTTCCAGACATCCTGCAGGATCCCATCAAAAGAACTTTTTCCACCAATTAGGAAGTACCATTATCCTCTGTGGCTTCTGCATCCGCAGGCAGTTTCCGGACAGTCAGAAAATAGCTGGACACCAGTACCACATCCGCCCCGGTCCAGGCGGCGATCTCTGCCAGGTAGATACCCATCTGTCCGATGATACCCGGCAGGATCAGGGCCGCGGCAGTACGCATGACGAATTCCGCAATGCCGGAAGCCATGGGCAGCAGGGTGTTTCCCATGCCCTGGATGGCAGCACGGGTCACATGGAGGATATAGAGGATGGGAAGGCAGACACTCATCACGGCCAGATAGGTGTAGGCCACCTGCAGGGTGGCTTCCACTTCGGCAGGAGTGCCGGAGATGAACCATCCCAGGATCACTTTTCCAAATACCAGCATCACTGCGGCAATGGACACGGAGGTTACCAGGGCGATCACCAGGGCAGAACGCATGCCTTGGCGGATCCGTTTTGTCTTCCCGGCCCCCAGATTCTGGCCTACATAGGTGATCATGGCGTAGCCATATGAGGTGGCGGCGATCTCCAGCACCCCGTAAAGCTTGTTGGCGGCTGTGTACCCGGCGATGAAGATCACGCCGAAGCCATTGACCACGAACTGGATGATCATGCCCCCGATGGCAATGATACAGTTCTGGAAAGCCATGGGGAAACCAAGCCCCAGAAGCTTCAGTCCCAGGCTGCCCTGGAAACGGAAATCTGCCCGGGATAACCTTAGGATATCCAGTTTCCCGATATAATACAGGCAGTACAGCCCGGATACAAGCTGTGCAATCAGGGTGGCGATAGCAGCTCCGGCGATCCCCCACTGTAAGCCCATCACAAAGAGCAGATCCAGTACGATATTGGTTATGGAAGCTACAATCATGGCGTGAAGAGGTGTCCTGCCATCTCCCAGGGAACGCAGGATACAGGCGAACAGGTTGTAGGCCATCACCACCGGGATCCCCAGGAACATAATACGCAGGTACAAGGTTGTGCCACCCAGGATATCCCCCGGTGTCTGGAGCAGGGCCAGCACGGGATTTACGGCAAGCTGTCCCCCTGCCACCAGGAAAAGGGCAAAGAACACAGACAGTAGACCGGATATGCCCACTACCCTCCGCAGTCTGTCATAATGTGCCGCCCCGAACTCCTGGGCCATTAGGATGCCGAAGCCCTGGGTAAAGCCCTGGACGATACCAAGCATCATCCAGTTCATCCAGTCTGCTGCTCCCAGGGCCGCCAGGGCGGACACACCCAGATATTTTCCAACCACCATGGTGTCCACCACCGTGTAGAGCTGCTGGAATACATTGCCTGCCATCAGAGGCAGGGCAAAGCCGAGGATCAGGGAGCCAGGGGCACCCTGGGTCATGTTTTTCGTGCGGGATGTGGTCATCTTATACTCCGTTTCGTGCGTTCTGGTTATGCTTGTGGTGTGCGACAGGTTCCTAAAATATACACCAGTTTATGGTGCACAGGTGTTTTCTGCTGTTCTGTAGTTCTGTTGCTGTATTTACAGTACTCTGCTGCCTAATACAGGTACCAGGCCGGAAGCCTGCATGCTTTTCCTGGCATACAGGGCTATCTTCGTAACATAACATGGGCAGTGACTAAAGTCAATAGTGTGGGTGTGAATAGGGAGTAAACAGTAATGCTTGTATTGTTTCTTGCTTTTAATTCCCGCGAGCAACGAGCCAAGTGGGCATGCTTGCATGCACATTTGGCGACTGC
>CAJTOJ010000015.1 GCA_910577665.1 uncultured Acetatifactor sp.
TATTGTACCTGTCTTAATAAAATAATTATTCTCCAGTGAGTTGGATTCATAGCCTGCAACAGGCTTATGATCTGAATGTACTATAGATGTAATTGCATCATTCAGCCCAAAGTACAAATGCTTCAGATCAACCTTGGGATCCTCGTATCCGGCATCATTCCATGTGGTATCTATCTGATACCATTTCCCATCCAGCTTCACTGCGGTCCAGACGTGCCCATTGCCTGTGATTCTGCCAGTGGCAATCCCCACCTTATTCAACAGCATCACATAGGCTCTGTGATAGGCCTCGCAAGTACCTTTTTCTCTTGCAAGCGCTCCTTCTGCGGAGCAAAAAGAGCCGGAATCGTCATAGCTGCATTTGTCAACCAGCCAGTCGTTCAACCATACGGCCTTGTCAAAATCAGTCGTACACTGCGCCACACACTCCCCGGCAACCCTCTCTACAATTGCCTCCACAGAAGGGTAAGAAGGATCCTGGATCGTCAGCACAATTCCATCGAAACCCGTATCCATATACTTATCGTATGAACCCTTAGGAGCCGCATTGAATCTGATATAGTACGTCCCGGAAGCATAAAATGTAAATTCCCAGCTATCCTTGGCATTATATGCACCATTTTTACCATAGCTTACATCATATACGCTTACGTGTCCCGTTCCGTCATAAACCTGTAGGGAATGTATCCTATATTTCATATCCGCCACTGTAGCGCCAGTGCTGTCATTCACGGTTTCAAACTGAAACCGGATAGGCGTACCGCAAGTAATGGCAGTAGGATATGTGACACTAAAAGTAAGGCCATTCTTTTTCACTTCCTTGGTTGTTGTGACTGAATTTGCCTGTACTGCATCACTTCCTGCAACTGTGTCAGCAAAAACCGTCATGGAGCAGGGCAGCGCCAGAAGAAACATCAGCATACCACCTGACAAAAGCTTGAAAATTTGTTTCTTCATTCATATCCTCCTTATGGATAATCTGTTTCTGTACTTATGGATACCTTCCGTAGACATTAAAGCATTTTTCCATTCCTATTGCAATTCCTCTGCCGAGAAGTCAATACTTACAATGTTTCCAATGGACATATTCCTATACAGTTTTGCGTTCCTTCCGGGCACCTGTCATTTCTTACTGTCCATAAACTGGGGCAGGTTCACCGCTCCCTTACTCATGTTCCTGTAATAGTCATACGCAGCCTTAGAAGTCCTTCTGTTGTCCCCGATGTGGCCCTTGGCCTTCTGGAAATATGCCTCCACCAGCTTCTTGTTCCGGGCCTCCTGGGCCTGGATCATAACGCTTTTATCTGTGACTTCCGTCACCAGTCCCTGCAGCCGCCTGATCTGCTCCGCATATTTCGCCCGGTTATCTGCCAGCTCTGCTGCCACTTTCTCATACAGGCTCTCAAATCCGTTGTCCAGGCTCTCCAGTTGCTGGATCAAGGATCCTTTCTCCTCTATGTAAGCATCAAACTGATTCATATCTACAGTATCACCCTGGAAGATCTCCTGCTGCCGCAGATTATACTGCTGGATCTGTTCCATGACCTGCAACTTCGTCCGGAGGCTCTCCTCCAATACGGTCAGATAGTTCTCTGTCATACCCCTGACTCCTTGTTCTTCTTTATGATTTCCCTCCAGGTCTCCCTCATGGTGCGAAGATGCTGATTGACCTCCTCCAGAATCTCCTTATCCTTCTTGATATTAGCCTCCACAAGTCTCTGGTTCAAGTAAGTGTACACTCTGTCAAAATCTTCTGCCACCGGATATTTCATATCCAGGGTCTGGCGGAAATAGTCAATGATGCGCTCTGTCTTCGTGATGTTTGTATGCGCCTTCTGTATGTCCTTATTTTCCACTGCCACAATGGCCATGTTGCAGAACTTGATGGCTCCGTCATAGAGCATCATGGTCAGTTCTGCCGGGGAAGCTGTCAAGACCTTGCTGTTGTTATACTGTGCATAAGCATTTGGTAATGGCATATCCGCATCCTGCCTTTCTGTCATCCAAAATCCATTATTGTCTGTAGCATAGGCTTACCCTTGATCTGGGGTGTCTTTGCACACCTGGATCCAGCTGGTAGCGCAATATTCTTCTGTCAGACATTGTACCACACATTCCCGGATAAAGTCAAATAAGACAGCAAACCCCACAGCACCTTACCTGGTGCTGCGGGGATCCCGATTGCCTGGAAGATTCCGGATGTTCCTTCCACAGCAGCTCTTTCTATGCATAGCTGCCGCCAATTACATTCCGCCGCCCAGCAGACTTGTCACTGCACTGGCACTCTTCTGCATCTTGGCCATAGCGCTCTCCATAGCAGCAAATTTGGCATACCACTGGTCTTCGTAAGCTGTCAGCTTCTTCTCCAGATCCTTGATTTTAGAGGTATAATCATCATATTCCTCCTTCATCTTCTTGTCTTCATAGATCGTAAATGCAGAACTGTACTCTGTGGGAGCCATCAGTTCCTGCATCTTGCCATACAGGTTCTTGGACAGGGTGGTAAAAAAGCTAACAACCGTATCCGGGTCACTGGATATCATACCCCTAAGCTTATCAGCGTTGGATGAAGTATTCACATCATCGCTGTCACCGTCAATGTGATATGCATTTTTCTCATTGTCAGCCGCCGTAAAATAGCTCAGGGTCTCAATGCCAAAATTGCTTAAGTACATCATCTTGCCATCTACTTCTACACCTGACACCATGATCTCTTTCATGGCACTGGATAAAGTTCCCAGTGTGCCGTCCCTGCGAAGCAAAGCACTCTTGACCTTCTTCTCCCACTCCTCGATCTCTTCCTCGGTCATGGACTCTTTCTCTTCGCTGGTGAGAGGCTCATATCCCCTGGCGGAATCCGCATTGTAGAGCTTATCCATCTCATTGATCAGCTCATTGTACTCCTTGAAGAAATTCTTCACCATATCGTAAATGCCGTCCGTATCATCCTGGGTGGTGATGGTCACCGTCTCTCCATCCGCCGTTTTGGCATTTACATTCAATGTCAGCCCATTGATCTCAAAACTATTTCTGGAAGAGGTATATTCCACGCCATTCAACAGGATCTTGGCATCTGATGGTGCATTCTTCTTGGCACCGTCTGCCTCAGACAGACCCAGTGCCTTAATCAGCGCTTCGCTGCCATCCGCATTTCCTGCGTCATCCTTAACAGCTGTAATCTTAAAATCATTTTCCAGACCGGTTTCTTTGGAGGCAATGAAGAATCTCTGGTTTTTCTCATCAAAAGACGCAGTTACCCCTGCTCCATTCAGCTGACTGAGCAATTCGCCGACCGTTGTGGCAGAGTTTACTGTAATCTCTTTTGTCTGGGCATTCTCCCCTTCCCCTACGGTTACCTGGAAGCTGCTCTCGCCAGAAACTCCAAGACGTCCCAACGTGGTGCTCTTGTCAAATCCCCCTTTGCCATCCCCTACAGCAGCACCTGTAAGATAAGCTGACTTGGCCAGCTCCTTCACTTCCAGGCTCTGCACACTGTTCATGGCTCCCTCGCCGGTGATCACAGACACCACATTGCTGTTGGACACTTTGGTTGTCTTCTTCATAAAGGAACCTTCAAAACGCATGTTCCCCAGCGCCCCGTCAAACAGCTTGCGGACCTTGGTATTAAGCGTCTTCCAGGCATCCTGCTTCCACTCCAGCTTCTTCTGGGCCTTCTTCGCATCATCTACCTTTGTCTTCCGGGCTGATACCAGCTGGGATATCATGGACTCCGTATCCATGCCGGACATCAGTCCTGTCAGTCTCATTGCCATACTCTTCACCTCTCCAATCTGATGTTTAACGTTTTTCGTCTACCAGAATCCCTGCCAGATCCCACACTTTCGCGATCATATCCAGGGTTTTCTCAGGAGGAAGTTCCCGGATCACTTCCTTTGTAGTCTTGTCTACGATCTTGATGGTGACACGGTTGGTATCCTCATGGATGCCGAATACCGCCTCAGAATTGTTCAGGGATTTATTGATCTGCTCTACTGCCTTGCGGATCTGCTCATGGGAAGCCTGCTGCTGATCCTTTCCTTTCTCACCATTGCCCGTCTGTCCCTTTTCCCTTGCATTCTCCACTACATTCGTAGTCTTGTCAACCTGCTCCGCCGCCTGTACACTGCTTGTTGCACTGCTTTCCGGTCGCTCTGTCTTTACAGGGGCCTGTGTCTTCTGTACGACACTTCCCTGTGCCTGTGCGGTCATAACACTTGAAATCGGTTCAATTGCCATTTTTGCCCACCTCCATGTGAATTCTGTTTTTGAGATATCTCTTTTTGTATTTCTATTTGCTTTATCGGAAGTTTTCCCCAAAAAATTAACAGGAAAGCCTAAAAAAGTGCGGCCTCCCTGCCATACCTATGCAGCCATATCCTAAAGGCTGCCCCAGGCAGCCTGCCATTATCTGCACTCTATTTTTTGAGAAGATTCTGCAGGGCTTCCATGCCATCTGCGTGAACTGCCTCCTCATTGGCGCTCTGAATCTGCATATAGACTTCCTTGCGGTACACAGGCACCTCCTTGGGGGCAGTGATGCCCATCTTCACCTGGTCACCTTTCACTTCCAGTATGGTGACCTCGATGTTATTGTTGATCACGATGGCTTCATTCTTTTTCCGCGATAACGCCAGCATCCCGCTACTCTCCTTTCTGTGCCTGTAGTATGTCGTAAATCGGGAATTTCACGGGATAGGTTCCTCTTTCCACGATCACCTGACAGGCTCTGTTCTCCTCCACATTGATGACAAAAGGCCCCTGGAGGTTGACACTCATCCGGGTCAGATCACTGGGAATGGTCACTGTCACCAGCACCAGGATATTGTCCATGGTGACATGGCCTGCGGCAGAAAGCAGCTCGTCATCTACCTCCGGATCATAGTCCGGCTTCACCAGCAGCGGATCCATCACCGGCATGGCAAACCCCGGCTCATCCAGAGACTGCAGGAACCGGATCCCCGCATCTGTTCCTTTCTCCTCATCGTGAAGCAGTGCGAAACGTTTCAGTTCCGGGAATCCTACGATTCCATTTTCAAAAAGAATGATTTTCTCATCTGCGATGTCAATTTCACCGAAAATTTTCGTATTAATCTTCATCATTACCCCACTTTCCGTTACCTTACACCGGAATCTCCTGCTGGCCTGCTGCGGAGTATATTATGGCTTTCCCTTGTCAAACAGGCCAGGATCCTATCACCGCCATCTGTATACAGATCCCGTCCCCTGCCACTCCTCCGCCTGACACATCAGAGGAAGTTCAGCAACGAAGTCTGCATAACCTTGCCTGTGGCCATCAGGGATGCATTGTACGTAAGCTCTGCGCTGTTGAGCTGGATGAGAATCTCCGTGATATCAATATCCTCATTGATGCTCTTGAGAGTCTCAAAGGAAGTCTTCTGACTCTGGCTGCGGTTCTTAAACAGTTCCAGCTTGCTGCCCCGGTTGCCACAGTTGGTCATACACAGATTGGCATCATCCAGATATCCCTGGAAAGCTGTAATCCCGGACTCAAACAGCATCTGCTCCTTGTCCTTGGCATAGGTCAGTGCCTTCTCCACCGCATCCAGCTGGTCTGTAAGCTGCTTGGTCTTCGCATCATCCCCTTCGGCATCCTCCAGCAGGGATTTCAAGGTGGCCTGCACCCCTTCCAGGTCCAGCACATTCTGCATGGCTGTCATGATGTCAGACACCTCTCTGCCAATGCCATGCTTGAAGCATTCATCTGCTGTGGAATTTACCTGGATCCTCTGGTTGAATCCCACATCGTACTCAATCTCCTGACGCCTGGCCCCTCCCTCCAGGTAGGACTGGTTATAGGCGACCTCATTCTCCGGGTCTCCCGGATTGGCTGTACAGGCAAAATAGTGTTCCGGACGCAGATCCCCTTCCACCCAGTGCTCTTTCTGGTAAGTGACACGGATCTCCCCTTCATTGATGGTGGTGGCATCGCTGTCCTTCACCAGCATCAGATCATTGTAGCGATTCTTGCCCATGAGGAGTTCCCCTGTCTCAGGCACATAGATCAAAGCATCATCATCTGCCGCTGCAGTGGCATAGGGATCGGGATTGTCATAGGAATGCATGGTAGTGATGGCATCCGCAGCCGCTCCTCCTGCCCCCCATGTAACATCCAGATACTGCCCTGGATTAGCCGGATCCTGCTTCTTAAAAGAGATGGATACCTGGGAACCATCCGCCGAGCAATCCCCGTAGGCGAGCCGCAGTCTGTAGGCTTCCGTCTTCGAAATGTCGGTATCCTTCACATCCATGCCAGCGTCCATATAGTTGCTGGAATTTAAATCCAGCAGCTTATCTGTATTCACCTTCACAACACTGTCCAGGGCACTGGTGCCCAGCTGCTCTGTGATGATATAGGGGATAGTCTGTTCCCTGTCAAAGCTCAATGGTGTATCCGTGCGGAAACCTGTAAAAATATACCGTCCTGCATAGTCTGCATCCCCGGTACTGTAAACCCCTTCTGCCAGCCCCTTTAACTGCTCCAGGATAATCTGGCGGTCCTTGGTCTCCAGGGGGGAGTTAGAACCCTTGTCACACTGCTTGATCATATCCGTCAGAATGCCACTCAAGTTCTTCAGGGAATCCTCTGTCAGATCCAGCCAGCTCTCCGCATCTGGAATATTCTTGCTGTAATACTGCGTGACCTCCGTCACATTGCTGCGCAGACGCAAAGCCCTTATGGCAACCACCGGGTCATCTGAAGGCCTGTTAATCTTCTTCTGGGTGGACATCTGTGTACTCAGTCTGTCCTGGTAGATCTTATTGGTATTGATGTTGGACAGATTATTATGCTGCATAATCTTATTTGTAATTCTCACACTTACACCTCCATGTGCGCTTCAATGCACACACCAATCAAAATTTGCTCTTTGATGACAGATCACAGGCCTGGCATAGGAAGTTTATTTCCAAACTTACACCTCTATGCGCGCCTGGGAGCGCATACCAATCTGTATTCGTTATATATTTCAGACACCCGTCTGCAAAATCAATCTGTCATAGATTTCCGTCAAGGTCTGAATCATTCTGGATGCCAGATTATATCCGTTCTGGTACTTCACCAGATTCACTGCTTCCTCATCCTCATCCACCCCTGATATGGAAATGCGCTGCATATCTATGGTACCGGAGACATCACTGAAACTCTTGTAGAACATATTGGCACGGCTTGTATTCAAGGCCACATCCGACAGGATACACTGCAGGAACTCGGAGGCGGAGCAGCCTCTGAATGACATCTTATCCTTGTCCGTGGCCAGACGCTTTAGTTCTTCCAGCAGATCATTCTGTTCCACGCCATCCGATTTGTCATAGCGGGTAGCCAGCAAGCCCGGATCATTCTCCATGGCATCCACAATACCCGCATTTTTAGCGGTCATCTGGAAGTAACTGTCGTCATCGTCCTTAACTGTCATGACACACTCTTTCTTGGCCTGGGCTTCCGCATCGGCCTGTGTCATTCCTCCTGCCACCAGCTCATCTGTGCGTTTCTTCACCCTTTCCTGGTATACCTCATAGGTAAAGGTATCATACCGGTAATCACCGGGAAACTCATACTGCTTATCATCTGTGGCCCAGTCTCCGGTGAACATATGGATTCCTGGTTCCTTGTCAGTGCCATATCCCTTTTTCAGAATATCATTGAACTTCTGGGAGAAAGTTCTCAGCCATTCGTTCATCTGTTTCATGTAATAGGGAACTCCCTGATAAGAGATACTTTCCCCGATGCTTGCCGTCTTGCCCACCTTGTCATTGGTGACAGGTAAGGGATTCAGCTCCTTCTCCTGGGAAAGGGCAAAGGTATAACTGTACACAGCCTCCCCGTTGTCATCATAACTGATGGTGTACTCCCAGGAATCGTAGTAGAATTCCTGGTTCCACAGGGTAATCTTGCCTCCCTGGTCGGAAAGGTTGCATTTGTTCAGATCCATGAGATAGCCTTTTCCCACCTGGATGGTGACAGTCTCTGCACCCCCTGCATTCTTGCCGATCCCGGTCACAACTCCGTTAAAGCTTTCCCCGTTGTTACCATCCCGCATTTCCACCAGGCCCTTTAGGGCACCGCCCATGGACGCGTTGTAGAGGTTGAACTCCTCGCCATTCTCCCAATATACATCGTACAGACCGTCAATGTCTGACTGGTTCACCTTCTCATTGGATTTCCTGGCCACACACTCCAGACGGTTGTATTCATTGTCATCCACCAGAAGCTGTCCACCGGCAATCTTCACCATAAAATGGTTCCCGCCGGTCTCCCGGTCCGGGTTGTTGGGGTCAATGATAGGGGTTTCCTTCACTTCCACATCCACGATCTGGGAGAGCTGGTCTATAAGGAGCGCCCGCCTGTCCCTCAGCTCATTGGCCTTCACACCAGTCAGCTCAATGGTATTGATCTGCTTGTTCAGCGTGGCAATCTCCCCTGCCAGGGAATTGATCTCATCTATCTTCTGCTTGATCTCTTCATTGACATCGTCCTGGACTTTCTCCAGGTTGCCAGCCAGGCCATTGAAATATTCCATCAAAGCCCCTGCATATCCCACAAACTGGGATTTGCCGTCTGCGGAATCCGGATTCTTCATCAGCTCCTGCAGGCCTGTGATCATGAACTGGTTAAACACCGTCTTGAAACCTGCATTCGTGCCATTGTCATCGAAATACGTCTCGATCTGCTGCATATAGTACTGCTTCTGGTCGTACTCGCCCACCTTGGCATTGTTCCTCCAGTAGCGCTTGTCATAGAATTCATCCCGGATCCGTTCCACTGAGAGCGTCTCCACACCTGCACCGGCACAGCCATAAGACTGAAAGATACGAAGCGCCTGGGCAGCCTGCTGGTTCACCTTCTGTCTGCTGTATCCTTCTGTCTGTACATTTGCAATGTTGTTGGAGGTGGTGTTCAAGGCTGCATTGCTGGCCAGCAGCCCGGTATATGCTATATTTAATCCAAAAAACTGTGAAGGCATTTCTTATGTCCCCTTTCCTCGCACATTCGCCACGCGTCAATCTTTTCCCCCATCCCGGGTGTCCCACAGGCAAAACCTTGCAGGTCTCGCCGCCTTAAGCACCTAACGTGGTAATGATATGCTCCAGCATCTCACTGATCACATTGATGTACCGGCTGGATGCATTGTATGCATTCTGGAACTTGACCATATTGGACAGTTCTTCATCGGAGGATACACCAATGACCTGTTCCCTGGCGCTACAGATGGATTCCACGGTGCTGACCTGGTTGGTATAGATGCTGCGGCTCATGTAACCGGTATTGGCCACCTGGGACACCAGATCCTTATAGTAATTGCCCAGGGTAGTCCGCTTCTCCACATTGGGATTGAGCTTATATGTCTGTTCGGTGAAAACCCCCTTCAGCTTCTCTGCCGTCTCCAGATCCTCGGAACCATCCTGCTTGCGGAATCCCATCATGGAAGGCTTCTGCATCAGTTCAATATCAATGCCCAGGTTCTTCACTGTGTAGAGGGAATCCGTCACATCAAGATCTTCTTCGTTGTATACCCAGTACTCTCCTGTATTGCCATCCTTATCCGTGGCTGTGACTTTCTTATACCCTGCCGTAGAGATCTTGGAAAAGAGCTGGATCGGGCTTCCGTCTTCTTTTCTCATATAGCCATCGGGATCCACCTTACAGTACTGTACCCCTTCCAGCTTTGAACCGTCAGCCAGGGTCAGATCCCCCTTCACCACTCCTGCCGCATCTGCCAGAATCTCATTCATCCTGGTAGCCACACTGTGGATCAGCTGGTCGAATTCCGCCTGGACATTCATCACCAGGGACTGGGAAATCTTCCGGTCATAGTAGTCCCCACCACGGACCAGATCCGTATAGTCGGCTCTGTGGTCTCCCCTGGCCAGCAATACCGCCTTCAAGCCACCGATGTCCGTATTCAGGTCTGTGGAAATCTCCCGCTCCAGGTCAAAGACCTCCGCCCCTACGGGATCATATTCCTTGGTGCCATTCTCCAGGATCTTGTAAGTAGCGTTCTGGGGCCAGAAAGGCGTGTAGAACCCTGTGTTGGTATCCTCATGCAGACCGATCTCATAACAGATCCCGGCTTTCACAAAGTCCACACCCTCTATCTGAACGGAGACATCCCCGTTGATATCCTCTTTGTAAGACATGTCCGTAAGCTTTCCCAGTTCATCCAGGATCTGGTTCCTGGCATCCCTGAGATCGTTGGCATGCTCAATCCCGCCTGCCTCAATGGCCCGGATACTGTCATTGAGTACCAGAAGCTGCTGCCCATACCGGTTTATCTTGTCTACATCGCTTTTCACCCGGGCATTCAGGTTGTCCTGGTACGCACCCAGACCATTGTATACCGCAGCGGCACGCTCTATAAACTCAGAGGCACGCTGTACCAGCATTCCCTGGGTCACGGAACTGGCCGGATCCTTAGCCAGCTCCTGGACCGCCGTCCACAAATCGGAGAGAGTGGTCTGGAACGCTTCCCCGTTCATCTCCCCCAGCTGGCCCTCGATCTCCTCCAGTACCTCTGTATTCACTTCGTAGAACATACTGCGGCCGGATTCCTTGCGGTATGCTTTATCCAGGAAAAAATCCCTAACCTGTTTTACCTGGGTATAGCTGACTCCCAGGCCGTACTGCTTATTGTTCACCGCCTTGGGATCCACAGATAACGTAATATATGGCTTGCCGGCGAGCTGTACCTGCTGCCGCACATAACCAGTGGTATCTACGTTAGAAAGATTATGCGCTGTTGTATTCAGCGCATTTTGATGTGTCTGTAATCCGGATGCTCCGATATATAAACTTCCCATCAATGGCATGACTATCACCTCACATTTTCACAAGGTACAGCGCCTTACGGCTACTGCTTTGCATCAAATCCTCTGTTGGACACCCCCATGGTATCTCCGCTGTTATAGGCCCCCCTGGTGTAGTTGGCTGTCTCTGGCGCCAGCTTGGCAGCCTGAAGCATACCCATCTCGAAGTTCACCATCTCCAGGGCTTCGGTCAATAGCTCGCGGTTCTGCTCATTGACACGCTGTAACCCCCGGACTGCCATACGCAGCCTGTCATGGATACCTGCAAGCAATGTCTGCTCCGCAGGCCTGGGGGCCAGCATACTGATCAGATTTGACAACTTCATGTTTGTAACATCCTTGTTCAACACATTGGCGATATCTGCAACGATCTCAATCCTCTGTTTCTCCAGACGGTTGATCCTGCTTACCACTTCCTGTTCCTCATCCGTGATCTGCTGTAATTTTTCCAAATCGCCGCCCACAATGACCGGCGTTTTTTTCTGGGATAACTCCAGAAGTCCCTCATACTGGACACTCTCTTCTTCGAGCACTCCTATTAGGTTTTCCATCAGACTGGCCACGGGGCTTCCTACCTCATTTCTTCATACTTCTGTAACAGCTTCTCCGCAAAAGTCCCATTGTCCACGGAGTAGGTGCCTTCCTGGATCCTTGCCTTAATCGGGGCTGTCAGTTCCTCCCTAATGTCCGGGCTGGCTGCCACTGCTGCCTTCACTGCCTGGAAATCCTTACCCACACTGCTGATCTGCACCTGATCCGTGCGAGATGTGCTTCCCGCCTGCCTGGACTTCGTGGTCTTCTGTGTCTGGTAAAGCTGTTGTACCTGGGTATATGCCTCTATACGCATCAAGATCCCTCCTCTCCACTGTTCTCAATTCTTATCATTTGCTTTTCTTACTATGTTTATCGGCAGGCAGGGGAATAACTTTAGGGAATCGGGAAATTTTGCACAAATGCATCTCCATGTTGCTTTATTGCAGCTCTGCCGCTTGCTGGCAGAATGCTCCCCTCAGCTGCCCTGCCCACATAGAATAGCTGCTACCTTTCTCCAGTCGCCATCCATAACCCGGTAAGTGGGATTGTATCTGCCCTGGCAGACAGGCGAGGTGGCTGTATGAATATAGAGACTGTCCATCCCCACCTGCCAGGCACCACCTATGTCGGCTGTTTCATCATTGCCCACCATCAGACATTCCGCCGGATGCAACCCATACCGCTTTAGAAGCCTCTGGAAAAAAACAGGAGAAGGCTTCCTGCATCCCTCCTCCGAGGAGAGCAGGATCCCGTCAAAACATTCTGACAATCCTGTCATTTCTAACTCCGGTCTGGTGAAATCGCTTTGGGCGTTGGAGAGCAGATACCGTTTTTTCCCCCTGCGGGCCAGTTCCTGCAGGGTCTCCCTCACCCCATCATACACACACAGGTGCTGTCTGGACAGGGTGCGGAAAAACAAAGCTGTCATCTGCGCCTTTCTCCCGTCACAGGATACCCCTTTCTCCAGATAAAGCCGCCTGAAGACCTTTCTCATATCCGGTTCTGCCAGACAATCTTCCCGGCCTGTTGTTGCGGCCGTGACAGGATCCCGGCCGCCGGTCTTCTCCTGTATGGATACCGTCTGTCCCCGGCCCCACGCCTGCTCCTGCATGACCAGAGCCAGGAACCTGGCTTTCAGGTCCCTGGCTCCGTATGCGGCCCCCAGGCTGGCATATAGCTCACTCATTTTTGTCCACAGATACGGCTTATTCTCATTGGTCCTAATCTCCACCAGTGTCCCATACAGGTCAAAAATGTACGCTTTATACATGCCTTTCCTCCTCCAGTTTCTCGTATACCCGCAGAATCTCCCCCACGCTCCATCCCTGGGCGAAGCAGCCCTTGGAATTGACCGGATTGCCTCCGTCATAGATTTCGGGCAGTTGTCCCACACATCCTTCCCGGAGGGCTGACTCCATCCCCTTAAGCTGTTCCCTTACATAGTCCCTGGCCTCCAGAGAGTTGTCATGTACCTTGAGATAAGCCAGATAGTACCCACCCAGGGGAAACACCCACACTGTGCCCTGGTGATAAGCCAGATCCCTGTCCAGCTGTGCCCCGCCATAAAAAGGATGAAACTGGGCATCTCCCGGTTCCAGGGTACGCAGGCCCACTCCTGTATACAGTTCCCGGAACACCGTCTCCACCACCCGGATCTCCCTGTCCCGGGACAGCAGGGAATACGGCAGGGATACGGCCCAGATCTGATTGCACCGTATCTGGTCATCTGCGCCGGTGCCCGAGACCACATCCCTAAGACAGGCCCGTTCCGGATTCCAGAACAGGGCGCCAAAGGATTCATACACTTTCGAAACCAGCAGACAGTAGTCCATGCCGTCCAGGGAGAGTTCTCCTGCCAGGGTGTCCATGATCCGCAGTGCGTTGTACCAATAGGCATTGACCTCCACCGGTTTGCCATGACGGGGTGTAGGCAGGATATCCTCCACCCGCACATCCATCCATGTCACCTGGTCAGTGCCGCGCCCTGCCCGGATCAGTCCATCCTCATCCATACAGATCCCATAGTCTGTGCCCTGCCGGTACCACTGGATAATCATTTGCATGACCGGATAGGCTTCCCGCACAAAAGTAGCATCTCCACTTTTCCTGTAATATTCATATACCGCCAGGATAAACAGAAGGGAGGCATCCACCGTGTTATATCCCGGCTCCTGGCCCCCTTCCGGGAACAGATTGGGCATCAGCCCTTTGCGGCAGTAAGCCATAAACGTCTGCAGAATGCTCTTTGCTGTATGGAACCGCTTTGTGGACAGACAACATCCCACCAGGGCAATCATGGTATCCCTGCCCCAGTCCTCAAAAAAAGGAAAGCCCGCCAGAAGGGTCTTCTTACCTGTGGAACTGCGCTGAGATACAAACTGGTCTGCTGCCAGAACCAGGCAACTGGCCACAGGATCTTGAAAACCTGCTTTTTCTTCCAGGTTCCTTCTGTGGCTGGTGATCCCATCCATAATCTCCGCCATGGAAGGAAGCTGCTCTCCGTCCATACCGTAGACCACTTCCAGGGTTCCTGCTTCTCCCGGTCCCAGGCCAAAACAGATCTCATGGTTCACCGCCGACCGCCCCAGGGCCATCTTTCCATCCGCCACGTCATTTCGGTAGTACAGGGAATCCACATACCGGACAGGTGTCCGGGTGCAGTTTCCATTGGTATGCAGATATAAGACCTGTCCGTTGGCGCAGATCCTGCCCCGGGTTCCTTCCCCAGACAGTTCCATGTGGAATATCTGGTCCGGGGACAGTCTCTGCCCCTTGGGCACAAACTGTAGATGCGGACTCACCCGCAGCACCACGTCCTGTGTGGAGCGGTTCCGGATCCTGTAAGAGATCCCCACTGTGTTGTGTCCCTGCATTAAGGCTATGGTCCTGGTCACCTCCACCCCCCGAACCAGATACCGCCATTGGGGATAGTCCTGGAATGTAAATCCCCACTGGTACAGGTAACCCTCCTCCGGCATCCGGGGATACTGGAAAGCCTGGCTGGAGAGATGTACAGATGCCGGCATATTCTCCTGTGTGCACCTGGCTGCTGTTCCAGAATCCGATCCAAACCAAAGGATTTCCTCCAGCCTATGGATCATATTGTATCTGTGGTTAGGAGAATGGACACAGCCCATCAGCACAGCCTGGTCATTCCGGCTGCAGGAAGCCACCATACTCAAGGAGGAGAATCCCCCCAGGCCGTTGGTCATCAGGTAACAGTTCTCCTCACCCCGTTCCAGGTTCTTCCAGTCCTGTTTTCCATAGGAAAATTTCTTCATCGTCTCTCCTTCCTGCGCCATGATCCTCTATGGCATTGTCGTCACAGCCCCTTACATCCAAGCACCATGCCTGTTCTGGCCTCCACTGTCACCTGGCCGTCCCCGTCTGGCATCACCGCCTTCCGGCAGTCTGTGCGGACACCATCTGCCAGGATCTCCCAGTGCGCCTGCTGCTCCCGTCTGGGCAGTGTGGCCTTCACAGGTTGTTCTGAAGCGTTATACACCACATAGAGCTCCTGCCAGGTCTCCCGGAAGCTTCCACCACAGGCCTGTTTTCCTGGCTGAATCTCTCCTGCACCCTGCTCTTTTCGGAAGGAATCCTTCCCGTGCACGGGCCTGTTGTCCATCCAGTAAGCCACGGCACCCTCCCCCAGTTCCCTGCACTCCAGGATTCTCCTCCAGGCTTCCGGGCTCTTGTCACATAACCCTGGCTGCCTTTTGCGCAGGCGGATCAGCCCCCGGTAATATTCCACCAGATCGGAGAATTCCTGGGCCTGCTGCCATTTGAGCATATTAACCCTGGGACAGGAACGATAACTGTTCCCATCCCCCAGCTTGGTCCGGCCGAATTCCTCCCCAGCCTGTAAGAACAGATGCCCCTGGCAGGTAAAGTAGACCAGCGCCGCCAGTTTGTTGGACTCCATTACATCTTGATAGGCATATGTGAAATCTGCCCCGCTGCCGTGAAGGGTCATCACCAGCTTATCCCACAAGGTAAAATTGTCATGGGCGGACACATAGTTTACCACCTGGGCACAGCTTCTGGGACGGAAGGCCGGGGAAGCCATAGCTTCCTCCCCGCCTGCTGCCTCCGGGCCGGATTCCACGTCCGGACCGCACCAGCCTGTGACGGCTTTTAATATTTTTTTCTCCAGTCCTTTTCCACCATTGACAAAGCCAGGCTCTTCCTCATAAAATACATGCCCCTTGATGGCATCCCTGGTATCATCGGAGAACATGGCAATCCCCTCATCCAGATAAGCCACATTTTCCTTCAGGGCTGCCCGGGTCCGTTTCTCCATGGGGGACTCCCCTGCCCGCCATGGCTCCCCGTAGAGCAGTTTCTCTCCCGCACCGAACTCCCGGTCCAGTTCCCTGCGGATACGATTCATCAGCTCCACTGTCAGAAGCCCCATCAAGTCGAACCGGAAACCGTCCACATGGTATTCTCTCGCCCAGTATAGCACGGAATGTACGATATAATTGTCCACCATCTGCCGTCCTACCGCAATGTCGCTGCCACAGGCAGAACCATTGGAGAGATTGCCATCCGGATACCTGCGGCAGAAGTACCCAGGCGCCGTCCGCTCCAGCCAGGAGTCTGCCCGCAGGGTGTGGTTGTACACCACATCCATCACCACCCGTATCCCCGCACGGTGCAGGGCCTGGATCATCTCCTTGCACTCCCGGATCCGCACAGTGCCGTCATGTACATCGGTGGCATAAGAGCCTTCCGGCACGTTGTAATTCACCGGATCATACCCCCAGTTAAACTGTTCCTGTCCCCCTGCCTCATCCAGCCATCCATAGTCAAAAAAGGGCAGCAGGTGTACATGGGTGATTCCCAGCTTCTGCAGGTATGCCACACCTGTGGTGCCTTCTGCGTCCTTCTCTCCCGCATCCAGCCCTTGATGGCCTTCCTTTCCTGCCCGTTCCAGGGCACCTGCTTTTCCTGTAGCCTGCACGGTAAAAGCCTTATATTTTCCCCGGTAAGCCTCCGGAACCCCGCTGTCCGGGTCATAGGAAAAATCCTTGATGTGAAGCTCATAGATAATATTTTCCGCCTGTAGCGCCGGACTTTGGTCCTGGTCAAATCCCACAGGATCCGTGCGCCGCAGGTCCACCACCATGCTGCGGTACCCGTTACAGCCACAGCCCACCGCATAAGGGTCTGCCGTCCGGACTACCTCCCCTGCAGTCCAGACCAGGTATTCATAATACAAGCCATGAAGGTCTTCCTCCACGTCAAGTTCCCAGACGCCCCTCTCTATCCGCACAGGCTCCAAAATCCGGCAGGGCGTCCCCGCACCATCCCCTTCCTGGTACAGACGCAGTTCTATCCTGTCGGCAAAAGGTGCCCACAGCTTGAAACAGGTATTCCTGCCATTGCAGGCCACCCCCAGATCCGACCCGTCATAGCAGAAATGCCTGTCAAACGCTTCCGTATACCGAAACCACTCCATATACCCCTTTCTCCCTTCCGCCAATTTATGCCAAATGGGAATTTTCCACTGTCACTGTAGCCAGAACACCCCCACATCCACATGGCAACAGGGGCTGCTGCCAAAAAGTCTCCCAGGCAACAGCCCCATCCTTATCCGCTTTTTGTACCCTGTCCGTCACATCCCGGGACCAGAGGCATGGTACCTCCGTATCCCGCCTTAACCCTTGACGGCTCCCGACAGTCCTTCCACATAGCATCGCTGGGTCAGTACAAACAGGATGGCTATGGGAATGGAGATCAGGACACACCCTGCATAGAACTGGGTGTAAAAAGTCTCCACATACTCTTTCTCCAGCATGGTCCATAGTCCGATGGCAATGGTGTAATACTTGGTGTCATTCCCCATGATAACCTTGGCAAAAATGTAATCCACCCAAGGTCCCATGAATGTGGTAATCAGCGTGTATGTGATAATGGGTTTTGACATGGGAATCGTCACGTGGATAAAAGTATCCCACTTGGTGGCGCCGTCAATGTACGCCGCCTCATCTATGGTCTTGGGAATCGTGTCGAAGAATCCCTTGGCCATATAGAATCCCAGGCCTGCGCCACCGGAATACACCATCACCAGTGCCACCTGCTTCAGTACTCCCGTCTCCAGGAAGCCAAGACCCTTCAAGATATAGTATACGGCGATCATGGACATAAAGCCAGGGAACATCCCCAGGATCAGTGCAATGTTCATGAAAGGCTTGCGCATCTTGAAGCGCAGACGGCTCATGCAGTAGGACACACAGAGCACGAAAAACGCCGCTATGACGGTACTGAAGATTGCGATGACCAGTGTATTCATAAACCATCTGAAGAAGTCAATCTGGCTGGTGGGCCGAAACAGGTTGGCATAATTGTCCAGGGTAAACCCTTTCGGCCAGATATAACTCTTATAAGAGCCGCTCTCCTTCCTAAAGGATGTGAGCACTACATAAAATATGGGAAGCACCCAGATAAAACTGAGTATGGCCAAAAGAGTATGGCATAATGTATTGGTAACAAATCTTTTTGCTCTCATTATTGGAACGCCCCCTCATCTTTGTAGGAACCGGTATGCCGGTAGGTCAACAGTGACAAAGTAGCCAGAATAATGAATACCAGGATACCGATGACAGCACCCAGGTTGTAATCTTTCTGGGTAATCGTCAGCCGGTACAGCCAGGTGACCAGCAGATCCGTCTTACCTGCGTAATAGTAATCCAAAGTATCCGGTCCTCCTCCGGACAGCAGAAAGATCACGTTAAAATTGTTAATATTGCCGGTGAAGGACGTGATCAGGTTCGGGGTCATCACAAACACAATATACGGCAGGGTAATCTTCCGGAAAATCACAGGAACGCTTGCCCCGTCAATCCTGGCCGCCTCATACAGGTCAGCGGGAATGTTCTGCAGGATGCCTGTGGTGGACAGCATGGTAAAGGGAATACCGATCCATAGGTTGATACAGATAATGGTGATTTTGGCCAGAGTGGGATCCGTGAAAAACGGAATGGACTCCGTGGCGCCTATCACCCCGATATGGCGCAGCAGCACATTCACAGGACCATTGGCATTGAAGATCGTCCGCATACTCAGCAGGGACACAAACTGGGGAACTGCCACAGACAGCACAAACATGAATCTCCAGAACCCTTTGATCCTGGTGTCCTTGCGGTTGATCAGAAGGGCCAGCATGATGCCGAAAATGAAACAGCTGAAAGTGGCAAATATGGCCCAGATCAAGGTCCATCCCAGCACAGGCCAGAAGGTGGCTGCCAGCTTGCTGCCCTGTCCCAGCATGGTCTTGAAATTCTCAAATCCTACCCAGGAAAACAGGTTTCCAGGCGGCTGGTGCTCATGGTCATAGCTGGTGAAAGCGATCAGGATCATGAATACCAGCGGGATAATGGTGAATACCAGGATGCCCACAATGGGGAAAGCCAGCAGCATGGTATGTATATTCTCTTCCCGGACAGAACGCAGGTCGTCCCTAAACTTTGGAACCTCCATCCCTCTCTCTTTGCGCACCTGGGTACAATAAGCACTCTTTGCAGACATACATGCCACAAAAACGGCGGCCAGGGTCAAGGCAAAGGTAATCACGCCGTAGAGCAGAAACAGCATGGAATTGTCCCCTGTGGTGTATTCGTATATGCCCAGGGCTTCATTGTACACCTGCCCCTGTTCCCTGGTACCCAGAGTGGTGAAATTCACAATTGACTGGATCCCGAACGAAACCATGTAATAGAGATATGCAATTTCCGTTGCCAGGAAGACACCTCCCCTGACAAACTGCCTGTTCAGAAGATTGCCCAGGCCAAACACAAAAAGGGAACACTTTGTAACTGCATTTCCCTTTTTTACCGCCTCCAGGACACTGGCATCACTGGGTCTTGCGGAATCCATCTGCACTTTTTTCTTCTTGCTAAAAGCCCCCATATGAAACCTCCTCATATTATCCCATAAACCAGGGGAGCCGGGTCAGCTCCCCCGCCTTAGGAATCTGTTTCCTTTATTCAGCTGTCATGGCTTCCACAAAGGCATCCAGCTTCTCCTGCACATTGTCCTTGTTGAGCACACCACTTCTGATCTCAGTGGGAATGGCATTGGCGTAGGTCCAGTACCTGGTGGAGAACACGCTGTGGGAGGGCTGCATGACACTGGCCTCATTGGACTCTTTGACGATCACTGCTGCCAGGGGATCATTGGTGACTGCATCACTGGCGCTGGCCGTCAGGTTGGTGGGAACCTGGGCGGATTTCTCATAGCGCAGCATCTGGTTGGCCTCATTGCCAAGGAAGGTTGCAAAAGCAACGGCAGGTGCCATGCTCTTGGAGTGCGCATTCACACCAATGCACTTGGAACCGTAGAATCCCATCATCTGGTAATCATTTCCATCGGGATTGAAGGTAGGAATGATGCCGATGCCCAGGTCATCCCCCAGGACCTTGGCGTAATTCTCATAATTCCAGGAACCGTCAAACCACACCCCCAGCCTGTGGTCCTCAATCAGCTCGCTGACAGCGATCTCCCCATCATAGGCGCATTTAGGGTTGTTAATCAAATCAATCAGGTAGTTGGTCACGGCCACACCTGTGGCATTGTTCCAGTCCACACCTGCTGTCAGGTCATTTCCCTCCGGCCCAAACACGGTGAGACCGGCCCCGTAGTAATATGCGCCCAGCTTCCAGCCGCCTGCGGACTCAAAGTAGAAATTATACACATCATCGGCCGTCTCCTTGGCCATGATCTTCTCCAAGGATGTCACGTCACTCTCATCCATGATGGTCTTGTCATAAAACAGGAAAAAAGTATTATGGGTGAAAGGAATGGCATATGTGGCATCCCCCACCATGGCCGTTGCCCGGACCGCCTCCGAGTTCGTGTCCTTCACCATAGCCTCCGCTGCGCCGCCAAGCTGTGCGATTGCTCCGGCATCCACCAGTTCGATCAGCTGGTCAGAGGAGAACAGAAACACGTCAGCCGCAGCGTCCACATCCTTCAGAATCTCTGTCTTACAATTGTCTTCCCCCACAATCTCTGTGATCCAGGTAATATTCCACTCTGGATGTTCTGCTGCAAATGCTGTCTGCTGCTCCTCCATAATCCCGGAATCTACCTGGTTCTGGGGGCACCATACCTTCAGTGCCACATCTGTCACCTCGCTGTTTTCTCCCGTGCTGCCACCAGGTGTACTGCTTCCTTCCCCACTGCCCTCATTGCCCTCATTGCCACATCCCGTGAATAAAGCCAGGGCCATAGCGGCTGTCAACACACTTGCCAATGCTTTTCTCTTCATAAATAAGTCTCCTCCTTACTTATATGGTTGCGAAACTTGTTTCGCTTATTAGCTTCTCCTTAAAATTAGCACAAAACCACTTGTCAGTCAACCACTATTTTCGGTATATTTCTAGATGTTTCGCCTCATCCGTACTTCATTTTGTGCATTTTGTATGATTTTTCTGCATCCAGTTCCCCAATAGTTTCGAAACTATCATAGGATAGATTTTCGGAACCACCTTGCGGATTTCCAGGGAAATATCCGTCTTTTTCCTGTTCCAGGACAGTCTATCCTAATAAATGTTTAGTAGCAGGTCCTTCCAGAACGGTTTTCCCCTTCTATTTCCATATACGGGATAACGTTTTCATTGTCAAAAGTCACGAAATATATTATACTTGTTTCGTAACTCAATCTTCCATCCACGTATTCGGATCTAATCCACATGAGAGAGGCGCCTGTGGGAAGAAGCATAGGCAACTTTTTTCCTTCATTGTTTGTGCCGCTTCAGCGCACACGGAGGTACAAATAAATATGGCTACCATATCAGATATTGCCACAAAACTGGGAATCTCAAAGAGTACTGTGTCCAAAGCCTTGAACAATGCTACCGATGTGAGTGCTTCCATGCGGCAGCGGGTATTGGAAACTGCGGCTCAGATGGGATATATGGGACGGAGATTGTCCCGGACAGGAAAAAAACTCTGCATCCTGATTGCAAATATGGATTATGAAACGCCAAACCAGTTTGGCCATGACATTGTATTGGGATTCCGGCAGATGGCTGAGGCAGAAGGGTGGACAGTGGAAGTCGTCCCCATGGACAAAGAATTTCAGAAACTGACCCCCTATGGGGTATTTATGCTGGATCACGGCTACCAGGCCGCCTATGTACTTGGCTTCTCCCTGCTGGATCCCTGGATGGTGGATTTCAAGACCTCCCAGATCCCCACAGTGTTGTATGACAATTATATCAAGAGCAATCCCTATATGGCTTCTGTGGGCTGTGACAGCCAGGAAGGCTTTGATCTGGCTGTGAAGCACCTGGTGGGCCTGGGCCACAAAAAGATCGGGCTGATCTCCGGCCCCCTGGACTCCTATATCCTGCGGGCCAGGTACAATGCCTACCTGCATGCCATGGAAAAATATGGCCTGGAAATAGGCCAGGATTACATCGGTATGGGCTATTATGTGGCAGAATCCACCAGAACCTATATTCCCAGACTGCTGGAACAGGGAATTACTGCCATCCTCTTCTCCCATGATATCCGGGCCATCTCCGCCATAACAGAGTGCAGTGACCGCGGGATCCAGATTCCCAGGGATCTAAGTCTCATTGGCTTTGATGACCTTCCCATGACAGCTTACACCGAGCCGCCACTGACCACCATCCGACAGGACCGGATCGCCCTGGGCGGATGCGGGTACTATGCCATAAGCTGCCTGTTAAGCGGACTTCCCATCGGCTCCATCCTCCTGCGTGCGCCCTTGATCGTGCGGGGTTCCACAGGCCCGGCGCCGGGTGCATAAATCCTGGCGCATCTGCCACCGGCCATACCTCTATGTCACCCAGGCATAAGATGCAGGAAACATTAAAGACCAGATCTTCCATTCAGAAAGGCCTGAACGCCAGGCCCGGACATCAGCCTGTATATGTGTCGTACAGCGATATCACATTTTCTTTGGCATCATATAAAATGATCTCTTCGCATCCAACCGGCAGTACCACCACAAAAGGTTTTCCGGGATCCACCTGGATGGTCTCCTGCTTGTCCCCTGGATTGTCCACCACGATCTTGCACACATGATCCTGATTCAGGGACAGAAGGGCAATCCCTTTGTCCTCATACACGATTCCCTTCACACTTTCCCCCATGTAGGCATCCCTGCCGCCCTGGCGGAAAAAGTAACCAAAGGACAGCCCTTCATGGGTGAGATAGATAGAATAGGTGCAGTCCTCTTTGTCCGGGTCATAGAACAACATAGCGCATAGATCCTCGTTCTTCGCCTGGACTACCTGCCAGTCCTCCTCAATGTGCTGTTGTCTCCTGGCATCCTGTTCCAGCTTATCCCCGGATACCCCAAAGATACCTGCCTTCCACACAATCAGAAAGGCCAGCAGGATGATGATGGGGATACTTCCAAATACCAGTATTTTCTCTGCTGCTTTCATGTTTCTCTTTCCTCTCTTTCTCTGCTGCTTACGGACTTACTTCCATCTTGGCCGCCCGGGAAAAATGTCATAAAGAGTATAGCAAAAACCGTTGCCTGTTGCAATCTTGCGTCTGAATATTAAGAAATTCCTAACTATTTATGCCCTTTTTCTGTCTGGTTTATGCTGTTTTAGTCTGTTGGTCTGCCAGGCTGCGACAAATTTCACGCGTTACTGTGCACGGCTACGCAGTAACAGCAACGTGATGCATGTGCAGTCTCGGGTTTATCACGCAAAGAACGCGTGAAAACTCCTGACGGCAGTATCGAGTGAACAGTAACTTTCACGCCGGAGGCCAACGGCTACGCCGGAAAAAGCTTGACATTTCTGCCCACCCACGTATAATAAATTTCTGGGAAAGCCAGACAGGCCATGGTCCGGCTTCCCAAAACCAATCCCCGGTGAGTTCGAAACCATCCTCACCCAACCGTCCTGGCACTGTCAGGGGCGGCCAAAAAACAAAACTAAGGAGACAATTACATGAAAAAGACGACTCTTACTGTGACCCAGGCGGCTCTTATAGCCGCCCTCTATGTGGTACTGACCCTGTTGGCCAACGCCCTGGGTCTGGCCAATTATGCCATCCAGCTCCGTTTCTCGGAGGCCCTCACCGTTTTGCCCTTCTTCCTGCCAGCTGCCGTGCCGGGACTGTTCGCAGGCTGTATCTTAAGCAACCTGCTCACAGGATGTCTGCCCCTGGATGTGGTGTTCGGAAGCCTGGCTACCCTGCTTGGGGCCCTTGGCACCCTGTTTCTGGGCAGAAGCTACCGCGCCGCCACAGACAGCAGGACTTCCAGGGCACCTCTCTGGTGGACTGCCCCCATCCCGCCCATTGTGGCCAACACCCTGATCGTGCCTTTTGTGCTGGCTTATGTGTATCGGTTTGAGGGATCCATCCCTTATTTCATGCTCACCGTGGGAATCGGCGAGATCTTGTCCTGCGGGGTGCTGGGGCTGTTGCTGTTCAAGCTGCTGGAACGGTATCGGAAATATATTTTCTTCTGATCAGTACATATAGCACCCCGAAACAGTACCGCACACAGCGGAAGAATTCCGGATATGGCCTGCCAGGATTTGGCAAGTCACCTGATATAGGTGATAAAACAGTTCCCATTGTCCTCAAGCCATTCCCCGGTGTCCGCCATTCCCCTCTTCTCCAGTTTTCCTGTAGAAGGTTCCATCACCACCACACTGGTCTCATTGAAGCCGGTGATCAGAACCGCCTCCCCGTTCCTCAGCATGGCCAGGACGGGGAGATCCTGGTTCACATAGTAGAGCAATGCATCCAGGCTGCACCCGGTGAGATCCAGGATCCGGGCCTCCGGCAGATTATCTTCCAGAATCTCCAGGACAGAATTTCCCTGGGTTAGCAGATATCCGGAGTTGCGCACCAGACCTTCCAGCTGGAAAATGGTATCCAGACACACTGCCAGACTGTTCTGTCCTTCTGTCCCTTCCGGCGCCTTGATGGCCATGATCTGGTTTCTGGTGGAGCGGTTACCCCTCTGCCATACACAATCCCCATTTCCGTCTGTCACCACCCCTGGCAGGGTATAAGCCATGTTCACCGCCCCGGCGGGAGATGTGAAGATCCCCGCCACGCCGTATGGTCCATAGACATAATACCGTTCTTCCTCCTTTTGTCCTGGCAGCTCCAGTTCCCTGCCCCCCTCGTATACCACTTCTTTGGGATTCAGGATCTTGATGCTCTTTTCGTCAATGGTCTTCCTGGTCTGGATCTGTACATATCGCTGGTACACATCAATATCTGCTGTCACCACCACATTTTTTCCGGATTTGCTCTCTATGTTGTTCATGATGTGGTCTTCACCGGCTTCCACATAGGCTCCTGATTCCAGTCTGGCCACACGGGTCAATGTAATCTGGTTGTCCTCCACCGTACAGGCTGTCACGTAGATCCCTTCCTCCTGGTATTCCTTCAGCAGCTCCCCGGAGGAACTACAGATCCCGATTTTGTACATAGGGAAAAAGATCCTGCCGGAATTCTCCTGGTAGATATCTTCCTCCCTGGCTACACCATATATGATGTCTTCTTCCATAAAGCCCAGGGGCCTTATGCATTCATCCTCCGCTACCGTTATGGTCTTCTGGGAGTCATTGTTCAGATTCCGGATATTCAGCGTGTTGTTCCTGTAGGGATCCTCCCCTTCAGACCAGACCGTTATCTTATGATTCTCCGATACATGTAGGCTCTCATCCCTGGTAATGGCAAACAGTCTGGACCAGGTCTTGCGCACCAGGTCAATCCGGTATACCACACCATCCAGTACCAGGTACAGTTTCTGATCCCGGTTCAGGCATAGAAGCTGTGACATCTCCACATCCAGCACCGAAAATGTCCTGTGATAGGGAATATACACCAGCTCCTCCACCGTGTTCAGGGCATGATTGTATGTGTATAGCCGGATTCCCACCTGACCTTCATATTTTCCTCGGTTCATATACCCGTACACAGCAAACTGCACGTTTCCACCCTCATCCACATCCAGGATCTTGATGGCATGCTGCAGGTACAAAGTGCGTGCATCGGCATTCTCCTTGTCGTAAAAGCTGAATATGACCGTGAGCTTGTTGTTGTTCACATTATAGCCAAACAGCCGGCCGGCCACCTGGAATACCACCACATTGCCGTCTTCACTCTCCATCATGGGAATGTCCGTGCCGGTGATGCCCAGCAGGATCTTATCATTGGCATACATGTCTTCCGGCCGGGGGATCTGGTTCATGGTTCTCTCATAATCCAGCAGGTACATTCGCTCCGTGGTATAGCGGACCCTGTAATGCTCCTGTACCATGTAGTAAGTGATCCGCTTCCCCTCAGAAGTAGATACCACATAGTCTACCAGCAGGGAAGCAGTCTGGGAGGCAATCTCTGTAAGGCGCACCACAGGTTCTGTGACCTCACGCACGGGAAGCTTTCCCCAGGTGATCTGCTGGAAACTGCTGTGTATATTTACTTTATGGAAAGAGCTGTTGTCCTCCAGCCTGGCATTGGTCTCCAGGTATATTGCCAGTTCCCTGGCCGCTTCCTTGTCGTAGAGCCTCTCATGAAAATCCCGCACATATGCCAGTTTTTCAGCCGCATGCAGGTCATCTCCCCATATCACCCTGGTATAATAGTATACTTTCTGGCTGCTGTTCAGTTCCAGTATCACAGCCAGGGAATATTCCTCCCCTTGTTCAATAAGGTCCTTCAAAGCAATCCTGCCCCGGATTCTATCTGTTTCCTCCTGGTATCCGGTCACCTGGGTATTCTCGATCAGCCGCCCCCCATCCGTGCTGCGCACCTCTATGGAGATCCCTGTCACATTCCTCCCATAGGTATCCACCATGAACCCCGTATCCCGTCCTTCGCCCAGTACCGTCACCGTATCCCTCATAAAGGGAATCTCCATGGTCTGGGTATACCCGTGTAGCTGGTTATAGGCATGTCCACCCATCTCCATGGATACCAGTGGCAGGGTAGCCGGTGGCATCTCCATGGTCAGATTGTCATGGCCTTGGTTCATTATCCTGCTTATTACCACCAGCGCCACCACAAAGATGGCAAAGAACACTGACAGTTTGATCGCGCTTCTCTTCATTCCGGCTCCTTTATCCCAATGGTTTTCCCATTATGGCAGTTCCTTCCCGCGGCTTTCTTCCCCACAGCATTCCCCCTCCTGTAGCAATTGCTGCAGCGTAGGTTTCACCTGCAGGAAATCCATCACCTGATCCAGGGCAGACCTCTTCCCCCCAGGGCGCATCCCGTCCCGCTTTACCGCCCGGATCAAAATATTCTTGGGTGTATGTTCCATATCAATAAATTCCAGGATCTGGGTGTCATACCCACACTGCTCCAGCATACCCGCCCGCAAGGCATCTGTAATCAGGGCCGCCATGCGTTCTTTTATCAGACCATACTTCAGAACCGGCCTAAGCTGGTCGCAACGGATCTGTCCATTCAGCTCATGCTGGCAGCAGGGAACTGCCAGAATCACCCGGGCGCCCCATTTCACTGCCTTCTCCAGGGAATAATCTGTTGCTTTGTCACAGGCATGGAGGGATACCACCATATCCACCTTGTCTTCCTCCTGGAAACTGCTGATGTCCCCCTGCCGGAAATGCAGCCCTTCATAGCCAAGCTGCCTGGCCAGCTCATTACAGTGGCGGATCACAGTCTCCTTCAGATCCAGACCTGTGACCTGGATATCCCTGCCCTGTATCTGATGCAGATAGTAATACATGGCAAAGGTAAGGTAAGATTTCCCGCAGCCAAAGTCTACAATCCGTATGGTTCTGTCTCCAGGAAGGCCCTCCAGCACATCCTCGATAAATTCCAGATACCGGTTGATCTGACGGAATTTATCATATCTGGCTTTTACCACTCTCCCCTCCGGCGTCTGAACCCCCAGGCCTACCAGGAAGTCCACTGGCTGTCCTTCTTTTAATATATATTGTTTCGAACGGTTGTGGGCCAGGGAACGGGCTTCCCCGCCGCTGCCATTTCCGGCAGCAGCACCCCCTGCCCCTGCAACACCCTCCGCATTTTTCTTCCTCCGTTTTATGGTTATGGTACCCTTCTTTCCAGACAGCACCGTGATCTCCTCCACCGATGTTTCTATCCGGGCCTGCTTGTACCTCTCCAGCATATAGGTTTCCAGACGATGGGCCATTGCAGCAGCATCCAGGTTGGTATGGAATACCTGGTTTGCCTGATAAAGAGCCTCCTGGAACCAAAGCGTCTCTGCCATTCTCACAGGACGGATCTTCACCCTGGATCCCTTCCAGGCAGCTTGCCTGGCATTGCTCAGTACCATGTCATACAGCTCCTCGTCCAGTACCTGGACGAAGAGTTCCCGCAATTTCTTTTCCATAGCCATCTCCCTGCCGGCTTCCTGCCAGATACACCTGTCCACAGCAGCCTTTCACCTATACATCCACCAGTCCTGTAGCAGCCCCCGTCCCTAAGCTGCAGGAACCGCTCCTCCAGGTCCCAGGACTCCTCCCCGGGACCTGGCACGAACTCAGAACAGGATGCCACATTTTCCGCGTCTCCCGCCGTGTCGGCGTTTATAGATTTCATCCAGAAGCAGCACTGCCACCATGTCCTCTGCCGGTGGGTTCTCCTCCTCTTTCTGCAACACCCGGCAGATGCTGTCTGCCAGATGCCGCAGACAGCATCTGTCCGGATATTCGTCATATATCATGCTGCCCTCGTAATCTGTCTTGTCCAGGATCTGTGCTATCCTGCGCTGATACCGCTTTACATCCGCGGGATACATCTGCTGCAGGTATTCCATGTCCTGTAAGACCATCTCTTCCCTGGCGGGATCCAGGCAGCCCGGATGCGCCATATAAAAAGGAAGGGGCCGCTCATTCCAGCCCCTTGCTTTCTCTGGCATTGGCTGTAACAGTTTCGAGTGTAATTCCATAGAAATACCTCTCATCCACTTTCTTACAGCATATGCGCACGTTCTTCTAATTGTTCCGCTATTTCAGTACCTCAATACGGGCCATTGCCCTCTGCAGGGCCGTCTCTGCCCTTGCCACATCCGTCTCCGGAGTCCTGCCGTGCAGTCTCTCTTCTGCACGATCCCTGGCGGCAGCTGCCCTGTTGGAATCAATCTCCTCAGGCCATTCCACGATCTCAGCCAGAATCGTCACACCATCCGGCAGGATCTCTGCAAACCCGGCATGGAGCGCCGCTTCCTTCTCCCCTTCTGCCTCATGGATGCACAGAATGCCAGGTTTCAGGATTACCGTAAGCGGAATATGGCCTGGCAGCACACCGATCTCACCCTCTGTGGTGTTGAATTCCACCATCTCCACCTGTCCTTCATAGAAAGTACGGTCGGGAGTGACCACATGCAAAAGGAAGCTTTTATTCTCTGCCATAAGCCTTCCTCCTTATTTTACCTTGGCCAGCACATCATCAATACCGCCTACGCTCAAGAAATAGCTCTCCGGAATGTCATCATGCTTACCTTCCAGGATCTCCTTGAAACCACGGATGGTCTCGTTGATAGGTACATATTTGCCCTCCAGGCCGGTAAACTGGCCTGCCACGAAGAAAGGCTGGGACAGGAATCTCTGCACCTTACGGGCACGGGATACCACCAGCTTATCCTCCTCAGACAGTTCATCCATACCCAGGATAGCGATGATATCCTGGAGTTCCTTGTATCTCTGCAGGATCTCCTGGACACCACGGGCGGTACGGTAATGCTCCTCACCCACGATCCGGGGATCCAGGATGCGGGAGGTGGACTCCAGGGGATCCACTGCCGGATAGATGCCCAGCTCCACGATGGCACGGGACAACACGGTGGTGGCATCCAGATGTGCAAATGTAGTAGCCGGAGCCGGGTCTGTCAAGTCATCTGCCGGCACGTACACTGCCTGTACGGATGTAATGGAGCCGTTCCTGGTGGAGGTGATTCTCTCCTGCAGGGCGCCCATTTCCGTCTGCAGGGTAGGCTGATAGCCCACCGCAGAAGGCATACGTCCCAGCAGGGCTGACACCTCACTACCGGCCTGTGTGAACCGGAAAATATTATCAATGAACAGCAGTACATCCTTGCCGCCCTTGTCACGGAAATACTCCGCCATGGTCAGCCCTGTAAGGCCCACCCGCATCCTGGCTCCAGGCGGCTCGTTCATCTGGCCGAAGACCATGGTGGTCTTGTCGATAACCCCGGACTCTGTCATCTCATGGTAAAGGTCATTCCCTTCACGGGTACGCTCTCCCACACCGGTAAACACAGAGAAACCACCATGCTCTGTGGCGATGTTCCGGATCAGTTCCTGGATCAGCACGGTTTTGCCCACTCCGGCGCCACCGAAAAGTCCGATCTTTCCACCCTTCTGGTAGGGGCAGAGCAGGTCTACCACCTTGATGCCCGTCTCCAATAGTTCTGCCTCCGTGGACTGCTCCTCGAATGCAGGGGCCGGCCTGTGGATGGGTTCATAAGACACCCCCTCCGGCGCAGGCTTATTATCTATGGGCTGCCCCAGCACATTGAAGATCCGGCCCAGGGTCTTCTCCCCCACAGGCACGGAAATGGGAGCACCCGTTGCAACCGCATCCATTCCCCTTACAAGGCCGTCCGTGCTGCCCATGGCAATACATCTGACAGTGTCATCCCCCAGATGCTGGGAGACTTCCACGGTCAGATACTGGTCGTCCGACCCGTCCTTTCCGGTAGGAATACGAATTGCTTCGTTAATTTCAGGCAGCTTACCCTGGTCAAAACGGATATCAAGAACCGCACCCACGACCTGAGTAACCTTGCCTCTGTTCTCTCCTGCCATTTCTACCTCTTTCCTGCCGCACATAGCGGACATAAATTCTATAACACACTTCCGGACATGCTGCCTCTGGCAGCAATGTCGTCTTTGACGTAGTGCCATCCAGAAATGACACAAACCATTTCCCGGGGCCATTTATGGCCTTGTCTGGCCGCTCCCCGTTCTGGGAAAATGTCCGTTCCGTCAGCCAAGGGCATCCGCCCCGGCTATGATCTCTGTCAGTTCCTGCGTAATGGATCCCTGACGTGCCCTGTTATATTTCAGTGCAAGATCGTTGATGATTTCCTCCGCATTGCTGGTTGCATTGTCCATGGCCTGCATACGCGCACCATTTTCACTGGCCACTGACTCCATCAGCGCGCCATAGATCAAGCTGGTGACATACTTAGGGATGATCATGTCCAGGGCCTCTATATCCTCCGGTTCAAAGTTCATGATGGCCTCGGCCTTTCCGGACCGCTCCTCCACTTCACCCTGTACCACAGGCAGGAGCTTCAGCAATGTGGGCACATGGCTCACCGTGTTTTTAAACGCAGTGTAGGCCAGGTAGATCTCACCCACCTCACCTTTGGAAAAGGCCTCCAGCAGCTTCTCACAGATGCGCATGGCGTCTGCATATACCGGACTTTCCACGATCTCATTGCTGCAGGGCCGCACCTCATAGCCGCTGCGCACAAAGGCTTCCCTTCCCTTGTTACCAATGGTATAGACCACCACATCTTCTTTCTGCCACTGGGGATGCCTGGTAACCAGCTTGACCACGTTGGAATTGTATCCTCCGGCCAGTCCCCTGTTGGAAGTGATAACCACCACCGCCTTCTTTTTGGAAGTTCCAGCCGTCAGATATCTGTGCTCTACGTGTCCCACACGCTTCAGAATGCTATTCACCGTGTCAAACATATAGGTAAAATATGTCTTGGAACGCTCTGCGTTGCCCCTGGCCCGCTGTAGTTTCACAGTGGACACCAGCTTCATGGCCTTGGTAATCTGCTGCGTGCCCTGTATGCTGCTTCTGCGGCGTTTTATATCACGCATTGATGCCATAATTCTGTCCTCGTTTCCTGTATGCAGTCACTAGAACTGCTTCTTAAACTCCTCAATGGCCTTCTGGAGCACGCCTTCCATCTCATCCGTGATCACCTTATCCCTGGCAATGCCATCGGGCACTTCGGGATACTTGGTATCCAGGAACTCGAAGAATTCCTTCTCGAACCTGGTAATGGCATCCACCGGCACATCCAGCAGGTATTTGTGGGTCACGGCATAGATAATGATAACCTGGTACTGCACCGGCATGGGAGCATACTGGGGCTGCTTGAGCACTTCCTTGATGCGCTCACCCTGGGCCAGCTTCTCCTTAGTGTCTGCATCCAGTTCGGAGCCGAACTGTGCAAAGCTGGCAAGCTCCCTGTACTGGGCCAGTTCGGTACGGATAGGCGCTGCAATCTTCTTCATTGCCTTGATCTGCGCAGCACCACCCACCCTGGACACGGAAAGTCCCGCATTCACCGCAGGGCGGAAGCCGGAATTGAACATCTCCGTCTCCAGATAGATCTGGCCATCGGTGATGGATATCACATTGGTAGGAATGTAAGCAGACACATCCCCGGCCTGGGTCTCAATAATGGGAAGGGCTGTCAGGGAACCACCACCATACTCCTCATTCATCCTGGCAGCACGCTCCAGGAGCCTGGAATGCAGATAGAACACATCACCAGGATATGCCTCGCGCCCGGGGGGACGTCTCAGCAGCAAGGAGAGTGTGCGGTATGCGGTAGCATGTTTGCTCAAGTCATCATACACCACCAGCACATCCCCGCCCTGTTCCATCCACTCTTCTCCGATTGCGCAGCCCGAATAAGGGGCAATGTACTGCAGGGGAGCCAGGTCACTGGCCGTAGATACCACCACGGTAGTGTATGCCATGGCACCATGCTCTTCCAGGGTCTTCACGATATTGGCAATGGTAGATGCTTTCTGGCCGATGGCCACGTAGATGCAGTTCACACCCTGCCCCTTCTGGTTGATAATGGTATCAATGGCAATTGCTGTCTTACCAGTCTGTCTGTCACCGATGATCAGCTCACGCTGTCCCCTGCCGATTGGCACCATGGCGTCAATGGCCTTGATTCCTGTCTGGAGAGGCGTATCCACGCTCTTCCTGGTGATAACACCGCTGGCCACACGTTCTATTTTACGGTACTTTGTGGTCTGGATGGGGCCTTTGCCGTCAATGGGCTGGCCCAGGGCATTCACAACACGTCCCAGCATGGCATCGCCCACCGGCACCTCCACCACCCTTCCGGTGGTCTTCACTGTGTCACCCTCGTTGATATTCCTGGCACTGCCAAGCAGCACGACACCAACGTTATCTTCCTCCAGATTCAGCACCATGCCATACACTTCACCGGGGAACTCCAGAAGCTCACCCTGCATGGCATTTTCCAGTCCATGGACCCGGGCGATGCCGTCTGCCACCTGGATGACCGTGCCCACATCGGACACATCCAGGGTAGCTGCGTACCGCTTGATCTGATCCTTGATAACTGAACTTATTTCTTCCGGTCTTAAATTCATGGATCTGTCGCACCTTTCCTCCAGCCGGTCACCCAAGCTGGATTTGTAATAGTTGTCTCGTCAAAGCTTCTAACTTCGTGCGGATACTGCTATCCACCACTCTGTCACCTATACGTATGATCATCCCGCCAATGACGGAAGGGTCTACGCTGTAATGCATCTCCATCTTACAGTACTGGGAAGTCTCAAGCAACCTGCCCTCCACCGCCGCCTTCTGGCTGTCTGTGAGGGGAACCGCCGAGGTCACATAGGCGATACCGATCTTTTGCTGCTCTTTCACCAGATCCGTGAAATAGGCAAAAATATCCCCCAGGTCACCATACCGCTCCTTGGACACAACGATCTCCAGGAAATTCGCCAGTTCCTCACTGACATGTCCCCGGAACACATGATCCATCACCTGGAGCTTCTCCTGCTTCGGAATCCCTGGATGCCGCATCAGCACATCGAACTTGGGGTTCTGTGTGAGGATCTCCCTGACACAGGCAATCTCCTCCATCAGTCCGGCCGCCTTCTCCCCGCCGGATTCCATCGCCACTCCGAACAAGGCTTCCCCATATGTCTGTGATACTAACTTAGCCATGTCTTCTCACCCATTTCCTTCAAGGTCTCATCGATCAACTGATCCTGCACGGAAGCATCGATGGAAGCGGATACTACCTTGCCGGCCATCAGGGATGCAACGGAAATCATTTCTTTCTTCACTTCATCAGCCATCTTCTGCTTCTCCAGTTCCGCCTCCACGCGTGCCCTGTCCAGAATCCGGGCTGCCTCTTCCTTGGCCTGGGCAATGATCTGGTTCTCATTCCCCAGGGCCTTCCTGCGGGCCTCGCTCAGGATGCCCTCCGCCTCTTTATCAATTTCCTTGAGCTTTGTCTCATACTCCTCTTTCAGACACCTGGCTTCCTCCATGTCCTGCTTCGCCGTCTCCAGCTCGCCCTGGATCTTCATCTTACGGTCGTTCAAGAGCTTTCTGGCAGGATTGAACAGGAAGTAACTCATGATCAGGAACAGGACAAAGATTGCAATGATCATCAGGCAGGAATCAGCAATCAGTTGCCAGTCCAGGTCGAACAGCCTGGACAATGACTGACCCTCTGTTAAAAGTATCATTCTTTGTCTCCTTTCCGCCTCCTAAAAAGGTGCGTTTTTCTATGCGCCCTATCCTTAAGGCAGGAGAGGTTTTACGAACATCAGCAGGATGGCAACCAGCAGGCCATACAGACCGGTGGTCTCAGCCACTGCCTGGCCAAGAAGCATGGTGGACCTGATCTCTGACTGTGCGCCAGGATTGCGGCCTACAGCGGCAGCTGCATGACCTGCTGCGATACCCTGTCCTACACCAGGTCCGATACCGGCGATAACTGCCAGACCTGCGCCAATTGCGGAACATCCTAAGATAAAGTTTTCATTGAAATCCATTCTTTTTTCCTCCTAAAAATAATGATGAAATGTTTTCTTCCCAGCCCAGGCCTTAACGCCTGACGCCATCACCGATCTCATTAGAAATGTAAGTCATGGTCAACATACAGAACACATATGTCTGAATTGCTCCTGAGAACAAATCAAAGTACACATGCAGTACCGCCGGCCAGGCCGTTGCAAACCATCCCAGCAGTCCATAAAGCAGCGCCATCATCGCCGTGCCTGACAGCACATTGGCGAACAGACGCAGGGACAGGGATATGGGAACCGCGATGTTGCTGATCAGGTTGATCGGCATCCAGATCGGCAGCCAGGGCGGCAGCGGCGAACACAGGTCTGTCCAGATCGTCTTCGGGGTCTGGTACTTGATCTTGTTATAATGGATCAGCACAAAGGTAATCAGTGCCATAGGCAACGTCACGCCATAGTCTGCCGTAGGCGGCCTCAGTCCCAGAAGACCCGAAATGTTGCTGAACAGAATGAAGATAAAGATCGTTCCGATATAATTGTAATACCGGGTAGAGACTTTATCCATGGAACCGCCTATCATGCCGTCCAGCTTATCCACGATCAGCTCAATTACATTCTGAAAGGCACCCGGTACTTCCGATGCCCTGCGGATACATCTGTTGGCAACAATGGCAAATCCTGTAAGAATCAGCAGCACAATCAGGATACACACATGTGATGTTGTTATCCACACCTTGTGACCGAAAAAGGAATACTGGAATACTCCATGAATCATAAAGTCAACATCGGCGCCCCCGGATAACAATATGCCATGCTCCATACTCTCACCTCCTCTTTTTTAATATTTTTGCCTTTATCAGGACTCTTTCGGAAGAATCTCTTCCGGCGCAGCAGCCTCCTCCTCAGCCCGTGGAACCGGATCTGTCTCGGAAAAAAGCCTGTTGCATAGTTTATGGGTAAACGGCTGTAGGTATGCCGCTACTTTCATACTCATATATCCCAGAAAAACCACCAGCGGATCCATGGCCTTGGTAACCGCTGCCACCGCCAGCACAAACACTATCATTATGTATCGGAACAGGTATCCCCTGGTCACCAGCTTCTCCGCATCCCCGCCACATTCCAGGGCGCGGTCCAGTGTACGTGCCATGTGGATGCTTCCTGCAAAAGCAAAGGCAACGCCAAACCACAGGCTCACGGCATAATAGCCTTGACCCTGCACGAAAAAGGCACCTGCAATCTGGCAGACTATGCCAAATGCAAGCATTCCTATATGCATTTCCAGAAGTGTCCTATCCCTTTTTTTCAGTATCTCTATGATCTTCATCAGATATGCCGCTCCCACGGGTTTCCTTCCCATCACCGTATATCTTCTGCACCATGCGATAGACACTCTGCCCACCCGCTATGACTCCCAGTATAAACAGAATGACTGTGATATAAGAAGTCCCCAGCTTTCTGTCCAGCCAGACCCCCAGTGCACAGGCCAGGCCAATGGAAACGATCATATTCAGACCCAGCTGGGTAACCAGGGCCAGGGACTGGAACACTTTGCGTCCGTCTTTCTTGTCCCGTTTCATACTCCTATATTCCTTCCAACAGGATACATTATAACCAAGATTACGGAAATTGTCTAGGGCGTGTTTTCCTAAAAATGATCAAAAACCTTTTTCTCCTCCCAAGAAGGTTACTGTTCACTCCGTTCACAGTAACAGATGCACACAAAACGCAAAGGACATGCGTTTTGGCGCACGCTGTCTCGGGTTTTTATGCAAAATGCGCATAAAAACGCCTCGCGTTACTGACGAGTGAACAATAACCCCAAGAACACGATTGACTTCCGGGCATCACCGATGTAGTATGGTAAAAAGCACTTTTCACAGCAAAGAACACAACCCGGAAAGGAGCCTGCCATGCATGTAGCCAGACTATACCGCCGCAGAATCATACCTGCTGAGCACATTCTGTTGAAAGATGATGTGATCGTTGCCCAGAACGATACCTATATCGTCACCAAATGGCTTACCCTGCACCCCAAGACAAGTTTCTCCCATGGGTGTTCCTGCTACTTCCTGCAGGAAGGCATCAAAATCAGCAAGATATACCGTTCTGACAACACGTTGCTGTACTGGTATTGCGATATTGTCGATTTTTCCTACCAGGAGGAGCAACAGGCGCTGACTGTCACAGACCTGTTGGCAGACGTGATTCTCTATCCCGATGGGAATGTAGTGGTCACCGACCTGGACGAGCTGGCGGAAGCCCTGGAGCGCGGCCTTATCACAAAAGAGCAGATGACCCACTGCCTGCGCAGTCTGGATCACCTGCTCTCCATGATATACCGTGACAAATTTGACCGCCTTCAGTCCCGCCTGGAAGAACTGGGTCTGTAAGCTCCCCTGTCTCCCAATGCTCCACCATGAATGCTTCCGGTGATTCAACATTCTGGTGATTCAATAGAAGACATGGCCACCTATGTTGATTCCGGTAAGTCCTTCTATAGGTGTCCTAAAATAGACACAGTTACCCACGTTTGTGACACCGGACATAGCTTCCTGTGCCGCCTGGTAACATTGGGGAGTGGCTCTGTTCTCCGACAGCGCCAATGCCAGGCGCCCGCTGGCCACCGGGGAAAACTGCTTGTTCTGGTAGATCACCCCCACCACGGTATCCGGGTATTTGGAACTGAGTACCCGGTTGATGACTACGCTGCCCACTGCAAGCTGCCCGGCATAGGGTTCCCCTCCCGCCTCACAGTAGATCAGATTGGCCAGAAGGTAGAGATCGTCCTCCGCAAAGCTGACTTCTGAAATGTCTCTCCAGGTAGCATTGGCCGCCGCCTGAGACAAAGCCAGCTCCGCCCTAAGCTTCTCCCACAGGGCTTCCAGGTCCTCCTCCGCTTTCTTCAGATCTGCCTCATATTGCAGGGCCCTCTGTTCCGCCTCTGAGATCTGGTCCGCATACCGGGCGATAGAGTTGGAAGTCTGGCTGATCAGTCCCGCCACCCTGCTCTTCTCGGCCTCTGCTGCCGCCTTCAGGTTATCCAGCTCTGTCTTCTCCGTCAGAAGCCTGGCTTCCTGCTCCTCGATGAGCATGCGGTTAGCCTTGAACTCCTCCAGCATCTTCTGTTCATAAGAGGCAATGCTCTCATAGTAATCAGCTACATTGAGCATATCAGCCAGGCTCTTCTCCTTCAGCAGGGCACTGCCCACATTCTGGTTCCGGTTCTCATACATAAGACGCACCCGGTCCACCATACACTCCTGCTGCCATGCTTCTGTCTGTCTGGCCTCTTCCAGGGCGGCCTGTGTCTCCTGGATCTGGGCTTCCTTGTCCCGAACCTGCTGCTCTAAATCCTCCAGGTTGGCCACCACCTGGGACAAGTTAGTATTCAGATTCTTCAGCTCCTTCTGCAGATCCCCCTGTTCTCCCTTTAGTCCTTCCAGGTTATCCTGCTCCTGGTCAAGCCTGTCCTTGATATTATCCTTCTCGTTTTCCTTGTCCTTGATCTGCTGCTGAGTGGTGGAGGTGGCCTGCACCACAAACCTGCCAGGAGCAGCCCATACTGCCCCGGACAGAATCGATATAGCCAGCAAACATGCTACCTTTCCACGCCCCTTCACAACCGGATATCCTCCCTCTTGCATCAGAGTCAAACAATACAGAATCCACATCCAGAACATCTAATGTGTAAACGCCTACAGCTGGATATGAATCTGCTTCCCTGATCTGGAATAGGGGATATAAATCACCCCCGCTGCGTCAAACATTTTCTTCGCCGCCCTGTTGTCCGGACTGCCGTTGTATTTGTCGCTATCATACACCACCGTCCGGATCCCGGACTGGATGATGGCCTTGGCACACTCATTGCAGGGAAACAGGGATACATACAGCTTCGTGTCCTCCAGGGAACCTCCCCGGTAATTGAGAATGGCATTCAGCTCCCCGTGGGTCACATAAGCGTATTTGGTCTGGTCCTCTTCCCCTTCCTTGGACCAGGGAAACACATCGTCAGAACACCCTGTGGGAAATCCGTTGTAGCCTATGGATAAGATCTTGTTGTCACTGCTCACAATGCAGGCACCTACCTGGGTGCTGGGATCCTTGGAACGCATCCCCGCCAGATAAGCCACCCCCATGAAATACTCGTCCCAGCTAATATAGTCTGTCCGTTTTCCATCCATACCTTTTCCTCTTACTTCGTACCGAAGATACGGTCTCCTGCATCTCCCAGCCCCGGTACGATATACCCGTGATCATTGAGCTTCTCATCCATGGCCCCCACATACAGATCCACATCCGGATGTGCTGCCTGCATCACTTCCACCCCCTCCGGTGCGGCAATGATACACATAAAATGGATGTTCCTGCATCCCTTATCCTTCAGCATCTGTATGGCCGCAACGGAAGAACCGCCTGTGGCCAGCATGGGATCTACCACAAACACCTCCCGCTCCGCACAGTCCGCCGGAAGCTTGCAGTAATATTCCACCGGCTTTAAGGTCTCCGGATCCCTGTACAATCCGATATGCCCAACCTTGGCCGCAGGGATCAGCTGTAGCATACCGTCCACCATGCCAAGCCCTGCCCGCAGGATGGGCACAATGGCCATCTTCTTTCCCTTCAGTTCTTTGGCTGTCGCTTTGCAGATGGGCGTCTCGATCTCCACATCCTCCACCTGCAGGTATCTGGTGGCTTCGTAACAGATCAGCATGGCAATCTCACTGATGGTCTGTCTGAAATCCTTGGTTCCTGTCTCTTTTCTGCGGATAAGGCCAATCTTGTGCTGGATCAAGGGATGGTCCATAACGAATACCTTTGACATACTGCTTCTTCCTCCTGTAATGAAATTCTCGTTGTAGATGTTCTTAGCGTATGTATTTTGAACGCTTAGAACTTCTTCTCACACTTCCAGTCATGCCGCGCAAGCGGCACTAATAATCCGTGGGAAGAACGCTGTTCTTGCGTTCTTCAGTGTGAGAAAGGCGCATTCATGCGTTGTAGATGTTCTTAGCGTATGTATTTTGAATGCTTAGAACTTCTTCTCACACTTCTATACTTTGGATCCTTCTGCTGTGCTTCTCCTCCTGGGAAAACGCTGTACCTAAAAACGTATCCACAATTTCCATGGCCAGATTGTCCCCCAGAATACCGCCACCCATGGCCAGCACATTGGCATCGTTGTGGAGCCTGGTCATCCTGGCCGAAAAAGTATCCGCACACAGGGCACAACGGATACCGGGCACCTTGTTGGCTGCAATGCTGATGCCTATGCCTGTGGTACAGATCACGATCCCCTTCTCACATTCCCCGGCAGCCACGGCTTCCGCTACAGCCCGTCCATACGCAGGATAGTCACAGCTTTCCTTCCCATAGCAGCCCATATCCCTGTAGGGGATTCCCCTGCCCTCCAGGTGTGCTATCACTTTCTGCTTCAGCTCGAATCCTCCGTGGTCGCTTCCGATCCCTACCATTACCCCGATCCCTCCTTTATGTATCTTGTTCCCATTCCTTAGATGCTTCAATAGTGCGATGTCCAGCAGCCTTGAGCAGTCTGTTCATAATGGCTCCGCCCAGCCTTCCCTCTCCAAAACTTTCTGAATAAATCCTGTCTATCTTCTCCTGGTCAAATTCCCGCAGCACCAGGTACAGATTCCTGGCAATGCTCTCCTCCTCCTGGCGGCTTCCCACACATTTCACCACATCCGCCTGGTACAGTCTCCGCCGTTCCCCGGTGGTGATGACACCGGTCCTGCACCCTGAAGCATGGTCTGCCGCTACCTGGCGGTTGATCCAGGCAGCCACCTGTTGCCCGGTTCCCTCCACAATGACCAGCTCCCCTCTGGGCGCGTAATGGCGGTATTTCATTCCCGGTGCCCTGGGAACCTGTGTGCTGTCCGCCTGGAGAATGGCCCGGTCTGTCTCCACCGGTCCCAGTACCTGCCGCAGAAGCTCTCCGGTGATATAGCCGGGGCGGAGAATCTGGGGCGGGGATACTGTCAGGTCTACAATGGTAGATTCCAGTCCGATGCCCACTTCTCCTCCATCTATAATCATATCAATCCTGCCAGACATGTCTTCTATCACATGGGTTGCAATCGTAGGGCTGGGCCTGCCGGAAGCATTGGCACTGGGTGCCGCCACATAGCCTCCGCTATATGAGATCAGCCTCCTGGCCACCGGGTGGGAAGGCATACGTACCGCCACCGTATCCAGTCCCCCTGTGGTCTCATAAGGGACTGCCGCCGCCTTTGGCAGGACCATGGTCAAGGGACCCGGCCAGAAACTTTGTGCCAGCTTCACTGCCTCTTCGGGAACATGGGATACAATGTGTTCCAGGTCTCCCAGATTGCTGATATGGACAATCAGAGGATTGTCGGAAGGCCGCCCCTTGGCCGCATATATCTTCCGGGAGGATTCCCTGTTCAAGGCATCTCCCCCCAGCCCATATACGGTCTCTGTGGGAAAAGCCACCAGTCCTCCGGCTCTTATGATCTCTCCTGCCCTGCGCAGGGTCTCCTCCTCCTTTGGGGTGAAGCCCCCTTCACCCTGTCCGGTTCTTACAAGTTCTGTCTCCATACTCTACATTTCCTCTACATTCTTCTAGAGTATATCACATTTTTTCCGAAAGGAACAGACTTTTCTTCATTGGGGGTGAACAGTAATGTAAGCTGTTATAACTGGACTTTGGCCCGGTTTTGGGGTATACTAGTGCGTGTGACGGAAAACAGAAAGGACAGGTTTTCAGGATGAATTTTTTCAAGGAACTGGCTGATAATAAAATTTTTTTGACTGCTGCAGTGGGCTGGCTGGTAGCACAGGTTCTTAAGACAGTGATCCACTTGATCCTGGTGCGGGAATTCAAAGCCGAACGTCTGGTGGGAAGTGGCGGCATGCCCAGTTCCCACTCGTCCACGGTATGTGCCCTGGCAGCTGCAGCCGCCTATGAATATGGAGCAGGCAGTTTTGAATTTGCCATCTCCCTTCTTATGGCCATTGTAGTCATGTATGATGCCATGGGTGTCCGCCGGGAGACCGGCATCCAGGCCAGACTGCTCAATGAGATGCTGCGCACTTTTGAAGATATGGGACGAAGTGAAATATCTGCCCATGATAAGCTGAAAGAATTTGTAGGTCACTCTCCTTTCCAGGTACTGATCGGAGCCATTCTTGGTATATTCATTGCCTTTCTGGGATACCGTGTTTATTAAAAAATCTTAATTTTGCTGTCATTTTGGTGACTGCATCGGATTCCTATGGTAAAATTGGTAAAAGCTGAAACATAAAGATCTTGTTTCAGCTTCTGATTCCATGTGCGCTGTTGCGCAATATATAATGTAAAATGCTGAAACACAAAGACATAGGAGAAAGTTATATGGGCAAAATGAAAAACGGGCTGCTTCTGGCTCTCCTGGCCATGTGCCTTACTGCCTGCGGCCCCAGCCATACATCCGAGCCAGATCCATCTGCTTCAGAATCCGAATCTGATACGCCTTCCCATGTACCCATGCCGGAAGTGCCATCCCCGTCCCCCACCTCCACAGGATCCGCCCCGGTGGACGATTCTCTTCCGCCCAGGGCCGGTATGGTGCGCAGCCGCCTTACCAATGAGTGGGTGGATTCCCAGGTGGCAGCCACCAGGCCCATTGCCGTGATGATCCCCAATGAAATTGCTGCAGTTCCTCACTATCATCTCTCGGAGGCATCTGTTCTTTATGAAGCCAACACAGAGGGGCGGACCACCCGGCTGATGGCCATCTATGAGGACTGGGAGAAACTGGACAAAATCGGCAATATCCGGAGCCTCCGTTCCTATTATGCCTATTGGGCTTTTGAATGGGACGCCTTTATCGTTCATTACGGAGGTCCGTTTTTCATCAATGACCTAATGGCAGAGCCTACCACCCAGCATGTGGATGGCCTGGGAACAGATGGTGACGCTTTTTTCCGGTCCAACGACCGCGAAAAGCCGCACAATGTCTACGCCACCGGCAGCAGACTGGCCGATGCCATCTACCGGAAAGAATATCCCATGGAGTACCGGGAACTATGTGAAGAGCATCATTACCGCTTTACCTCCAAGGCAAGTCCCAATATCCTGTCCCAGTATGGAAAGGACGCCAAGAATGCCACCTACATTGACATGTCCGGCTGCTATCCCCTGACCAGGTGCTATTTTGAGTACAATGAGAATGACGGACTCTACTACCGCTCCCAGCATCTGGCTGGCGGCACGGACGGTCCCCATGTGGACGCAGCAACCGGTCAGCAGCTGGCCTTCAAAAACATTCTGGTGCAGACCGTGAAATGGGAAGACCTGGGACTTGACCAGGGTTATATGGTATTCCAATGCCACGATACCACCAGGGACGGCTGGTTTTTCACCAATGGCAAGGGAATCCATGTAACCTGGGAGAAGACCTCAGACTACGGTGCCACAAGGTATTATGACGACAACGGGAATGAAGTAATCCTGAATACAGGAAAAACCATGGTCTGCGTGATCCAGGAAGGCAATAATTTCACTTTCCGGTAATCTGAAACGTGTCGTCAACAAGCTATCTGTACACTTTACATCCAGGATCAAATCAGACCTGCAATCATAAAATGACGGCTGCATATATGCAGCCGTCATTTTATGAAAGAGTATTTGCTTCCTATACCAGTTCCAGCCGGTTTATCGCAGAGAAAATGGCCCTTACAGAAGCCCGTGTGATATTGGAACTTACCCCCACACCGTATGTAACCCTGCCTGTCTCCCCATCCAGAAGATGGATATAGGCTGCTGCCTGGGAATTGGCTCCGCTCTGTAGGGCATGTTCCTCATAATCCAGCACTTTGATGGAGAGTGCCAGTTCGTGGCTCAGCCCCCGCTGCACCGCGTCTATGGGTCCGTTTCCAACTGCAGTAAAGGTCTTTGGGGCCCCATGTAAGGTATACTCCACTTCCACCCTGGTATCAAAATCCGTCTTCACCTGGCCACTTATGTCTGTAATATGCAGCCTGCGGAAGTGGACGGGTTCCTTCCGGTTCAGATAGGTCTCCCGGAAACTGTCCATGATCTGGTCCGGGGTCACTTCCCCCTGCTTCTCGGATATGGCCTGTATCACATTGGCAAATTCCTTGTGCATGGCTTTGGGCAGCTTAAAGCCAAAATAAGTATCCATGATAAACGCCACACCACCCTTGCCGGACTGGGAATTGATCCGCACGATGGGCTCGTATTCCCTGCCGATATCCGAGGGGTCAATGGGCAGATAGGGCACCTGCCAGATCCGGCTTCCCCGCTCCTTCATGGCATGTACACCTTTGTTGATGGCATCCTGGTGGGAACCCGAAAAGGCCGTAAACACCAGCTTGCCCGCATATGGATGCCTGGGATGGATGGGCAGCTTACAACATCTCTCATAGATTTCAATGATCTCATTGATCCTCTCCAGGTGCAGTCTGGGATCAATACCCTGGGAGAACATATTATAGGCAATGTTCACAATGTCCACATTTCCTGTGCGTTCCCCATTGCCAAACAGAGTCCCTTCCACGCGGTCAGCTCCTGCCAGCAATGCCAGTTCCGCACTGGCCACACCGGTTCCCCTGTCGTTGTGGGGATGGATACTTACCACAACGCTCTCCCTGTTGTCCAGGTGACGGATCATCCACTCAATCTGGTCTGCATAAACATTGGGCGTATTCATCTCTACCGTGGAGGGCAGGTTGATGATCATGGGGTTCTCTGGATCCGGCTGCCAGGTATGGATCACTGCATTGCAGATCTCCAGGGCATAGTCCAGCTCCGTGCCTGTAAAGCTCTCAGGGGAATATTCCAGAATAATTTTTCCTGGAAATGCAGCCGCTCGCTCCTTTACCATCTGAGTGCCTTTTACAGCAATCTCCGTGATATGTTCTTTGTCCATGTGGAACACCACGTCCCTCTGGAGGGTGGAGGTAGAATTGTAAATGTGCACAATAGCCTGCTTACAGCCCTGTATGGACTCAAACGTCCTGTCAATGAGCTCCTCCCTGCACTGGGTCAGCACCTGTACTACCACATCATCCGGAATCAGCCTGCGGTCCACCAGCTGCCGCAGGAAATCATATTCTATCTGACTGGCCGCCGGGAATCCGATCTCAATCTCCTTGAACCCCAGCCCGATCAGAAACTGGAACATTTCTATCTTCTCTTCCACTATCATTGGGTCGATCAGCGCCTGGTTACCGTCCCGCAGATCAACACTACACCATACCGGCGCACTGTTGATCTCCCTGGAAGGCCATTCCCGCTCCGGATACTCTACCACAGGATTCTTCTGGTATTTCTGATAATTCAACACTGTCCTACTCCCCCAATCCGCTCTCCACCGCCTGGACAAGTGTATCCAGTGCTTCCTGTTCATCCTCGCCCTCACAGACAAATTCGATCTCGTCCCCGCACTTCACGCAGGCCCCCAGTACGCTCAGCACGCTCTTGGCATTGGCTGTGCTATCCCTGAATGTGAAAGTGATCAGCGATTTAAACTGCATTGCTTCCTTGCACAGAATCCCTGCCGGCCTCAGATGCAGGCCAGTCGGATTCTTGATGACTACTTTCCGGCTTACCATTAACCTTCCCTCCGTTCCTTCCCAGACTTCCCGCCATGCCGCCTTGCATTACAGACAGTCAACGAAAACGTCTCCCTTGTGTTCCCTCCATGTGCAGCCCCACCCCTTTTAACAGCCTGGATCAGACAATCACTTCCTGGATCAGGTTCGCCAGTTTTTCGGCTTCCCTGCTGATCTCCTGCTGGTCTTTTCCTTCTATCATCACACGCACCAGTGGTTCTGTCCCCGAAGGCCTGATCAGCACCCTGCCTTCCCCGGCAAAGCGCTCTTCCAGATCCTTGATGGCATCTGCCACCTGGGGATATTCCATGTAGCTTTCTTTCTTGTGGTTTGGTACCCTGGCGCTGACCAGGGCCTGGGGCAGCACCTCCATTACCGTAGCCAGTTCAGAAAGGCTCTTACCCGTCTCCACCATTACCTGCAACAGATGCAGGGCACTGAGCAGACCATCTCCGGTGGTATTCTCATCCAGGAAGATAATATGTCCGGACTGCTCTCCGCCCAGGCTGGATCCGATCTCCTTCATGCGCTCCAGCACATAACGGTCTCCCACCCTGGTCTTCTCTATATGCAACCCGTTTTTCTGGCCCATAAGGAAAAATCCCAGGTTGCTCATCACCGTTGCCACAATGGTATTATCTTTCAAGGTTCCCTTTTCTTTCATATAGCAGCCAATTATAGCCATGATCTGATCCCCGTCTACCACTTGACCATTCTCGTCCACAGCCATAAGTCTGTCGGCGTCTCCGTCAAAAGCAAGACCCACGTGGGCTTTTTCACGCACCACCCTGCCTTGCAGTTCCTCCATGTGGGTAGAGCCGCAATTCAAGTTGATGTTGGTTCCGTCCGGATTGTTGTGGATGGCAATCACATCCCCCCCCAGATCCTTCAGTGCCTCCACAGAAGTCACATAGGAAGCCCCCTCTGCACAGTCTACCACAATCTTCATTCCCCGCAGATCTACAGGCACCGCTGTAATGGAATGATTGATATATTCCTCCCTGGCATCTGTGCGATATTTGATCTTGCCCACCCCTGTGCCAATCGGAAAATTCACATCGGCCATATTGCTGTGTATCAAAGCTTCAATCTCGTCCTCCAGGGCATCCGGAAGCTTATAGCCATCCCCATCAAAAAACTTGATACCGTTGGACTCCACCGGATTGTGGGAAGCAGAAATCACCACACCTGCATCCACCCGGTACTTTTTCGTCAGATATGCTACCGCAGGCGTAGGCAGAATTCCCAGATAGATACAGTTTGCTCCTACGGAACAGGCTCCTGCCATCAAGGCATTAGCCAACATATCCCCCGAAATGCGTGTGTCACACCCCACCATAATGGTAGGTTTGTGCTTTTTCTCCTTGGTAAGCACATAAGCACCAGCCTGCCCCAGTTGCATTGCCAAAAGGGGAGGCAGTTCCTCGTTTGCAACCCCTCTCACACCATCTGTTCCAAATAATCTGGCCATCTCTACATATCCTCCACTTCATCCTGTTTTACAATCGTTATCCTAACCTCAGGCTGCTGTTCTATCACAACATTACCAGGCAATGTGAACGTAACCGGAACAGAATAGAGCCCTGCTGAAAGTTCCTCCATCTCTTCCCTTGCCATCCATGCGGCAATGTCTATGGTACCTGTAAGGCTTTCCGCCGTCACTGCGCGGACATTCTGTTCCAGGCCGGAGATCCGCAGCACATATGCCTCCTCCTGGTCTATCTGTTCTACCTCAAATCCTTCCGGTACATTCTGGATGGAAAGACGTGCTCCCGGTATCTCCAGATTCCTTGTCACTACGGGTTCAATGTGTATGGTGACTTTCACATTCCCATTAAAGCTACTGTCCGCAAGACTCACATTGTCCGGCAGATAGTCCTTGATATTGACCGTCTTCACCACAGTCTCAGTCGCACCGCTGATGTCCAGTACCTCCTGGGGAATGGTTATCCTGGTCACCTGGTTCAGGGCGTAGGATGTGCCTGCCAACATTACATTGGAAGGTTCACAAGTAATCACACCTGTCTCCAGGAAGCCGTCTGCCGGTGTTCCTGTCACATCAAGCACAAGCGGAACTTCCTTCAGCGCAAGTACCGGAACAGATACATGTACATGGGCCTCACTCAGTTTCACAGCTGGCAGATCCAGCCGGTTATCTTCCCCATCGTATAACAGGATATCCCCATTCAACGACATATCAGAAGACGCCCCCGATACATCCACATTAATCTGGGCATAGCTGATTTTCTCCACAGCTGTCTGGGGACCCGTCACCTCGATCCGATTCAGATCCAGCTGGATCCTGCCCACCATATATCCCTCTGCCGGTTCCCCGGTAGTAACACAACTCACCCGCACCAGTTTGCTGGCCTTCTCGTCCACATTCAGCTTTACCACACTGGAGGCCGGAATCCCCTCAATAGTATACTCTGACCCTGCATTCAATATAGAATATGTGATAGGTATGGTGTTAATGTCTGTCAGTCTGCTCATATCAGCCTCTGCTATGATATCAGAAGCCTGTATGTCCTTGATGATACTCTTTGGAGCACGTACCGACACCCGGACCCGGTTGGTGTTGTCCAGCACCTCATACACCTTGTTCCCCTCCTCCAGTAGCTCCGTGTTCACAAGTGTCACCGGAATATTGGAAAAAGTCCGCGTCTCCTTGGGATCATTGATGGCAACCACCAGGAACCAGAGAACGCAGGCAAGTAGCAGGGATGCAATCTTCAGCCCCCAGTTACGGAATATTCTTTTTCTCATTCTTACTCCTGCCCCTTCCCATCCATATGTGTTTACCCTTGGCCTTTTTTTCCTCCGAACCTCCCTCCAGCATCTGAAGCAGCCTGGTCTTCAAGGCTTCCCCGGTGAGATTTCTGGTCAGTTCCCCCTCATTGGCCACGCTGATATGTCCTGTCTCCTCAGAGACGATCACTGTCACGGAATCTGTGGCTTCCGATATGCCTACGCCTGCCCGGTGCCTGGTTCCCAGTTCTTTGCTCAGTCCCAGATTGTCAGACAAAGGCAGATAGCAGGTGGCAGATGTCACCCTGTTCCCGCGGATAATTACCGCACCATCATGGAGTGGCGTGTTATGTTCAAATATGTTGATGAGAAGCTGGCTGGTTACTATGCCATCCACTTCGATACCCGTGCGCTCATAGTCTTTCAGAGCCACTGTCTGTTCGATCACAATCAGCGCCCCTGTCTTCACCTTGCCCATCTCCACACAGGCTTTGGTGATCTCATTCACAGTCTTTTCCGAAAAAGCACTGTTCTCCCTGCGGGCAGCATCGGAAAACAATGCCGATGGAAAGAAATTCTTCTTCCCCAGATCCTCCAGGGCATGACGCAATTCCGGCTGCATGACTACAATAATGGCTGTCACCACAAATCCCAGTGCATTCTGGGCCACCCACAAAATCGTAGTCATATCCAGGAAGAAGGCTACCACCAGGAACACACAGATCAGAATCAGGCCCCGCAGCAGAAGCCAGGCCCTGGTGGTCTTCATCCAGTCCAGGATATAATACAGCAGAACCGTGATAATCAAGATCTCCAGGACATCGCGCCAGTCTATTGTAGGTGCATAACTTTTAACATAATCAACAGCAGTATCAAACCATTGCATTTTCTTCTAGTCTCACTTTTCTGTTTCCATGATAAATGCCTTGACAAGAACCTTGGCAACCGGGCAGATGTCCTGTAACGGTCTGTCAGAACAGATCTTCCTGATCCTGTTCTTCCCGGCTCCCTGGCCGTGCTGTATTCCCCACTGTCACACTCCTGCGGCGGCCGGAAGACCTGGAACCACCAGATGTCTTGCGCCCTCCCGGTGTATGCTCCGTGGTCACATTCACCGGCCTGTGCTGTCCAGCCTGTCTGGTGCCGGCTCCTGTAGCTGTTCCTGTCCTGGCATGTTGTGACTGGGAATTGATTTTCTTCACTGTTTTGGTGGAGACCGCTACCGTCATCTTCGGTATGGCCTTCACATAGTAATAGTATTCGTCATCTTCAAACTGTACCTTTTCCGTGCGGTTGTAATCCACACAAAATCTGAACAATTCCACCACCTTGGCTACTGCCAGTCCCAGAACAGAACCCAGCAGCACCCCGCCCACTGATACATTGATATCATAGAGCAGATCCCCCACCAGCAGGACTACAATATTCGTCATTGCCCCTGACACCATCGCTATGGTCCAGGCATACCCCACAGACATCCTGCGGATCAGATACACCACCAGGATGGCAATGGCAAAAGCTGCAATCATCACCATCATGGATTTGTTCCCCACGATGCCATCTATGATAAGCCGTATCTTGGCAACAATCTCCGAATCCTCCAGGGTCTTGACGGCAGGTGCATTGTCAATCACCGTCTGGAACAGGAAATGCACACAGATACCACATCCCACAGACACTATGGACACAGGGCTACAGGTAAGGCCCACCACCAGAGGTACCACATAGGGAATCTTCATGGCAAAGAGCAGGGGTGTGAGCACCACCACCAGGGAGTCCCTGGGTGCAAACCGGAAAAACAACAAAAACATCACCAGGTACACACACAGCCCCACCAGGGCAACCTCCATGGAAAGGGCATACATATGCAATAGACTAAACAGGGTTGCAAACAATATGATACAGCCTGTGGGCAGAAAAGAACACATCAGCGCCACAATCAGCACTATGGCAATATTGTCCAGCCGGGTCATATAGCCCATCTGTCCATTCAATGTGTTCAGCACAAGGAACGCCAGCAGGAATTTAATCACAGGCAGGATAAAAATCTCATACCTGCTGTAAAGAAATTTAATTTTTTCCCGTATTTCCAGTAAACCAGTCATACAATCCTCCAAAAATGCTATTTACTCTTCCTGTCCTCCGGGCAGGAAGCGGCTTACGCATCCTGGCCACTGTAAAGAGAGGCCAGTTTCTTCAAATTCTGATAATAGCACTTTAAACTTTTTTTCGCACGTATATACCGGTAAGTACAGACCACATAGGTAATCACCGCATAGCCTGCCACCGTCACGGCATAGTAAAACAGCACCTGTTTGGCAAAGGCAATCAAGTCAATCTTATACAGATCCTGCATAAATGTCTCAAAGTCATAGAAAATATAAAGTGCAAACACTACCGCAAACGCAATCGTCCCGCTGATAATCGCTTTCAGTATCTGCACGGCAATATAGTCGCTGCGGAAATAGTTGCCAATCTTCACATTTTTCCTGCCTTCTCCGGCTTCGTAGGAAGCCATGTGCGTCATCAGGATAATGCGTTCCTCATTCAGCATGATACTCCTCCTATCCCACTATTTCAAGAATCTCATTCTGGGGCCATCCTCATCCTTCCTCTGGGGCTGCACCGGTTTGGACTTCCCATTGCCCAGGACACTGCTGAGATTCTTTGCCATACTGTTCTTGCACTTTTCACAGTATTTTCCGCTGCGGATAGAAGCCCCGCAGTTATCACAACTTAGTGTAATGGCTGAATCCGGCGTCACTTCCAGACGATCTTCCCTGAGCCACTGTCTGATCTGTCCGGGATCCACATCACAGGCTTCAGCAACTTCATTGATGCTGGCCCCCTTGTTCTCCCGGATGTAATCCTTCACCTCCTGGAACTTCGCCTCGGCATTCTCCTTACACATAGGGCAGATTATGGGACCCGAAATATAGTTGAAGATCCGGCCACAGCTTTTACAATTCCTAATATTCATAGTATCCTCCATTTATCCCTGTCAGTATACAGGACTTCCTCTAAATTCCTGCCCCGCAGGCCAGTGTAATGAAATATACATCCTGTACACCACCTGAAAGCAGTACATCTGTCACTGCCTCTATGGTGCTGCCGGTGGTGTAGATGTCATCGATAACTATAATTTTTTTTAATTTTACATCATTTGCCGCCATATTGAAAGCCTTTTTCAAATTATTTTCCCGTTCTTTCGGATTTAATTGTTTTAATGGCATGGTATTCCTGACCCGGCGCACCAGTTTTCCATATACTGGTATTTCAAGGTGCTTTCCCATCTCCCTGGCCAGAAGCTCTGCCTGGTTGTATCCCCTGACAGCCATACGGGCAGGGTGTAACGGGACAGGCACCAGACCATCCGGGGCAATCTCCCTGATAAAACTTCCCAGGACTTTCACAGCCTCCTCTCCGAAATACGCTGCATATTCCCTTCTTCCCCGATATTTGAAACGGTAGATGGCTGTTGCCACAGAACCATACTCATATAATGCACGTCCTCTCACAAAAGCATGTTCCCTGTGGGCACAGTCCCTACAGTACTCCCTTTCATCGGAAAGCTTCTTACCGCATTTCATACACCATGGTTCCTGGATGGGTTTTAACTGTTTATGGCAGGCGGGACATATCTTCTTCCCAAAAGGCGCCACCCCATCGCACACCGGACAGCGGTATGGATACAACAGTTCCGTGAGCACCGCCCAGGCTTTTACAAGGTACCTTTTCCACGGGTCCCCCATCTGTTTTTGTCTGTCTCTTTCCTTCAATTTGCAGGCTCCTCCCTGAACCTTCTCCGGCCTTCCCCTGCATCTTCCTTCCAATTTCCCTTTGAATAACTGTCAGAAGTTTCCTGGCAGCCCCTTTCCTGTCTTAGTTCCCCCTTTGGCTATTTTCCGCTTCCGGCCGCTTGAACCAGCGGCGGATCTCCACATCCCCGGATCCTGTCCTTCAATGCCGTGTAGCGTCTGTTCTCACTGACATTGTCAATCATCCCCCGCACAGTGTCACTACTGCCCAGTATGGTGACACAGTTTCTGGCCCGGGTAATGGCTGTATAGAGGAGATTGCGGTTAAACAGCATCCGCGGACCTGCCAGCAGCGGCAGGATCACCGCCGGATACTCGCTACCCTGGGACTTGTGAATGGTAATGGCATAAGAAAGCTCCAGCTCTTCCAACAGGGAAAAAGGGTATATGACCCGGCGCTGCTCGTCATATTCCACAACCATGCTGGATGCTGTCTCATTGATCTCCAGGATCTTACCCATATCCCCGTTGAATACCCCGGTGCCGCCATCCACAGGAATGCCATACCGGCTCACCACCTCCCACTCCAGCTGGTAATTGTTCTTCACCTGCATGACCTTATCTCCCTCTCTGTAGATGGTGTCTCCGGACAGATGTTCCTTTTTCCCCGGATCCGGAGGGTTCAGGTACCTCTGGAGGATACTGTTTAAGGTCTCACATCCCAGGCTGCCTTTCCGCATGGGCGTCAGAACCTGGATGTCAAATGGCGTGGCCTTCACATATCTGGGAAGTTTTTCATTTATCAGCTGTATCATATGCTTGTAAATGACATTGACGTCCCTTCTCTCCAGCAGGAAAAAGTCCATGGATTTATTGTCCAGGGTAATCTGCTGTCCGCTGTTGATCCGGTGTGCATTGACCACGATATCACTTTTCTCCGCCTGCCGGAAAATTTTTTTCAGCTCAACCATGGGAAAAGCAGCACTCTCCATCAAGTCCCGCAGCACCTGTCCAGGTCCTACACTGGGGAGCTGGTTCACATCCCCTACCAGTACCAGCCTGCTGCCGGGCAGTACTGCTTTTAGCAATGCCTGGAACAGCTGAATATCCACCATGGACATCTCATCAATTATGATCACATCCGCTTCCAGAGGATTGGTCTCGTTTCTCTCAAAACTCACTTTCCTGGTGTCTTCATCGGAAAGGGCACTATTCAGCTCCAGCAGGCGGTGGATTGTCTTCGCCTCGTACCCTGTGGCTTCCGTCATACGCTTTGCCGCCCTTCCTGTAGGTGCTGCCAGTAAGATATCCAGACCTTCAGCCTCAAAATACCGTATGATCATGTTGATGGTGGTAGTCTTCCCCGTCCCCGGCCCTCCAGACAGAATAAACAGGCCATTCCGAACACATTCCTTTACTGCCTTCATCTGCAGTCCATCCAGTTCCATCTTCAATTCCCTGCCCAGTTCTGTTAGACGCTTCTCCAGCATTGCCTCCCGGGAGGGAAGATCCTCTTCTTCCAGGGAAAGGTTCAGCCCATGGAGCATACTGGCACAATTCAGCTCCGCATAATAATAGGTAGAAGCAAACGCACAGTCTTCCCTGACAACGATTTTCTTGTCCATCATCATATTTCCAAGCTGGATCCGGATCTCTTCCTCTGGCACGTTCAGCAGCTGGCAGGCCCTTCCAGCCAGCACATCCACCGGCAGGTAGCAATGCCCCTCCCCCACAGCCGAAAGCAGGGTGTATAGTACACCGCTTCTGATCCTGTAATTGCTGTCTGCCGGGATACCAATCCTGGCTGCCAGGGAATCTGCCATTTTAAATCCCACTCCCGTGATATCTTCTGCCAGGCGATAGGGATTCTCCTTCATTACCTTGTACAACTCCATCCCGTAGGTATTGTATATCTTCACGGCCAGGGTATTGGAGATACCATACTGCTGCAGATATACCAGTGCATCCCGCAGCTCCTTCTTCTCCTCCATCTGGGTTGCGATCTCCTGAGCCTTCTGCTCGCTGATGCCCCGTATCTCTGCCAGACGCTCCGGTTCTTCCTCTATGATACGGAAGGTATCATCTCCGAACTTTTTTACAATCCGGGCCGCCAGGGCCGCACCCACTCCCTTGATTGCACCGGAAGCCAGATACCGCTCCATACCAACCCTGTCCTGGGGGGCTACCACCTGGAAACTGCTGATCTTGAACTGTGTTCCATATACCGGATGTTCCACATATTCCCCCTGGGCCTCTATCGTCTCCCCCTGGCTTAGGCCCTTACAGCCACCGGTGCAGGTGATCTCCATCCCTTCCACCATCAGGTTCATGACTGTGTAGCCGTTCTCACTGTTTTGAAAAATAATATGTGTCACATATCCGTTTACTGTATCCATAGGATATACTCCTGTTTTCCCTACGCACAAGAAGGCTGCCTCTTCCAGCAGCCTAATCATGTCTCTATTTTATATTGCAGCAATACATCTTCACATCCAAAACCAATGGCTTTCCTATACAGTGATGCCTGTCTGGGAATGGTCTGTGTTGGCAGACACGTCTTCCTTGCTGTCCTCATCCTTCAAGGACACATCATCCAACCCATAATTACGGCGCATCTGTTCATAAAGCATCTTGGCCAGGCCCACACCGCCATTCTGCTCTGTGGTCTGTTCTGCCAGGCCCTGGATCATCTGATCCTTGTAATAGTCCATCAGAGTGGAATTGGCACCTGTGCTTCCCATGCCAAAAGATGTGGTCTTCATCATGGCCTTATACATCTGCTCCACGAAATATGCTTCGAACTGCTGACAGGCATCCATCAGCTCTTTTTCGGTAGCCTTTACATAATCTTGATTTTTGAGTTGTTCCTGTAACTTCGTGGCACTCTGGTTGGCCATGGATGCATACATGTCGCTGTACATGGAAGTGACGTCACTGTAATCTATCATCCCTGTTTCCCTTTCTCTGGCTTATATACCGGGATTTATGGTTCTATTCTTTACCGTCTCAAGTTGTTTGCCTGCTGTAGCATTTCATCAGATGCAGTGATGGCCTTGGAATTCAGCTCATACGCCCTCTGGGTCACAATCATATTCACCATCTCATCTGCCACCTGGACATTGGAACCTTCCAGATATCCCTGGATTATGTCACTCTTCTCCACAGCATTGTTGGTAGCCTCATTGATTGGCTGACCACTGGCCGCAGACTGGGCATACAGACTGTCTGCCAGTTTCTCCAGGCCATTGGGGTTATTAAACTGGAACACACCAATGGTGATGCCAATGGGACGGGGATTATGGGTCTCGTCCGGATAGCACAGCTGGCCATCCTTGGACACACTCACCTGGCTGAGCACATAATTCTGGTTCAGTATAATGGGACGGCCATTGGTATCAAGCACCGGCAGCCCATCCGTAGTAGCCAGCATATTACCTGTGGTAGCCAGGGTAAATTTCAAGTTGCCGTTGCGGGTATAGTATGTATTGCCATCTGCTCCCCGTACGGCGAAAAATCCCTTACCATCAATGGCAAACGCTGTATCGCTTTCAGAAGCGACCAGATTGCCCTCTCTGAAAATAGAGGTAATGGCCGAATTGCGCACACCCAGTCCCACCTGGGCACTGGTAGGTTTCTGGTCCCCGTTAGCCGTAGTGGTCTTTGTCTGCAAAGTCTGGTACAGCAAACTCTTGAATTCATTTACCTGGGTCTTGTACCCATGGGTACTGACGTTAGACAGATTGTGGGCAATCGTGTCAAAATTCACCTGCTGTGCCCTCATGCCTGTTGCTGCAGTCCATAAGCTCCGTAACATATCTCTCTTCCTTTCCCTGGTTCCTGGTTGTATCCTGATCTTCTGGTCTGTGCTCTTTTCCCCGGATGTCCCTTATGCTTCCGGGCAGGATGCTGTCTTTGCGCTATCCTGTGTAATGTTGTAGAATATCTTAGTCTGCATACGACACCGCAGGCCTATGAATTATCTTCACAATTACAATTTCCCAAGCTGGTTCACTGCGATCTCCAGGGAACCGTCATAAGTCTGGATAATCTTCTGGTTGCTCTCATAGGCCCTGGTCACAGAGATCATATCCACCATCTCCGTCACCGTATTCACATTGGACATCTCCAGGTAGCCTGAACGGATGTTTATATTTGCAGTTCTGGTCCTGGCTCCTTCCACAGGCCTGTAATAGTTCTCTCCGTATTTCTCCAGATAGTTGTAATCCTCAAAGTCTGTGACCTGGATCCTGGCTACCGCCGTGCCGTTCTGATAGATGGTGCCATCCCCTTCGATCTTAGAATCCAGCAGTGTATTCAACCGGATCCTGCGATTCTGGGTATCCAGCAGATAATCCCCATCGTTTGTCACCAGATAGCCTTCCCTGGTCAAGGTAAACTGCCCTGCACGTGTGTACATGGTGGAAGTCTCCCCAGCCTTGTTGGTAAACTCTACATTGAAAAAGCCGTCTCCTTCTATAGCCAGGTCATAAGTATTATCTGTGATCCGCAGAGGACCTCCTGTATAATCTGTGTAATTCTCCCCGATCTTCACACCGGGATTGTTTGTTCCCAGACGCTGGACATTCTGTAGTCCCACGGAACTGTCCTTGATCTTCAGCGTCAGCAGATCAGCAAAGGCCATGCTGGTAGCACCTTCCTTTTTATATCCTATTGTAGTGGCATTGGCCAGGTTGTTGGTCAAAGTATCCATCCTGTGCTGTTCGTTGAGCATACCTGTGTATGCCGTATACAACCCCTTTAACATGTGCTTCCTCCCTTGTGGTGTCCCGGCTTCCGGTCAGTTATCCCTGTAGCCGGACAAAAACTCCACATATTTTCCTGTTCCAACGGCCACAGCTGTCATGGGATCCTCGGCCGTCATGGTATTGATACCTGTCTTGGCGGAGATCAGTTCCTCCAGTCCTCTCAGCAGGCTGCCACCGCCAGTGAGCACAATCCCCCTATCTGCAATATCTGCAGCCAGTTCGGGAGGTGTCTTCTCCAGAACGCTGTGTATGGTCTCCACAATCTGGGATGTAGTCTCTTTCAAAGCCTCCTCTGTCTCCTCAGAGGATACCTTCACGGTCTTGGGCAGACCTGTAACCAGATTGCGCCCTCTCACATCCATATAGTCAATTTCGGGACGCTTGTATGCAGACCCGATCTTGATCTTCAGATCTTCCGCAGTACGCTCACCAATCAGCAGGTTATGCTTCTTACGCATATACCGCACAATGGCTTCATCAAAATCATCCCCTGCAATCTTGATGGAGGCGCTGACCACCGTCCCTCCCAGGGAGATAACCGCAATGTCCGAGGTACCACCGCCGATATCCACAATCATATTCCCGCAGGGTTTGGATATATCAATGCCTGCGCCAATGGCTGCGGCAATGGGTTCTTCTATGATGGATACTTCCCTGGCACCGGCCTGATAGGTGGCATCCTCCACTGCCTTTTTCTCCACCTCTGTGACCCCACTGGGCACGCAGACAGCGATCCGTGGTTTCCGGAATGTCCTTCTGCCCAATGCCTTCTGGATGAAGTACTTCATCATCTTCTCTGTAACCGTATAGTCTGATATCACACCCTGCCTTAAAGGCCTGACTGCAACAATATTCCCCGGGGTACGCCCCAGCATCAGCCGCGCATCCTCCCCAATGGCCTTAATCTTATTTGTATCCCTATCAAAAGCCACTACAGACGGCTCCTTTAACACAACGCCTTTTCCCCGGATGTATACTAAAATGCTGGCTGTACCTAAATCAATTCCGATATCTGTGCACTGCATACTGCATATCCCCTTTCTAATGGATTCCCATGTCCCTGTCCAAAGTCATACATGGTTTATTATAACCGAAAAAAAACCTTTTTCATAGGGGTTCATGAAAATTTTTCGTAAGGGTCCGAAAAAAATTTGAAAGTACAAACACGGAGAAAAGAACGGTTCCCTCCGCTCATTTCTCCGCATCCTTGCTATCTCTACCTTATATCGGTCTGATGACGGCCAGACTTTAGCCCTCCAGAAGAAAAAATACACCGTCCTATTCCAGCATCTTCTTCACATACATTCCTGTATAGGACTTGTGGTTTCGCGCCACCTCCTCCGGAGTGCCCCGGGCAATCACCGTGCCGCCCTTGTCCCCGCCTTCCGGGCCGATATCTATAATATAGTCCGCTGTCTTGATCACGTCCAGATTGTGTTCGATCACCACCACCGTGTTACCACCATCTGCCAGTCTGTGCAGAATCTCTACCAGTTTGTGTACATCTGCAAAGTGCAGCCCTGTGGTAGGCTCGTCCAGAATATAGATGGTCTTCCCTGTGCTGCGTTTGGAAAGCTCCGTTGCCAGCTTGATCCGCTGGGCCTCCCCGCCTGACAGCGTGGTAGATGGCTGTCCCAGCTTCACATAAGACAATCCTACATCGTACAGGGTCTCAATCTTCCTGCGGATGGAGGGTACATTCTCAAAGAAGCCCAGGGCTTCCTCCACTGTCATGTCCAGTACATCAAAAATACTCTTCCCCTTATACTTGACATCCAATGTCTCCCGGTTATACCGTTTTCCGCCACAGACTTCGCAGGGCACATACACATCCGGGAGGAAGTGCATCTCAATCTTGATGATACCATCACCGCCACAAGCTTCACACCGCCCCCCCTTCACATTGAAGCTGAACCTGCCCTTGCCATAGCCCTTGGCCTTGGCATCCGCAGTGGAGGCAAACAAGTCACGGATCTGGTCAAACACCCCGGTGTAAGTAGCCGGATTGGACCTGGGCGTCCTGCCAATGGGAGACTGGTCAATATTGATTACCTTGTCCAGCTGTTCCAGCCCCTTCATATCCTTATGCTTCCCCGGTATGCATCTGGCCCTGTTCAGATCCCTGGCCAGGCGCTTATAGAGGATTTCATTGACCAGGGAACTCTTTCCGGAACCGGATACCCCTGTAACACAGGTCATGACACCCAGCGGAAACTCCACATCAATGTTTTTAAGGTTATTTTCCTTCGCCCCCAGGACCTTCAAGGATCCTGTGGATGTCCGGCGTTTTGCAGGAACAGGTATCTTCAGCTCCCCGCTCAAATATTTGCCTGTGATGGATTCCTGTACCTGCATGATCTCCTGTGCGGTGCCACAGGCTACCACCTCACCCCCATGGGATCCGGCTCCGGGACCGATATCCACCACATAATCCGCTTCCCGCATGGTATCCTCGTCATGTTCCACCACAATCAAGGTATTCCCCAGATCCCTGAGATGCTTCAAGGTGGCCAGCAGCTTGTCATTGTCCCTCTGGTGCAGACCAATACTGGGTTCATCCAGGATATAGCACACGCCTACCAGACCAGATCCGATCTGGGTAGCCAGCCGGATCCGCTGGGCCTCCCCGCCGGACAAGGTTCCGGTCCCCCGGGCCAGGGACAGATATTCCAGCCCCACATCTACCAGAAATCCCACCCGGGCCTTAATCTCCTTCAGAAGCTGCTTCCCGATAAACTGCTGCTGACTGGTCAGTTGCATGTTCTCCAGGAACCCATGTAATTCCCGGATAGACATGGCAGTAACCTCATAAATATTCCGGTCATATACCGTCACCGCCAGGGATTCCTTCTTTAGGCGCATACCTTTACATTCCTTGCAAGGGGTAATACGCATGTAAGTCTCGTACTCCTGCTTCATGGTCTCGGAGAAAGTCTCCTTGTATTTCCTCTCCACATTGCGCACAAGTCCCTCAAAAGCCACCGGGTAGACCCCTTTGCCCCGCTGTCCTTCATAATGCACCTCCACTTCCTTCCCGCCTGTCCCCTGAATGAATATCTTCTTCACCTCCTCCGGATACTCCTCGAAGGGGGTATCCAGATCAAAATGATAGGCCTTTCCCAGAGCATTCAGCAAAGCATTGGTAAAACTCCCCTTGTCCGTACAGGACTGCCACCCGGTTACCGTGATGGCACCCTGGTTGATACTCAGACGCCTGTCCGGTATCATCAGATCCACGTCAAATTCCATCTTATATCCCAGTCCAAAGCACTCCGGGCAGGCGCCAAAGGGATTGTTAAAGGAAAAACTCCTTGGCTCGATCTCACTGATGCCGATGCCGCAGTCCGGGCAAGAGAAGCTCTGGCTGAAGGTCATTGGTGCCCCTCCTATGATGTCCACCACCAGCAGTCCATCCGACAGGGCAAGCACATTCTCAATGGAATCTGCCAGACGGCGTTCCATGCCTGCCTTCACCACCAGCCTGTCTACAATGATATCAATGTTGTGTTTGATATTCTTGTCCAGGGAGATCTCTTCCGTCAGCTCATAGAGACTGCCATCCACCCGCACCCGTACATAGCCGCTCTTCCTGGCCCGGTCCAGCACCTTGGCGTGCTCACCCTTCCGGCCACGGACTACAGGCGCCAGAAGCTGTAGTCTGGTGCCTTCCGGCAGGGCCATGATCTGATCTACCATCTGATCTACAGTCTGTTTTGTGATCTCCCTGCCACAGTTGGGACAGTGGGGAATCCCGATCCTGGCATAGAGCAGGCGGAAATAATCGTAGATTTCTGTCACTGTCCCCACCGTGGAACGGGGATTCCGGTTGGTTGATTTCTGGTCAATGGAAATAGCCGGGGACAGGCCGTCAATGCGCTCCACATTTGGCTTCTCCATCTGTCCCAGAAACTGCCTGGCATAGGAGGACAGTGATTCCATATACCGTCTCTGGCCCTCCGCATATATGGTGTCGAAAGCCAGAGATGACTTGCCCGATCCTGACATGCCTGTGAGAACCACAAGTTCATTTCTGGGAATGTCCACATCTATGTTTTTTAGGTTGTGTTCGCAGGCCCCACGGATCTTGATGTATTCCCTGGGACGCATCTTCTTGATTTCTTCCATCTTTAACTCCATTTCTGCGTGGCCTTTTGCGTATGTCAAGTTTGTGGATGCCGCGCAGACACAAACTTGGGATTGAAAATTTTCAATTTTCAATCTTACATCTCCATGCCCGCCTTTGGCGGGCACTCATTTCAATATTTGCTTTTTGATGGCAGACCGCAGGTCCGGCATAGGAAGCAGCGGGATATGGGTCTTCGCTCCGCTTCGTCCGGTGCTGATCATGCACCACCAACGCTACACACCCCTGGCAGCAAGGGCCAAATGGATGCTGACGCATCTGCCTGGCTCATTGCCCGCATTGGTCTCCTGTTACATTCGTGTCCTAATAGTGACTGCTATCCCCTTATGAATCCAGATCACGCAGCTTCTCTTTCAGCTCCACCATCTTGTCCCTGAGTTCTGCTGCCGCCTCGAAATTCAAGTCCGCCGCTGCTCTCTGCATCTTCTTCTGCACTTCTGCAATCAGCTTCTCCAGCTCCTTGCGATCCATGGATTCGGGATCCTTTTCGAAACGCAGCTCCTCCTTGGCAATTACCCTGGAGATACTGATCAAGTCTCTCACTGCTTTCTTGATGGTAGTAGGTGTGATCCCATGTTCCTCATTATACTGCATCTGGATCTTTCGGCGGCGGCTGGTTTCATCCAGGGCCATCCGCATGGAGTCTGTGATGGTATCCGCATACATGATCACATGACCCTCCGCGTTCCTGGCAGCCCGGCCGATGGTCTGGATCAAAGAAGTACCGCTTCGCAGGAATCCTTCCTTGTCCGCATCCAGAATAGCCACCAGGGAAATCTCCGGAATATCCAGTCCTTCCCTTAACAAATTGATACCCACCAGCACATCAAATACATCCAGGCGCATATCCCGGATGATCTCTGCCCGCTCCAGGGTGTCAATGTCCGAGTGGAGATATTTTACCCGGATCCCCACCTCACGCATGTAATCTGTAAGGTCTTCCGCCATGCGCTTGGTCAAGGTGGTGATCAGCACCTTGTTGTGTTTCTCCACTTCCCTATTTACTGCCCCGATGAGATCATCGATCTGGCCCTCCACAGGACGCACATCCACTTCGGGATCCAGCAGCCCCGTAGGACGGATGATCTGCTCTGTGCGCAACAGCTCATGAGCTGCCTCATAGTCCGAAGGTGTAGCAGACACAAACAGCATCTGGTCGATATGGGCTTCGAACTCCTCAAAATTTAACGGCCTGTTGTCCAGGGCAGAGGGCAGCCGGAAGCCATAATCCACCAGGGTCAGCTTCCTGGACCGGTCTCCCGCATACATACCCCTGATCTGTGGAATTGTCATATGGGACTCATCAATAATGATCAGATAGTCGTCCCGGAAGAAATCCATCAGCGTCATAGGTGGTTCTCCTGGTGCGGAACCGTTCAAGTGCCGGGAATAGTTCTCTATACCGGAACAGAACCCTGTCTCCCGCAGCATCTCAATGTCAAAATTGGTCCGTTCCGCTATACGCTGGGCCTCAATCAGCTTATCCTCCCCTTTAAAGAAACGTACCCTCTCCTCCATCTCCTTCTCGATGTTGTCACAGGCTGTCTTGATCTTCTCCTGGGACACCACATAGTGGGAGGCCGGGAAGATGGCAATATGATTCAATGCCGAATGGATCCTGCCAGACAGTGGTTCTACCTCTGCAATTCTGTCGATCTCATCCCCAAAAAACTCCACCCGGATCAGATAGTCCCCGCCCTGGGCTGGATACACCTCAATTACATCGCCATGAACCCGGAAACACCCTCTCTGCAGGTCTATCTCATTCCTGGTATACTGGATATCCACCAGCTCCCGCAACACCTGGTCCCTGTCCTTCACCATACCGGGTCTCAGGGATACTACCATATCCTGGTATTCATCCGGGCTGCCCAGGCCATAGATACAGGAGACACTGGCCACTACCACCACATCCCGCCGCTCGGTCAAAGATACCGTGGCAGACAACCGCAGCTTGTCTATCTCATCATTGATGGAAGAATCCTTGGCAATATAGGTGTCAGAGGATGGCACATAAGCTTCCGGCTGGTAGTAATCGTAGTAGGAGACAAAGTATTCTACCGCGTTCTCCGGGAAAAATTCCTTGAACTCGCCGTAGAGCTGCCCAGCCAAGGTCTTGTTGTGAGCAATGACCAGAGTGGGCTTATTTAGGGCCTGAATAATATTAGCCATAGTAAAGGTCTTGCCGGAGCCGGTAACGCCCAGTAAGGTCTGGAACTGGTTACCCTCCCGGAACCCTTTGACCAGCTCGGCGATAGCCTGTGGCTGGTCGCCTGTGGGCTTGTATGGGGCTTGTAATTTAAAAACCTGCCCGTCCTTTGGGCTGCTTTTATGAGCAAGTAGCTGACTATTGTCGGCGGATTGCGAATTTTCTTTTTTATCTGGCATATAAAACCCTCCAACTTGTGATGGGACACTCGAAAACAAGATTTCTCGTTGTCGCAACATTCGTCAAATACTCCTGCAAGCAGGGCATTTTCCTCACTGTTACCGAGCAAAAAATCGGCCTATTCTCCCGAAATTCGTGTAATTTGATTCACATTGTTACTGTTCACTCGATACTACCTCCAGGTGTTTTCACGCGTTCTATGCGTGACAAACCTAAGACTGTGTGCATCACATTGCTGTAACGGCTACGCCGTGCACAGTAACTTTTCGATTCGTGTTAAATGAGCTTGCAAAGCTGGTGAATAAGCGTTATAATAACAATTATGCAGGTCAAAAAACATATTTCTGAAACAGAATATCTCTGAATAGCTCCAACCAGTACAATTAGTATTATCCTGCTATTTGGTTTTTCATTATAACACATAAGTCAAAAAAAGTACAGGCCAAAATCGAACTTTTGTTCTGTGCTTTTTTATATCTTTTTATGCTCTTCAGTTGTGCCAGTATCTTGGTTTCATGCAAGGAATTCACTAATTTGTTCTATATAATTATCTTCTGAAGAATCTGCACTGCTTTCACTTTCTTCTTTCGGGATTACTTCATCAATTGGGAGAGCATCTTTCTTCCTCAATACTCTTTTGGCAGCTCTGTAATACCGTATTTTTGCTTGAAAGCTTCCAATTCCGCACTGTTTGCGATAAAGCATTCCTCTTTAAACTCTCCTGTATGGATGTTTTTGAAGCCCGCCACCTGCTCTCCATTGCAGATGCTGCATTTTAAGATGGGTCTAAGATTATCCCTGTCATAATCCGCCTGTTGTATTCTCTTTTTTCGAAACATTTCTCTCTCCTTGTTATAGCTCAGACCTGCTCCGCTCCCCTGGCTGCTTTTTCTCATCCCCAGAAGAAATACCAGACTGTAGAGTCCCAAACGATATCCCGTCGCCTGTCTCTGCGTTGCTACGGATTCTATGACATTCCTGGAAATGCCGCAGCGTACCCGCTAAACTCTCTCAGAAAAGGTTCCTGTGTATTTGTCATTCGAATCCCCAGCTTCCCGTCCTTACGGAATACCAGTTCCAGATAGACATGGCTGAGTACCTCTCCCGTCACATAGAACCGCATCAAAAACGTATTTTCTGTACGCCAAGCACCAGAACCCACCGCAGAAAATCTAGTGCCGGGAAATACCTGCTCCGCCCATTCCTGCCATGCAAATCTGAATTCTTTCACACCCTTTTTATCTTCCAGGACAATACATCCATCGTCAAAATCCGGTTGTATCCATTTCAGTCCCATGTTATTCGGTTCACAGATCCATTTCCTGCCGCTTGTCATTTTCGCCAGAGGAGAGTCTTTCTCTCCCTCGGCCACCGGAATACAGCACGGGATCTCCACCTTTTCAGCCCCTGCAAACTCTCTAAAAAATATACCATAAAAGGCATCATATATTATCTGTAATCCTGAAGGGCAGCCCTGTGTATCCCCCATAGTGACAAAGACCAGATCATACCGGGGGAATATCAGGGCCAGCTGCCCTCCCATCCCGTACATACAGCAGCCTCCATGTCTGCATTGCCAGAACATATAGCCATATCCCTGCTGTTCATCGATCACAGGCTGGAGCGATGTGGCTGTCTGACAGGATACCGCCTCCCGAAGATACCAACCGGGAAGAAGCTGCTTTCCCCGAAATCTTCCTTCATCCCGGCACAGGCAGGCCACCACTGCCAGATCCCGCAGGGTACATACCAGCCCGGAACCTCCCTGCGAGATCCCCAGCGGATCCGTGATCATATAGGCGGCCTCGCTAAAACCAATCTCCCGGAAAGCCTTATCCCGCAGATAGTCCAACATTTTTTTCCCTGTGAGCTTTTCCACCAGTCCCGCCAGTGTGTGGGCGCACGAAGTCTCATAACAGAAATTGGTACCTGAATAGTGATCTGGTATGGATCTGAAAAAGGTCTCCACCCAGTCCGGCCCCTCCCAATTGGCATAAGTGGTTCGGGCATAACAAGTAGTCATGGAAAGCATCTGACGTATAGTCAGTTCCGCCAGCCAGGGGTGGGAACCTCCCTCCGGCAGCTTTTCCGGAAAATAGCTACAGATTCTCTCATCCAGCCCGATCAACCCTTCCTCCGCCATCAACCCTACGGCAAGGGAAGTGAAACTCTTGGCCACAGAAAACATACGATGCAGTGAGTCCGGACCATATGGGGCATAATAATGCTCCGTTAGGGTCTGGTCTCCCTGCACCAATAAAAAACCATGTAAATTTACCCTGTTTTCCGCGATCCTGCTCTGAAATGCTTTGACAACATCCTCTGAAATCTTCTGTACCTGCATCATACCCTCTTTCCCTCTGGCAGCCCTTGGATTTCACACTTCCGTCATGCCGTTTCAGCAGCAATAAGAAGTAAAAAACCTGTGCATATCCAGAAATGATTTAGGTTTTCTTAGGACAGACTCTTTAGAAAATCTTCCTTATTGCATCAGCCCCCTAAGTACTTCCTTGGCCTTCTCCAACTGGTTATCCGGGTGGTCCTCACTGCCATAATATGCATCCCCATCGAACTCACACAGCACATCAGGTTCAATCCCTAAACCATGGATATTGTTCCCCTTGGGAGTAAAGTAGGCACTGATGGTCATCTTCACAGCGGATCCGTCCCTAAAGGGCATGACCTGCTGCACAATACCCTTGCCAAACGTAGTGGTTCCCACCAGGGTCCCGATGCCATAATCCTTGATTGCACCTGCCATGATCTCAGAGGCACTGGCTGAGTTCATATCCACCAGCACAACCAGAGGCACCTCCAGTTCCCGGTCTCCATCACAGGTATATTCATTGCGCTGGCCCTTCTTGTTCTCTGTATATACAATCATTCCCTTTGGCAGGATCATGCGGCACATATCCACCACTGCATCCAGATTCCCGCCAGGGTTCGCCCGCAGATCCAGGATCAGTCCTTTCATGCCGGATCCCCTGGACACGGCAAGCGCCTCTGCAAACTGGTCCACTGTCACATCGTCAAATTCCGTCACCTGGATATAAGCCATTCCTTCTTCCAGCATCTCCTGGTTCACTGTGGGAGCCTCCACCTTGGCCCTGGTTATTGTTACGTCCAGAAATTCCGTGACTCCTTCCCGCACAATGGTCAGCACCACATCCGTACCCTCCGGTCCCTTGATCATGGATACGGCCTCCGTCAGACTCAGTCCGTACGTAGATTCCCCATCCACCTCATAGATCAAGTCATTGGCCCGCAGATCTGCTGTCTCTGCCGGTGCCCCTTGGATCACCCCGCTGATCTTGGGAAATCCAGTTGCTGCATCCAGCCCCACATAAGCACCAATGCCATAATAGATTCCCTCCGCCTGTTGCATAAACATCTCCAGGTCTTCTGCAGAATAGTATTCGGAATAGATATCCCCCAGGGCCGCCAGCATCCCTCTGTAAATACCTGTCTGTAGTTCCTCATTGGTCACTTCCCCCAGGTAGAAATTTTCATGGATAAGATCCTCCAGGGCCTGCAATTTGGAGATCAGTGTCTCATCAATGGCAGATCCCTCCTGTAAGGAAGCTGGCTTAGATCCTCTGTTTTCCATCATATCCTGGAAATTCACACCCAGATACACCACGGCCAGGATCAACAATGCCCCTGCCAGCCCTGATATGAGTCCCGCCAGGAATAATCCACCACCACTACCCTTGACCGGCTTCTGGGGATCAGGTAGGTTCCCTCCGGAAACATGATCGAAATACTGTCCATTTCTGTCCATTATACTCTCCTCTTTTCCTCTGGTCACGACTGTGCATTACTGACTCAGATAATTCCATGGCGAAACATAGGTACCGTTTTGCCGCACGCTGAAATGCAGATGGTTCCCTGTGGATCGCCCGGTACTGCCCACTGCGGCAATGGTCCCTCCCCGGCTTACCACGTCATCTTTCTGTACATACAGGGCGGAAGCATGCATATAAATGGTGTACAACCCGCTACCATGGTCTATCATCACATAGTTCCCCATGGTGGCACTGTAAGCCGCCGCCACAACAATCCCATCATAAGCGGCATAGATGGCTGTCCCCTTAGGTGCTGCAAAATCCACGCCATTGTGGAACTGCTCCACCCCCAGGGTGGGATGGATCCGCATACCATAGTCATCCGATACCTTGGTATAGGTAGCCAGAGGGAATTTGAATACCCCGTTGTCGTAGACCAGTACTTTACCACTGTTTGCCAGGATCTGTCTCTTCTCCGCCTCCACAGCTGCCTCCAGCGCCGCTATGGTCTCTTCCTCTGCCTTGATATCTGCCTCATATTCCTGTATGGCTTTTTCTTTATTGTCAATGTCTGTCTCATAGTCCAGAATATCCTGGTTCTTCTGCTCAATCAGCTCTTCCAGGCTCCTCTGCTCTGTCTCCACGCCCGCCTTGGTCTCATCCAGGATCTCTTTTTCCAGCTCCAGCTGTTCCTTACACAGCTCCACATACTCCCTGGTAGCCTTGAAGTCCAGCCACATTCTGTTCTCATAGGAGACCACCATCTCCACAAAATCCGCCCGGTTCAGAAAATCGGAAAAGCTCTCCGCCCCAAGCAGAAGTTCTATCATCTGGATGTCTCCGGTCTCATAGATATATCTTATGTGTTCGGTCATGGTTTCTTGCTGTTTTTCTTCCCGGGCAATGGCATTTTCCAGCTCCAGCTGGGTATCTGCCAGTTCCTGTTCCTTGGCAGCGATCTGGGCCTTCAGCTCCTCGATCTTCTGCTCAATCTGCGCCAGTGAGGCATCCAGTTTAGCCACATAACTTTTCAAGTTGGATCGCTGGGCTTCCAGTTCCCCTTTCAGTTTCTGCAGATCAGTCAGTCCGCTTTTCAAGGCATCCTTCTGCTCTTTAGCCTTCTTGATCTGCTCTTCTTTCTCCCGGATACTGTCAGAGGTAATGGAGGACATGGACATGGCCTCCGCCGGAAGAGCAGAAGCTCCTGCCACAAGCATAACACAGATTGCTATACATATTATCTGGCAAATTATAACTGTCTTCTTCCCCACAGGATTCCATATCTTATCCATTGTTTCCTCCGTCTTAAGAAGTGCGCTGCACCTTCGTCCTTCGATCCCTCTGTCACTTCAAGGAACCGCTTCATGTGTGCGCTTTACAGGCTTAGGATACCATATCCATCCGCTTTAAACACGCAAATGCTTTCTGACCGTGGTAATACTCCCCAGAAACCCGATCCCCACCCCTACGGCCAGGGAGACCGGTGTCAAGGTCTGGAAAATCTGGTCCACTGACAGGAAATTCAAGAATTTACTTAGTACATTGAAATTCTCTATCACATAACTGAGCACATAATTATAGAAAACATAGATCAGCCACAGCGGAATAGCAGCCCCCACCAGACCAATGATCATGCCCTCCAGCACAAATGGTGACCGGACGAAAAAATCAGTGGCCCCAATATATTTCATGATATTGATCTCCTCGGAACGGACAGAGATGCCAATGGCCACCGTATTGCTGATCAAAAAGATACTCACAGCCAGCAGGATTGCAATGATTGCCACCGACACATAAGCCACCAGCAGGTTCGTCCCGTTCAGAATATCTGCTACCTCTTTGGCATCATTGATCTTGCGCACCTCCGGCATGGAGTCCAGCCAGGTCACCAGGGTGTCGTGCATGGATACATCGCTCAGATACACTTCATAGTTGTCCCAGCCCTCCAGGGGATTCTGGGGAAACCCTTTCTGGTAATCCTCCCCGAACCGGGACGGGCCGAAATCCGCCCAGGCTTCTTCCGCACTGATGAACTGCACCCTGGACACCTCCAGGCGCTTGGCAATCAGCTGTCCGATCTCCTCCATACGCAGATCCGTGGGGATCACATGCTCCACCTCACAGTCATCCTCTGCATTGTGAAAGAAAACCGTGATACATACCCCCTCCTCGGTGATGTGGAGAATGCTCTGGAAATTTGCCACAATGGCATAAAAGATGCCAAACAGGAAGAGGCAGGCTGATATAGTGGCAATGGAGGCAAGGGAGTACCATTTGTTGCGGAAGATATTGGCAAAGCCCTGTCGAATGGTGTAGAACAAGGTACTAATCTTCATCGATGTATTCGCCTCCTTCCTCATCGCTGACAATGACACCCTTCTTCATTGTTACCACGCGCTTGCGCATGGCATTCACAATCTCCCGGTTGTGGGTAACCACCACCACAGTGGTTCCCCTCTCATTGATCTCCTCCAGAAGCCGCATGATCTCCCAGGAATTCTTGGGATCCAGGTTGCCAGTGGGCTCATCTGCCAGCAGAATGGACGGATTATTGATCAAGGCCCTGGCCAGGGCCACCCTCTGTTGTTCCCCGCCTGAGAGCTGCTTCGTCTTAGCCTTATACTTTCCCGCCAGTCCCACTGTAGCCAGGATGGCAGGCACATTCCTTCTGATCTCCGATGAAGGCGTCTGTACCACCCTCTGGGCAAAAGCCACGTTCTCATATACATTCCGGTCATTCAGCAGACGGAAATCCTGAAACACCACGCCAATGTTCCGGCGGAACTTGGGCACCTGCCGGTGCTTTAATTTTGCCAGATCATTCCCCATCACATAGACAGCACCCTCTGTGGCCACAAGTTCCCGCAGCAGGAGCTTGATCAAAGTGGATTTCCCAGAGCCGCTGTCCCCCACGATAAAGACAAATTCCCCCCTGCCGATTCCCAGGGTAATGCCGTTCAGGGCCGGGGAACCAGTGGAATAAATCTTGCGGACATTATCCAGATAGATAACGCCCTTCTCCTGTATCATTTTTTCCCGTCTTCTTCTCAACAGGTCTTTCTTCGCCATCCTTGCCTCCGTCTGGGATCAAAAATCTGTGTTCTCCATATATTTCATATACTTCACTACCATAAGCGCAATCTTGAAAGTAATTGCATCCTCAAAAATGCGCAAATCCAGGCCGGTACTCTTCTGGAGCTTATCCAGGCGGTACACCAGCGTATTCCTATGTATGAACAATTGCCTGGATGTCTCGGATACATTCAAGCTGTTTTCAAAGAATTTATATATGGTGGTCAGCGTCTCTTCATCAAAATCGTCAGGACTCTTCCCCCCAAAAATCTCCCGTATGAACATTTTACAGAGCGGAATGGGCAGCTGATAGATCAGACGGCCTATCCCCAGCTCGCTGTACGCAATGATATCCCTGTCCCCGAAAAAGATTTTCCCCACGTCCAAGGCCATCTTGGCTTCCTTGAAAGAACGGCTGACCTCTTTGATCTCCTGTATTACAGTGCCATAAGCGATCCGGATATCCCGGATCCCTTCTTTCTGCAGGAAACCCTCCAGGGACCTGGCACACTTCTCTACCTCCTTCAAGGCATCGGCATCCACCAATTCCTTGACCACGATCACATTGCTCTCATCCACCGCCGTAACAAAATCCTTGCTGTTTGCGCCAAGCTGTGTCCTGGCCAGCTCCAGTACATTGCTGTCACGGCCATTTCCCGACTCCACGATCATCACCACCCGGGGCACATCCGTCTGGATATGCAGCTTCTTGGAACGGCTGTAGATGTCCACCAGCAGCAGATTGTCCAGAAGCAGGTTCTTTACAAAATTGTCTTTGTCGAAGCGCTCCTTGTAAGCCACCAGCAGATTCTGCACCTGGAAGGCCGCCATCTTGCCGATCATGTAGACATCCTCCCCTGTACCGCCTGCCACCAGAACATACTCCAGCTGCTGTTCGTCATATATCTTAAAATACTGATAGCCTTGTATCTCCTGGGAATCGGCAGGGGATGCAGCAAACTCGGCGGCAGCCCTGGAGTTATTCCCCATATCCGTGGTGGAAGCCACTTCCTTGCCATCCACATCCAGAACACAAAACTCTACCCTGGCAATGGCCTTCAGCCCTTCCATTGTATTCTGCAAAATCTGATTCGAAATCATATCCCCACTCCTCCACCTTTTTGTCGCTTGTCCCAGGATACGGACTCTTCTCTCATTGTCATGCCATACATTACAAATGTACAAAAAATATGACAAAAAAGCAATAGGTTTTTAGGATTTTTCACAAAAAAACTGCCTGACCCATTGTTATCAGGCAGTTTGCAAGGTAGTCCTGGTAAAAGTTACACCCGCATGTCAAAATTCGCACCCACAGCAGGATTCACGCTCCGCTCCATGGCCGCTGCATCTATCAGCTCCACAAGCTGTTCCCCCAGTGCCTCGTTGGTATCCATCTGTTTGGCCAGTACCGCTGTCCCGATCTGGGACTGCAGGGAAACCTGCTTCATTGCGGTTGCCACACCTGCGATATCCATCTGTCTGCCTCCCTTCTGCCAGGCCCCTGGCCTGTGATAAGCCGGACAATTATCCGGTCAAGCCACATCCGGCCCTCCGGCTTCGGACTGTTCTTATTCTACCACATTCTGATACACATTGCCATAGCATCTTTTTGCTTTTCATTTTTTTAACAAAGACTTCCTATTTCGGTCAGTTTTCCTTCTTTTTCCGAATGCAGCCTGTACCGATCTCAATCCGGCCTTCCTTCAAAAGCCTGCCCACTGCACGCTTGAACTCATTCTTACTCATGCCGGTCTCATGCCGGATCACCTCCGGAGAGGCCTTGTCGCTGAAAGGCAGAACTCCCTCATATCTGTCCAGCAGGGACAGCAATGCCTGCGCATCCTTGTCCATCTGCAGGTATGCCTTCTCCCGGACCCCCAGGGTCAGTTTCCCATCTTCCCGTACCTGGACCACCCGGCAGGACACATCGGTACCCAGCTGCGCATCCCCATATAGCTCTCTTTTGGGAATCAGACCTGAATACAGGTTGTCTACCGCCACAAAGGCACCAAAATTATCACTCAGTTCATATACCCGTCCTCTGACCCGGTCCCCCACCTTGTAGGGGCTATCTGTCCGCAGGTTCTCATACACATTCATGGTTGCACAGAGCCTGTCACTCTTATCAATATATAGGGAGACCAGCACCTTTTGTCCCTGCGCTACCCGGCCCCTCTGCTCTTTGAAGGGCAGGAACAAATCCTTCTCCAGCCCCCAGTCCAGAAAGGCACCGATACGGCCTTCCTGGACCACTGTGAGCTCCGCTACCTCACCCAGGACAAGCTTTGGCTCCCTGGTGGTGGCAATCATCCGATCCTCAGAGTCCCGGTACAGGAACACCTCCATCACATCCCCCACCTGGCTGTCTCCTGGCACCTGTCTGTTTGGCAGGAGCACCTTAGCCTCTGCCTCCGGGTCTTCTGCCAGATAGACACCAAACTCCACCTTTTTTACAATAATCAGCTTCTGCTTCTCTCCTAACAGAATCATAAACACACCTCCCGGCCCGCCCCTGGCGGACAACCTTTCCTACCTGCCCTGCTGCTTCCTGCGGGCAATGGGTTTTCTTCCAGATTCCTGCTACAGCCCGGATTCCTGTCCGGAAAATTCCACGGCTACGTAAGACGCCCCCGCCTCATCCTTAAGTGTCACATACACCACATTGTCCCCCACTGCCACATAGGGTCTCAGAACGTCATCCAGATAGGCCTGCTTCTTGTACTCTGCCCGCATCTGCCTAATACAGAAGTCCTCCGGCAAATAGTCCATGGCCATATCAATAAACTGCTGGTTGTTCACATGATGGTTGGTATCCAGATGATGTTTTTTCACAATCACCGGCGCATACTCCACTCCTCCCTGAAGGATAGCAACCTTCCGGGGCGCATAGTCCATAGGGAGCTTCTCCCCCAGCTGGTACCCTATTGTCATTTCCCGGGATATCACGCTGGGTTTTCCCGTCCGGGTATCCAACAGGCTCCAGATGGAATTGGCCACCGCTGCATAGGTGCCATCTTCCCCCATCATAGCAAAATTACGGTATCCCAGGAAGCCCTTCATATCGTAGGGCTGGGTGCCAATGGTCACATGCTCACAGAGCCTGGGGTACCGGTTCACCACAATCTGCCAGGAGGAAAGCACCCACACCAGATGCCGCTTATTCAGATATCCAATCCCAAGCCCCAGATCCTCAGAATGGAAGGTGGAACTGTCCTGGAAATAATTGATCAGGGAGGCCATGGTCAGCTTCCCCTCGCTGTCGGTCTCACTGTACCGGATACGACTGTCAAAAGTATACATATAGCTTCCCCTCGTCAACCGACTGCCACACCATCTTTGGCAGCGCTTCTACACTGTATGCCGTTTCAGGCAAACAGCTGCCACAGAATCAGCCCTGTCATGACCACAACAAAAGCAATCATGCCGGAATTGAGAATTACTGTGGCAAACTTCTTCCCCTCAGGCAGCACAGCCTTGTCTGCTCCCAGGCGGAAACGCCCTTTACACACTGCCACAATAAACAACACCACACCTGCAATGGTACACCCCAGCACCAGGAAAAGATACCCTGCAAACAAAATCCATCCTGCCAGGTGATCTGCCAGATATGCCATCATGTCCTGCAGATCCCCGCTCAGTGCCGCCTCCATATAAGCGTCCATGTCCACAAGCTTCAGGATCTGGGTACTGACCACACCTCCCAGGAAATTCACAATCATATGGATGGCTATGGTAATCTTCAGGTTCCCTGTCCTTACATACAAAAAAGCCAGAAGCATTCCCAGGCCGACTGTATATATAAACTGGTTCAGGTTCCCATGGAACAGACCGAACATCAACCCAGACAGTACAATGGCCACACCCTGGCCATACTGGATGGCCCTGTCCACAATCAGCTTGCGAAATACATACTCTTCTATAACCGGTGCACAAATCACTGTGAAGAAGAATATCACCAGCAGATTAGACGGCAGGATCATCTCCTGCAATTCATTGCGCACCGGGCTTCCCTTCAAGTATCCGATCATATTGGTCAGCAATGTCCCTGCAATGTTACAGACATACATGGCGGCATAACAGATCAAGAATGCCAGGGCAAACTGTCCCCCTTTCATCCGGTGGCGCTCTGGCTGTACGGCGGGAATTGTCTTCACCATCAGCACCAGGATAGGTATCCCAATCAAATACATGGGCAGCATGCTGAGCAGGATCAGGCTATCCGGGTCTGTCAGCCATTCCGGCTGTAGAAGACCCACAATCATTCCGATTCCAAATTGCACAGCATAGATCACCGCCGTACCTGCCACAAACATCCAGCCCAGCTTCGAGAACTGCTTCCTGGCCGCTTTACAGACCGACCTGGCCGTTGCCTCCCCACAAGGCTTCGGCATACCAGCTCCTGTATGGATTTCCCCATTCCTCTCCGTTTCTCTCCATTCTTCTTCCATTTTATTCCCCCATCCATGTCTGGCCATGATTATCTGCGCTTTACTATACCAAAAACATAACAGATTCCTTCTTCCAGAGCTCACTTATTAGCTTATCATGCTTTCTTCCTTTTGTACACGTCAATTTTCAACAATATCCCGAAAACATCACGTTTTGCATCACCAGAAAACTTCAGAAAGCCCCAAAACCCGCCCCCTTGATTTTACTACAACAAAAGACCCCGATGAATCTCTCCACCGGGGTCTGTACGCAGGGGCAACCCCTGCTGCGCAGGGCTACAAGGATTCGAACCTTGAAATGACGGAGTCAGAGTCCGTTGCCTTACCGTTTGGCGATAGCCCTATTTTGCACTACTTGATGAATTATACACGAAGTATTTCCATTTTGCAATACCTAAATTCAAAAAAAATGATTTTTTTGTTTTTCTAGTATTGCATCGGAATTGCCGCCATCGGAATTACCGTCATTTATACCTCCGGCACAATAAGGGAATGCACTTGACATGCATTCCCCTGCGCTACAGTTCTCCCTGTTCCGTATCCTATACTTCAAACAGTAAATCTGCATATGTAGGGAATGGCCAGTATTCTTTGTCTACCATTTTTTCCAGTTCATCCGCTGGCCTGCGCAAAGCTTCCATAGCCGCTACCACCCGCTCCCTGTAGCAGAAAGCCTGCTCTTTTCCCCTGGGCATGGCAGAAGCCTCCTGTTCCTCCACAAGCAGGTTCTCCAACGCCTGCTTTGTCTCGGACAGTTTGCCCGTGACGGTCTTCAGCAAATCCGATGTGACCGAATCATCACCGCCTGCCTCCCGTACGGCCAGGGTTGTGTCTGCCAGGGACCTGGCAAAACGGATCACTGCCGGAATGATCTGTTTATTGGCCATGTCAATCATGGTCAGAGCCTCTATATTAATGGTCTTGGCATAAGTTTCATACAGGATCTCTGCCCGGGAGCACAGCTCCGCTTCTGTGAAAATGCCAAATTTTTCAAACAGCCGGATAGCCTTTGGCGTAATCAGGGTATCCACGGTCTCCACCATGGAAGGTATGTTTGGCAGGCCACGTCTCCTGGCCTCTTCCACCCATTCCCGGGCATATCCGTTCCCATTGAAGATGATCCGCTGGTGCCTGGTCAAGTATTCCTTGATCAAGTCATGAACTGCCATGTCGAAGTCCTCCGCCTGCTCCAGCCTGTCTGCCGCCTCACAGAAAGCCTCTGCCACAATGGCGTTCAAGATGGTATTCGGGCTTCCAATGGAATCCTCGCTGCCTACCATACGGAATTCAAACTTGTTGCCAGTAAACGCAAAAGGGGATGTCCGGTTGCGGTCTGTGGCGTCCTTCACAAAATCCGGCAGGGTGGACACACCTGTGCGCAGCACGCCTCCCTCCTTCAGAGAATCTGCTTTTCCCGTCTCCACCAACTGCGTTACCACATCCTCCAGCTGCTCCCCCAGGAAAATGGAGATCACCGTAGGAGGTGCCTCGAATCCTCCCAGCCTGTGGTCATTTCCCACATTGGAGGCACTCTGCCTAAGCAGGTCCCCATGAGTGTCCACCGCCTTGATGATACAGGCCAGCACCAACAGGAACTGGATGTTTTCATTGGGTGTCTGACCCGGCTCCAGCAGGTTGATACCGGTATCCGTAGTAATGGACCAGTTGTTGTGCTTACCGGATCCGTTTACTCCTGCAAAGGGTTTCTCATGAAGCAGACAGCGCAGACCATGTTTGCCTGCCACACGTTTTAAGGTTTCCATCACCAGCTGGTTGTGATCTACAGCCACATTCACTGATTCATAGACCGGGGCTACCTCATGCTGGGCAGGTGCTGCCTCATTGTGCTGGGTCTTGGCAGTCACTCCCAGCTTCCACAGTTCAATATTTACATCGTGCATGAAAGCACCAATACGCTCACGGATGACTCCGAAATAGTGGTCATCCATCTCCTGGCCTTTGGGAGCAGGTGCCCCAAACAGGGTCCTGCCAGAGAATATGATATCCTCCCTCTGCAAGGCCTTTTTCGCATCCACCAGGAAATATTCCTGTTCTGCCCCCACAGAAGGCACTACCTTCCTGGCATCCGTGTTGCCAAACAGCCTTACGATCCGGATAGCCTGTCTGCTTAACGCCTCCATGGAACGCAGAAGAGGGGTCTTCTTATCCAGGGCTTCCGCCTTGTAGGAGCAAAATGCTGTGGGAATACACAGGGTGGGACCTGTAGCCGTCTCCTTGATGAAAGCCGGGGAAGTGATATCCCAGGTAGTGTAGCCCCTGGCCTCAAAGGTAGCCCTGAGTCCTCCCGAAGGGAAAGAAGAGGCATCCGGTTCCCCTTTGATCAGTTCTTTCCCGGAGAATTCCATGATCATCCGCCCATCCTCGTCCGGATGGGTCACAAAAGCGTCATGTTTCTCCGCTGTGATACCCGTCAGCGGCTGGAACCAATGGGTGTAATGGGTAGCGCCATTCTCCACCGCCCAGTCCTTCATGGCTCTGGCTACCACATCAGCAGTGTCCAGAGACATCTCTCCCCCCTGATCCATGACCCGGATCAACGTCCTGTATACATTTTTGGGGAGCCGCTCTTTCATCTTCCCCAGGGTAAATACTTTACTTGCAAAAAGCGCTTCCACATTCAATATGTCCTGCATTGTCCAATCCTTCTCTACTTTCTCTGCCAGTTACCGGCCACATTGCAAAATGATCTGCAAAATATGCCCATTTACCAATCAGTCCTATTTGGTTATTGTACATGATACGATAAGATTGGTCAATGCGCTTTTACTATTTGTCAAGACGTGGGATTCCTGCCAGCTTTGCGTGATTGTTTTTTGCCGCCTCTGTCTGCCTGTCCTGGGTCAGACTACTCACGGCGGTAAATCCTGACATAAGTCCCATCAACATAAGATTCGAAATTTTCTTCAAGCCATCCTCTGATCCATGTGTCTTCCGAGATATTTAATTTCCCAAACCAGCAATCAACAACTGCCACATTGGGTTCCTTCCATG
>CAJTOJ010000016.1 GCA_910577665.1 uncultured Acetatifactor sp.
AGGTTCTCCTTGATGTTGCGGATCACTGCCCGGCTGAGCCTCACTGCCGTCACTGCATCCCGCAGGTCGCTCTTCATCAGCACAATATCCGCGCTCTCCATGGCCACATCTGTTCCTGCGCCAATGGCCATCCCCACATCTGCCGCCGCCAGCGCAGGTGCATCGTTGATCCCATCCCCGATCATGGCTACCTTGTGTCCCTGGGCCTTCAAGGCACTGATCATCTTCTCCTTGTCCTGGGGCAGCACTTCTGCCACCACTTCTGGAATATCCAGCCTGGCCCGCACAGCCTCTGCTGTGCGGCGGTTATCCCCGGTGAGCATCACCACCCGGATGCCCATTTTCCCAAAGCTGCGGATGGCTTCCCGGGAACTTGCCTTGATCTCATCAGCCACGCCGATCACCCCCAGAAACCGGTTCTCCTGGGCCACCAGAAGAGGTGTCATGCCCTCATCAGCCATTCGGTCAAAGCCCTGCTCCACCACAGGATCAATAGCAATATGGTTTTCCGCCATATAGGCCCGGTTCCCCACCAGATACTTGGTGCCTGCCCTGGCTCCCCGGTCCAGGTGCCGGGCAGTCTGCACAGTCACCGCCGAAGGCCCATCCGCAGGATCCGGCACAAACAGGCCGGGGGGAATGTCCTGGGCAAGTACACCCTCCACCCCCCTGCCGAACACAGCCTGGAAATCCGTCACCGAAGGGATGGACAGTCCTGCTTCCTCTGCATGTTTCAATACAGACTCTGCCAGGGGATGCTCACTCTTCTTCTCCAGGGCGGCGGCAATCTGCAGAAAGGTATCCATGGCCATGTCCTGTACGTACACGGACACTTCCATCACCTTCAGCCTGCCTGCAGTGATGGTTCCCGTCTTATCCATCACCACCGTGTCGATGTCCCTGGCCTGCTGGAGGGCCTCCCCGGACTTGATCAGGATGCCGTGGCCGGCCCCCACACCGGTTCCCACCATGATAGCCACCGGTGTGGCCAGCCCCAGGGCGCAGGGACAGGAGATCACCAATACCGCTATGGCAGAGGAAATGGCGAATTCCGCCCCGGCTCCTGCAAGCAGCCACACTGCTAACGTCACCAGGGAAATGGCCATCACCACCGGCACGAACACCCCAGCCACCTTGTCCGCAAGCTGGGCAATGGGCGCCTTGCTGGCACTGGCCTCCTCCACCAGGCGGATGATCTGGGACAGGGTAGTGTCCTCCCCCACCCTGTCAGCCCGGCATTTTAAGAAGCCTGCCTTGTTCACTGTGGCAGATACCACCTTATCCCCGGCCTGCTTCTCCACAGGAACACTCTCCCCGGTGATAGCCGCCTCGTCCACGCTGGAATTCCCCTCCAGAACAGTGCCGTCCACCGGTACCAGACTGCCCGGCTTTACCAGGAAGGTATCCCCCGCCTGCAAATGTTCCGTGGGAACTTCCTGCTCCCTTCCATCCTCCGTCAGCAGGATAGCCGTCTTGGGGGACAGATTCATCAGTTTGGTGATAGCCTCACTGGTCTTTCCCTTGGAGCGGCTCTCCAGGTATTTGCCTACGGTGATCAAAGTCAGGATCATCCCTGCCGACTCAAAATACAGGTCATGGGAATACTGTTCCACCAGCGCCATGTCTCCATGCCCCAGCCCATAGCTGATCCGGTACATGGCAAAGATCCCGTATCCCAGGGATGCCGATGCCCCCAGGGCAATGAGGCTGTCCATATTGGGTGACAGGTGAGCCAGGGTCTTGAATCCCACTGCAAAAAATTTCCGATTCATGTACAGAATGGGCAGTACCAGCAGTAGCTGTGTCATGGCGAAGGTCATGGCATTCTCATTCCCATGCAGGTACCGGTGGACAAAGGCAGGCATGGGAATCCCCAGTCCCTGGTGTACCATATGGTACATGGCCACATACATCAGTGGTATCAAAAAACCAACGGATATCCCCAGCCGCCACTTTATGGCCCTGGCTTCCTCCACAGCCTTGCGGGTCAGACCGTCCCTGCCAGAAGGAGGAACTGCATGGGCACTATCTGCCGGATTCCTGGCACCCTTTTCTGCCCGGGCCGCGCTGTCGCTTCTCCCAAAGGCACCACCCGGAATCTGTTCCGCCCCATATCCGGCTTTCTCCACAGCTGCCACGATTTCGTCCCTGCCCAGCAGGGTCTCCTCATAGCTGACTTCCATAGTCTCTGTGAGCAGGTTCACGGAAGCCTTCTCCACACCTGCCAGCTTATTCACTGCCTTCTCCACATGAGCCGAGCAGGCCGAGCAGGTCATCCCCGACACGTGATATCTCTCTTTCATAAGTGTCCCCCTTTCAAGTCTGATCTCCAGACATCCTTCCAGCCATACCGCCTCACTTCAGTTTCTTCATCAGCTCCACGGCCTCGTCCACCACAGCCACATTACCCTTCTGGATCTCCTCCACCACACAGGTCTCCATATGCTCCTGTAGCACCAGATATCCGAAAGACTGCAGGGCACTTTCCACCGCTGCAACCTGAACCAGGATATCCCCGCAATACCGGTTCTCGTCCAGCATCCTGCTGATCCCGGAAAGCTGTCCTGTTATCCGGCTTAAGCGGTTTTTCAGCTGCTTTAGCTTCTCCTGGTCTCTGGGGGTAGCCTTCTGGTGGCAACAGCACCCTGGTATCTCCCTGTCCTCATTCACCCTGTCCCTGTCTGTTCTGTCTCTGTCCGCTTCATCCCTTTTGGCCATCCTGTTCCTCCCTGCCTCCTGCCTTTTCTCTTCCTTCCTGCCTCCCTGTATCCTGCGTGGAAAATCCTGTACCTATAGTATGCCCTGTTTTTCCTTCTATCTGACACAGGATACACTTTTCATGTGTGACAAAATACCCCCAAGGGGTATACCCTGCTTTTCTACAGAATATACCCCTTGGGGGTATTTGTCAAGTCTTTTTTCCAGTTACTTGTTACTCCTCCAGCTGGTTCCGTTACTGTTCACGCTGTTCACAGCAACAGATGCACACAAAATGGGCAAAACAGCCCATTTTGGCGCATGGCAGTCTCGGGTTTGTCACGCAAAAAAGCGCGTGACAACACCTCGCGGTGGCACCTGTGAACAGTAACCTGGTTCCCTCTTATGCCTGTAGTGGTTCAAAAACGAAATATCCTGCCCTAAGGCTGCCGCCTTCCCCAGGCCCTTCCTGGATGGCAAACAGACCTGCCTTGACCCCCACCCAGCGTCCTGGTGTGGCCTGGGTGGTCCGGCCCACAGGGTACAGGGCGTCCTTGCTTATGCCTGCCTCAAAGGAAATATCCACGGCATCATATACTTTCATACGGATATAAAGTATCTCCCCAGGGAAAACTTCCGGATCATCTGAACCCCCCCTGCCCTCTGCTGTTTTCTCTTTCTCCCAGGTTCCTGCCACCGTCACTGTTTCCCGTATCTCATCGTCCCTGGTCCAGTTTCCGGTACGCTGTTGAAGATACAGTTTTCCTCCTTTTTTCACTGCACACAGGGCCGTATAGCAGCCTCCCAGAGATACCATACCAGCCACATCCCCTTCGTCCAGGTTCTCCAGATACAGGCAGGTGGTGATCTGAAACCGGGGGGCGGGCCATTTCTGTATCAGGAGATTGCCCACATCGCAGAGCTGTGTCCTGTAGCCACAAGGCTGGGCATACAAGGTCAAGCCTTCCTTTCCCAGATGATACCAGCTTTCCTTGTAATTGGCATTCCACTGCCACTGTAACCCCAGCTTCTCCCCCTGGAAGAAATCACTGTCCTCCGGGGCATCTGCCGGGTACTGTACACCCACATCAGGCTTCTTGTGGCAAAGCACCGGTTCCCCGCAGCCATCCACATCATTCCCGCCAATCACTGGCCAGTCATCCACCCAGCGCATGGGCTGTAGGTGGAGGATGCGCCCTGCATTCCCCACATCCTGGAAATGGATAAACCAATCCTCCCCGCCAGGAGTGTCCACCCAGGCCCCCTGGTGAGGTCCGTTTACCGGGGAACTGCCCTGGCGCAGGACTATTCTCTCTTCATATGGTCCGTAGATATTCCGGGACCGCAATACCGTCTGCCATCCGGTGGCCACCCCTCCTGCCGGGGCAAATATGTAGTAATAGCCGCCTCGCTTGTACAGCTTGGGACCTTCGATGGTGGGCTGGGTGGCATGTCCGTCATAGACAAACCGCCCATCATCCAGCTCCCGGGAACAGTCCGGCGCAATGGGAGTGATATAGAGCATACTCTTAAAACCGATCCGGCTCCTGGCAAAAGCGCTTACCATATAAGCCTTCCCATCCTCATCCCAGAAAGGGCAGGGATCAATCCATCCCACCACCTTCCGCACAAAGGCCGGTTCACTCCATTTTCCAAAAGGGTCTTCTGTCCTGCACATCAGGATCCCCTCGTCCGGCATGGGGATAAACACATAATAGACTCCCTCATGGAAACGGATGGAAGGCGCCCAGGTACCGCAGCCATGGGCCGGCTTCTCATACCGCTCAAAAGGCAGCCTGTCCATAATGTAATTCACCACCTTCCAGTTCACCAGATCTTTAGAGTGCAGCAGGGGAACTGCCGGGGTATTGCAGAAACTGGATGCGATCAGGAAATAATCCTCCCCTACCCGGATGGCATCCGGGTCTGAATAGTCTGTATACAGGATCGGATTTTTGTAGGTGCCATCCCCCTGGTCCGCAATCCACATTTTCTGAACATTTTCTCTCTTCATGGGTTTCTCCTTTTCGTCTGTGTTGCCGCAGCCCGGTATGGCTGCGCCCGGTCCGGTGTCTGTACATCCTGCAACAAGGCGCACAGAACACCAGACCAATCCTTCTGACAAACATTGTATCACAGACTACCCATCCTGTGTGCATTTTTCTATTTCAACATTCCCTGTACCTTCAAGATCTCCTCCCCACTGTCCACCCACTGGCTGGAAGTAGGCCGGGCACTGCTGCCGTAGGCGCAGGCCGCCACACTGACTGTCACCATAGGAGATACCCCCTCTGCCACCAGTCCTTTCCTGTCGAACTGGAGTAGCACTTTTCCTTTTCCCACGATCTCATTCTTCACTACTCTGGGTCTGTAATGTCTTCCAAGAAGCTCATCCTGGGAATTGCCCACCTGGATACAGAGTTCCGTGCCGAAATCTGTTCGGAATAGCAGGCCATTCCCCATGGGAAATAAGTGTATCACCTTTCCACCTACAGGTGCGTAAAGCCGGTCTTCCATGGGAAGGATCTGTACAGCCGGGCGTTCCCCCTCATAGACGGCAGCCACTTCCCCGGACACAGGACTGCCCACAGACCATGTGCTTTCCTCCTCTGCCATCTGGCGGCTCCTGCCTCTTCTGATCTGGTACAATCCAGGGTGACTTCTGACAATACGGTTCCTGCCTGGCACATCGGTGCTTCCTGGCATCCCTACAGTACCCATCCTGCCAGTGCTTCCCGACATGCGGGAAGTTCTCCATCTGTCCGCACCTTCCGGCTTATCTGTGTTTCCTGGTCTGTTCATACCTGCACTCCCCGGTACGCCCCTGTCACCCAGGTCCACTGCACCAGCTGGCATACCTGCACTCCCCGGTACATCCCTGCCACCCAGGTCCACTGCACCAGCTGGCATACCTGCACTTCCCGGTACGCCCCTGTCACCCAGGTCCACTGCACCAGCTGGCATACCTGCGCCTTCCAGTGTACCCGGGCCGTCCATACCACCCGGTATTTCTACACTTTCTGACACGCCCATACCCACATCTTCCGGCATGGTCACATGTCCCCACCGGGCTGTACCGTTCTGGACAGCACTCCTGTCCCTCTGCCCCCACAGTCCTGCCACGGCCATCCTGGTTCTGCTATCTGTACCCTTCCTGCCAAGACCGGATTCCATGCTCTCTGTACGTTTTCTGTCCCGGCCGGATTCCATGCCACCTGCATTCTTTCTACCCCGGCCAAACTCCATACCACCTGCACCCTCCATCCCTGTCTCAGGTACCACTTCATTTCCGCCTGTCAGCCTGCCCATACAGAACCCTGCCAGCACAGCTGCCACTGCCACTGATGCCATCACTAAAAAATACCATGTCATATCCAATTTATTCCTCCTGTCAATAGCTGATTCTCCCCCAACCCCCCTAAAAATATGTATAAATGCCAAATTTTAAAAAAAACAAAAAAAAAATCCAAAAACTTGTTGACATTTCGTGAAAGGCGGTGTTATACTACAGTCGTATTCTAAATGAAAGTCATTGAACTCACATATTTTTGTAAGTCATTGCAACTTTGATGATGGTTTACACAAATATGTGATTTTTTTGCCCAAGGTTTAGAATCACATTATTTTTTAAAGGAGGTACCAACAAATGAATAACGGTACAGTTAAATGGTTCAATGCACAGAAGGGTTACGGTTTCATCACCAATGATGCTACCGGCGAGGAAGTGTTCGTACACTTTTCTGCAATCAATGCTGATGGCTTCAAGTCCCTGGAGGAAGGCCAGAAGGTTACATTCGATACCGAGTGTGATCCTCAGAACAGCAGCAAGATCCGTGCTACCAACGTTACTGTAGTAGCGTAAGAAACGGCAACTTACACCCAGACAGGGTGCGGCCTATTGTAACCATTACGTGGCTATGACCGTCTCATGGACGAAGGTCACAAAAGACAGGAGGGAAGTGCAGATGCATTTCCCTCCTGTCTTTTGTAAATTGGAAAAATCCGGCAGATGCCTTATCATACTTGTACCTGGTTATATGCCTGCCACTTTCCCTGCCTGGACTGGAAATGGAACCATGCCCCCAGCATGCCTGCCTGGTTCCCGTTCTGGGCAGTCTCCACTCTGGTGTTTTTCTCCACTGCAGGGATCAAGTATTTCTGAAGGCCCTGCCGCACCAGAGGCAGGAGCAGGTCCCGCCTTGCCATGATACCGCCTCCCAGCACTACCACCTGCGGGTTCATTACATAACAGATATTAGCGATTCCCATGGCCAGGATGTCAGCCATTTTCTCCACGGCTGCCAGGCACACCGGATCCCCTGCCTGAGCCTTGTCCAATATCCACCTGCCATCTATACTCCCTGGTTCCAGCCCCATCTTGCCAGTCACATCTGTCACCAGCACGCTGGCTGCCCCCAGATCCTGGAACTGTCCTCCTGGCAGGTGCATATACCCCACCTCACAGGCGCTTCCGGATGCCCCATGGAACACCTGCCCATCCAGCAACAGGGCACCACCAATACCGGTTCCCACTGTCAGACACAGGGCCGCACAGCAGCCTCTGGCTGCGCCGGCATGGACCTCTGCCAGCCCTGCACAGTTCACATCATTCTCCACCTCACAGGGCAGATGGAAATGAGCTTCCAGCTCTCTCTTCAGTTCCGTCCCCGTATACTCCGGAATCAAAGGAGCTGAATGCAGGATCACCCCCCGCTCACAGTCCACCATACCTGCCGTGGAAATGCAGATTCCTGATACAGAATAGCTTCCCGGCTGCTTCTCTGCCGGCTGGTCTTTCCCCAGCAGTTCCTCTCCCACCTTCTTCAGAGTGCGCAGGATTCCCTGGCCGCCTTCCCATGCCCTGGTGGGCGTCTCCCCTGTATACACAAAAGTTCCCGGCGGCTCCAGGATTCCATATTTTATGGCTGTACCGCCAATGTCGAAACACAAGTACTGTTCACACATGATTTACCATTCCTTTATCTCTTCTATGGTCCTGCGGATATCTGTATGCAGCTCCACCAGCCTGGGATCTGTCTCCTCCACTGGCAGGAAGGGCAGCCTGGGTTTGCCCACAGGGCAGCCCTCCAGGGCCAGGATAGCCTTCACAGCCCCATACAGGGAAGCAAAGCTGCACAGTCTGTAGACCAGGGGTGTCAGCAGGTTCTGGACTGCCTGGGCCTTCTCATATTCTTTTCTGCGGATCAGTTCCTCCAGCTTCAGGTAGATCTCCGGCATGGCCCCGTAAGTGCCGCCGATCCCGGCATCTGCCCCCATCATGCGCCCGGCCAGGTACTGTTCGTCCGGTCCGTTAAACACCAGGAAGTCTTCCCCTCCTGCCTGCTTGAACCGCAGGATATCATGGGCCGGTTCGGAGGAACACTTCACCCCGGCCACCCTGTCATTTAAAAGCATTTTCTCAAACAAGGGCATGGACAGGTTGAACCCTGTCAGCTGGGGAATGTTGTAGATGAAGAAAGGCAGATCTGCCGCCTGGGTAATCTCCGTCCAGTGCCGGTACACGCTCTCCTCCCCCAGATGGTAATAGACACTGGGTACTGCGGAAGTAGCCTGGGCACCGACTTCATAGGCATGCTTTGCCAGCAAGACAGAATGTCTGGTAGACGGGCAACCCACATGGACGATAATATGCATCCTGCCGCCCACAGCTTCCATCACCGCTTCCACCACCTGCTGCCTTTCTGCGATATCCAGAAGGAAACCTTCTCCGGTGCTGCCGCAAACATAGAGACTCTTAATCCCCTTATCCAGGAAATACTGCGTCACTGCCTTTGTAGCACCCAGATCCACCGCACCGTCTGCCTGGAATGGTGTATTCAGTGCCACAGTCACCTCTTTCAAATGAGATACGTTAAATTTAGACATATATTTATCCTTTCCGTATGCAGCACGCCTGCCCCGACTCCCTGGGACTTTCACCTGCACACTATAAAATACTTTTCCCCTTCTATCACAGCTTTCCAATCTCCTCTGTGAATGCTTTGGTAATCAGCTGGGGCCTGGTGATAATGGATCCCACCACCACACTGTAACAGCCCAGCTCCAGCACCCGTCTGGCCTTCTCAGGCGTATTGATATTCCCCTCTGCAATCACCGGATGCTTCACCTGCTCCAGGATACAGCGGATCAGTTCGAAATCATTCTCCTCAATCCGACAGCCCCGACTCTGTGGTGTATATCCCACAAGAGTTGTCCCTATGAAGTCGAAACCGATCTGATCCGCATGCACTGCTTCCTCCAGTGTAGAACAATCTGCCATCCAGAGCTGTCCGGGAAACCGCGCCTTCACCTGACTAAAAAAAGCATCCAGCGTTACCCCACCTGGCCGCAGGGCGCTGGTGGCATCCATGGCAATGATATCTGCCCCCACCTCCACCAGTTCTTCCACTTCTTCCATGGTGGGAGTGATATACACTCCACTGTCCTGGAAATTCTTCTTCACAATCCCGATAATAGGCAGATCCACATTTTCCTTGATCTCCTTGATATCCGCCCCGGTATTGGCCCGTATTCCGCAGGCACCTCCCTCATACGCCGCCCTGGCCATCCTCCCCATAATAAAGGAAGAATGAAGAGGTTCCTCCGGCAGAGCCTGGCAGGATACCACCAGCTTCCTGTGGATCCCTTTTACACGTTCTGATACTTCCATGTTGATTTACCACCCTTTCTCTTTATGATTATACTTTTGTCTGAATCTGCTTGTTATGATGCAACCGTATGCAAAAACACCCTTCTCTTATAATTCTTCCACCAGGCAGCTATGTTCCTTTGTTTTTCTGTTGTAACTGATGCCGACTGCCAGGATCCTGCCTGTATATCCGGCGTCTTCCCCCGTCCTGCCCTGGAACCGGAGTCCGTATTGCTTTTCCTTGATCTGCGCAATCGCTTCCCTGGGTGTGCTGTCCACTTTCAGTTCCAGCAAAATACAATCACTTTCCTTTCTCTCCGGGTAGAAAATAAAATCCACAAATCCTTTTCCAGCCCTTTCCTCCCGCTCCACCCGGTACTGGTTGCGGGCTGACAGATAACATAAATTCACCACTGCTGACAAGTCTGCTTCCCTGTTATAAGCCAGGATCGGGGCTTCTGTATCATGGGCAAACTGCAGAATCTCCTCCATTGTCCTGGTATCCCCTGCCAGGGTAGCCTGAAGCATCTGCTCTGACTTCTTGGCAAGCCTGTATACATATCCCAGGGAATCCTTGGACAGCAATAGCTCATTGAATTTGTCCATCAACTCCTTATTGGGAATCAGCACCATCCCATTCTCATAAGTCAAAAGCCCATAAACCACCATGGCAGAGTAGATCTGTTCCCTGGACGTAAGCTCCCTGGAAGCAGCTGTAAACCGTCCAATCTCAGATACCACCTTCTCCCCTGCCACCATAAGCGCCAAGTCATCCCGGACATCCGCAATATTATTCCGAATATAATAGAACAACTCATCATAAGGCCCTGAACTCGTCCAGTAGTTCCGAAGCTGATTATCTGTCAAGGCAAGCACCACAGATCTGGGGTTATATAGGCGCTCCCCTGTGGCTGCATAATACCCATCGTACCAAAGCCTCAGATCTCGACGGGTGATTCCAGATCCTGTTGTGACCCTTTCATATCTCTCGTATAGCCTGTCTACCTCTGTATCCAGAAAACCAAAATATTCACTAAACTTCCTGGATGTGGCCATATCGTATTCTACGAACATATTCAGTTCAGATCCGCTTGAGTACTTCGCGATCGGGAGAACCCCTGTCATATAGGCGAACTCCACATACGGCTGGTCCTTCAGCAGACCTTTTAAAAACAGAAGATATTCCTGCTGGCTATCCCCGGAGATGAATGGCATATGAAAGACCGCATCCCATTCATCCATCACGAACACAAACCTGTCTCCTGTCTGTTCATAAACCTTTTGCAGCACATCCCCACAGGAAAAATTTCCCGCTTCTATACCACAATCAGGATATTTTTTCACCAGATCCTCTACCAGCCCGCTCTCAATGCGGTCTATGTACTGCCCATAACTTTTACAGTCTTTGGGCAATCTGCTGAAATCAATATATATCACATCATACTGGTTCAGATATGTCTCGTAAAATACTTCCCTGGAAACTGCCAGCCCATCAAAGATTCTCTCCTCCCCACATGCCTTTCCAAAAAAAGCCCCCACCATATTGGCCACAACAGTCTTACCAAATCGCCTGGGCCTGGTAATGCATACATAGCAGTTTGCCTTACCAAAGGCAGGAATCAGTTCTGCCAGCAACATGGATTTATCCACAAAAAACGTATCTTTTGTTATTTTCCCATATACTTCAAAAGGCCCCCTGCTGTTCAAAAACATCCCCATCCTACCTCTCTGCCATAGATTTGTACTGTCCTGCCACGAGCATATTACATGAATATGTAATATTATCTCACATTCTTCCTGAAAATGGGAGAGTATTTTGAAAAAAAGTAAAAAAGAAATCTATTCTGGAAAAAATTGTCCTGGCATGTTTCAAAGAAAATATCATGATAGGGCAGAAGATTACTGTTCACTCGATACTGCCGCCAGGTGTTTTCACACGTTCTTTGCGTGATAAACCCGGGACTGCTTGCGCCAAAAGGAGCGTTCTTTGCTCATTTTTGTGTGCATCACATTGCTGAGAGCGGCGTAGCCGTGAACAGTAACGGCAGAAGGTACTTCCGGATAACAGTTCAGACAGCCCCTCTCGCGAAGTCAAAATTGCGCTCTATGCGATTTTGCGAGACTTGTGGGCGCCAAAACGCATTCTTTTCGCGTTTTGTGTGCATTCTCGTAACAGTTCAGTGCCCTGTCTGAACTGTTACACTTCCGGAAAGAATTTATGAACAAATACCTGCCAATAACGAAAACTTATGGTAAAATAGAGGACATGGTGTTACATCAAGATAGGATGTGGGAAGAAAATGTAAAAATGTATATCCCAGGAGGCTGCCAGCCGCTAAAGTTACTTTTCATAGCTTTATAGCAGGGCGCAGCATGATGTATATCATGTACTCTCCCCACAGGAATTCATACAAAGTCACATAAAAAGGAGAATATACTCATGAGTTTACTGACCTTATTCATCACTGCCGTAGGCCTGTCCATGGATGCCTTCGCCGTATCTATCTGCAAAGGGCTTGCCATGAAAAAACTCTCCCTGAAAAAAGCCTGCATAGTCGGCCTGTGGTTCGGCGGTTTCCAGGCCCTGATGCCCCTGACCGGCTATCTGCTGGGCAGCCGTTTCGAACAATATGTCACCTCCATTGACCACTGGATCGCCTTCGTCCTGCTTACCCTGATCGGGCTGTCCATGATAAGGGAAGCCCTCTCCAAAGAGAAAGATACCGCCAATGACTCTCTGGATATAAAGACCATGTTCCTGCTGGCCATAGCTACCAGCATAGATGCCCTGGCCGTGGGCGTCACCTATGCCTTTTTAAAAGTAGACATCGTGCCTGCTGTATGCTTCATCGGTATCATTACCTTCCTGCTCTCCGCTGTAGGGGTGAAAGTGGGAAATGTATTCGGCACCAGATACAAGGCAAAGGCAGAGATCTTCGGCGGCATCATTCTCATTGCCATGGGCATCCGGATCCTGGTGGAACACCTGGGACTTTTATAGCATTTTGTTACCCATGCAAAATGTGGGGAATCTTCATTCCCTTCACACTTCCAATCATGCCGCTTCAGCGGCATAAGCAGGCAATGAACCATTACATATCTGGAAGAATGCCTATGCGAGCCTTGTTCGCGTAGGCATTCTTCCGGGAATGATTTAGATTTTCTTAGGTCAAATGTTTTCTGACCTTAGAAAATCTTCATTCCCTTCACACTTCCAGCTTACAGAAATTCAACGTGGCAATAACCATGAAGACAATGGTTGCCAGCGCCATAAACACATCCATCATCACATATGCCAGACGGATTCCTCCCAGATTCATGCCCAGTATGCCGCCTGTCACAGCCATCATGATCACGATTCCCTGGAGAAAAAGCTGGAATATCTGCTTCCCTGTCCGCCCCAGTGTCCCGCCCACCACCGCCTCTGCCACTGCCAGGGCATAGAGCTTGTTGGCAGACAGGATCGCATAAAACAGGATACTGAGCACCACAATCAACGGGGACATCCCCATGACCAGTGCAGTCGGTATGGTGATCAGACAGCCATTTACCAGATTCTGGACATGATGCATGGCCGTGGCATACAACAGCTTGTGAAACGGCGTATCCGGAATCAAATAAGTGTAGGGGGATAGCAGCTCCTTACCCCACTTGCCACTCAGGGATGTGAATACAAAGACCAGGTAGGCAGACACCGCAGGCACTGCGAAGTCTTCCAGTGGGCCGAATATCCCCAGTTCCCCGAATCCTCCTTCCCTGGTATACAGCCAGGCCAGGCCTACGCCTGCCAGCAGCGCCACCACTGTGTTAACATCAAAGATAAAGTACTTGCTTTTCTTATATTCCAGAAGCTGCCTGTAGAAAAGGGCTTTCGCTCCATGGCCTTTCCAGGTCACACTGGCCTTGCCAAATTTCTGCTTTTTCCCCAGCTTTTTGTCCATATTTCCCTGCCTGCGGCTGACCATGACTTCCTCATAGTCCTCAGCAAAGTGGATGGCATCCTCGTAAAAAGCCCCGGTACATTTCATCCGCATCGCCAGGAACACAGTCACCAGGAACAAGAGCGCATAGAGGATGGATCCAATCACATTCACTGTGGTGGCCCCCGTAAACAGCAGATGTACCACTGCAATATACCAGCCGATCACTGGCACAAGCTGTACTCCGTCACTGTGCAGGAAGTCCACCACACTGCCAAAGCTCAATCCCTCCTTTAGGTACGTATAGATCCCCAGCAGCAATAGTACCCACACCAGAGCCCGTGCCCCCCACACGACCATTTTCCTCCCGTTCTCATGCAGACGCTCCGACCCATAGAGCAGCAGCATAAAGCCGCCCTCCAGTACATTTTCCACTCCCACGGCAAACACAAAATAAACCGCCAGCTTCCAGACTTCCACCCGGAACATGACCCTGCCGCAGGCCACAGCAAACAGATTTAGCAATACCATCAGAAGCAAAGTCCGCATATGGGCATACAGCAGTATACATTTGGGACTCACCGGGGAAGGAAACAGAAAATGTACATCACAGTTCTGGTATACCAGTCCCTTTCTCCTGGCATAAGCACTTAAATTGGCCGGAATGGTCCAGAAAGCAAGCAGGGCCAGTACCGCTGCCATACCGGACGGCGAATCCATGGCATAAGTCTGGGCCGCCATCTGCAGGGAATACGGCAGGACACAGATGTAAAAAAGGATCACGACCACATACACATATGTCACCGGCTTGCGTAACGCCATCCTGACGCGGTTCTTGAAGATGTGACGGTAAAGATATCCGATTGCACCCATACTACCTACCACCTTTCTGGACTGAACCTGCATCCAGGTCCTCTTCTGCCTTCCGGTAAGCCTGCCTGTTTTCTGCTGCACCTCCGTCCACCTGGCGGTCCTCCGCTGCACTTCCGTCCACTTGACGGTCTTCTGCCTGGCCTGTCACCTGGAAGAACAGATCCTCCAGATCCTCATCTCCCACACTCTCCCTGGGATATGTCCCCAGGATATGGCCCTTATCCATCACAAAAGTCACATCCCACAGTTCCTTCACCATCTCCAGCATATGGGTACTGATCAGCACAGTACAGCCCTGGTTCCTTAACTCCAGGATCACGCTCTTCAGCTCCTTGATGGCTACAGGGTCCAGCCCTACCATCGGCTCATCCAGCAGGATCACCTTCGGTCTTACCACCAGTGCACAGCAGATGCTCACCTTCTGCATCATCCCTTTGGAGAGCTCATTCCCCAGCTTATCCTGCTTGTCTGTGAGCTCAAACCGGTCAAAGAGACAGCGGATCTCCTCTGGCGCAACATCCACCCCATATGCCCTGGTAATAAACTCTATATGCTCCCGCACCGTAAGCGCATCATACATATGTGGCAGTTCCGGCACATAGGCAAAACACCTCTTGGCCTCCACCGTCCGGGAATCCTGTCCCTGTATCTGGATGGTACCCTGGTAGCGCAACAGCCCTGCAATACTCTTGATCACTGTGGATTTTCCTGCACCATTAGGTCCAAGCAGGATTCCCACCCGCCCGTCTGGTACCGAAAATCCCACTTTGTCCACTGCCAGCGTCTTCCCGTATTTCTTTGTCAGATTCTGTACTGTAAGCATATTCTCCTCCTCATCCTTCCCCAAATGCATAACCCTCTTATTGCTACCCGGAGCATGCACACATATGTCATTCCTGTAAGCATTGCCCCGGGCCGGGCATTACTTCTTCACACTGCCGGGATCCCGCCCAGCCCCATCAGCACTGCAATCCCATACAACACCAGCAGATGCACCGGATAAAACAGATAGAACCCATATTTCATCCGCAATCCTCTCTCCCCGTTATACAATGCTGCCGGTATCAGGGCCAACAGCGCAAATATCTCGCTGCCATTCACAGTAAACGTAAGCACCAGACATCCCGCCAGCATTGCCAGCACTTTTCGTCTGCGGCACAGATACATGGCGGCAATGGTAAGCACTCCCATTCCAGCGTAATCTGTCTGCATCAGATCTGCCAGAAACATAGCCAGACTAAGCACAATCAGATCCGCACCTACAGTGGCGGCCCGGAAGAACCCCCTGCGCATACCTACCAGATACAGATCCACAGCCACCACCAGGCAGACTGCGGCAGGCACCAGGATCCCATCCCCCGCCATTCTGCCTCCCATAAGAAAATACACGTATGCCCCTATAGATACCACCCCTGTCACACAGGCAAATATCCCTGCCGGCAAAGGCAGCTTCCAATTCTCCAGGACTTTGAATCCCCACAGAGCCATCAGTCCCAGAAACAATGTAAAGTACACATTCTGGTAACGGAACTCTATCATCTGGGAAGTAAGGGCCAGATTAAAGGGAATCTCCGAAAGCAGGGCAAACACCCCCAGTCGGAATGCATATTTCCCCACGTTCCTGGTCTTCTGGACTCCCTCCACCAATAGAAAGCAGAATACCGGGAAGCCGATCCTGCCGATCCACCGCATGACCTGGTAGACCCAGAACAGGATCACAAAATCATCCGGGCTGTTCCGCACACTGCCTCCCAGCAATTCCCTGACCAGAACCACCGCCGCTGTGTGGTCAATGAACATGGTAATAATACCCACCAGCTTGAAAGTACTGCCTGTAATGCCACCCTTTTTGTGCCACCCCTGTCCGCTTTTTGGGGATATGGACACCCCGTCCATGCTCTCCCCTGCTGCCATTCCCCCCGTATCCGCCACATCTGCCATGTACATGGAACACTGCCTCCCTATTGTGTGATATACTTAATACATTAAAGTGTCGTGTATGTTTTGTCAATACCTTTTCTGCACGATATCAAAAAGAAGGACTGCTGCAAAATACCCTTCCTTTTGCAGCAGTCCCCCGCCATCTCATCATCCTACCTTATATCCATTTCCCCACACCACCTTCAAATACCTGGGTTCCTTAGGGTTGCTCTCGATTTTCTCCCGAATATGGCGGATATGCACCGCGATCGTATTGTCTGCACCAATGGCCTGCATCTGCCAGATATTCTCATAGATCTGGCTGTTGGAGAATACTTTTCCCCTCTGCTGGACCAGCAGCCTCAATATCTTATATTCAATGGGTGTGAGCCTTACACTCCGGCCCTCCACCGTCACCGTACGCTGGATGTCATCGATCACCAATCCATCCACTTTATAGATACGGTTGATGTTGGAACACATATTCACAAGCTGGGTATACCTGCGCAACTGGGATTTCACCCTGGCCAGTAACACCAATGGGTTACAGTCCGCGGTCACATAATCGTCTGCCCCTGCCTCCAGTGCCATGATCTTTGCCGTCTCCGCAGACTGGGCCGACACCACGATCAGCGGAATACTGCTGGCCTTGCGAAGCTTCGCTATCATCTCAATCCCTTTATCCCATCCCTTGTCATTCAATTCCACATCCACCAGCATCAGATGGATTCTCCGGTCCTCCAGTGCTGCCTGCAATTCCCCAAGGTCAGCTGCCACCAGCATGGAAAGCTCTTCCCCCGCAAACAAAGGCTCCATCTTCTCTGCAATCTTCGTCTGGTTGTTGTATACCAATATTTTCTTCTCCATCGCGTTATCCTCCATCTTCTCTCATCCCCAAACTCTATCTCCCAAGCCCTGGCGCGTGTTTGAAAATTCATTTCCACCATCTGCACGCCCCACTTTGCGGTATATCCGGCCCTCATTCGGTCAACGTAGCCCACTATGTCTCCCTCATTTGGGTCAGATCTCCCACAAATTGTGACGCACATCTGACAGAAAGCAATTTACAAACACACTCTAGCCGGTCCGGAACCACCCATAAGGTGACACCCTTACTGCTCCGGTCCGAAATAGACTGTCATATCCATTGAATCCAGTATCTCCTCTACCTCCTGACCTGTAATACCCTTGAAATCCATGCTCAGGTCACGCCCGTTTAAAGAGATCACTGCATGAACCGAATCCACGCTGCCATTTTCTACTGTGTCAAACATGGTGAAGCATATCCCCTGGCAATTGGTATAGCTTCTCTCATTGGCCACTTCCCCCATATAAGCCACGGAAGAAGAATATCCCTCATACTCCCTGTTGTCCTGTTGGGACAGGCTAAAATACCCTTCCTCTCCCATATACCTGACATAGATATGTTTTCCCCCTTCCATCACCAGAACCTGCTCTTCCTCAAAAGATATAGGAAACAGTTCCCTGAGCGGTATGGCCATCGGAGTGGCATCTGCTTCCCGGAAAGCCTCCACAGAATCATATTCCACAGGTTCCATATCTATCACTTCCCCTTCACTATAGTTCCAGTCCTGATCCCGGGCTGCTTCCTGATCAGCCTCCAATGCCATGGCCTCCGTCAGGCATCCTTCCTCTTTCGGGGAATCCTCCAGGCTCCGGGCCCGGGCTGCGTTCTCCTGGTCGGTAATGGTAAAACCATTCTGCTTCATCTGGATCACACTGTCATGATAACTCTTCGCCGCCACCCCTGTACCACACAACAGGCACATGACTGCTGCCGCACTACAGCCCCTGGCCATCAGCTTCTGTCTTCTGCGCTGTAGAAGCCGCCTGTGATGGAATTCGTCCTGGGCCTGCGACACATCCATATGAAGCTCTGGCAACTGCTCTGCAGCCTGCTGGTATGCATCCCGAAATTTATCCAAAGTCGTATTCCTCCTTCAAAGACTTCCGAAGCAGATTCCTGCCACGGGTAAGCTGTGATGTCACAGTGGATACCCCGTAGCCCGTGATCTTCGCAATTTCCTGTACAGACAATTCCTGGTAATAGAAGAGATGGATCACATCCCGGTACTTTGCAGGCAAAGCCATCACGGCGGCCAGGATTCCTGCTTCCCTCTCCCGGTCCAGCATATCCTGCTCCAGACCTGCCGGAACATCTTTCCTCCCGGCCAGATGTTCCTCCCATTCCCCGTCACTGTGGTGACGACTCCAGGCGCTTCCCCATAGCTTACGGCAGGTATTCAATGCAACCTTAAGAAGCCATGCTTTCTCATGTTCCTCGCTCTCGAATGTCTCTCCATGTCTGATGTACTGATAAAACACCTCCTGGACCACATCCTCCGCATCCTGCCTGTTCTGCAGACGCAGAAAGCTTAGCCGGAAAAGCATATCCCCATACTGGTCAATCTTCAGTTGCATCTTGCTGTTGTCAATCTGTACGTTTGTCATAGTGGTTATCTGCGCAAAACCTTCACTTCTACATATGAATATCCGGCAGCCTTTCGTTTTGCTGCAAGTATCTTAAAATATTTTTGTATCAAAGTTGCATAGATTTTATATCTTTTTGCCTACTCCCCATTTTATAACAAGACTGTGACATTTACATGACACTTTTCTTACATTTCTATAACAAATCATCTTGCGCCTCCGGACCGGTACTACGCATATAAAAAAGGGAACAAGTCCACCTTTCCGATTCCATTACTGTCCGGCAATAAACTTTCCCATCGTAAAATAGAGAGTGTGTTATCCACACCCTCTATCTATATAGACTATTTTACAGGTCAAAAAGTTTCACTGTTTTTCATTTCTTCGAATATCTTCTTTTTGGAGTCTTTTTGCTTTCAGCTCCTTCTCCCTTTCTTTTTTTCCTTTTTCGTCCATCTTACCTGTCTGGCTTCTGCTTTTTCCTGGTACCGCATCTCTTCCTCTTCCCGGCGCAGGGCTTCCATCCTGTCCAACGTCTCCCGGTTGTGTTTCTCCATCTCCTCCACTTCCCCCAGATCCTTCCCGTCCAGGCGCCGGAACCGGTTGATGCCTGCCACCAGAATCATCAGACTGCTCCTGGTGGTATCAAAGACACCATCCTGGTACATCGTGTATGCCAGCAGGCCCAGGGGTACAGCTATGATCATGCCGAAAACACCGCCCACCTTATAACCGATATACAATAGGAACAGGGTAGGGAGAGGCGCTACCCCGATGGAATCCCCCACAATCTTGGGCTGGATCAGTTGTCTGGCAAGCTGTCCTCCTCCCCAGATAATCAGAAGGCCAATGGCCATCTTGTAATCCGCCGCCAGGATCTTGATGATGGCCCAGGGCACCATCACCGTTCCCGTGCCAAAAAAAGGCAGGAAATCCAGAAAAGCAATGCCAAGGGCTATCAAAACAAAATAATTCACCCTCAAGATTCCCAGCCCCACTACCAGCAGCAGGTACATCCACACCTCGATCTTCAGCTGGGCCTTCAGATATCCTCCCACAGAGTCCGAGAGACTCTGACAGACCAGACGGTAGCGCATCTGGATGGGCGCCGGGGCATGCTTCCGGCACCAGGCATTGATCTGGTGTCTCTCTGCCACGAAGAAATAGGCAGAGAGCAGAGCCATGATCACACCGATGAAAATACCTGGAAGTTGCTTGGCCACATTGCCCGCTGCCTCAATGGTAGGCGTACCCATCTGTCCGAAAAAGTCTCCCAGATACAGGCCAATGTTCTCTGCTACATTATGCAGGGCCGCCTGGGTATCCCCGGGCAGCCTGTCTAACAGTACTTCCAGACTCTTACCGATATTCTGCAGGTCTGTCTCCATACCAGCCCACATCTGAGGCAGTTCACTGATCAGTCCTGCAATCTGCTGGAACAGCATTGAGACAATCCCATAGAGCAACAATACCACCAGTGCTATCACCACAACAATCACAAAAGCACTGCCGATCTTCCGCTTCAGCTTCACCTTCTCCTCAAAAAAGCGAACCAGGGGACCTGCAATCAAAGCTATGATCCACCCCACCACAAAAGGGGAAAAAAATACAAAAGCCCTGGGCACCAGGAAAACAATTCCCAGGAATATCACTGCTGCCACAGCAAGGTTTACCACCGCTTTACAGTATTTTCTCATGATCCCACTCCTCATCCGTTACACGGTTTCTTTCAGGCACTGCCACCATTCTCTTTTTGTGCACCCTCTTGCATAAGATCATCTGAGATTCCATGCCCCACATTTTCATACACTTTTCCGCTACAGGGGCACTGGCTCACTCCTGACACTCCTGGATCAAGCCATCCAGGATCTCATAGAGTTCTTCCCTGCCCTGCTTCGTCTCCGATGAAAAAGGGATGATAATCCCGTCCGATGCCAGTTGCAGCGTGCTGCGGATCAGCTTAAGCTGGGTCTGTACCTGGCTTCTCTTGATCTTATCCAGCTTGGTGGCAATGACAATAGGCTGATATCCATTCCCACAGATCCATCTATACATGATCCTGTCATTTTCCGAGGGCGCATGTCGGATATCCACCAGCAGGAATACCTGTCTGAGCTGCTTTGACTGGTGCAGGTACTTCTCAATCATCCTGCCCCACTGGGCCTTCACCTTCTCATTGGCCTTGGCATAGCCATATCCAGGCAGATCCACGAAATAAATGGAATCATTTATATTATAATAGTTGATAGTCTGTGTCTTTCCGGGCTGGGCACTGGTTCTGGCCAGGGCCTTGCGGTTCATCAGTGCATTGATCAGGGAAGACTTCCCCACATTGCTTTTCCCGGCAAAAGCTACCTCCGGATATCTGTTCTCGGGAAATTTGCTGGTGATCCCGCACACGGTCTCCAGGCTGACATTCTTGATAACCATAAAACGACTCTCCTTCTTTTGCAGTCTGTTTCTGAGTCCTGCCAGTTCTAGAGCGTGTTTGAAAATTGCTTTCTGCCAGATGTGCGTCACAACTTGTGGGAGATTTGACCCAAATGAGGGAGACGTAGTGGGCTACGTTGACCGAATGAGGGCCAAATATACCGCAAAGCGGGGCGTGCAGATGGCGGGAATGAATTTTCAAACACGCTCTAGGATTTCTGTGACAGAGCCAGCCATGTCAGACGCCACTGGCATTTGCCTCTGTCCTCCGGACGGCTGTAACACCCATATATGCAAGAGCATCGTTTTCCCAACGATGCTCTCCTTTATACAAAACCGAAAACCTGCCACCGGCCCCGGCGGCAGGCCTCCTGTTGTCACTATATGGCTGTGTTCAGATTCCTGCGCGCATTCTTATGAATGGTCAGTGGTTCCGTGGTTCCTTCCACAGCTTCCCTGGTAATCACACAGGCTTCTATGGAATCATCGGAAGGAATCCGGTACATCGTATCCATCATAACACTTTCCATGACGGAACGCAGGCCCCTGGCCCCTGTCTTGCGCTCAAAAGCCTTGTCGGCAATGGCTCCGATGGCATCCTCCTCAAAGGACAGATCCACATCATCCATATCAAACAGCTTCTGGTACTGCTTGATCAGTGCATTCTTCGGCTCTTTCAGAATACGCACCAGCGCCTCCCTGTCCAGTCCCTTCAATGGCACACAGATGGGCACACGGCCTACAAATTCCGGGATCAACCCGAATTTAACCAGATCCTGGGGTGTCACCTCTTTTAAAATGTCATCCAGGCCCAGATTTGTCTTCTGGGTCACTTCTGTGTTGAAACCAATTGCTTTCCGGTCCAGCCTGGACTCCACGATCTTATCCAGGCCATCAAAGGCCCCTCCACAGATAAAGAGGATATTGGAGGTATCAACAGTGATCAGCTCCTGATGGGGATGTTTCCTTCCCCCCTGTGGCGGTACGCTGGCCACAGTGCCCTCCACAATTTTCAGCAGCGCCTGCTGCACCCCTTCCCCGGACACGTCCCGGGTAATAGATACATTCTCACCCTTCTTGGTGATCTTGTCAATTTCATCAATATAGATAATGCCATACTGCGCCCGCTCCACATCATAGTCAGCCGCCTGGATCAGCTTCAGCAGGATATTCTCTACATCCTCCCCCACGTACCCGGCCTCGGTCAAAGTAGTGGCATCCGCAATGGCAAAGGGCACATTGATGATTTTGGCCAGGGTCTGGGCCAGATAAGTCTTGCCCGAACCAGTGGGACCTACCATGATAATATTGCTCTTCTGCAGCTCGATGTCATCCAGGTCCCTGGGTGCCGTCACCCTCTTATAGTGGTTATACACAGATACGGCCAGTACCTTTTTGGCCTCCTCCTGCCCCACTACATATTCGTCCAGAAAATTCTTGATCTGAATCGGCTTCAGCAGATTGATCTCTGTGTGTACTGCCTCCTCAACCTCATCCTCCTCCAGCTCCTCCTCCAGGATATCCGCACAGATGTCTATACATTCGTCACAGATATACACGCCTGCCGGCCCTGCAATCAATTTGCGCACCTGACCCTGGGTCTTGTTGCAAAAGGAACATCTGATATCACTTCCTAATATTTTTCCTGCCATTTTTCTACTCCTGTTTTAGGCCTTCGGTGTCTCATGGGATGTGATCACCATGTCAATCAGCCCATATTCCTTCGCCTCTTCGGCGCTCATCCAGTTGTCACGTTCTGTATCCGCACAGATGGTCTCATAGTCCCTGCCTGTATTCTCAGCCAGGATATGGTTCAGCTTCTCTCTTGTCTTCAGGATATGTCTTGCGGCAATGTCGATCTCGGTTGCCTGGCCCTGGGTCCCGCCAGCAGGCTGGTGGATCATGATCTCTGCGTTGGGCAGCGCGAACCGCTTCCCCCTGGCACCGCCTGACAACAGGAAGGATCCCATGCTGGCCGCCATACCGATACACACTGTGGAAACGTCACACTTGATATAATTCATGGTATCATAGATTGCCATACCGGCTGTGATGACACCGCCGGGACTGTTGATATACAGGTGGATGTCCTTCTCCGGATCCTCCGCCTCCAGGAACAGAAGCTGTGCCACTACGATACTGGCAGATACATCATTGACCTCTTCCCCCAGAAATATGATCCTGTCCTTCAGCAACCTGGAATAAATATCATAAGATCTCTCACCTTTGCTTGTCTGCTCTACCACATAAGGTATTAAACTCATCACAAACCCTCCAGTCTATTCTTTCTTTTTCCTATCTTTTGCTTCTTCAAGGTACTACCGGCCTGCCATTTTCATGGCACAGAATCCTTTCTGCCTGTTGCATGTTAAAAAGGCTTATCTGTCCGAGGTCAAACGGGCCGCCAGACCATTCTAATCTCTCTATCATATCCCAATCATAGGGGTTTTTCAACGTAAAAACAAGGAATTTCATATTTTTTTCATGAAATCCTTGAAAACACAAAGGTTGTATCCCGGAATCCGGGATACAACCGTCTGCATATCTCCGGGTTCCTACTGGGCAGATTCCACCTCAACTGCGTTCTCCACCACAAACTCCACAGCCTTCTTGATGCAAATGTCTTCCATCACCTGTGCTTTGCCGTTTTCCCCCAGAAGTTCTTTCACCTTGTCCGTCTCCATCTGGTATGCCTCACCCATGGACTTGATCTCTTCCTCATATTCTTCCCAAGAAGCGGTAATGCCTTCTGCAGCCACCACGGCCTCCAGAACCAGTCTGGACTGGATACGGCTCATGGCCTGGGGCTTCATCTGCTCCACCAGCATCTGGGTTGTCACACCTGTATACTGTGTATACTGCTCCATGGAGATTCCCTGGGCCTGCATTCTCTGGGCATAATCCTGGGCCATCTGTCTCTGCTGGGTCTCCACCATGGCGTCCGGGATATCCATCTGTGCATCCTTTATAATCGCCTGGATCACATCCTCTTCCTTCACGTTCCTGGCTTCGGCTGCCTTTCTGTCCGCCAGCTTCTTGCGGACCTCTTCCCTGTACTCCTCAACGGTATCGCTCTCCTCAGAGATGTCGCCCACAAACTCCTCATCCAGCTCGGGCAACTGCTTCTCCTGCAGACTCTTTACGGTACACTTGAACACAGCCGCCTTCCCTGCAAGCTCTGCAGCCTGGTATTCTTCCGGAAATGTAACGTTTACATCTGTCTCAACCCCGATCTGTGCACCCACCAGGGCTTCCTCAAAGCCAGGGATAAAGGTATGGGAACCGATGGTCAAAGGATAGCCCTCTCCCTTGCCACCCTCAAAGGCCACACCGTCCACAAACCCTTCATAGTCTATGGTGGCTATATCTCCTTCCTGCACGGCTCTGTCTGTAACATCCACCGTCCTGGAATTCTTCTCCCGCTCCCTGTCAATCTCTGCACCCACTTCTGCATCCGTGACTTCCAGATCAGTCTTAGGCACCTCCACACCCTTGTACCTGCCAAGGGTCACCTCCGGCTTCAGCGCCACTTCCGCCGTGAAGATAAAAGGCTTTCCAGCCTCCAACTGCACCACATCCACCTTAGGGCTGGACACGATCTCTTCCTGGCACTCCTCCAGGGCCTTCTCATATGCATCAGGAATCAAGTCATTGGCTGCATCCTCATAGAAAATCTCCCTTCCGTACATCTGCTCGATCATCTTGCGAGGCGCCTTGCCCTTGCGGAAACCGGGAATGCTGATCTTATTCCTGGATTTTAAGTGGGCACCCTGGATGGCTTTCTCCAGCTCCTCGGCGGATACCTCTATGGTCAGCTTCGCCATGTTTTTTTCTAATTTTTCCACCTGTAAACTCATGATTCTCGCTTCCTCCTTTATACCCCTGGGGTGTATCTCCTTGTCCTGTATACCTGCCTGCAGCTGGCAGATCCATAGCTACTGTTCACGGCGCAGCCGTAAACAGCAACGTGACGCACACAAAACGAGCAAAGAACGCTCGTTTTGGCGCACGCAGTCCCGGGTTTGTCACGCAAAAGGTGCGTGAAAACACCTCACGGCGATACCCCAGTGAACAATAACGATCCATACCATGGCTCTTCGTGGCAGGAGATACGGCACATACTTCCAGAATAGCCATTTTCTATCCCGCCATACAAAAGTGCAGACATGTTCACAATCATTTCGCAATTATAGCATATAAATGAAAAAAACACAAATGTTTTTCATGCACAAATTGCAAAGCAAATTTTGAACGGAAACAACATTTTCCATTGCTTCACTACTCCCTTTGCCGGTTATCCTACAGGCCGGACTCCGGTCCACTGCCCGGAAAAGGCGTATATTCCCTAAAGATATCCCCTATATCCTTCTGATACACATTCCCACCCAGCACATTTCCCTCCGGGTCAAAACACACGGCCCGTATGTCTTTGGGATCCTCCTCATAGGGATTGTGCCATTCCCTGTCCAGGTCAAAATATTCCTCCAGATACCTGCGGGCATTCCCCTGGGGGAAGATCACATTGCCGTCATTTGCCTCTATTCCCATCTCCTGGAATCCAAGAAGGATCTCTTCTGTCTTCCTGTCATAGGGATTGTCTGCACCATTGCCCTTGATCCAGGCCGGCTGGGTACGGATCTTGATCCCTTCTGCCCTAACTGCCTTCGCAAACCGTTTTACCGGTTCTAAGGGAATGGTCTCCTGGTGGAAGGCATCCACAGACAGCAGGATGTCATTCACCCCGCTAAGGGCAAGTTCGCCGGCCACCTTCCCGATCTTTTCGGGATCCCTGGTAAAAAAACCATTGGTGATAATCTGTCTGTATGGAACGCCACATTCTGCCGCCATGGCATGGATCCGGCACACCACCTCCGGATGCAGCAGAGGTTCCCCGCCGAAAGTCATAACAGATTGCAGCTGGTAGTCTCTGGCAATCTCAAAAAGAACCTGTGCCGCCCGCTCTCCATCCAGAAGAGTCTCCGGTCCTGCATGATCCCCCTGGGAACAGTGTTTGCATCTTCCCGTACAGGCATATGTGACCACGAATTCAACACGGTTTAAATTTCGAATATAAGGATTCATCCAGATACCTCCTGTCTGGCAATTGTCTCTTTAGGAAACTTCTGGTTTTCACGAAGGGCACCCTGTCCTAAATGTGGGAGGCAATAAGCAGTGTCCTGCCCCGCTGCCGCTGTCGGATATAACACTCTGCCCGTCTTCGGGTCTCCTGATCCATCCCGGTAAACGGCTCATCCAGCAGTACCATATCCGCCTCGGCCTCCATGGCCCGCACCAGTGCCACCCGGCGCTTCATGCCGCCGCTTAAGGTCTTGACTGGCTGCTCCAGCACATCCGGCTCCAGCAGCTTTTCCAGGGCGCGGGCTGCCTCCTCCCTGTCCCCTGTGACCAGTTCCACATTGCACAGGGCACTGTATGCCTCGCAGAGCCTGTCTTCCTGAAACAGGACACTGATGCGGACATCCCCTGTAATCCGGCCCCCATCCGGCTCCTCCAGTCCACACAGGAGCCGGAACAAAGTGGTCTTCCCGCTGCCGGAAGGCGCTTTCAGCAGATATGTCTCCCCCTGGCGGTAAACTCTGCTTACATCCTGCAATACCTGCCTGTCCCCGTAGGCTTTCGTCACGCATGTAAGAACCAGTTGTGCTTCTGTGCGCTCCCTGCCCCCGATATCCACGCCCCTGGTCCGGCTTCTGGCAGTACCTTTCTTCCGTATCCCGGGTTCCCAGGAAAAAAAAAGCCCCACAAGCCACAGCACCAAATGTTCCAGCAGTACACTGAGTACCACAATCCCTGCTGTCTGAGCCAATACCCCCGCGGTATCCAGATATATTTTAGATAGATAAAGCTGCTCACCCAGGGAAAACCGGGGTATTCCAATGACCTCCGCTGCCACTCCGGCCTTCCAGCACATGCCCAGGGCTGTCTTGAGCCCACTTACAAGAAAAGGAGCCAGGGCAGGCCTGTAAATATAAAAAAACAGGGCTCTTGCGGACAACCTGAATACCTGCGCCATCTCCAGCAGTTTCCTGTCCGTGCTGTGCAGTCCCTCCAGGATATTGTGATAGAGACCTGGCAGAACTACCAGGAAGCTGACCACCACAGCCAGAAAACCGGATCCCCACCAGATCAGCAATAGTACCACAAAAGAAGCCACCGGAACCGTCTTCATGAGACCAATCACCGGGGAGAGCACCTCTTCCAGCAACAGGCTGCGGTAGCTGCCCGCCGCCAGAACCGCTGCCGCCAGAAAACCACACATGGCCCCGGCACTGATACGCAGCAGTGTACTGCCCACAGCCCGGTAAAAATCCGGCTTCTTTAGCAGTATCAGAAGTTTCCAGACTGTCTGCCCGGGAGTAGACAACAAAAGGGGATTGTCCACCCACAGGGCAAGAAGCTGCCAGACTACTACCCAGCCCAGCCCGATCAACAGCTTCCTGTATCTGCAATTCTCATTTCCCTTCATCTGCTTCCCCTATGAAATAAAAATCCTCCCCTGGCAGGGTACCACCAACCAGCTGCGGTTCAAAGGACCAGAGTACGGACAAATAGGCGGAAAGCGCCTCCTTCATCTCCTCCCCTGTGACACAGGCAATATTGCATCTGGGAATGGCTGACTGTGCCACTGGTTCCTGTCCCATAATCCCTGCCTCCACTGCAAACGCCGCACCTGTCTCCACATCCTCCTTGATGGCCGCCACGCTGAGGGCGTGTTCTTCCAGGAAAGCCTGCACCGCTTCCTCATGTTCTTCCAGGAACTCCCTGCGCACCAGAGTGACCCCTGTGACAATCCCCCCTTCTCCCCCTGCCAGCTTGCGCCACTCCTGGTCTAAGTCCAGCACAATGTCAAGGGATGCATTCTGGGCCATGGCTGCTGTGGCAAAAGGCTGGGGCAGCAGTCCCAGAGCCAGAGGCTCTCCGGCCAGCAGGGCCGCCACTTCGGAAGGCTCAGACCTGAATTCCAGATGGTAATCCCCTTCCTGTAAACCGTTTTCCTGGCAGAGCCTGTTGAGAACCGCCTCCGGGGTGGTTCCCTTCCCTGTCAGGTAGATGGTCTTTCCTTCCAGGTCTGCCACAGACTCTACCCCGGAAGCGCCGGACACCAGGTACAGCACCCCCAGAGTATTGAGATCCACCACAGCCACCCCGCCTTCCATCCGCTCATAGAGGATGGAAGCCACATTGGCAGGTACCAGGGCCATGTCAAGCTCTCCCTTTGCCACCAGCGACACCAGTTCATCTGCTCCCGCGGCCATCCGAAACACATAGGTGTCTGTTGTCTCTCCTTTTTGGGCCTTGTCCATCAGGAACAAAAGCCCCAGGGAGGTGGGCCCTTTCAGAGAACCCACCCGTACCTGCACAGGTTCCCTGAAGCCCTCCGGTGTCTCAAAGGATTCCAGACCCCCGCCTGGCTCTGTGGTCTTATCCGGTTCTACCAACGGCTGCCTGTGGGCACAGCCGCAGACAGCCACCAGAATAAGCAGCAACATTCCTATGGCAGTTTTCTTCCTACATGCGGCAACTTTTCTACCAGATCTGCCCATTTTTATACCCATCTGCGCGTTGCGATGCGCAGTCAGATCAACAGTTGAATACGCATTTTTATTCAACCTCTGCATTTTTTGGTATCCTGGCGGATCTTGTCCAGGGCTTTTGGGGGAATCAGGCTTCCTGCATGGCTGTCTGCCCTGTCCCTCTGAATATGGCTTCGCAGACGCCTCCGCCTGCAGCCAGATCCGTATTGGCCGCATTGACAATGGCATCCACTTCCATGCGGGTAATGTCCTGGCGTATTATGGTAAAAGGCATATCCACTCCTCCTCAAGGCCTGCCGCTCCCGGTCCGGGCACCGGAAGCCATATGCCGGTCAAGTCCCCCTTCGCTGCACCTGTAGTGCCAGAACCATCAGTCATTTGGCCGCTGGTAGAATCTTCCCGACAAACTCTCCGTGTGGATCACATTCACAAACGCCTGGGGATCCATCTGCCTGGCGTGGCTGATCACCTTCCTGGCCTCATCCCTCCCCACCACAGAATAGAGCATCTTGCACTCTTTCTTCTGGTAGCAGCCGATGCCCTTGAACAGGGTGGCATCATGATTGGTCAGCTCTTTGATGGCTTCATAGATCTCATCTGGTTTTTGTGTTATGATCAGAAGAGTCTGCTTCTGGTAACGCTGGTACAATGCATGGAGTACCTGAGTGGAAGTAAACTGGAAGATAATAGAATACAGCGCCTCCTCCCAGCCAAAGATCGCTCCGGCAATCACGATGATCACCACATTGAAAGCAAACACGTAATTAAACGTATCTATATTGTATTTCTCTGAGAAGAAAATCGCAATGAAATCCGTACCTCCACTGGTGGCATTGGCCAACAGGCAGATACTGATCGCCACAGCGTTGAACAGGCCACCAAACACTGCCACCAGAAGAGGATCCTGGGTCAGGGCATAGCTAGGAATCAAGTCCGTGATAATACCGGAGAGTACCACCATCAGACAAGAATATCCGGTAAATTTTTTGCCGATGAATTTGAAACTGATCACCACCGGGATTGCATTCAGCAGAAAATTGATCACGGAAAAAGGCGGTTCTACCCCCCAGACCAGTATGCTCACCTGCTGTAGCAGCCGGGTAAGCCCGTTGAAGCCTCCGGGAATCAGATCCCCGGCCCGTACGAAGGTCTTCAGGTTCACGGCCATGATAACAGATGCCGCCACGATCATGGCGGTTCTCCTCAGATTGTCCAGTTTCGCATTTTTTACTTTCATTTTCACCAGTTCCTCCCATTTGCCTTCGGTTATTTGTTATCACCCCGGATTTTCCCTTTTGGTCCGCCCGCTCTTCGCCCTGTCAGATTCTCCCAGGACAATTTTCCTTCCCTGGCAGGCTGCTTCTGTCCCCTGCCAGACAGCCACATGAGCAGCACAAACAACAGGATGCTCCCGGCACTGACCACAAGACCTGCCCCTGCCCCCTGGGGCACGTAATGCAGTTCCAGGCTATACCGGCCTGGCTCTAAGTCAAATGCCATCAGACATCCCCCGAACAGGACACCTTTTGCCTCCTCCCCGTTGATCCGTATGTCCCAGCCGGCTTCATAGGGGATGGACAGGATCAGACGGCCTGCCGTCTCCATCTCTATGCTGCCGGACAAACGGTCGCTCTCCCACTGCACCTGCTCCAGATGGGTGGCGGAAAGCAGCTCCAGGGCATCCCGCAGCACTCCCGGATCCATACGGTATACATCTGCAGAGATCTTGGGCGTCTCATCCTTCTCATCATTGTTGGTCAGCGTCACGGTCTGCCCCTTTTCCAGATAGCCCAGGTAGAGAATGGAACCCTGCTTCAAGTCATTGTATTCTGCCGTCTCCGTACTGCCGCCAATACATGCCACTTTCCTGGTGCCCGATGCTGTCAGGATGGCGTAATAGATGCCTCCTTCTTCGGGGGTAAACCGAATATCGTCCCCTGCCGCTTCCCGGTTCTTTCTGGTAAACAGGGTACCGTCCACCCCCAGCTCCTTCACCATCTGGTTCTGTAGCTTTAACCCCTGGAAATCATATCCTTCCGGCAAGTCATACCCCACAGGCGCCACATAGCCGAAAGGCAGCGTGGCTTCACAGGCATAAAGATAGATATCCCCGCTCTTATCCAACAAGGTATATAGTTCATTTTCATATTTTTCCGATTCCCCGAACATATAGTTCACATTCAGCAGGGCCGAGGTAAACCCAGTGGCCCCATCGAATCCATAATACACCTTGCTGTGACGCATTCCCAGCCTTTTATACAGATCCATCACATAGGAGTTCAGGGTGGAGGAAAACACACTGGCTGTGGGATACCCTGTCAAAGTACCATCGTTTTTCGTCTTCCTGGTGAACTTTTCCAGGCGGTAGACACTGTCCTCCCATTCCCTGGTACTCTCATACAACGCCAGGTAATCTGCCTGTTGCCCCAGGTATGCGCTGCGGCTGGTGGTACCCACACTGGTATTAAACGTATTCACTGCCGTCTCCGCCACCACCAGGGCCATGGCGATGATCCCGGTCCGCCACAGAATCTCCCGATTCTCCCTGGTCCGGTACATATACAGCAATATCCCATAAGCCAGTGCAAAACATAAAGTCAGGATCTTGACTCCCAGTTCAAAATCCTCATGTTCTATAAATTTCTCACAGAACAGGAAAAAGATACCTGCCCCCACACAGCCATATAAAATATGCCTGGGATCTTCTTCCTTCATATGCAGGTAGGCATCACAGCACATGGTCAGCACCAGCAGGATATACAGGAAGGACTGTCTGGCGGGCAGGGAATCCGGATAATTCAACCCATGCCAGATAAAGTCCAGCAGATTGGTAGAAAACCCAAGCAGCAGAAAACCTGCCAGCGCCAGCCTGCAGAATTTCTCCCGGATGGAGATGTGCCGGTTCATCACATACATAGGCACCATGACCAGGACGGCACTGCCACAGTAGATATTGGGCCAGTGGTCCAGTCCACGCTCTGTGGTCACACACATACAATGTCTGGCCAGCATGTCCAGTACGGAAAAATAGGATTCCACCTTCTTGGGGAAATTCATATCCCCAAAATCTGTCTGCAAGATGGCACAGACCTCGGGTATCAGCAGCATGGCTGCCATCCCTCCCGCCAACAGGGAATACAACACAAAAAGCCCTATACTGCGCAGACGCCTTCTGTCCGTCACCAGCAACAGGGCAAAATACAGCACCAGAAAGATACAGATCATGATGGAGATATAATAATTGGTAAAAATAGACAGCGCCAGTGTCACGCAGTACAGGCCACACCGCCCTTCCTTCACCAGTCTCTCCAGCCCCAGCACCACCAGCGGCGCCAAAACAATGCAGTCAACCCACATAATATTGTAATTGTAAGCAGCCGTATATCCGGAAAGGGCATAAAAACAGGCAAAAAAAACAACGCCAAAATTCTTTGTGCCGAAATGTCTTCTCAGATAAATGCACGCTGTAAGCCCGCAAAGCCCCAGCTTCAGCACCGTCAGATAGCTCATGAACTCCATCAGGTATGCCTCCGGCACCAGCAGGGCAAAGACGTGAAACGGGCTGGCCAGGTAATAGACATACAGCGCCAGGAAATTGGAACCAATCCCCACTTGATAGGAGAAATGCAGGCTCTCCCCGCCCCGGACCTTGTGCAGCAGTTCGCTGAAAAAAGGCATATACTGATGATACATGTCGGAGAACAGAAAACTCCTGTCCCCAAAAGGATAGATCCCGTTGATCCCAAACAGGACCAGCATAATCAGCACAGGCAGCCCAAAGGATAGAAGCAACACCGCCCTCTGAGTGCCCCTGTTTTCATAAACTCCATCCCACATCCCATGTCTTTTTTCCCTGATACTTACAGCTGTATGTTGATATGCATGTTTTCTTTTCCACTTCATGAACCAAAACCTCTCCCAATATGCAGGAACCATCCCTTCTTTGGGATCCACCGCGCTCTATCTTACCAGTTTCCTGCAAACATGCATATTCTAACAGATTTTTCCCTTAAGTGAAAGCCCCTTGTGAAAAAAACATGGCACTTCTTATGAGAGAACCGTTATTGTTCACTCGGTACTGCCGCCAAGTGTTTTCACGTGTTCTTTGCGTGACAAACCCGAGACTGCGTGCGCGAAATCGCTGTTCTTGCAATTTCTGCGCATCTGACTATGAAAGTCTCCAAATTGGGCCCTGCGACACCGCGAGGCGTTTCGTGCTCTCTTGCACGAAATCCCGAGACTGCTGTGCGCCAAACCCGCTTTCTTTGCGGGTTTGTGTGCATCTTCACAGGAACCCCCCAGACTTTCATGCAAGGTGGAGCAGCCCGTTGCATGGGGATTTACCGTGAACGGAATGAACCGTAACGTGGGGCCTCTGCCACACTCTCCCGCTCCAGAAATTCTCCTTCAATCTGGTCTTTCCGGGCCAGCCCTTCCCATTTGGGCTGTATCTTTTCCAGCAGACTGTACATCATGTGCTGTCCCACTTCAAATCCCTTCATGTCCAGGGTGGCCAGGGCCGGATACATATTCTCCAGAAACGGGATCCCGTCACATCCCACCAGCGACACATCCCGGGGAACCTGGTACCCCTCCAGACGCAACTGCCTGTAACACCCCAGTGCCATAAGGTCATTGACTGCAAATATTGCCGTGAAAACTTCCTTCCTGCGAAGCAGCTCCTTCGTAGCTTCTATCCCGGCCTGCTCATCCGTATTGCCATTTTGCCTGCCGTCCACCACAAGGGCCTGGCACACAGGAAGCCCCTCCTGTTTTAGTGCCTCCACAAAAAAACGGTACCGGTAATGGTTCGTCTTCTCCACAGGCATGCCACTTAAAAAAGCAATCTTCTCATGCCCTTTCTCCTTCAGGCAATGAACCATATGGAAAATGGCATTCCGGTAAGATGGCGCCTCGCTTCCCCACAGACACGGCACTGACAGGTGGTCCCCCACACACTCCTTCATGTCATCATGGCTGCCCACCGCAAACAGGATCCCGTCCACCCCCCGGGAAGTCAGCTCCAGAAGGCTTGCACGGTTAGACACATTCACCGCCAGGGAGGATACCAGATACCCATACCGGGACGCCACAGACTGCACGCCCTCCGCTAGCTGGCCATAGTATGGATTCATCAGATTATCCACCAGCAGAGCCACATGCATGGTCTGCTTCATCACAAGGCTCCTGGCCACCAGATTGGGCCTATACCCCAGGGTGTTGGCCGCCTCCAGCACTCTTTCCCGGACCTGGGGCGTCACCCGCTTCGTATTGTTCAACACATAAGACACGGTAGCTCCCGATACCCCTGCCATCCTGGCCACGTCTTCCCTTGTACTCATAGGCGACTCCCTTCCGAAACATCCAACACTGTTTTCCACTATCCCGGCAAAGCACCTGCACAGTCCCGCTTTGCCCGTCTGTCTCTCTCCTCCCCATACAGACTGCTGCCGGATCAGATACTGGTCAAGGCATACCATCCCCCGGCCCCCGGTAGCGCCACAGAACCTTCTTCACCACATCCCGGCCACCTTCCCGGCCTGGCTCAGGTATTCCTGTAAGCTCCATTCTCCACGGCACGGAATAAGGACCGTCCGGATTCTGCTTCAGCAACAGAAAAATGTGTCTGCGTCTGGCTTTGCTTCCAGCCGCGTCCGGATCCCCTGACCGTCTCCTCCAGGCTTCATATCCATCCAGATAACTCTCCGCCATCTCGTCCCAGGAGGCAAAACGCTGCTGAAGCACTTTCCCTGTCCTGGCAAATTCCCTGTCCATCTCCTGCCTGTCTATCATTTTCACCAGATACATCATCCCTGCAAGCTGGTTGGCCCGGCACAGATCCCAGCCTGCGTACACCGTATCCATACACCCTGCATGTTCTTCCACCAGATCATGGATAATCCTGAGACCCTCCTGTCTGTCATGGATGCCCCACTGCTCTCCCAGGGCCACCTTCTTAAAACTGGCAAGTACTTTGCGGCTGCCATGCACCCCTGTCACCAGCGGCCATCCTTCCAGCATAGGAAAGGAATGCGCCCAGATGGCAAAGGAGGAAGCACTGAAACATTCCAGGTCATTGCGCGGCAGCAGCGGATCCCTCCTCCAGAAAAGAGCAGGCGCAAACCGCCAACACCGCACCCCTACGATACGGTAAGCTGCAATTCCCAGGACAAAGATCCACACAGAGGCCATCCTGCCCAGTGCCCGGCTATAATCCGCTTCTGTCAGCACTGGCACAAAATCACCATACATATCCACATAATGATCCGGCACAGCCAGAAGTTTCTCAAAGACCATCACCTCTTCGGGCGGATCCCATTCTCTCCACACCCCTACAGGAAGGCGGTAGATTCCTGCTTCCTCCGTGTCCGACATGGCCTTCCTGTTGATATGGGCAATTACCAGTTCCCCGCTGGGCAGCTTTATCCGGTGATACATCTGCTCTCCCACACGAACCGTATCATAATTGATCACAGCCCCTTTCACCATCAGCGTAAAAGTTCCATATTGATCCATATCCGCTATAGACTGCGCCACAGGAAGCTCCTCGCCTGCCACATTGCCCACTCCCCCTTCCGCCAGGGTGACTTCTTTTTTATAAAAGTCATAGAGAAATGGCCCCAGACCAAACTCCACCAGAAGACACAGCCCTATCATCACCGGAAGCAGCAAAAACATCTGGTACAGGTTTGTCTTAAAACCATAAATATTCTTGTTTGAAATCTGGTATCTGGCAGACATATTTCCTCCTGATTCTATTTCCTGTTCCTTGCTCTATTCCTTTATTCCTATTATTATAGTAACATGATGGCTGTATTCCGGCAATAGAAATCCATCCAGAACTTTCCAACATATTTTCATCTCCCAGGGTCATACTAAGACCAAGATAAGTCGCAGCAAGCACGAACCGCGAGACCAGAAAGGCTTCAAGGTAAGTGCAGGCAGCACTTATCTTGAAGATAGAGAAGAAAAAAGGAAACACACAAATGGAGGTGAAAAAGAATGTCCAGCAACAAAACCAATAGAGTGGAAGTGCCTGAAGCTAAGGCAGCAATGGATCGTTTCAAAACTGAAGTTGCATCTGAGCTTGGTGTAAATCTGAAGGAGGGTTACAATGGTGACCTGACTTCCCGTGAGGCCGGTTCTATCGGCGGAGAAATGGTTCGTCGTATGATCAAGAAGCAGGAAGAGCAGATGAAGTAAGTTCTCCCTGCCTGCCAAAGGAGCTGTTGCAATTGCAACAGCTCCTTTTTTCCTTCCATACCTGCCTGGCTTGATACCTGTGTGTCCCTCCTTACCGGAAACACTCCGGTATCCAAAGGCCAGTCAGCTTTTACTCTCCGAACACAGCCCTGTAATCTGCCTGAAACTTGGCAATTCCTGCATCTGTCAGCGGATGCTTCACCATCTGCTCTATGACGGCATAGGGAACTGTGGCAATGTCTGCACCAGCCAGGGCACAGTCTGTCACATGCACAGGATTGCGGACGCTGGCCGCTATGATCTGGGTCTCTATATCTGCCACAGCAAAGATATCAGATATCTCACGGATCAAGTCAACCCCTCTCTGGCTGATGTCATCCAGACGTCCCAGGAAAGGCGATACATAAGTGGCTCCTGCCCTTGCCGCCAGAAGCGCCTGGTTGGCAGTAAATACCAGGGTCACATTTGTCTTAATCCCCTCTGCGGACAAGGCTTTGCAGGCTTTTAAGCCCTCCACTGTCATAGGAATCTTCACCACCATGTTAGGATGGATGGCGGCAATCTGCCTGCCTTCCTGGATCATACCCTCCGCATCCACAGTGGTGGCTTTCACCTCACCACTGATAGGTCCATCCACAATGGACGCAATCTCAGCAATGACTTCCTCAAATACCCTGCCTTCCTTTGCAATCAAGGAAGGATTGGTGGTTACACCACAGATCACTCCCATGTCATTTGCTTTCCGAATGTCCTCTACTTTTGCCGTATCAACGAAAAAACGCATACTAATCTCTCCTTTTCTCCTTCTGTTTTGGTCCCAGCCATCTGTCTGCGGCTTTCTGTGCCCGGATACATGCATAACAATTCCAGTATACCCAATTACCACCCAAAACTCAATAGCTTTCATAAGTACTTTTCCAAATATTTTTCTCACAGACAACGCTTTTCCTACCGGAAATGATTTTATGGAACTCCCTGTTTCCAGATCCAGCCTTTTTTCCCAATCCTCCACCAGACTGGCAGACACCCAGGGCTTTCACCAGACACTGCATATCAGGGAAACGTCTCCCGGGCTCCCGCCTGGTACAGATTGCCGCCACCTTCCACAGCCTGGCGCGGCATCTTCTCTCCTGGCGTTGTTTTCTCAAGGTTCCTCTCCATATATAGGTTTCCCTGGCCCTGTTCCCAATTGCCGGGCCTTTATATCTGCTCCGTTTCCGTAGTCTCCAGATCCTGCCTGGAAACTTTTTCCTGTCTCTGTCATGGGGCATTCCATCCTGCTGTCTGTCAGCCTGGAAGCCATCCTGCCTCCCGCCAGATCCCCCAAGCATGGCCCATAGAGCCTGCCCCACCCCATATACGTCACTGGCAGGACTTACGCTTCCTGCCATTTCGAACTGCTCCGGCGCACCAAATCCCGGCGTACCGGCCCTGGCAGCATCCCCTGCTTCCAGCAGGCAGGCGCATCCAAGATCCAGCAGCTTTACCTTTCCGTCCTGCCGGATCATGATGTTAGCCGGCTTGATATCCCGGAAAAGAACCGCATCCTTCATGGTGTGCAGGTATCGCAGCCCTTCTGCCAGTTCCAATGCCACCTGGGCAGCCCTTTTGGCAGCAAGACGGCCCTGTCGCCCCAGAAGTACATCCAGGCTGCTGCCAGGCACATATTCCATGGCCAGGCAGCTTCTGTCTCCTTCCTGCCAGCATTCCTTGTATGCCACAAACAAAGGATGCTCCAGTCTCTGCAGCAGTCTCCCTTCCCTCTCCACCAGTTTTTTCCGGGAGCTGACCTTGCAGGCCACAGCCTCTCCACCCTCTTTCTTTCTGGCCAGATAGACCCTGGAAAAAGCCCCCTGGCCCAGGAAACGGTACACCCTGTAACCGCGGCGCTCCAGAAACGCCCCATCCTCCTTCTGGCACGCTCCAGACCAAGAGGCTCCCGATCCAGCATGTACATGGATGCATGACGGTCCTGCTCCTGCCAGGCATCTCTTCAGAGTCGCCCTTTTTGTCTCCCCCTTACACACACTCTCCTTTTCCCGGCCTTCCGGTTCCGCAAATGTTCCTTTCCCCTGTCTCAGATACAGCAGCACAGCTCCCATATCCGTTTCCCCCATTGCTGCTCCACAGCTTCCCAGTTCCTCAAGACGGCGCTTTGCCTGCTCCTGTGTCCATACCTCTCCCACGGACAGACATTCGCTTCCATTTTCCCCTGTTGCTGTCCTTCCAAAAGATTCTGTGGCAAGCAGAAGCCCTGCGTTGTGTTCTAACATCCCCCTTTGCAGATACAGTTTTCCCTGATTCTGCATTTCCTCATCCGTCCCCTGCTTCACATGATGTATCTCTTTCGGATGACCTGGCATCTTCGGATGTCCCTTGTCACAGTCTGGCGTAATCTTATGGGCATGTCCTCTGCCGAATCCCATATTCAGCAAATGGATTTCCACCAATCCCCTTGAAAACAACAGCACATGCTCCCCCACCCCCAGAAAACCAGCTACATCTATGTTCCCTTCCCAGTTCCCATTAACCCTGCTCCCCAAAAGTTCGCTGTGGATTTCGTCCATCAAGGAAAGCAGTTCCTTCTCCAGTCTCGCAAGCCACCTCTCTGGCTGGCAAGCCATCTCACGCCAGGGCAGGTTCCGCTGCCATTGCAGCATTCGCCCTGTCAGGTAGGCCCCTGCTCTTTCGGCGCCCCTGCCACCCCCCAGGCACGCAAAGCACAGGGGAATCCCTTTCCAACTATACTGTACCAGAACCAGGGAATTCCGGTTGCCCAGACTGCCCTCCTTGGGACTTGCACTGCTGCCACACGCTGCCTGCTCCTGCCCCTGGATATCCCGTTCCTTCTGTTGCCAGTAAAACCCCGTAACATACTTCATAGACCGATCCGTCAGTCTCCCTCAGAATAAATAACAGGAATACTGATATCTACTGTGTCCACCTCCTCGAAATCTTTCTGGATTGTCATAATGAAAGAAATATTCCTGCTGTCTGCTCCTGACTCATGGAGCGCAACCAGATCCGCCCTCTCAAAATTAACGCTAAACTCCAGCGGATCTGCCGCCTCAACATTATTTCCCTCATGCTCATACAGCATTTCACCATTCACACATATATTATCAAATTTCAAACCAAGCACATCAAAATCCGTTTCCCCGGTACTTTCACAATACACTGCTATCCCGTCATTATTCGTAATATATGCATTCCTCACATACTCACATATTATCTGACCAGGCACTGTAATACGCAAACCGTTTCCATTATATATTTCCATTTCTTCTACAACAGATTTACGTGTTATTGTCTCCGGCGTTATATCCTCAGACGCAATCTCCCGTGTCTGAAAGGTTAACAAAAGAGTCTCTCCTTCATCCCCGCTGTCACCGGTCTCCCTGGCGGTGGCCTCCAGGACAATTTCTGCACAGCCCTCCATTGACTCGTCTATAAACACCGTTTCCTCGTAGACATCCCCCGCTTTCACTTTTGGAGACCAATAATCCGGGAACCACAACTCGTCTGACACCGGCTTCCCATCCAGAGAAAGCTTCTGCCAATTGACCTGGATCTCCATGTTCTCAGACACATTCGCAACTTTCAGGTATAATTTCGTCCGCCCAGAATCAAGTTCCATCCTGTCTGCAGTCACATCCAGCGCCTCAGCGCAGGATGTCTTAGCCTCTTCCCGGCTTTTCGTATCTTCCACTTTATCCGCTGGTTCCATAGAAACCACATCCGCCGCATTATCCCCGGAACATCCTGCCATGCCCGCTGCCAGCATAATCGTCAGCAGGGATATTCCCATACTCTATTTCCACTTCTTCATTGTACATTTTCCTCCTTTTCTACATGTCTGTCAGCCATCTCCCGCATGAACATACTGTGTCCGGATTCTGTCTGCCACTGTTTTGCCCACCACAAAAAGCACTAATATACCGCCACACATTTTCTATTTTATCTGGTTATGACATTGAATCCCTGTCAGATCACAGATCATCTAGATTTTCCTTCTGATACATAGACATGTTTTTGTATAAATAGAATAGCACTTCTGAACATATTGTCAATACCTGGACTTTCTTTATGTCTTTTTATACCCAGAAGCTGCCAGGCCTCTACATACCACCCAGCACCAGTATTCCCACAAGCAGCAGCACGTCACCGGCTGCTGCTTTCCTTCTGCTCTACATTATTTTGCGAATATATTCACCAGGTCATTGAAGAAGATCACCACCATCAGCACCATGAAGAACATCAGTCCTATAAAATGGACCATGCCCTCCTTCTCCGGCGGCACCGGCTTGCCCCGGATCACCTCCAGCAACAGGAACACCAGCCTGCCCCCATCCAGGGCCGGCACCGGCAGTAGGTTCAGGATCCCTAAGTTCACGGACAGCAGCAGGGTGATATTCAGCATATTCAGCACCACACTCTGCCATCCATATTCCTTGGCCTGGTCGTAAGTCTTGCCCACCACATTCACGGCGATCCCCACCGGTCCCGCCACATCCTGTCTGCCTACCCTGCCCTGGAAAAGCATTCCCAGGCTCTTGTAAGTACTATTCACAGAATAGCGGATCTGGTACCAGGTATACTTGAAGGTATCCAGCCCCTTGGGCACAATGGCATCTTCCCCACTGTTCACTATGCCAATCAGATATCTGGCTGCCGCTTCATCATACTGAGGCGTCAAGGTAGCAGTCCGCTTCTCCCCCCCTCTCTCATACACCACTTCCAGGTCACCGCCGCGGTAACTGGCCAGCATGTATAACTGCACGTCATCATACAGGTACATCTTCTCCCCGTTTAAGGAGAGAATGACATCACCTGCCTGGAGACCGGCAGCCTGCGCGCCGCCACCCTCTGACACCTGGGAGATGGTGGGCGTCCGGATGACCATGGACATATTCACCATGATAAAGGCAATCACAAAAGCCAGGATAAAATTGAATACAGGTCCCGCCACCACAGTGGATATCCTGCCCCATACACTGGCCCGCAGGAACGAACCTTCTCCAGGTTCTTCCCCCTCCTTCTGGGCCAGCCCGTCCTCACCCTCAAACATACAGGCTCCACCGATGGGAAACATCTTCAAGGAATATTTGGTACCGCCCTTTTTGACGGAGAAAATACTGGGTCCCATCCCCACGGCAAATTCTACCACATGGATACCGTTGGCTTTCGCCAGGAGAAAATGTCCAAATTCATGTGCGATCACCACCACCCCGAATATGAGGATAAATAAAATCAATGTCATCATTTCCTGCTGATCCTTCCTGCTATATATTCATAAGTCTCCTGTTCTGCTGCCAGGATCTCCTCCACCCCCGGCTCCCGCACTACCCGGTGATGCCCCATGGCTTCCCCGATCAGTTCCGATATCTGCAGATAGGCGATTTTCCTGTCCAGAAACAGTCCCACTGCCCTCTCATTGGCTGCATTGTAGACAGTGGGCATACTCCCCCCTGCCCGGGCAGCTTCATAGGCGAGCCGCAGGCCGTCAAATGTATCCGGATCCGGTTTTTCAAAGGTCATCTGCCCCAGGGTAAAGAAGTCCACCCGTCCGCCTGCCATAGACCTTCTGTCCGGGTAAAACAATGCATACTGGATGGGCAGTTTCATATCGGGAACCCCCATCTGTGCCATAATGGCCCCATCCACGAACTGGACCGCTGAATGGAGGATGCTCTGTGGATGTACCAGCACCTGGATCCTGTCAAGCTCCACCCCGAACAGCCACCTGGCCTCCATGACCTCCAGCCCCTTGTTCACCAGAGTGGACGAATCTATGGTAATCTTCCTTCCCATGGACCAGTTAGGGTGCCTCAGGGCATCTTCCACCTGGACGTGAGCCAATGCTTCCCTGGTCCAGCCCCTGAACGGCCCTCCGGAAGCGGTCAGCAGTATCTTCTCGATTTTATCCGCCGGTTCCCCGTTCAAGGACTGGAAGATGGCACTGTGTTCGCTGTCCACAGGCAGGATAGACACCCCATATTTCTTTGCCAGAGGTATAATGATATGTCCTGCTGTCACCAGGGTCTCCTTGTTGGCCAGGGCAATATCCTTCCCCGCCTGGATGGCGGCAATTGTGGGCCTGATACCAATCATGCCCACAATTGCCGTCACCAATACCTGGCTTTCAGGCCAGGTTGCCATTTCCAGAAGTCCTTCCATGCCGGATGCAATCTTCACATCCAGGTCAGCCACTCTCTCCTGCAGGTCCCGGGCCTCCTTTTCGCCCCACATGCCAGCTATTTCCGGATGAAACTCCCTGATCTGTGCCTCCATCTTCTCCACACTGCTTCCCGCAGCCAGTGCTACCACCTGCAGGTCTGCATTGCCACGCACCACCTCCAGGGTCTGGGTGCCGATGGATCCTGTGGATCCTAATATCGCAATCTTTTTCATTCTGTCTCCTGTTCACCTCTGCACTGTAGAACAAATACTTCCCATGACGCTGCCGTTCAAAAGCCCGCACCAGGACATGCATGTCCTGGCACATGTTTCATGCCGCCAGCAAAAGCAGGGCCAGGAAATATGTCATAGGCGCAGTTACAATCATACTGTCAAAGCGATCCATGATACCTCCATGTCCGGGTATCAGCTTCCCATAGTCCTTGATCCGGGCATTGCGTTTGATGGCAGAGGCTGCCAGGTCTCCCACCATGCTCATGACAGCACCTGCCCCACAGATCAGCGCAATGATCCAGCTCACCGTCTGTTCCGGAAAAGCGGCTTCCACAAAAAAATGCCCGTACAGCCAGCCAATCAAAGCCGCGCCAAGCACACCGCCGATACAGCCTTCCAGGGATTTCTTGGGACTGAGTTGTGGAAATATCTTCTTTCTGCCAATCAGTTTGCCCACTACATAGGCACAGGTGTCACAGCCCCAGGAGCTGATAAGGATCATCCACACCACATACAGTCCCTGGTTCCCCATTCTGGTCTGATACACGAAAGACAACATCACAGGGGCATACAGGAAGGCAAATACCGCCGCCATCACCTGTCCCGCCTGGTATCTGGGGAACACCACCACATAGGCAAACATTTCCAGCAGGAAAAATCCCACAATACACATGAGGGAGAAAATATCGCTTCCGCCCATATATAGAATGGCATAATAGGTGGTAGTTGCTGCTATCCCCAGCCACTCCAGGCCGTTTAATCCCCTTTCCTTTGTGGCACAGCCTGTAGCCTTTGTCAGCTCCCGGAAAGCAACCATGGAAATTGCCCAGAGAACCAGGGCCAGAGGGATCCCTCCATATCCCATTGCCCCAAGGGCAATGACCACCAACACCACACCACTGGCCAGTCTGGTCACAAACATAAGCCTATCCCTCCTTCAAACCACCGTACCTTCTGTCCCTATGATTATATGCCTCCACGGCTTTTATCAATTCTTCCTTTGTGAAATCGGGCCAGGCCACCGGTGTCACATAGAACTCTGTGTAGGCAAGCTGCCACAACAGGAAATTGGATATCCGCTGTTCATTGCAGGTGCGGATCAGCAGATCCGGTGCAGGTATATCGCAGGTATCCAGTGCTGCTTCAATCTTTCCCTCATCTATATCCCATGGGGAAAGCTCCCCTGTCTCCACCTGCCTGGCCAGCTTCCGGAATGCCCGCACCAGCTCATCCCGTCCTCCATAATTGATGGCTATCTGGAAATGAAGGCCGTCATTGTCTTTCGTTGCCTGTTCCAGTTCCTCAATCCGGATCCGTACATCTTCATCCAGCCTGGATTTCTCTCCCAGAACCCGGACACACATACGGTTCTTCTCCGCTGTTTTCAGACAGGTTTTCATATAATTGCGCAGAAGCTTCATCAGCGCATCCACTTCCTCTTTCGGCCGGTTCCAGTTCTCCGTGGAAAAAGCATATACCGTGAGATACTGGATCCCCATCCTGTAAGCCTCCTCACAGATGACTTCCACCGTTTTTGCCCCCTGCACATGCCCATAATTGCGGGGCATTCCTTTGGACCTCGCCCATCTGCCGTTCCCATCCAGAATGATTGCCACATGCCGTGGCATTTTCAGTCCATCCGCCATGATTCTTATGCATATCCTTTCCCGCAAATCTCAAGGGGAGCGGCTCCCCACTCCCCTGCATGATTCTTCCTTCGGCTCTCTTCCTGCCAGATGTGGCACAGCCCGGATCCAGGGAAATCTGTCACCCGGTCTGGCACTCTCCTGCCATTTCCCGGCAGGCTCAAACACATTATACCGTCATAATCTCCTTGGACTTCTCCTCCATCAGGGAGTCCATGTCCTTAACGAATTTATCCGTCAGTTTCTGGAGCTGTTCCTCCATCTGCTTGATCTCGTCCTCAGATATCTCTGTCTTTCCCAGTTTCTTCAGAAAGTCATTGCCGTCCCTGCGGATGTTGCGGACAGCCACCTTCCCCTCCTCCGCCTTCTTGCGCACTTCCTTCACCAGATCCTTCCTGCGCTCTTCTGTCAGCTCCGGGAATACCAGTCTGATCACATTGCCATCATTGGAAGGATTGATGCCGATGTCAGAGGTCATGATAGCCTTCTCGATCTCCTTGATCAAGGACTTTTCCCAAGGTGCAATCTGGATGATACGGGCCTCTGGCACCGTCACATTACCCACCTGCTGGATGGGTGTCGGGGTGCCATAATAGTTCACCCTCAGCTTATCCAAAACATGGGGATTGGCACGTCCCGCACGGATGGCAGCATAATCCGCCTCCAGAAAACCATATGCTTTCTTCATTTTCTCCTCATACTGCTGTAATCTGGCGTCCATATCATGTCCTCGCTTTCTCTTTATAAATTCCTACCTATTTTGGGCATCCCCTGTTACAACAGGATGCTACACCAACACCTTCGTTCCCTGGAAATGTCCGCCCACTGCATTCACAATGCTATTCTCTTCCCCCAGCCCGAACACCCACATAGGCATCCTGTTGTCCCTGGCCAGAATAGAAGCCGTCATATCCACCACCTGCAGATTCCTGGCAATGACTTCTTCGATTGTGACCTGGCTGTACTTCCTGGCCTCCGGATTCCGGCCTGGGTCATCGTCATATACGCCGTCAATGGACTTTGCCAGCAGAATCACATCTGCCTCCACTTCTATGGCCCGCAGCACCACTCCTGTATCCGTAGAAAAATAGGGATGTCCGGTCCCTCCTGCGAAGAACACCACCTGTCCTTCCTTGAAGCAGGCATTGGCCCGGTCCTTGGAAAACAATTCCGTAAAAGAGCCGCACACAAAGGGGGTCAGAATGCTGGTAGTCATTCCCAGACAGCGAAATATCTCGGATACATAGATACAGTTCATGACTGTTGCCAGCATACCAATCTGGTCTGCTTTGGTACGGTCTATATGTTCACTTGTCCTGCCCCGCCAGAAATTACCACCGCCAATGACGATCCCCACCTGGATCCCGTCCTCTGTAATCTGCTTCACCTGCCGGGCCACTTTTCTGACAGTGTCCTCGTCAAATCCTGTCTTCCTGTCCCCTGCAAGGGCCTCGCCGCTAAGCTTCAATACGATTCTCTGCATCTTAATACCCCCTGTGTATTCTGGTATATATACCAGACATCCAACGCGTTTATTCCGGGATTTCCTGCCACAAAAACTTCTCTCCCGGGGATTGCTCATTCTTCTCTGTGTATATGCTGAACCGGATGGGTCTTCTCTGTAATGGGCAGGATCGCTACATCCTCCATGGCCTGGATCTTCTCAATGAGTGCAGGCAGGGCTTCTATTGTGGTATGCTTCTCTGCGGAATCATGCATCAGCACCACATTTGTCTCTCTGTCCAGGATCCCCTTGGTGCAATTCTCCAGAAGTGTCTCCACTGGCAGGATCTGGCTGCCTCCGTCCCCGGAGGATATATTCCAGTCAAAGAAGCGTACATCCTGTGTCTCCAGGTAATCGGCAAACAGCCACATATCCAGATTGCTGACTGTATTGGAGCTACCTCCCGGAAACCTGTAAACCGTGCTCTCCTGCCCGGTCACCTCATAAATATACTCCCGGATCTTTGCAAAATCATCTGCAAAAGCATCCACGGAAGCATAGATCTGGGAGTATTTGTGACTATACGAATGCATCCCCAGGGTATGTCCCCTGGCTACAATCTCCTGCATGGCTTCCCTGGCCCTGTCGCTATCCTTTCCCACCACAAAAAAGGTAGCCTTCACATCATATTCGTCCAGGATATCCAGAATCTCGTCTGTATAGATACTGGGTCCGTCATCAAAGGTCAGATAAACCTTATGTGCTGCCAGATCTCCCTCCTCTAAATCCTCCGGGTTCTCTGTCTGGGAATCCCCGTCTTCAAGCAGGTCGACTGTCTCTTTCCCTTCTCCGCCTGGCTTGTCCTCTGACTCTCCTGTGTCCTCCCCGGTTTTCTCTTCGCCTACTTGTCCCTCACCTGGATCCCCGGTCAGCTTCCCATCTTCTGCCGGTTCCTCCTGCCCTGTCTGGTTCTCCTGTACCACTCTTGTGAGTCTCTCCACCTGTCCGGACAGCCTGGCCAGCATCTGCTCCTGCTCATACACCTTGACAAACAGAAAGAGGAGTATCACCGCCAGTGCCAGGATGGACAGGAACATCATCAGAATCATGCTTTTCCCGCCCCTGCGGGTACGCCCCATTCCCGGCATCTCTGCCTTTTTACTGCTTTCTGACATAGCACCTTCCAATCTTTACATAGACTTACAGACCTTAGTATAACATATTCCCTCTTATTGTAAAAGGCAAAAATGAAAAAAGGGCATGCAAAATACCCTTTTTCCTTCCTGCCAGTATGCTGACCCGATTGCTTTCAGCCCAATGGCGCAGAACCAGATACCCCCTACAGGCAACGGGTATCTGCTCCCGCGGCATTCTAGTTCTCAGATCCCTCTGCCGTCCCTTCCACACAGTGGCCGCATCCGCCACAGGTGCCCATGCATCCGGGGCATCCTCCACTGCATTGTCCGCTGCGGAGCTTGCGAAGCTGACTCCGTAAAATAAAAAAAGCCACAATTGCAAGAACTGTAATAATTATGATATCTACCATCTGTACTTGATCCTCTCTTTCCCACTTGCTGCCTCTTATATCCAATATATGTGAATTCGCTTCCATGGTGCATATATCAAATGAGATTCATTCTCATTTATTGTACTTCCAAAACACAACTCTGTCAAGGATTTTTCCAGGGAACCTGCCCCTATCCTTCGCTCTGTTCCGGATAGTGCCCGTGGATACAGCAATGGTAATAGAGATCCGGGCTGGCACTCTCCCGGAACCGATACCAGATTTCCTCCGGCACATCAAAGTAATGTCTGATCCCCATATCTTTCCTAAGTCTGATTCCAAGCACTTCACACTGCAAATCATAGCAGATCCGCTCTATGTGCATGCTGCGGAAACCAAAAAAGACCACTATGGTCCTTTCATTCAGCCAATATTTTTTTCCTCTCTGTGCCTCTTTATTTCTTCCTTTATCTCTCTGCATTATATACCCCCTGCTGCTCTGGCCTGTACCATCCATGATGACACAGACATTCTCTTCCTTTCGCACTTTCATGGGAAACTCCCCTGCCTGTTTATCCCTCCCCTCCTGATCTGGAACATTCCCATATGAATAATCTAGCATTACAACACCATTTATTCATGTTTATTTGATAATCCCATTATTTTCCTTCTACATTTTATGATACCTAAACTCCCATGCAGCCAGCCCCACCACCATACCTAAAAGTCTGAGAGTTTAGGTGATGCACACAAAATGAGCAAGAGAAGCTCCTTTTGGCGCACAGCTGTCTCGGTTTTTGCGCATAGGAAGCGCAAAAAACACTTCGCGGTACTAGAATGGCATAGGGACTTTTATAGTAAATATCTTGCGGCTTTCATTTTCTTATACTATAATGGGGAATGGCACAAAGGCCAAATCCCCTGTCAATCTCCTCACAGTAGCCTAATAGTGCCCTGTACGAAAAGGCCGGAGGATTCCAAAATCCACAGAAAGGAATACAGAAGGTACGCCGGACGGTGCACCTGGTTAGAAAACAGATGAGCTTTGAATATGTGAAAAAACTTCCCACACCCGCTGAAATCCGAAGCGAACTCCCACTTTCCCCTAAGATGGAACAGTTAAAGTCCCTTCGGGACTCCCAGATCAAGGATGTGATCTGCGGCAGAAGCAGCAAATTCCTTGTCATCATCGGCCCATGCTCTGCAGATAACGAAGACTCTGTATGTGATTATGTCAGCAGGCTGGCGAAGCTCCATGATAAAGTAAAGGACAGGCTGATCCTGATTCCCCGGATCTATACCAACAAACCCCGGACCACCGGGGAGGGCTATAAGGGTATCATCCACCAGCCGGATCCCGAAAAAAAACCGAATTTCCTGGCTGGTCTCATAGCCATGCGCAAGATGCAGATCCGGGCCATGTCTGAGTCGGGCCTTTCAGCCGCCGATGAGATGCTCTATCCGGAGAACTGGGGATATGTATCGGATCTCCTCTCCTATGTAGCCATCGGTGCACGCTCCGTAGAAGACCAGCAGCACCGTCTGACTGTCAGTGGCTTTGATGTACCGGCAGGCATGAAAAACCCTACCAGCGGAGACCTGTCTGTGATGCTTAACTCTGTGTATGCCGCCCAGCACCCCCATTCCTTCATTTACAGGGGATGGGAGGTAAATACCACCGGTAACGAGCTGACCCACACTGTGCTGCGGGGCGCCACCAACAAGCACGGCAACAGTATCCCCAATTACCACTATGAGGATCTGAACCGTCTCCTGGAGATGTATGGCAATATGGATCTGAAGAATCCAGCCTGCATCATTGATGCCAATCATTCCAACTCAGGAAAACAGTTTGCACAGCAGATCCGCATCACCAAGGAGGTCATGCATAGCCGCAAGCTGAATCCGGATATCCATCGTCTGGTAAAAGGTGTCATGATTGAAAGCTATATAGAGGAAGGCTGTCAGAAAGTGGGCGGTGGTATCTACGGAAAATCCATCACGGATCCCTGTCTGGGATGGAAGGATTCCGAACAACTGATTTATGACATTGCAGAGTATGAATAATACGGCTTCTATAAAACAGGCAGGACCTCACGTCCTGCCTGTCTTTGGAACAGAATCAGAATACCTTCAGATACCCCAGCAGAAATTTGGGATTCACATAAGCTTCCAGATAGCAGCCCAATATGACTACTCCAAGGATCAATGCCAGCTTCCCCACCTTCCCTGGCAGAAAACCTTTCTCCGCCAGCTCTGCGCTGATGCTTCTGGAATAAATCCCTTTGTACAGGGATTCACACCAACCCAGAAGCGCCAGCATGGCAGGCACATACAGCAAATACTGTGGAAATACCCCCACCAGGGACAGGAGGATCCCCTTAAATCCATAACGCAAAGCCAGGGCCGACAGATAGGCCCCAGCGGCCATACCATACCAGCCTACCGCTCCTGCACATACCACTAGTCCCAGATATGTGGTACACAACGCTGCCATGCCCAGAACTACCAGGATTCTCTTGCGGAAAATATAGAAAAAAAACGCCCTGCTATCTATGGTCATATATTTCATGTGATACAAAGTATCCTCATCAAATAATCCCGTCCCTTTCAGCAACACGCTCTTTCCCATGTTCATCACCAGGATCCCTGCCACCACACCGATACAAAATACCGGCAGCACCGGAACCTTTGTCATCCCTATTCTCTTCCCTGCGATCTGCATCTGTCCTGCCTGCTTTCCATGCCCCTGTCCCTTCATATGTATGCAAGAAGCGGCCTGTCTATTCATGCCCTCTTTGGCTCTTCTTTTTTATAAAACAGACAACAGGGGCAGGGAAAAATGTTCCCTGCCCCTGTGATAGGTCTTTTGCAGTACCCTTCTTATGCAGAACATTTGCACAGCAGCCTCTGACAATTCCTCTCTTCCAAAAGCTTCTCCACACTTGTCAGCTTCACACAGAGCACAAAAAGCTCTGTTGCCATTGTCATCTCCTCCGGTGTAGGGAAGGAAGGTGCAATACGTATATTGCTGTCCTTGGGATCCACGCCATAAGGGAATGTGGCACCTGCCCCGGTCAGCACCACACCAGCTTCCTTGCACCTGGCCACGATCTTCCTGGCACATCCCTCCATGGCATCAAAAGAAATAAAATATCCACCATTGGGGTTGGTCCAGGTACCAATATCCAGACCAGACAATTCCCTGTCCAATACCTTCAGCACAGCCTCAAATTTAGGACGCACCTGGGCTGCCTGCTGCTTCATGTGTTCCCGGATACCATTTATATCCTTAAAATAGCGCACATGTCGCAATTGATTTACCTTGTCATAGCCAATGGTCCGGATGGTCATACTCTTCCTGATCTCCTCCAGGTTGGCCTTGGAAGCCGCTACCGCTGCCACCCCGGCACCTGCAAAGCTGATCTTGGAAGTAGAACAGAACTCATAGACCAGATCCGGGTTGCCTGCCTGCTCACACAGTCCAAGAATCTCTGCAAGCTCATCCTCCCTGTCCTCATAAAGCGGATGAACCGCATAGGCATTATCCCAATAGATCCTGAAGTCTTTCGCCGCCGGCTTTAGATTTGCAAATCTCTCCACTGTCTCTCTGGAATAGGTGTAACCCTGAGGATTGGAATATTTGGGTACACACCAGATTCCCTTGACGGTCTCGTCCTCTGTCACCAGACGCTCCACCATGTCCATATCCGGCCCCTGGGGTGTCATAGGCACGGTGATCATTTCTATTCCAAAATGCTGGGTAATGGCAAAATGCCTGTCATAGCCGGGAGCCGGGCAGAGGAATTTTACCTTATCCAGCCTGCACCAGGGAGTATTTCCCATAACACCATGTGTCACGGAACGACAGACCATGTCATACATAATACTGAGACTGGCATTCCCACAGACGATCACGTTTTCCCCGGAAACCCCCATGATCTCTCCCATCAGCCGCTTGGCCTCGGGTATTCCATCCATCAGCCCATAATTGCGGACGTCAAAACCATTCTCTGTCCTCATGTCACTATCCGAATGCAGCACATCCATCATATCGCTGACCAGGTCAAGCTGGGATGCACCTGGCTTTCCCCTGGACATGTCCAGCTTCAGTCCCTTTCCCTTTGCTTCCTCATAAGCTGTCTCCAACTGCGCCTTTAATGCTGTCAATTCCTGTTTGCCCATCTCCTGATATGCTTTCATCATAACTCCCATCTGCTCGTTCCTGCGAACACACATTTCTCCTCTTCTTTCACATCCTGCATATTTGCATTATTGTATACAATCATACACTTGGTATACAATACCACAAGTATTCTCATTACACAAGAGGGAATTTTAAAAAAGAAGAAAAAACCGCCACATTTATCATGTGACGGTTTTATGTTTCTTAAAGTTTCACGGTCAGAAACTGTATGGGGTCTTATTTTGCATAATCAATTACGCGGCTTTCCCGGATCACATTCACCTTGATCTGTCCGGGATATTCCAGTTCAGCTTCAATCTGCTTGGAAATATCCCTGGCCAGCAGAACCATATCCGCATCTGATACCTGCTCTGGCACCACCATTACACGAACTTCACGACCTGCCTGAATAGCAAAAGATTTATCTACACCTTTGAAATTGTTTGTTATTTCCTCTAATTGTTTTAATCTGCTGGTATAAGTCTCCAGAGTCTCCCTTCTCGCTCCCGGCCTTGCGGCAGATATCGTGTCGGCAGCTTGTACAATACAAGCAACCAGGGAAGTTGCTTCCACATCGCCATGATGGGACTCCACGGCGTTGATCACCGTTGCATTCTCCTTGTATTTCCGGCAGAGTTCCACACCCAGCTGAATATGGGAACCTTCCATCTCATGGTCAACGGATTTTCCGATATCATGGAGCAGACCCGCCCGCTTTGCAAGTCTTACATCCAGTCCCATCTCAGCAGCCAGCAGCCCTGAGAGCTGTGCCACTTCAATAGAATGCTTCAGTGCATTCTGGCCATAGCTGGTCCTAAAGCGCATCTTGCCCAGAAGTCTGACCAGTTCAGGATGGATACCATGTACGCCTACCTCCAGCGTTGCGGCTTCTCCCTCCTCCTTCATCATGATCTCCACTTCCCTCTGTGCCTTCTCCACCATCTCCTCAATTCTGGCAGGGTGGATACGGCCATCAACGATCAGCTTTTCCAGTGCAATCCTTGCAACCTCCCTGCGGATGGGATCAAACCCGGACAGAATCACTGCTTCCGGTGTGTCATCAATTATCAGATCCACACCGGTCATGGTCTCCAGGGTACGGATATTACGTCCCTCCCTGCCAATGATCCTCCCCTTCATCTCATCACTGGGCAGCTGCACAACGGAGATTGTGGTCTCAGATACATGGTCTGCCGCACATCTCTGGATTGCCGACACCACATACTCCTTTGCCTTTTTGTCTGCTTCTTCTTTGGCGCGACTCTCCATTTCCTTGATCATCACAGCCGTCTCATGCTTCACTTCATCTTCAACAATTTTCAATAAGTAGTCTTTTGCCTGTTCAGAGGTTAAACCTGAAATTCGCTCCAGTTCCTGTACCCGCTGCTCATTTAGTTTGGAAACCTCTGTTTTCATCCTGTTTAGGGATTCTTCTTTGGCTGCCAGACTGGCCTCTCGCTTTTCAATGGCATCAGCCTTCTTATCAATGTTCTCTTCCTTCTGCTGGACCCTCCGCTCATAACGCTGGGCTTCCGCTCTTCTCTCCTTGATCTCCTTGTCCAACTCATTCTTGGTGCGAATGGATTCTTCTTTGACTTCAAGAAGGGATTCACGTTTCTTGGTCTCTGCAGTTTTCAGGGCTTCATCGATAATCTCTCTTGCCTTGTCCTGCGCATTGCCGATAGTGGCAGCCGTCACCTTCTTCTGGTAATTGGAGACAACGATTGCCGTCACTACTGCGGTCACTGCGACAGCTATCACGACAGAAATAATGATCGGTAGCATCTACAGGAGCACCTCCTTATAAAATTTTCATTGTACACTTTCGCTGCAGGCATCTTGTCCACAGTTATATAGAATGTATGTACATGTCCCTTCCAGAACTTCTTTCAGGACGCTGAAAACATTCTAACAAGCAATTCACAACAGTTAAATTCTAAACTCAAAAGAAGATTCTGTCAAGCATAAGTCTGAATATCTTCTAAAAATTTTTATACCCTTTTTATGTTATTTGTGCATATTACTGATTTTCCTGTTACGCTTCCCAGGCATCCTCCCACAAAAGTACCTTCCGTATCTGCTCCCCGGAAAATCCCTTTCTCATCAGGAAGGCATACAACCGCTGCAATTCCTTCCTGTCTGCATGTTCCGGGTCATACTTTTTCTTCTCCAGAAGCTTCCTTATCATAGACTGCTCGTCCTGGACCCCTCCCTGGTCTTCCCAGACCTGCCAGGCCTGTTCCAAAGTCTCCCTGTCTATTCCCTTCCGAATCAGATCCTGCTCTATTCTCCGATGGCTTCTTACGCTTTCCTGGCCCGTTATATAACTGACGGCATATCGCAGATCATCAATATAATGATAACCCGCCACATACTCCAGCGCCTGTGTGATCACATCCTCTGGATAATATCCTTCCTTCAACTTGTCATGAAGCTGCTTTGTGGTGTAGTCCCTGCTCTTCAGTAGATTCATAGCCCTTAGCCTGGCCCGCCTGGGCAGTACCTGTCCCAGTATGGTCTCATAATCTTCCTGGGCCAGGTCCTCCCCCTGGCGGACGTGATACAGCCGCAATTCACCTTTGTACAGCACAAAGGCTGCTTCTTCCTCTATATAGATCCTGCTGCGGGATTTCGAGAGTTCCTCTATCCTGGTCACTACCATATGCTCTGTTCACGCTCCCTGTTTCCTCTGGTTCAGTCCTGGGAGGCATTCGGTTCCTGTGCATTTTTGGCCTTAGCTCCCCTTCTGCCTCCCTTCCCGCTTTCAAGTGGTGCTTCTGTACCTGCCGCTTCCTGCGGTGCCTGCTCTGCAGATCCCTCCGCTGCCTTCTCAAAGCCATAGTGGATACGTACCTTCTGACTGATCTTCTCACAGATCTCGGCATGTTCCTTCAGATACTGCTTGGCGTTCTCACGTCCCTGGCCGATCTTGTTACCATCGTAAGCATACCATGCACCGGATTTCATCACAATATCCAGGCCTGCCGCCAGGTCCAGGATATCTCCCTCCCTGGAGATACCTTCCCCAAACATGATGTCAAATTCTGCCTCCTTGAAAGGCGGTGCTATCTTGTTCTTCACCACTTTGACTTTGGTGCGGTTGCCGATCACTTCCCCGCCCTGCTTCAAAGACTCAATCCGGCGTACATCCAGGCGCACAGATGCATAGAACTTCAATGCCCTGCCTCCTGTGGTAGTCTCCGGGCTGCCGAACATCACACCTACTTTTTCCCTAAGCTGGTTGATGAAGATCACCGTACAGTTTGACTTGCTGATCACTGCAGTCAGCTTCCGAAGTGCCTGTGACATCAGACGGGCCTGCAATCCTACATGGCTGTCTCCCATGTCTCCCTCGATCTCTGCCTTGGGTACCAGCGCTGCCACAGAGTCCACCACCACAATATCAACAGCCCCGGACCGAACCATGGTCTCTGTGATCTCCAGTGCCTGCTCCCCGTTATCCGGCTGGGAGATGTACAGGTTGTCAATGTCCACGCCGATATTCTTGGCATAAACGGGATCCAGGGCATGTTCGGCATCAATAAAACCTGCAATTCCGCCTCTTCTCTGTACCTCCGCTATCATGTGCAGTGTAACCGTAGTCTTACCACTGGACTCAGGTCCGTATATCTCTACGATTCTCCCCTTGGGAATCCCCCCCAGTCCAAGGGCTATATCCAGGCTTAAGGAGCCTGTGGGAATCGTCTCCACATTCATCTGTGCTGTGGGATCGCCCAGCTTCATCACGGCTCCCTTTCCATACTGCTTCTCAATCTGGCTGATGGCCGCATCCAATGCTTTCAGTTTTTCATCTTTTTCCATGTGGAATCTCCTTTTCGCCAAGGAACAAACGTTCTGATTCTTTAAGAATAAAACATTTGTTCGCATTTGTCAATGTTTTTTGTGTGGAACCATGTGGGAATCATACTCCGATTTATGTCCCTTAAAACTGCCTCAAACTGTCATCCGTGTTCCAGCCCGATCCTGTACGCTGCCTGTTTTCCAGGTTCTTCTGCGCATGCCAGACCAAATACATCCCTATTCTGCCACACATCACCTCCGTTTTCAATATAATACTGAAATCTGTGGCGAAACCGCCGGAACTGTAAGAGAGCCTGCCAGACAGGCCTATTGTGCTACATGATCAATCAGACATGAGAAGTATAACATAGTTTACCATACAAAGCAAGTAAATAAGAATCTGCCTTCCGGCAGCTTTCACGCAAGGTGTTACTGTTCACTCCGTTCACAGTAACAGGTGCGCAGAAATAGCAAGAACAGCGATTTCGCGCACGCAGTCTCGGGTTTGTCACGCAAAAGACGCGTGACAACACCTCGCGGCGATACCCCAGTGCACAGTAACACGCAGGGTATTACTATGCACGGCGTAGCCTAACAGCAACGTGATGCACACAAAATGAGCAAAGAACACTTAAAAACGCCTTACGGCAATGCCCAGTAAACACTAACAGTCCGTGTACTGACTAGTCCTTCTTCCCGAAGGTCACCCTGCTGAAGTATTCCAGCATACAGCTCCGCATCAGGACCAGGGCTGCGGACACAGCCGACTCTCTGATCTTGCTGCGATTTCCCACAAACTGGTATTTCTTCACCGTCACATTCCCCTTCACATGACAGGCGATGTACACCAGCCCCACAGGCTTGTCCTCACTGCCCCCATCAGGCCCTGCGATACCCGTGACTGCCATGGCCACGTCAGCCTTGGTGCCAAGGGCTGTACCCTTTGCCATCTCCTCGGCCACCTGGGCACTCACTGCCCCATACTTCTGGAGGGTTCCTTTTTTGACCCCCAGAAGCTTGCGTTTTGCCTTGTTGGAGTATGTGACATATCCCGTCTTATATACCTCCGATACCCCAGGCACATTGATCAGCCTGGCAGACAACATCCCTCCCGTACAGGACTCGGCACAGGAGACGGTAAGGTCGTTGGCAATCAACAGATCTACCACCGCCCTCTCCAGGGTAGTCTCTTCTTCTGTGGTATACACATCATTCCCGAAACGGTTCTTCAGTTCTTTCACAAGGGGTTTGATCAGCTTTGTGGCCGTTTTCCTGTCCTGGGCGCTGGCTGTCACCCGGATATGCACTTCCCCTGTCTTGGCATAGGTAGCCAGTGTCGGATTGGTCTGGGCATCAATCAGGTCCTTCACCATTGTCTCCGCCCTGCTCTCTCCCACGCCGCAGATCTTTACTGTCCTGGAGCAGATCACCTGGCCACTGATGGATTCCAGATAAGGCGCAACGCTTTCCTCAAACATGGGAACCAGCTCATTCGGAGGACCTGGCAGGAGAATCACATTCGCTTTTCCTGTCTCCAGGATCACGCCGGGCGCCGTTCCGTTGTGGTTCTCCAGAACGATACTTCCCACAGGAACCATGGCCTGTTTCCAGTTGTTTTCTGTAGGCTCCATCCCCCGGTCCTCAAAATAACGTTTCAAGGCTTTTCTGCTTGGTTCATGCATCTCCAGTTCCCTGCCGCAGACTGCTGATGCCGTCTCCTTGGTCAGGTCATCCTCCGTTGGGCCCAGGCCTCCGGAAAGGATCACAATATCAGACCTGTCCATGGCCGTTTCAAGCACCATGGCCAGCCTCTCCCCATTGTCCCCCACCACTGTCTGGAAATAGCAGGAAAGCCCCAGCCCTGCACATTTCTCAGCAAGGTATGCCGCATTGGTGTTCACAATATTTCCAAGCAGAAGTTCTGTTCCTACGCATATCAGTTCTACCGTCATCTTGCTCCTCCCGTTTCAAAGCCTGTCCGTTTTCTATTTCCAGTCCCACTTTCCCTGGCTTCCTGCCTCATTTACCGGGCATCTTTCATGACATTCCTGTTTTTCACCAGGTAATCCACCAGAGATACCAACGTAAGCGCCACTGCAATCCACATGACAATATCCGTCAGAAGCTGTGGCACAGGATCTCCCACGATCATCAGACATACCATGACCATCTGGAAAACCGTCTTGAACTTCCCCCAGTAGCTTGCCGCGATCACCACACCGCTGTCAGAAGCCACCAGTCTGAAACCACTGATGATAAATTCCCTGGCCATAATGAGGATTACCACCAGGGAAGGGATCCGTCCCATCTCAATCAAGGCAATCATAGCCGAACACACCAGCAGTTTGTCCGCCAGGGGATCCATGAATTTACCGAAATTCGTAATCAGATTGTATTTGCGCGCAATCATGCCATCCAGCATGTCTGTAAGGCTTGCCAGGATAAAGAGCACCAGCGCTGCGATCCTGGATACCATCTGGTTCTCCCCGAACCATCCCCTGCTTCCTCCCAGAAGCAGCACCAGGAACGGGACAATGAGGATCACCCGGAAAATTGTCAGTTTATTGGGCAGATTCATTTTACGCATGATATATTTCTCCTATCAGGTCATATGCATTGGAGTCTGTGACCAGCACTTTCACAAAGTCCCCTGTCATCAGCTCCGCCGTTGTGTTCAGAAACAGATACCCGTCTACCCCCGGGGCATCCCGGTAGGTTCTGGTCACATATACATCTTCTTCTGCCATCTTCCCTTCTACCATCACCGTGAGCACCCTGCCTATCTGGTCTCCTGCCACGTCATAGGAAATGGCCTGCTGCAGCTCCATCAGTTCGTCCCTGCGGGCTTCCTTTACTTCCTCTTCGACCTGGTCCGGCAGCTCATATGCCTTTGTGTCTTCCTCCCGGGAATAGGCAAAGACCCCCAGTCGGTCAAACTCCATCTCATTTACAAAGCGGTAAAGTTCTTCGAACTCCTCCTGAGTCTCCCCGGGGAATCCGCTGATCAAGGTAGTCCGAAGACATATGTCCGGGATCCTGCGCCGCAGCAGTGCAATCCGCTCCCGCAGATCTGCCTGGTTCGTACGCCTTCCCATACGTCTCAGCACACTGTCCGCTGCATGCTGGATAGGGATGTCCAGGTAATGACACACCTTCGGCTCCGCCGCCATGACCTCTATGAGTTCTTCCGTGATCTCCTCCGGGTAACAGTACAGGAGGCGGATCCAGTAAATCCCCGGAATCTTCGCCAGTTCCAGAAGAAGTGCAGGCAGCCTTTTCTCCCCATAGAGATCCACCCCATACAGGGTAGTCTCCTGGGCTACCAGCACCAGCTCCTTCACCCCACCCTGGGCCAGTTTCCCTGCCTGTTCCAGCAGAGTCTCCATGGGAATGCTCCTGTAGCGTCCCCTCACCTTCGGGATAATACAGTATGTACAATGCTTGTTGCACCCTTCGGCAATTTTCAGATAGGCATAATGCCCTCCTGTGGTCAGCACTCTGTCCGGAAAACAATAAGGGGCAGCATCCAACCTTTGGAAATGATCCCGTCCCTGTCCGGCAAGCACTTCCTCCAGGGCCTGCGCAATCTCCGGGATGGCTGTGGTGCCAAGAACCGCATCCACTTCCGGGATCTCCTGCCGGATCTCCTCTTTATAGCGCTGGGCCAGACAGCCTGTCACAAGCAATGCCTTGATCTGCCCTTTTTTCCGAAGTTCTGCCATCTCCAGTAACACCTGGATGCTCTCTTCCTTGGCATCCCCGATGAAACAGCAGGTATTCACCACCACGGCTTGTGCCTGTGTTTCCTCATCTGTAAAAGAATACCCTGCAGTCTGGAGCACCCCCATCATCATCTCTGTGTCAGACAGGTTCTTGTCACATCCCAGGGATACAAATAAAACGTTCATCACCACTCCTAGTTTTCCGCCCGAAGCAAAAAGCCGGCAAGAGCCGGCTGTGTTGATAGGGTTATTCTTCATCGCCCAGGATCTTAATCTTGCTCTGGTTCAATTCCTCCACCGCCACAGACAAAGGCTTCTTATCCTTGCCGTCCACCAGCGGCTCCTGGCCTGAAATGATCTGACGCGCCCGCTTGGAAGTGGCCATCACAATAGAATAACGGCTGTTTACCACGGGGGCTTCCCCGTGTTCCACCTCGCTGTTTACTACTTTCATCAAATCGGAATAAGACGGATGTAACATATTATTCTGCTCCTTTCGAGAACTCTCTCAGTTCCTCCCTGATCTTGGCGATCAATGCCTTACTTCTCACCGGCACCCGGCGGGCAGCATCCACCAGAAGGTGAATCTCCTCCACACAAGCCTCCAGTTTATCATTTACTACTATATAATCATAGGCTTCTATACCTTCTGATTCCTCTGCTGCCCGGGCCAGTCTCCTGTCTATGACCTCTGATGTCTCTGTGCCCCTGCCAAGAAGCCGGCGCTTCAGCTCTGCCCCGCTGGGCGGGGTCACAAATATCAGCACACTCTCCGGAAATTTCTCCTTGATCTTCAGCGCTCCCTGGATCTCGATCTCCAGGATCACGTTCTGTCCTCTCCGAAGCTGCTCTTCCACATAGGCCCTGGGGGTACCATAATAGTTCCCACAGTAAGACGCATACTCAATCAGCCCGTCCGCCCGTATGGTCTCTTCAAAATGTTCCCTGTCTGTGAAAAAATATTCCACTCCATCCCTTTCTCCTTCCCTGGGTGCTCTGGTGGTCATGGAAACAGACAGGACATACTGGTCATATGTCTGCATCAGCGCCTTGACCAGAGTTCCCTTGCCCGCCCCGGAAAATCCGGATATTACCATAAGAATTCCTTTTTCTTCTGCCTTCATCCCAACTCTCCTGCCTGATCGTCACATCCCGTCACCTGTCTCCTCCAGGGCTACAGGATCCTCATCCTCCGTTGCCTGACCAGCCCCTGTCTGGATCCTGCCTGCGATGGTCTCCGGCAGAAGGGCTGACAGCACTACCTGGCTGTTCTCCATCACCAGCACAGACTTGGTCTTGCGCCCCTGAGTGGCATCAATAGCCATTCCCTTTTCCTTGGCCCCCTGCACCAGACGCTTCACAGGAGCCGAATCCGGACTGACAATGGCGATGATCTTGGATGTGTTCACAATATTCCCGAAACCGATATGAATCAGCATATATACACTGCCTCTCCTGCCCTGGCCTACTCTATATTCTGGATCTGCTCCCTGACCTTCTCAATCTCTGTCTTCAGATCTATGGCATAGTCCGAAAGTGCCAGATCATTTGCCTTGGAAAGAATGGTGTTGGCTTCCCGGTTCATCTCCTGGGCAATAAAGTCCAGCTTACGCCCCACACTTCCCCCTTCTGTCAAGGTCGTCCTGGTAGCTTCCATGTGACTGCGCAGTCTGACTACTTCCTCGTCCACGCAGGCTTTGTCCGCGAAGATGACCACCTCCGCCAGGAGACGGTTCTCATCCACAGCTGCGCCGCCCAGCAGCTCCCTGGTGCGCTCCTCCAGCTTTTTCCGGTATTGTGCAACTACCTGGGGATACCTTTCCTCCACTCTGTCCACCAGTTCCAGCATACCGTCCAGCTTCTCCTGTAAGTCTCTTTGCAGACGTTCCCCTTCCGCGATGCGGGATTCCACGAACATGGCGGCAGCCCCGTCTACGGCAGCCTGCAGCTCCTTCCACAGTTCTTCCTTATCCTGTCCGGACTCCTCCATCACAAACACTTCCGGAAGCTTCGCCAGGGTAGAGATCCGGATATTGTCCTCCAGACCGAATTCCTCCGCCATCTGTCGCATGTACTTTATATACTCCGCCGCAGTCTCCCGGTTATAACGGACTGCGGATGTCTGTTCTGTCAGATCCTCATAGCTGACAAAAACGTCCACTTTTCCCCGGGATATGTGGTTTTTCAGTTCACTGCGGATGGCTGACTCGAAGAAATTCAACGCCTTCGGCATCTTGATGTTCACGTCCAGGTACCGGTGATTCACCGCCTTCATCTCCACTGTAAATTTCCTGCCGCCGGTCACAGACTCAAACCGGCCAAAGCCTGTCATACTCTTGATCATGGAAACTCCCATCTGCGTATCCGGGTATATCTGTCAGACCCTCCACACGCACCTTCTACATGCCATTTCAGACATGAACCCTGCTATTCTGGAGAAGGGCATTTTTCTTCTTTATTATAGAGGAAGATTTCGGAAGCGTCAAGTATAAGAAAATGGTTGTGCACGGCTTTGCGGGATGATAGAATAAGAATACCCGCCGGAAACAATGGCGGATAACAGGTTTTCATCAGACAGGAGGAAAACAACATGGCCTTTGACGGCGTAACCATAGCAAATGTAGTATCGGAACTGAAGAAGGAACTGGTAGGCGGCAGACTCTATAAAATTGCACAACCGGAGGAGGACGAGCTTCTGCTGACCATCAAACAGCCCACTGGCCAGAGACGTCTCCTGCTCTCTGCCAGTGCCTCCCTTCCCCTGGTGTATCTGACAGATACCAATAAGCCCAGCCCGCTGACTGCCCCCAATTTCTGTATGCTGCTGCGCAAACATCTCCAGAACGGGCGCATTACGGACATCTCCCAGCCAGGGCTGGAGCGCATCGTCCGCATCCAGATAGAACATCTGGATGAAATGGGTGATCTCTGTCACAAAAGCCTTGTGGTGGAGATCATGGGCAAACACAGCAACATTATCTTCTGTGACCAGGACAATGTGATCATTGACAGCATCAAGCGGGTGTCTGCCGCAGTCAGCTCCCTTAGGGAGGTACTGCCCGGCAAACCTTACTTTATCGCACAGACCCAGGAAAAGCTGGACGCTTTGACATGCCCTTACCAGGCATTCCGGCAAGCCCTTGCCGCCAAACCCCAGCCTGCCTTCAAGGCCCTCTATGGCAGCTTCACCGGCATCTCCCCCATTCTGGCCCAGGAGCTATGTCATGAGGCCGGAATAGACGGGGAACGCCCCACTGCTGCCCTGGAGGAGGACGATACCAGACGGCTCTATGAAAAACTCTCCCATATGGTTGAACGGATCCGGCAGGACCAGTTTGTTCCCACGATTGCCTACCAGGGGAAAAAACCTGTGGAATTTGCCGCAATCCCTTTGACCCTGTACGGCCATAGCCGGCCCACAGACCAGGGTGCTCCAGCCCACGGGCTGTCTGCTGCTCCCAATGACAGCGGATACCATACCGTTCCCTACAATTCCATGTCGGCATTGCTGGAAAATTACTATGCCGAGAAAAACACCCTGACCCGTATCCGTCAGAAATCCTCCGATCTGCGCCGTATTGTCCAGACAGCCCTGGAACGGAACATCAAAAAATATGACCTGCAGATGCGCCAGATCCGGGATACAGAAAAAAGAGACACCTACCGCATCTACGGCGAACTGCTCAACACCTACGGTTACAGCGCTGCCCCCGGATCCAGATCCCTGGAAGCCTTGAATTATTATACCGGTGAGAATGTGGTGATCCCATTGGATCCCACCTTAAGCCCCACGGATAATGCCAAGAAGTATTTTGAGAAATACGGCAAGATGAAACGCACTTATGAAGCCCTGTCAGAGCTGACCCTGGAAGTCCAGTCAGAGATCGCTCATCTGGAATCTATCTCTACAGCCCTGGATATTGCCCTGTACGAGGAGGATCTGGCCCAGATCAAGGATGAACTCACCGAAAGCGGCTATATCCGCAGGAAAGGAGGCAGCAAAAAACAAAAGATCACCAGTAAACCCTTTCATTATATCAGTAGTGATGGTTTCCATATTTATGTAGGTAAAAACAACTACCAGAACGACCAGATCACCTTCCAGATGGCCACTGGTAACGACTGGTGGTTCCACGCCAAACAGATTCCTGGTTCCCATGTAGTGGTAAAGCTGGGAAATGCCACTGAACTGCCGGACCGTACTTTCGAAGAAGCGGCCAGATTGGCCGCTTACTACTCCAAAGGCCGGGATCAGGAGAAAGTGGAGATCGACTATATCCAGAAAAAGCATGTGAAAAAGCCCGGCGGGGGAAAACCAGGCTTCGTGGTATATTATACCAATTACTCCATGACCATAGACAGCGACATCTCCGGCATCCAGCAGGTATTGTAAGAAAGTCCCTTCTGCCTTCCTTACGTTTCCTCCTTCTGGAAAAAAGCCACACCAATGGCGCCAGGACCGATGTGGGTGCCAATGGTGGCACCGATGGTCCCCACCGGCAGCTTTCCTTCACCTACATGCCCTTCCCAGAGCTGTCTGCTGTCCTCCATATATTTGTGCAGACAGGCATCGCTGAAACCGGAATACCCCAGCAGATAGGGCTTTGCAAAATCGATTCCTCTGGTCTTCCCGATCTCCTGTACCAGAAGGTTGCTGCCGTTCCTGGACCCCCTGGCTTTACCCAGCATGCACACTTCCCCGCCCTGCAGGGAGATCACAGGCTTGATGGACAAGATACCACCGATAGCCGCCACGGACCTGGAGATCCGCCCGCCCCGCTTCAGATATTCCAGGGTATCCAGAAGCGCCACCAGGCAGATATCTTTCTTTTCCTTCTCCAGGCAATGTGCAATCTGTTCTGCATCCAGCCCCTGATCCTTCAGCCGGACGGCCCGCTCCACCAGGATCCGCTCTCCAATGGACGCATTTTCACTGTCCACCACAAAAACCTTTCCCGGAAACTCTCTTGCCGCCAGGCAGGCACTCTGCCAGGTGCCGGACAATTTTCCCGACATGACCACCGCCACTACACTGTTGCCTGCATCTACCTGTTCCCGGAAGGCTTCCAGGAACTGGTCTGGCGGGATCTGGCTGGTGGAAGGCAGGTGTTCACATTCCACCAGCAACTCAAAAAACCTCTCATGGCTCAAGTCCACCCCGTCCCGGTATGCATCCTCCCCGAACGCAATGGACATGGGAATCACTGTCACATCAGCCCTGCCCGGATCCACCAGATCCGATGCCGAATCCGTAATAATCTGTACCTGCATCATAAAACCTCCTCACCTGCCTCAGCGGAAATCCTCTGAGACTCAAACAACCTGCCCCATACCTGTCCGAATCTGTCTTTTCTGCCGGGGCTTATTTCATCATCCCACATTTCTTCGCCACCTTTACCAGCAGATATCCTTTTGGGAAGCCTCTCAGTTCCTCCTCGGATACCCCCCGCAGCAATAGGAGCATCCCAAAGTACACGCACACAGCCAGGCAGATGGCAATCACCACCGAAATCCTGGGAGAAGACGTCAGCAGCAACAGCCCCTCATACACAGCCCAGGCAAAGGCTCCCATAAACCCGGCGGCAATGGTCGGCACCAGAAAGGTCTTCACCACCTCCTGGCGGTATGCCAGGGCCTTGTGTACAGCCATCTGGTTCAGCAGGCACATAATCCCGGCATACAATGTGTTGGCGATGACAATGGCGTACAAGTCAAGATCCGTGAAGAATAGCAGCAACACTGCCACCACTGTCTGGACAGCCAGGGCTATCCCTGCATGGATAATGGGCCGGTTCACCTTGCCGATTCCCTGAAGGATAGAACTGTTCAATGTAGACAGAGCATAGAACACCACTGACAGGGACAACGCCATCAGAAGGTGCGTGGCCAGATCCTCCGCCTCCGGTGTATTCTTGAAGAGCAGACCTGTGACTGGCCTGGCCAATGCCAAAAGCCCCACCGCACAGGGAATGGAGAGGATCATGGTGGTCTTCACAGCCACGGCTGTCTTGCGTCTGGCCTCTTTCAGGTTATCGGAGGCCACCATCTGGGCCACAGAAGGCAGGATTGCAGCTGCCATGGCCGAAGCAAAGGCAATGGGAATGTTTGAGATGGTCAGGGCCTGGCCGGAAAACACCCCCCACCTAGTGTATATATCAACGGTATCCAGTTTCCGGATCTCGGGTAACAGCTTGGTATACACCGTGTTATTCACTGTGCCACTGAGATTATAGACCGCCGTGCTGAGGATAAAGGGGGTCACCACCAGGATAATCGTCCGAAAAATCTCCCCGTAGGAATCCTCCCCGTGATGGTCCTTCTGGATCCTCCGCCCGATAAGCCGCCTGTTCAAGGCAAACACTGCCAGCATAAACAAAAGTGCCACAAGCACGCCCGCCCCTGTCCCCATGGCACTGCCAATGGCACCTTTTGTTGCACGCAACACCTGACTGTCCAGGTCCGCCGGCATTTCCAGGCTGCCCATGGCTCCATGGATCAGCAGGGAAGCAGCCCCGATGCTCACCACTGCATTGGCAATCTGCTCCAGGATCTGGGATATGGAAGTCTGCACCATACTCTTGTGCGCCTGGAAATATCCCCGAAGCACCCCAAGCATTCCATATACAAATATAGTAGGGGCAAAAGTACGCAACACCGGAACAGCCTCCCCGGCTACGAACCATCCTGCCCCGAAGAACAAAAGCAGACTGGCTGCACCTCCCACCACCAGCACATAGCACAAGGCACACCGGAACATACGGTTTGCATTCCTGTATTCCCTCACCGCCAGCTTCTGGGCTATGACCTTGGACAGAGCCGCGGGAATGCTATAAGAAGAGATAAGCAGTATGATGTTGTAATAAGCAAACGCAGCCTGGTAGTATCCCATACCAAGATCACCTATCACACGATGCAAAGGACTCCTGTAAAGGAGTCCTATGATTCTGCTGATCATCCCGGCTGCCGCCAGAATCCCGGCCTGCATAATGAAATTATTTCTCTTGCCACCTTTATTCATACGTACCTATCTCACCCGACAAGCCAGTCGTACATCTCCTGATATCTCTTGGCAGAAACCTCCCAGGAAAAATCTGCCGCCATAGCCCTGTCTACCATCTTGTTCCATTCACGCTTCTTGTCATAGTAGATATGTTCTGCATAGCGGATGGTATTTAACATCTCATGGGCATTGTAATTCCGGAAGCTGAAGCCGGTACCAGTACTCTCAAACTCATTCAAAGGTGCCACGGTATCCTTCAGCCCGCCAGTCTCCCGCACAATGGGAATGGTCCCATACCGAAGCGCCATCAACTGGCTTAAGCCGCATGGCTCGAACAGGGACGGCATCAGAAAAGCATCGCAGGATCCATAGATCTTGTGGGACAGGGCATCGGAATAGTAAATATTGGCGGATACCTTATCCCCGTATTTCCAGTCAAAATGCCGGAACATATTCTCGTAGCGCTCTTCCCCGGTACCCAGCACCACCAGCTGGATATCATCCTGGCAGAGTTCATCCATCACATAGGCAATCAAGTCAAAGCCCTTCTGATCCGTAAGCCTGGATACCACCCCGATCATCATCTTGCGGTCATCCTGGCAAAGCCCCAGCTCTTTCTGCAGCGCTCTCTTGTTCTTCACCTTCTCCTTGCGGAAGTTGGTGGGATTGTAGGGACACTCCAGATGCGGATCTGTCTGTGGATTGAAATCCGTATAGTCAATTCCGTTCACAATGCCCCGCAGGTCCCCGCTCCTGGCTCTGAGAAGCCCGTCCAGCCCCTCCCCGTAGAAAGGTGTCTTGATCTCCTCCGCGTAAGTATCCGACACGGTAGTTACCGCGTCTGCGTAGACAATACCACCTTTTAACAGATTGGCATCCTTATAGGCCTCCAGCTTGTCAGGGGTAAAATAGTACTCTGGCAGCCCTGTGATATTCCGTACTGTTTTGGTATCCCATTTTCCCTGGAACTTCAAATTGTGTATGGTAATTACGGACTTCATGTTCCAGTAGAAATCCCCCTGGCGGAACCGCTCCTTCATGTACACCGGGATCAGCCCGGTCTGCCAGTCATGGCAATGGATCACATCCGGCTGGAACCCGATGACCGGCAGGGCAGACAACACCGCTTTGGAGAAATATGCATACCGCTCAATCTCCCACTTCGGATCATCGCTGTATACCTTGCCACCGCTGAAATAGTATTCGTTATCCAGGAAGTAATAATGTACCCCTTCCTCCACTGCTTCCAGGATTCCTACATATTCGTTCTTCCAGTTGAAATCCATATAGAAATGAGCCACATACGTCATCTTGTCCTTCATTGCCTGCTTGATACAGGCATATTTAGGAATCATCACCCTGACGTCAAAGAACTCCTTGTCGATGCATTTCGGCAGGGAACCTACTACATCGGCCAGGCCGCCCGTCTTGATAAAAGGAACCCCTTCAGACGCAGCAAATAAGATTTTTTTCATTTTGCAACCCTCCACCAATCCTTTTGTCAGCCCCGGCGCTGCATATCTCCGGCACTGCAATTTATCCGAACTGTTCTCATCCCTTTCCCATTATACTACAATACCCGTCCAGTGGAAAGCTTTTCTTGTTACTTTTCCATGGCAGCCACACTATTGCCGGTAGGACAGTCTGATCCGGTCAGCAATCAAGGCAATAAACTCTGAATTGGTAGGCTTCCCCTTTCCCGTGTCAATCGTATAGCCGAACAGGGCATCCAATGTCTCCATCCTTCCTCTGCTCCAGGCTACCTCAATGGCATGGCGGATCGCCCGCTCCACCCGGCTGGGTGTAGTCTGGAACCGCTTGGCAATTGTAGGATAGAGGATCTTCGTAATGGAGCTGATCATGCCCGGATCCTCCACCGACATCATAATGGCCTCCCGCAGATACTGGTAACCCTTGATGTGCGCCGGAACCCCGATCTCGTGTATCATGTTTGTCACATCCTGTTCCAGGTCCCTGGGCAGGATCTCCTGCCGGGGTGCCTCCTTCACTGGCTTCTCTGCCGTCTCTCCCTTGGCAGACGGCACCGTGATCATGATCTGGAACTCTTTGTCCGCATTCATCAGATCCCCCAATATCTTGTATATTTTCTCATTATCCTTCGTTGCAGTAATGCTCAATTTCTCCATCAGACTACCTCCATACCGAAAAATCGTACTTTTGCAACTGCCCCCGCAAGTCTTTACAAGCTGATTTTGCATGATTTTGACGAACAGCCGCCTTTCTCATTATAAAAGATAAAAGTTTGATACATCAACTGCAACCCACCGCGGAATTTCGCTTTCTCCTATCAAATGTTGCGGAATGTCAAAAACATATTACCTCATTTTGCACAATTCCAGAAAAAAAAACATTCTTCTCAACCTGCTGTCCAGCCATTGGCAGCACATGCCCCTTACACACCATCCGTATCCCAGACCAGAGCCCCGCCTGTCTGAATCCCTCTTCCCAAACTCCCATGCAGCCAGCCGCACCACCATACCTAAAAGTCTGGGAGTTTAGGTGATGCACACAAAATGAGCAAGAGAAGCTCCTTTTGGCGCACAGTTGTCTCGGTTTTTGCGCATGGGAATCGCAAAAACACTTCGCGGTGCCAGAATGGTGTAGGGACTTTTATGGTAAATATCAGTTGACATTCTCCCGGAAAATGCGCACAATAGAAGAAAAACAGCCAGGTGCACAGAGGTAACAGCCATGAAACAGATCAACGAAGACATCAAGAACCAGAATTTGAAGCAGGTCTACCTCCTCTACGGGGAGGAGCGGTATCTGCGACGACAGTACCGCAACCGGCTGCAGAAAGCCCTCTGCGGCGATGGTGATTCCATGAATACCCATTTCTATGAGGGAAAGGATATCTCTGTGGGCGAGATCATTGACCTGGCGGAGACCCTGCCCTTCCTGGCCGATCGCCGGGTGATCTTCCTCACTGACAGCAATCTGTTCAAATCCGGCGGTGAGAAAATGGCGGAATACCTCTCTGCACCCAATGAAACCACCTTCTTCGTGTTCACTGAGAGTGAAGTGGACAAGCGCAGCAAGCTGTACAAAACCGTGAATACCAAAGGCTATGCAGCAGAGTTCAAGATCCAGGATGAATCCACCCTGAAGCGCTGGGTAGCCACTTCCCTTGCCCGGGATGGTAAGAAGATTATGGAGAATACTGTCCAGTTTCTCCTGCAGAAGACCGGCACAGATATGGAGAATATCCAGATGGAGCTGGAAAAGCTGGTATGCTACTGCCTGGACAGGGAAGTGATCACCGATGCCGATGTGGAAGCGGTCTGCACCACCCGCATCAGCAACCACATCTTTGATATGATCAGTGCCATCGCAGACAGACAGCAGAAAAAGGCCCTGGAGCTTTACTATGACCTGCTGGCCCTGAAGGAACCTCCTATGCGGATCCTGTTCCTCATCGCCAGACAGTGCAACCTGCTGCTCCAGACCAAGGAGCTGAGGTCCAAGGGGCACGATAACCGCACCATTGCCACCAGGATCGGTGTTCCGCCCTTCGCAGCAGGAAAATACGTGGCCCAGGCCAGCCGTTTCCGCACTGCTGCCCTGCGGCGTGCAGTGGCCCAGTGTGTGGAGGCGGAGGAAGCGGTAAAGACAGGCCGGATAAATGACCGGATGAGCGTTGAGATCCTGATTCTCTCTGTACTATGATCTGTATCTATCAGCCCGGAGAGCCCGTTTCCTGTTCAAGCCGGTTTTCATTCCACTACAAATTCAACCGCCAGATCACTTACCTGCAGGTGGTCTTCTCCTCCAGGCAGCACACCGTAATACCTCGTAAAATCGTAAGACTACAATTTTTGTATTGCATTTATGATTACCGGGCACAATGTGCCTCACAGTTTTCCCCGGATCCAATATTCACCTGTGTACCATCTGGCAGAAAAAGGACACAGGATTTCCCGGTATGATTCTCCACCTGGATCCAGAATCCCTCTTCCCTGGATGTATATGCCACATGTACTTCCCCCACAGGCGTATACGCCTTTCCGGATGCCCTTTTCACATATCGGGCCAGGGGACGGATGCGAATGCTTTCATAGCCGGGTTCTGCCGCCTCAACGCCCAGGATCCTGCGGAGAAATTCATACAGCATCAAGGAGCCCCAGGCATGACAGTCACTGCGGGTCACACCCGGTTCTTCCGGCAACGTTGTCATATGCCATTCCAGAGGCTGCTCCCACAGCTTCCACAGCGCTTCTGTGGCATCATACATTCCCACCTGCTCATAGGCCCGGAAAAGGTAAAATTGCAGGGGAAAGGAACAGGGAATCAAGTCCGAAGCTTCCCGCACCCGCTCCATCAGTCCCTTTCGGAAGGCTTCCTCTCCCACCCCGCACAGTACCGCAAATAGTTGCGCATGCTGGGAATACTCTTCTGTTTCCGGTCCTTCCCTGTACAGCCCCCGCCGGGAATCATAGCATCTCTCATACAAAAGCTCCTGGATCTGTCCCGCTTCCTTCTCGTACCTGCTGGCCAGATCTGGCAGTCCGATAATCCGGAACATACGGCCTGCTGTGTGCAGTGCATAGGCATAGATGAGATTCTGGATGCTGCTGGGGCCATGGTTCCCAGCCGTAGGGCAGCCGCAGTTCTCCCGCCATGCCTCACACCAGTCAACCATCTCCCAATAGCCCAGATGTTCTACCAGACCATTGACCTTATGACGGTGATAGTACCCCAGAACAGCCTCCATGGTGGGACGATACCTCTCGATCACTTCCCTGTCTCCGGTAAACCAATAATAATCCTCCAGCATCAGAATCCATTGCAAGGCAAAGGCAGGAATTACCTGCAAATCATTGCAAGGATAGCGGGACTGGAGCATGCCATTTGGAAGCAGGGAGGTATGGTACTGATGGATAGTCTGCCTGGCCAGGCGGGTATCCCCGGACAGGGCATAGACGAACAGCATCTGCAGGCGAGTATCCATCGTGTACTGCATCTGCTCATAATAGGGACAATCCTCATGGGTCTCATGCATACAGTTTCGCAGGGTATTTAGGGATATATCCCACACAGGCTTCATCCAGGGATCGGTTTCCTCTTCCATGCATGTCTTTTCTTCCAGGGGATACCTGGTTTCCACAAAACAAGGCACCCCTATGGCCGCCTGCGTATCCCCGGTAGTAATCTCCAGGCGGATAAACCGGAAGGTTCTGAACCAGAAAGGCTCGTACACCTGCTCTCCTTCCCGCATCCGGTAAAGGTCGCTGTGCCCGTACAGGAAACCATGCTTCCAGTCGTCACGCATCTCCTTCCGCAGGTGTCCTTTTTCATCGGACAGGAAATAGGACTCGGCGTAAGTGATCTTCATCCCGGTGCCAGCGCCGCCCCTACAGGGAAAGCGGACAAGGCCTGTTTTATGGGTTCCCGCGTCCAGTTCCAGAACCGCCCTGGTGTGTGCAGGGATGACCACCTCCTCTGTCGTGGAAGTCAGATCCCGGAACCAGATCTCCAGTGTCCCGGGTTCTGCCTTGGGAGGATTCTGCCCTTTGAAATGGCAGAGGATCTTCGTCATAAACGGTATGGGACGCTCATACAGGTCAAACACAGGCAGCACCCCATAGCTGTCCGGCTCTGTGCTCCACAGGATTTTCACAGGGCACCATCCTGCCATCTGGGCATTTTCAAAAAGCGCCTCCCCCTCCGGGCACTTTTCCCCATCCACCTCCTCCATGGAACCCATCCACTGGGAAAAAGAGTAAAAATGAGGAGTAAGCTCCCGGCTGAAATAGCAGTACCAGGGGTAATTCCCTGTGGACAGATCTGTCTCCCTCCCATTTTCCAGATGTTGGATAGTGCGGAGGGGTGACAAAACAAATACAAATAAGAAAGGGACTTCCTCAATCCTTAAAAGGCTATGACAGTGACGGTTATAGTCTTTTTTCATGTGGTAATTACCGTAAGAAGTGAACTCCTATTCCCACAAGCGGAGAAATACCCAACATCAATATTCCGCAATCCAATCTCCCGACAATTAACGGAAGAAAAACATATATCAGCACCGAAACCAATCAATCATATCAATCAATCCATATCACAGGAGGGCAAAGACCATGAATAAAAAGCAGGAACAGCAGATTTTGGACTATTACAGCACCACAGACAAATATATCCATAGCAAGACACACTCCA
>CAJTOJ010000017.1 GCA_910577665.1 uncultured Acetatifactor sp.
TGGCCACAGGTAAATGGGGCAATGCCGCATCCTCCCCCGTTGAATTGTATCAATTTCGTTGTACCGATGAATCCCTGTCCCTGCGGCTATTATCCGGACAGGAACCGATGCCGGTGTACCGCTGCGCAGGTTAAGCAATATATGGGAAAAGTGTCCGGGCCGATCCTGGACCGGATAGATCTGTGCGTGGAGTTACAGCCTGTGGAACTGGACAGCTTGAAAAGGAAGAGCGGGGCAGAGGACAGCCATACGATCCGGAAACGAGTGCAGAAGGCCAGAATGCGGCAGGAAATACGCTTTTCAGGGACGGGATACCGTTTTAACGGGGATATCGAATCCGGACAGATAGACAGATACTGTGCACTGGGCATAGAAGAAGAGGCCTGCATGGGGCAGTTGTATCAGACTTTGCATCTCAGTGCCCGGGCTTTCCACCGCATCTTGAAGGTGGCCAGGACCATTGCGGATCTGGAGGATGCGGAAGAGATCCAGGTAGAGCATCTGCTGGAAGCTTCCTATTACAGACCCACACAGGAGTATTGGCAGGCATGACTGGATAGGAAGGCTGCTTTTCTTTGAGAGCAGGTGTGGTATCACTATGATACCACAGAAGGCAGACACACAAAGGGCAAGGAGGTGTGGGGATGTGAGACAATCTGATGCATACAGGCAGCAGGAGAAACTATACGAATTATGGCTCTGTAGCTTTCCAGGCATGGGGAACAAGGGCAGGTGCAGGCTGGCAGAGCATTGTGGCGGGGCCTATGGGGCATATTCTGCCTCCGGCGAAAAATGGGGGGAGGTATTATCTTCCAGGCAGGTGGGGGAACTGAAAGCATTTACAGCGGCGTGGAAGCCGCAGAGGGCATACAGGGAGATGGAAGAGCAGGGGATATGCCTGATTACAAGGACAGATGAGACATATCCGAAGCGACTGGCCTGGATTCCGGATGCCCCGTATGGTCTGTTTGTACGGGGACACTTGAAGGGAATGGAACATCCCACGGTGGCAATCATCGGTGCCAGGGACTGTTCCCGGTATGGGGCTTATGTGGCAGAGCAACTTGGGGCAATGCTGGGCAGCCGGGGAATCACGATAGTCAGCGGCATGGCAAGAGGAATAGACGGCATCAGCCAGGCGGCGGCTTTGATGGCAGGGGGGTGCTCTATAGGGGTGCTGGGCAGCGGTGTGGATGTATGTTATCCTGCCGGTCACAAGGTTCTGTATGGCAAGCTGATAGAGCGTGGGGCAGTGATTTCGGAATATCCCATAGGGACCCCGGCGCGTCCGCAGAATTTCCCTCCCAGGAACCGCATTGTCAGTGGCCTGGCAGATGTGGTTGTGGTGGTGGAGGCCAGGGAAAGGAGCGGCACCTTGATTACGGTGGATACTGCCCTGGAACAGGGAAGGGAGGTCTATGCAGTGCCGGGGCGGATCACAGACCATCTTAGTGATGGCTGCAACCGTCTGATCAGACAGGGAGCAGGATTGCTGCTGTCCCCGGAGGCATTTCTCGTGGAGCTGGAGGAACTGGTGGGACGGCACGGGAATGGGGAATCGTCCGCCTTAAAAGAGCAGGTCCACAACAGGGAGAATACGCAACAGGGGAAGGAACCAGGAAAAGCGGAAGACCTGCGGCAGGAAGAAGAACAGAAAAGGGGGGATGAGAAGGAACGGAAAGTGGGAAAACAGAGGGCGGCTGTCCTAATTAGGAATCTGTCGCCACAGCTGGAGGCAGTCTACCAGGCGCTGGACCTTTGTCCCAGATCATCAGCACAGATCTGGGCCGAACTTGCCAGACAGGATCCGGAAGGATGGGCAGAGAAACACATCGCCACCCTGCTGATGCGACTCTGCATGGAAAACCTGGCAGAACAGGTTAGCCCGGGGTATTTCTGCCGGAAGCGGGATTGAAGGATATTTTTAAAGGGTGTTGCCGGGAGGTATTTTTCACGGGTATTCTGCATGCAAAATCCGGAACTACAGGGGAAAGATGGTGGGGGATCTAAGAAAATGTAGTGGAATTGCATGTTTGCTTGTGGTAAGATGACAGTGATATCCACAAGTCAATAACCCGCCATGAAGCAGAAGCACATACCTAAAGGTCCCCTGGGGCGTTTGGGGGAAGGGAGAATTTCATGCATAGACAACATACAAAATCCATTCGGATCGGCAACAGGACTATAGGAGGAGGCGCCCCGGTTCTGATCCAGTCCATGACCAATACCCGGACGGAGGACGTGGAGGCTACAGTGGCCCAGATCCTGGCGCTGGAGCAGGCAGGCTGTGAGATCATCCGTGCCACGGTGCCTACCCAGGAGGCTGCCAGGGCCTTTTCGAAGATCAAGGACCGGATCCACATTCCTCTGGTAGCAGATATTCATTTTGATTACAGGCTGGCCATTGCTGCCATGGAGAACGGTGCAGATAAGATCCGTATCAATCCTGGCAATATAGGTGGTCCGGATAAAGTAAAAGCTGTGGTGGAGGTGGCAAAGGAGAGAGGGGTTCCGATCCGTGTGGGTGTCAACAGCGGTTCCCTGGAAAGGGAAATCCTGGAGAAATATGGAGGGGTCACTGCCCAGGGAATCGTGGAGAGCGCCCTGGACAAAGTGCATCGGATAGAAGCATCGGGATATGACAACCTGGTGATCAGCATCAAGTCCTCAGATGTGCTTATGTGCGTGAAGGCTCATGAACTGCTGGCTGCACAGACCACGTATCCCCTTCATGTGGGGATCACAGAATCCGGCACTCTCTGGAGTGGCAACATCAAGTCTGCTTTAGGTCTGGGAATTATCTTGCAGGAAGGAATCGGGGATACCATACGGGTCTCCCTGACAGGGGATCCTGTGGAGGAAATCCGCACGGCCAGGCTGATCCTGCGCACCCTTGGATTGCGCCAGGGAGGAATAGAGGTGGTGTCCTGTCCCACCTGTGGTAGAACCAGAATTGACCTGATCGGTCTTGCAGCCAGGGTGGAGGAATTGGCTGCAGGGTATCCGCTGGATATCAAAGTGGCCGTTATGGGATGTGCAGTGAACGGACCAGGGGAAGCCAGGGAGGCTGACCTGGGTGTGGCCGGAGGACTGGGAGAAGGACTGTTGTTTAAAAAGGGAGAGATTGTCCGCAAGGTGCCGGAAGGGGAGCTTCTGGCAGCGCTGAAGGAGGAGCTGGACAACTGGGAGGCGTTATGACAAAGCCGTTTTTTGAAGTGTTTCCCACATTGAAGATGGAGAACCCGCTGCGGGACCGGCTGGAACAGGCAGATGTAGAGAGAGTATCTGCCACTAAGGCAAGGGATACCCTGCATGTGTACCTGCATAGTACAAGACTGATAGTGAAGGAGGATATATGGGCGGCAGAATCAGAGATCCGCAGGCAGCTGTTTCCAGGACATGCCATGACCATCCGGATCCATGAACGTTTTGAATTGTCCTCCCAGTACACGCCGGAAAATCTGATGGAACTGTATAGGGACAGTATTCTGGCCGAATTGCAACAGTACAGTCACATTGCATACAATGCTTTCCGCACGGCCCAGATCACCTTTCCGGAGACAGACAGGGTTCAATTGCTTATTGAAGATACAGTTCCAAACAGGAGCAAGGAGCAGGAGTTGGTCAGGGTGTTGGAGAAGATCCTGGTGGAACGTTGCGGTCTGCAGACAGGTGTCCTGGTGGAATACCGGGAGGCCCGCACAGGAAAGTACGCCCAGGAGGAAGAACGGAAGATCCAGCTGAAGGTAAATGAGATTTACAGGCGGGTAAAAGGGGCAGCAAACCAGAAAGAGGAAGCAGACAGGGCAGAGGCCCGGGATCCTTCAGGCCTGGGTTACCAGGAGAGGGGATCCCTGTGGCAGGCGGGCCAGGTGAAAGCTGGGGAACGATTAGATGGCAATGGGGGTGTAAACCAGAGTGTTCCTGGCAACATAGATCCAGGCCAAGATTTTCCGGGTTCCGTAGCTTCCGGACAAAATGGTGTTAAGGCTACATGCCAGGGCATGGGAACAGACAGGGGAAAGCCAGGAGCCACACCAGGCCAAGGCGCTGATCCGACCTGGGAGCCGTCCAAGGGACAGGATGTCGGAGGGGGGCAGGGTAAAATGCCAGGGGACAGTGTACCAGATCGGTCTGCCAAAGTGGGGAGTGGTTCCACGGATCGTTTCCCGGGGCGGGGCGACAGATCCCGGGGAGATTTCCGCAAAGGGGAATTCCGCCGGGGAGGCATGGGTATGAACCGGCCCTTGAAACAGTCGGATAATCCGGATGTGATTTATGGCCGTGACTTCGAGGATGAGGCCATGGCCATAGAGGATATCATTGGCGAGATCGGGGAGGTGACCATCCGGGGCAAAGTGCTGAAACTGGACAGCCGTGAGATCCGGAATGAGAAGACCATTGTGATGTTTGACATTACAGACTTTACGGATACCATGACTGTGAAATTGTTTGTGAGAAACGACCAGGCAGGTGAACTGACAAAAGATTTGAAACAGGGTGTCTTCCTAAAGGTAAAGGGCCTTACCATGCATGATAAGTTTGACCATGAGCTGACCATAGGTTCCCTTACCGGTATCCGGAAGATCCAGGATTTTACAGACAACAGGATGGATACCAGCCCCTACAAGCGGGTGGAGCTTCACTGTCATACCAAAATGAGCGATATGGACGGGGTATCCGAGGCCAAGGACATTGTGAAACGGGCTTACAAATGGGGCCACAGGGCCATCGCCATTACAGATCATGGAGTGGTGCAGGGCTTTACCGATGCCAACCATGTGTGGGAAGACCTGTGGAAGGAGGAGAAGAAAAAGAGGACCGAGGCAGGAGATACGAATCCGGACAAGCAGGACTTCTTCAAGATTCTCTATGGGGTAGAAGCTTATCTGGTGGATGATTTGAAGGAGATTGTCACAGGGGACAAGGGACAGAGTCTGGCGGACGATTTTGTGGTATTTGACATAGAGACTACAGGATTTTCCCCGGTACATAACTGCATCATTGAGATCGGTGCGGTGAAAATCTCTGGCGGGCAGATCACAGACCGCTTTTCTACTTTTGTGAATCCCAAGGTGCCCATACCTTTTGAGATAGAGAAGCTTACCGGTATCCGGGATGAAACTGTGCTGGATGCTCCCTTGATCCAGACAGTGCTGCCAGAATTCCTGGATTTCTGTAAGGGATGTGTGCTGGTGGCGCACAATGCCAATTTTGACATGAGTTTTATCATGGAGAATGCCAGAAGGCTGGGGCTGCCCACAGAGTACACTTATGTGGACACGGTGGGAATTGCCAGGATACTTCTGCCAGGACAGGCGAAACATACCCTGGATGCAGTGGCAAAGACATTGGGAATCTCTCTGGAGAACCATCACCGGGCGGTGGACGATGCCGAATGTACGGCCCGAATTTTTGTAAAATTCATCCATATGCTGGGGGAACAGGAAGTGGGTACCCTGGCGCAGGTCAATGCCCTGGGCGCATCCAGTGTGGATCTTGTGAAAAAGCTGCCTTCCTACCATACCATCATCCTGGCTAAAAACGACATGGGGCGAATCAATCTCTACAGGCTTGTGTCCCAGTCTCATCTCACCTATTTTGCCAGGCATCCCAGAATTCCAAAGAGCCTGGTGGAGAAATACCGGGAGGGGCTGATCATAGGCAGTGCCTGTGAGGCCGGGGAACTGTACCGGGCGCTTCTGGATGGTCAGAGCGAGATACAGATTGCCAGACTGGTGAAATTTTATGATTACCTGGAGATCCAGCCCCAGGGCAACAATAAATTTATGATCGCCTCAGAGAAAATACGCAGTGTGAACTCCTTCCAGGATATCCAGGAACTGAACAAGCGTATTGTGAAGCTGGGAGAGCAGTTCCACAAGCCGGTGGTAGCTACCTGCGATGTCCATTTCCTGGATCCTTCCGATGAAGTCTACCGCAGGATTATCATGGCGGGTAAGGGGTTCGAGGATGCAGATGAGCAGGCGCCCCTGTTCCTCCATACCACAGAGGAGATGCTGGAGGAGTTCTCCTACCTGGGCAGTGACAAGGCCTATGAGGTGGTGGTGAAGAATACCAACCGTATTGCAGATATGATTGAGACCATAGCCCCGGTACGGCCGGACAAATGCCCGCCTGTGATCGATGATAGTGACAAGACATTGACAAAGATCTGCTATGATAAGGCCCATGAGATCTATGGACCTGATTTGCCTGAAATTGTGGAGGCCAGGCTTCAGAGGGAACTAAACTCTATTATCAAGAACGGCTTTGCAGTGATGTATATCATTGCCCAGAAACTGGTGTGGAAGTCTGTGGAGGACGGTTACCTGGTGGGATCCAGAGGCAGCGTGGGCAGTTCTTTTGTGGCTACCATGGCGGGAATCACAGAAGTGAATCCATTAAGTCCCCATTATTATTGTAGTGAATGTCACTATGTGGACTTTGACAGTGATGAGGTGAAGGCATATGCTGGCAAGGCGGGTATCGATATGCCGGATAAGGCCTGCCCGGTATGCGGGGCTGCTCTGCACAAGGAGGGATTTGACATTCCCTTTGAGACTTTTCTGGGATTCAAGGGAGACAAGGAACCGGATATTGACTTGAATTTCTCGGGGGAATACCAGTCCAAGGCCCATAAGTATACAGAGGTAATCTTCGGCGCCGGACAGACCTTCCGGGCTGGTACCATTGCCACCCTGGCGGACAAGACCGCTTTCGGCTATGTGAAGCGGTATTTTGAGGAGAAAGGTATCCACAAGCGCAGCAGTGAGATAGACAGGATTGCTTCGGGCTGCACCGGTGTCAGACGAAGCACCGGCCAGCACCCGGGGGGAATTGTGGTACTGCCCATCGGGCAGGATATCAATTCCTTTACCCCGGTACAACATCCGGCCAATGATATGACCACAGATACGGTCACCACGCATTTTGACTACCATTCCATTGACCATAACCTGCTGAAGCTGGACATTCTGGGACATGATGATCCCACCATGATCCGTATGCTCCAGGATCTCACGGGTGTGGATCCTACTACCATTCCGCTGGATGGGGCAGATGTGATGAGCCTGTTCCAGAATACCGAGGCACTGGGGATTACGCCCGGAGACATCGGTGGTACACAACTTGGCGCTTTGGGGATCCCGGAATTCGGTACGGATTTTGCCATGCAGATGGTGATTGATGCCAAGCCCAAGGCATTCTCTGACCTGGTGCGGATTTCCGGTCTTTCCCATGGCACCAATGTGTGGCTGGGCAATGCCCAGGATCTGATTATGAGCGGTGTAGCCACCATTTCCACAGCCATCTGTACCCGTGACGATATCATGACCTATCTGATCCAGATGGGTGTAGAGTCGGAGAAATCATTTAAGATCATGGAGGCTGTACGAAAGGGCATGGTGGCCAAGGGAAAATGTGCCCAGTGGCAGGAGTGGAAGCAGGACATGCTGGAGCATAAGGTGCCCCAGTGGTATGTGGATTCCTGTCAGAAAATAGAGTACATGTTCCCCAAGGCCCATGCAGCAGCATATGTGATGATGGCATGGCGTATTGCTTACTGCAAGATACATTATCCCCTTGCCTATTACGGCGCCTTTTTCAGTATCCGGGCCAAGGCATTCTCCTATGAACTGATGTGCCAGGGCAAGGCACACCTGGAAACTGTGATGAAGGAATACAAGCGCAGGATGGATGCGGCGGCCAACAAGGAGGCGGGGGCGGTACCCTTGTCCAACAAGGAGGAACTGGCTTACGGTGATATGCGGGTGGTGCAGGAAATGTATGCAAGAGGTTTTTCCTTTGAACCGATTGATATCTTCCGTGCCCAGTCCCGTTCCTTCCAGATTGTGGGAGATAAGCTGATGCCCTCTTTGAACAGCATAGACGGACTGGGGGAGAAAGCGGCAGATGCCATTGTGGAAGCTGCCAAATATGGGCCATTCCTGTCCAAGGATGATTTTAGGGAGAGGACGCATGTGTCCAAAACAGTGGTGGATATGATGGACTCTTTAAAACTGCTGGGAGATCTGCCGGAATCCAACCAGTTGAGTCTGTTTGATTTCTGCGGACAATGAGCCAGGCGGATGCGCCGGCATGCATTTGGCGAATGCAGCGAGGGTCAGCACCCCCGCTACAGGCAGTGGGGGTGCTGACTTCCGATGACAGTGACAGTAAAAAAATTGCAAAAAAATAAAAAAAGTACTTGCATTTTCTCTTCAGATGTATTATTATAAGCAAGTACCACAGATGTGGTACTTGTAGATGGCTGATTGGTCAAGCGGTCAAGACGCCGCCCTCTCACGGCGGAAACAGGGGTTCGATTCCCCTATCAGCTGTTATCAAAAACCTTGAGGAATCCAATGGTATGGATCTCAAGGTTTTTTTGCATGGAATACGATGAAGCCCTATAGAACCGGCTGTGCCATTTATCTCTGGTGTGCTTTGCAGGTACCCACATGGGAATCACACATTACTGTTTACTGGGGTATCGCTGCGAGTTGTTTTCACGCGCCTTTTGCGCGACAAACCCGAGACTGTGTGCGCCAAAAGGAGCGTTCCTTGCTCATTTTGTGTGCATTACGTTGCTGTTACGGCTGCGCCGTGAACAGCAACAATCGCACAGCCGGTTTTGCATGGTTGAACGAATGGGGCAGATTGTGAAAAATTTATAAAAACCTTGCATCCCTGCATTTTTTAGTGTATAGTGGTTCACGATTACATCTGGAAAGGGAAACAGGAACAAAACATTCATGGATTCATTTCTGACAGAAAACAGCTTTTCACATGCAGGATTCGTCTGACAGGAAAACCTTATTTTATAGAAGAAATGCAAAAGGGAGTAGAAAATGGCAAAATATCTGGTTATCGTAGAATCACCTGCGAAGGTAAAGACCATCAAGAAATTTCTGGGGAGCAACTATGAAGTGGCGGCCAGTAACGGGCATGTGCGGGATCTGCCCAAGAGTTCCCTGGGCATTGATGTGGAACATGGGTATGAACCCAAATATATTACCATTCGGGGAAAGGGAGATCTGCTGGCAGCGTTGCGTAAGGAAGTGAAAAAGGCAGAGAAAATCTATCTGGCAACGGACCCGGACCGGGAGGGGGAAGCCATCTCCTGGCATCTTTATTTCGCATTAAAGCTGGAGGACAAGAAAGTATACCGTATCACGTTCAATGAGATCACCAAGAACGCGGTGAAGGAGTCCCTGAAAAATGCCCGGGAGATCAATATGAACCTGGTGGATGCCCAGCAGGCCAGGCGTGTACTGGATCGCATGGTGGGATACCGGATATCCCCCCTTCTGTGGGAGAAGATCAAGAGGGGACTGAGTGCAGGACGGGTACAGTCGGTGGCGTTGCGTATTATCTGCGACAGAGAGGATGAGATCAATGCCTTTGTGCCGGAGGAGTACTGGTCCCTGGATGTGAATCTGCAGGTAAAGGGGGAGAAGAAACCCATTACCGCCAGGTATTACGGTACGCCAAAGGAGAAAGAGAACATAACAAGCCAGGCGCAGGTACAAAAGATCATGGATTCCTTGAAGGATGCAGCGTACAAAGTTGCAGAAGTGAAGAAAGGGGAGAGGCAGAAGAATCCTCCCCTGCCCTTTACCACCTCTACCCTGCAGCAGGAAGCCAGTAAGGCGCTGAATTTTTCCACCCAGAAGACCATGCGGCTGGCCCAGCAGCTTTATGAGGGCGTGGATATCAAGGGAGAAGGTACAGTAGGACTGATCACGTATCTGCGTACAGACTCCACCCGTGTCTCTGAGGAGGCAGAGACCGCAGCTGCGGCCTTTATCAATTCCCGCTATGGGAAAGAATACCTTGCCAGACAGACAGGGGAGAAGAAGGGGAGCCAGAAGATCCAGGATGCCCATGAGGCCATCCGTCCTACGAATCTGGAAAGGATCCCTATGGAGATCAAGGAACAGCTGCCCAGGGATCTGTTCAGACTCTACCAGCTGATCTGGAAGAGATTTGTGGCCAGCCGCATGAGTCCGGCAAAATATGCCACCACCTCTGTGAAGATCCAGGCAGCGGACAGGATGTTCGCCCTCTCCGCATCTGTCAGAAAATTTGACGGATATCTGAGCGTCTACTCTACTGAGGAAGACAAAGAGGAAGGGAATGCCCTGTCCGGAGAACTGGGCAAGGAAAGTGTCCTCTCTTTCCTGGACTTTGACCCCAGGCAGCATTTTACACAGCCGCCAGCCCATTATACGGAAGCCACCCTGGTAAGGGCCCTGGAGGAGCTGGGCATCGGCCGTCCCAGTACCTATGCACCTACTATCACTACCATCCTGGCCAGGCGTTATGTGGCAAAGGAGAACAAGAACCTGTATGTCACGGAGCTTGGGGAGGTGGTGAACCATATGATGAAGGAGGCTTTCCCCAGCATCGTGGATGTGAATTTTACAGCCAACATGGAGGCCCTGTTAGACGGAGTGGAAGAGGGCAATGTGAAGTGGAAGACCATTGTGTCCAACTTCTATCCCGATCTGGATGAGGCTGTGAAGAAGGCAGAGCAGGATCTGGCGGAAGTGACTATTGCGGACGAAGTCAGCGATGAGGTCTGTGAGCTATGCGGCAGACAGATGGTGATCAAATACGGTCCCCATGGCAGGTTCCTGGCATGCCCCGGATTTCCGGAATGCCGTAACACAAAGCCTTATTTTGAGAAAATAGGAGTTGCCTGCCCCAAGTGTGGCAAGGATATTGTGCTGAAGAAGACGAAGAAAGGAAGAAAGTATTACGGCTGCATCGACAATCCCGAATGTGATTTTATGGTCTGGCAGAAACCTTCAGGGGAGAAGTGCCCAAGGTGTGGATCAGCCCTGCTGGTCAAGGGAAATAAACTGGTATGCGCAAAGGAGCAATGCGGCTATTCCTGCCAGGCGGAATTGTCTCAGCAAATGTCTCAAAAATCGGAATAAATACGGGTAAAATAGCTGTTTATGCGGTTGTAATCTGATTTCGTTTGTGATATGATAAGGTTGCATGGAAAACAAAAGACCTTTAAATGCCCTACCCATGCAGACATGGAGAGGGAGGGTACTGACAGCAGAATCTATGATCTTACGTGGCGGGCGGTGGCAAACGGAGGAGCGGGCATGAGTAGTGTACAGCTATTGGATAAGACCAGGAAGATCGGTAAACTGTTGCATAATAACAATTCCAGCAAGGTGGTATTCAATGATATCTGCCAGGTGATGCGCGAGATACTCAGCTCCAATGTGCTTGTGATCAGCCGGAAGGGGAAGGTTCTGGGAGTGGGGAAGTCAGAAGGTGTGGCGTCCATCACGGAACTGATACACGAGAATGTGGGAGGGTTTATTGACACCATGCTCAACGAACGCCTTCTGGGAGTACTTTCTACCAAGGAGAATGTGAATCTGGAGACCCTGGGGTTTGAAAGTCCGGAGATTAAGAAGTTCCAGGCTATTATCACACCCATTGAGATTGCAGGGGAACGTCTGGGTACATTGTTTATCTACAGGTGTGATGTCCAGTATGAGATAGATGATATCATCCTGTGTGAATATGGTTCTACGGTGGTGGGACTGGAGATGCTTCGTGCTGTGAACGAAGAAAATGCGGAGGAAAACCGTAAGATTGCTGTTGTGAAGTCTGCCATTAGTACCTTGTCTTTCTCGGAGATGGAGGCCATCACACACATATTCGATGAACTCAACGGCATGGAAGGGATCCTGGTGGCCAGTAAGATAGCAGACAGGGTGGGAATCACCCGTTCGGTAATTGTCAATGCCCTGCGGAAGTTCGAGAGTGCAGGTGTCATTGAATCCCGGTCTTCAGGCATGAAGGGTACTTACATTAAGGTGTTGAACGATGTGGTATTTGATGAGATTGAAGAATTGAAACGACAGAATAAAACATAATACGGAGTTGGCTTATAAAAGAAGAGAATGCAAATGGCCTGGGGCCGTTCTGCATACATAAGAGAAAATGCCAGAAGGTACCAGAGAACTGACAGGAAGCACCAGTAAGCTGCCTACAGGAAGAATGTACCAATGCCATAAAGTGGAATTGCCGGGCAAAAGGATTTGACGGCGAATGCTGATAGTAAAGGGATTTATTGAACAGGCAATAAATCCTTTTTTTAATGGTGGGACACAGGGCAAGTATATTTCTTCTAAAAAGCTACAAAATGTATTGTTTTTTTGGTGAAATTCATTATAATGGAATAGTATGAGTGAAAAATCCACTCTGCTTGTGCATGAAAGGAGAATGACATGTTTCAGTCAAACGTATTTGATTATGTGAGGATACTGGATAAGGCGGCAGATGCGAGTTGGCAGCGGAATGCTGCGATCTCCAATAACCTTGCAAATGTAGATACGCCTGGTTATAAGAGACAGGACGTTGCTTTTGAATCCGTTCTGAAGGAGGCCCTGGGGAAGAGCTATTATGAGAGTACCGACCAGAAGGTGGCCAATGCATTGGAAAACAGCAGTCTGAAGGCAAAGCCGTACATAGACTACGGTACCTTTTCCTACCGTCTGGATAAAAATAATGTGGATGTGGACAACGAGAACGTGATGCTTGCAGAGAACCAGATCAAGTATCAGGGACTGCTGACCTGTATCAGCCATGAGTTCTCCTGTCTTCAGGCAGTCATGAGGTCATGATACTGCATTGGGAGTTACATGGTTACGATACAGGCTGCAAAGTTGAAATGGAATTTTCGCACAGGAAAGTCCTGGAACAGGATTGCACTGTCAGGAATATAGTATGGTGTGTCCGCTAGATCGGATATGGGGGTATAATCATGAGTATGTTTGCTGCTTTTAATGTGAATGCTTCTGGGCTGACAGCCCAGAGATACCGTATGGATGTGATATCAGAGAATGTGGCGAATGCCAATAGTACCAGAACGGCGGACGGATCACCCTACCGCAGGAAGGTAGTGGTTTTTGAGGAAAAGGCCGGACAGACCACATTCAGCCATGTCTTAGGGCAGGCATCCCGCAGGTATGGTACCACGGGACATGGTGTCAAAGTAAGTGGTGTTTTCAAGGATTATGAGACAGAGATGAATATGGTGTATGATCCTTCCCATCCGGATGCAGATGAGAACGGGTATGTTACCGGTCCCAATGTGAATATTATCACGGAGATGGTTGACATGATTGATGCCAGCCGTGCCTATGAGGCCAATTCTACAGCCTTCAATGCCAGCAAGGCCATGGTCCAGCGGGGACTGGAGCTGGCACAGCAGGGTTAGTCCGTCAGCACGCTGGATGGCAGATTTCATATAGAGAAAAAAATATCATATAACATATAGAGAAAGAAAACATAGTCTAAAAGATAAGGGGAATACATAGTATGGATTTATCAGCAATCACAGGTTCATCCCGCGTGTCCGGGATCTCCAACCTGGATCCCGGCACAATGCTGGGAACAGTCACGGAAGAGAAGAAAAAAGCGGAGGGATCGTTGTTCGATACTTTTCTGAATACGGCCATAGACAATATCAAAGAGACCAATCATTATCTGTCTAAGGCAGAAGACGAAAAAATCAAGTTTGCCCTGGGGGAGACGGATAATGCCCACGACCTGGGGATAGCGCTACAGAAGGCGACTTCTGCCCTGCAGTATACGGTAGCGGTTCGTGACAAATTAATGGAAGCCTATAGAGAATTGATGCAGTTGCAGATATGATTTTGGGCGGTTGGGAAAGGGAACGCTTACTAAGAAATAGGGGAGAAGTACCATGGCTGACAAGCTGAAAGGAATACCTGCAAAAGTTCTGGAGTGGTGGAATAAGTTCACTACTAAACAGAGGACAATCATCATTGCCATGACGGCAGTGGTGGTTTTTACCTTTATCATTGTGATCTATGCATTTACGAGACCGCAATATGTCCAACTGATCCGGTGTGAGAGTACTACCCAGTCTGCGAAGGTTATTGACATTCTGGATGGAGCCGGGATATATCACAGGGACTCCACAGACACCCTCACCATAGAGGTGGAGGAGAGCGATCAGGCCAGGGCCAATTATGCCCTGGCTTCTGCGGGGTTTGTGCCGGATGAACTGAAGATGACAGATTTCCTGCAGAGTGGCATGACTGTCACCTCTGCCGACAAGGAGAAGCAGTGGCAGGAGTATAATACAGCGAAGCTGACACGGATGTTTAGTACCATAGGGGCAGTGGAGGATGTTGACATCATCCTGAATGTGCCGGACCAGGTGGGATCCCTGCTGGGACTGGAACAGGAGAGCAGTGCTTATATCCAGCTGAAGCTGAAGGATACCTTCAGTGCAGCCCAGGCTGCTGGCATGGCCCGTGCTGCGGCAACCGCTTTGGGCAATGCAACCACAGCCAATATTACCATTGTGGACCAGAACAGCAATGTTCTGTTTTCGGGTGGCGATGATTATATGAACTCCGACTCCCCGACGAATTCCCAGGAACTGCGGGAACAGGCGGAGGCTATGGTGGCCAACCAGTTAAAGAGGGTACTGCTGGGCACAAACCAGTTTGATAATGTGGAAGTAGCCAGTCGCCTGTCTATTGATTTCGCGGAATATGAAAGGACTGTAAAGGAATATTCTGTGGCATCCGGCAGGGAAGAAGGATATCTGGCGGAACGGGATCAGTATAACTCGGAAAGCACCAATGGGGTCATGGGGGTTCCCGGCACTACTTCCAATGACGGGAATGATAATACCTCCTATGTGAATCCGGACAATGCCAATGGGGAATCTTCCAGTTCGGAGATGCATGAGAAGTTCCTGCCCAACGAAATGATAGAGCATCAGACCATTTTGTCGGGAGGCATCAATTACGAGGAATCCTCCATGGGTATCACCATGGTATCCTACCGGGATTACCATGAGGAGTCCGTGAAACGCCAGGGCCTTCTGGAAGGCATAACCTGGGAAGAATTCAAGAGCAACAATGAACAGGATGTGAAGCTGGAGGTAGATGAGGACTATTACAGGCTGGCTGCTAATGCCACAGGCATCAGCCAGGACAGGATTACGATCATTGCGTATGAGTCACCTCGTTTTTTTGACAAACCGGGACTGTCGGTCAGTGGTACAGACATTCTGAGCATTGTAATGATCCTACTGATCCTGGGTGTGCTGGCATTTGTGGTGCTACGCAGTATGTGGACCAAGAAGGAAGCTGTGGAAGAACAGCAGGAGGAGCTGCCCGTGGAGAGTATGCTTCAGTCTACACCAGAAGCTGTTGTGGAGACCTTTGAGGTGGAGACCAAGTCAGAGCAGCGTCAGATGATAGAACAGTTTGTAGATGAGAATCCCGAAGCGGTGGCCAGCCTGCTGCGCAACTGGCTGAACGAAGAGTGGAGTTAGAGAAAGAGGTGTCCATATGGCCAATAACGCAGTGGGGGAAGAGCTGAATCTGAAAGGACTCCAGAAGGCGGCAGTGTTGCTGATTGCCCTGGGGCCGGAACGGTCTTCCCAGATATTCAAGCATTTGAAAGAAGATGAAATTGAGGAACTGACCCTGGAGATCGCCAATACCAGGAGTGTAACCCCGCAGGTGAAAGAGCAGGTCATCAATGAATTCTATGAAGTCTGCCTGGCACAGCAGTACATAGCAGAGGGCGGAATCGGTTATGCCAGGGATCTGCTGGAGAAGGCACTGGGTGCCGAGAAAGCCATGGATGTAATTGGTAAGCTGACAGCTTCCCTGCAGGTGAAGCCTTTCGAATTTGTACGTAAGACAGATGCCAGCCAGCTGATCAACTTCATCCAGGATGAGCATCCCCAGACCATTGCGCTGATCCTGTCTTATCTGTCACCGAACCAGGCCGCCATGGTGATGGGTGCACTTCCACCAGACAGACAGGCAGATGTAGCCAGGAGAATTGCGGTCATGGACCGCACCAGTCCGGATGTGATAAAGGAAGTGGAAAAAGTGCTGGAGTCAAAGCTTGCAAGCCTGGTGAACCAGGATTACACCATCATTGGTGGTGTGGATGCTGTGGTGGAGATCTTGAACACCGTGGATCGGACCACAGAACGTCATATCATGGAGACTCTGGAAATCGAGGCTCCGGAGCTGGCAGAGGAGATCCGGAAGAAGATGTTTGTGTTCGAGGATGTATTGCTTCTGGACGACCGGGCTATCCAGCGTGTGCTGCGTGATGTGGATAACAGCGACCTGGCACTGGCACTGAAGAATACAAATGAGGAAGTGCAGAACGCCATCTTCAATAACCTGTCAAAACGTCTGGCTGTAATGATCAAGGAAGATATGGACTTCATGGGACCTGTCCGGATGAAGGATGTGGAAGAGGCGCAGCAGAAGATTGTAAATGTGATCAGAAAGCTGGAGGATGCTGGTGAAATCGTGATCTCCAGAGGCGGAGGTGACGAGATCGTTGTCTAGTAATCTGTTAAAACAAATGTATACAGTGGTACAGCCGGATGACAAGAGAGTCATTGACACCAACCGGGTGATACAAAGCCGCCTGGAGGAAATAGCGAAAAAGACCATTGAGGAACAACGGCAGAGCGGCTTCCTGCCCGGCCTTGATGCCGAGAGGATTGAGATACCACAGGAGGATGTGGCGGCTGAGATAGAGAAGAAAAGGGCGGAGGCAGAAGAACTCCTGGAACAGGCGAAGACGGAATCCCAGATTATCCGGACAGAAGCCAAGGCGGAGGCAGAACGGATGAAAAGTCTGGCCAGATCCCAGGCAGAGGCAGAGAAGGAGCGGATCCGGGAGGAAGCCAGAAGCCAGGGATATGACCAGGGAATGGAACAGGCCAAGGCGCAGGAAGATAAGCTTACAGCCAGATACCAGGAAAAAGAGAAAGAACTGGAAGACTTTTACTGTAGGCAGATGGAGGAGCTGGAACCTAAGTTTGTGGATGCCATTACAAGTATCTATGAACATATTTTTCATGTGGAACTGGGTTCTTACAGGGAGATACTGACGCATCTGATTGCTTCAACCCTAAGAAAGTTAGAGAGCAGCCGCGAATTTCTGATCCATGTGTCCAGAGAGGATTATCCGTTTGTGAACATGCAGAAAAAACAGCTTTCTGCAGTGGTCACAAGCGACAGCCTGGATGTGGTGGAGGATATGGCATTGCATAAGAATGACTGCCTGATTGAAACCGAAGGTGGTATCTTTGACTGTGGCCTGGACACAGAACTGACGGAGTTGAGACAGAGACTTGTGCTGCTGTCCTGGGCGAAGGAGGAGTAAGTTGCAGGTACCATCCATACAATTTGAAAAATATACAAAGGTTCTGGAACAGACCCTGTACCGTAAACTGGGAAAAGTGGTCAATGTGGTAGGACTGACGATAGAATCTTCCGGGCCGGATGCCAGGCTGGGGGATATCTGTCTGATTTATCCAGAGACGGACCAGGGTGGTCCGCGCCTTTCTATTATGGCAGAGGTGGTGGGTTTTCGGGACAAGAAGACTTTGCTGATGCCCTATGACCCGGTGGACGGGATCGGACTTGGAAGCATGGTGGAGAATACAGGGCATCCCCTACAGGTGCTGGTGAATGACAGCCTTCTCGGCAAGACCCTGGATGGCCTTGGCCGGCCAGTGGATGGCAGCCCGGTGGAGGGCCATCCTTATCTGGTGGAGGCAGCCCCACCGGATCCTATGAGCAGAGAGATCATTGATGAAGTCCTGCCTCTGGGAGTGAAGGCGGTGGACGGACTTCTGACAGTGGGCAAGGGACAGAGAATCGGTATATTTGCCGGTTCCGGCGTAGGGAAGTCCACGCTTATGGGTATGTTTGCCCGCAATACCAAGGCGGATATCAATGTGATAGCCTTGATCGGAGAGCGTGGTCGCGAAGTGCGGGAATTTATAGAGCGCGATCTGGGGGAGGAAGGCATGAGGCGGTCTGTGGTGGTGGTATCCACTTCTGACAGGCCGGCACTGGAGAGAAATAAGGCGGCGAAGACGGCTACCGCCATTGCAGAATATTTTCGGGACCAGGGCAGGGATGTGCTGTTGATGATGGATTCTCTGACCCGTTTTTCTATGGCCCAACGGGAAATCGGGCTGGCTAGCGGGGAACCGCCTGTGAGCCGGGGGTATCCGCCCAGTGTCTATTCAGAGATGCCCAGGCTCTTAGAGAGGGCAGGAAGGGCTTCCAGGGGATCTATCACAGGGCTCTACACGGTGCTGGTGGACGGCGATGATTTCAATGAGCCGATTACAGATACCGCCAGGAGTATTCTGGACGGGCATATTATGTTGAGCAGGAAGCTGGGGCATAAGAACCATTACCCGGCCATTGATGTGTTGCAGAGTATTTCCAGATGTATGAGCCAGATCGCAGAAAAAGAACACAAGCAGGCGGCAAACCGTCTGAAGAATGTGCTGGCGACTTACAATGAAGCGGAAGACCTGATCAATATCGGGGCGTATAAAAATGGCAGCAATCCTTCCATTGATTATGCCATTACCAAGATTGACACGGTGAATGGATTCCTTTGCCAGGAGACAGATGAAAAGTTTGCTTTTGAGGAAAGTGTGAGCATGTTACAGGAAATTTTTGCAGACTGACATTTTCCGGGCCCATAGGCGGAAAGGGGAGAACCCATGGCACGTTTTCGATATTCCATGCAGAGTATTCTGGATATAAAACTGAAGATGGAGACACAGAAGAAGCAGGAGTTCTCTTCCGCCAGGAATGCCCTGGACACAGAGGAAGAGAGACTGCAGGGACTCTATGGCAGGAAACAGGGGTATGAAAAGGAGGCCGGAAGACTCCGCACGGGAGTCTTAAACCGGCTGGAACTGGAAGCTAACAGGACAGCGCTTCTTTGCATGGATGTATACATAGAAGACCAGAAAGAACAGGTGGCGGTGGCAGAGAGGAATTTAGAGGCGGCCCGGGAGAGGCTCACAGAGGTGATGAAAGAGCGCAAGACCCATGAGACTTTGCGGGAGAAAGCTTTTGAGATGTTCCTGGTGGAGGAGAACCGGCGGGAGGGTAAGGAAGTGGATGAACTGACAAGCTACACCTATGGGAAGAGAAGTAAAGGGGAAACAGGCAATCACTTTGACAGGTAGGTTAGGAGACAGATATGGCGAAAGAAGTGGAAGTGCAGACAGCACCAGAGGCAGATCAGGAAGAGTTGGACAGGGAGAGGCTTAAGGAGGAGAAGAAGCAGCTAAAGGCCCAGAAGAAGGAAGCAAAGCGCCGGGCCAGGGAGATTGCCAGGCAGGAAGATGAACTGGATGAAAACGAGAGTGGCGGAAGCGGACTGGTGACCTTCGGTGCCACACTTCTCATTGTCCTTTTATGGATCGCTGTGATCTGTGTGGTGGTGAAGCTGGATATTGGCGGGTTTGGCAGCTCTGTGCTGACTCCTATCCTAAAGGATGTTCCGGTGCTCAATAAGATCCTGCCCAGCTCCACCTTCCCGGATCATTCCGACCAGAGTGGAACGGGCGGATATTCCAGCCTGGAGGAAGCTGTGGCATATATCAAGCAGCTTGAACTGGAACTGGAGCGGTATCAGACAGCTTCCAACACAAAGGATGCTGAACTGGAAAAACAGAGGGCGGAAATAGAACGTCTGAAGGAGTTCGAGACCAGGCAGCAGGAATTCCAGCGGATCACCCAGGAATTCTATGATGAGGTTATCTATTCAGACAAAGGTCCTGGACCAGAGGAATACCGAAAATACTATGAAACCATGGATCCGGTCATGGCAGAGTACTATTATAAGCAGGTGATCAACCAGCAGGAGGAGAGTAAGGAAATACAGGAGTATGTGAAGACCTATTCTGAGATGAAGGCCAAAAGTGCAGCGAAGATCTTCGAGTCCATGACAGACAACCTCAACCTGGTGGCACGGATTCTTGGCTCCATGACGTCCAAACAGCGTGGGGATATTCTGGCGGCCATGGACGAGGAGGTTGCCGCAAAACTCACCAAGATTATGGATCCGGAGTCTTAAGGGATGGGGAAGATATGCCGATACAGGTATGAGGGGACTTTCTGAAGCTTTACAGGACTGGATGTCCCTGGAACTACAATCAGAATCATATCATATAAGAAAGGAGGTAGGAGATGACAAGTGCACCTGTAAAAGATGTAGGAGCGGTCTTGGGTTCTTTACAGACAGCCCAGATGGCGGGAAGCAAGAATGCTGGTGCTGGCGGTTTCCAGTCGGTACTGAATGACAGGACCGGGCAGGGTGCCCCAAAAAGCCAGACGGCGGACAATAAGGAAGCCGTGAAGAAGACACCTGGGGAATCCCTGAAGGCCAGGGATGCCCACAGACAGAGACTTGAGGAGCGGGATGCAGTCGTTTCTCCAGAGGATGGAACAGATGAGGTGTCTGACCAGGATCTGGAGGAAGCCATGGCAGTGCTGGGAATGGCGGCACTGGATATGATACAGCAGATTGCAGACACCTTTGGGGTGAGCATCCAGGAAGTGCAAGGCCTAATGGAAGAGATGGGGCTGGATACCATGGATGTGCTGGATGCAGGGAAGCTGGGAGAATTGATTCTGGGACTGGGAGGCGCTGAGGATTCTTATGCATTGCTGACCAATGGGGAACTGTACGGCAATTACCAGCAACTGACGCAGCAGCTTACCGCAGTGCTGGAAGAGTGCAAGGAACAGCTTGACCTTACCGGGGAACAGATGTCAGATGTTCTGGAACAGTTACAGGAACAGCCCGGTGAACAGCCTGTGGAAACGGAGATTCCCATCACGGTGACGGTGGAAGAGACAGAAGAGGAAGTCCTTTCAGAGGAAGAGATCCTTACAAAGGAGGGATCCGGTCAGAATGTGACCGGGGAGGAAGGGGTCCAGACGGCCAGACCTGCGGAGAATGCCAGGGAAGGCCATGAGGACAGACATGACCATGAAGGGAACCACAGCAACAGTCCGGAAACCTCGTTTGCGCAGGATTTCCGTACACAACAGTACGAGATGGAGCTACAGCGCACGGAGGGGCCGAACAAAGCCTGGCAGACAGATACCCAGGATATCATGCGGCAGATCATGGATTACATGAAGATCACCTTGAAAGCAGATACTTCCAACCTGGAGATGCAGCTTCACCCGGCAAGTCTTGGAACACTCCAGATTCAGATTGCTTCTAAGGGCGGTGTGGTAACAGCCAATTTCATCACCCAGAATGAGGCGGTGAAGGCAGCGCTGGAGAGCCAGATGGTAAGGCTCCAGGAGAGCTTTGAGGAACAGGGTATAAAGGTAGAGGCCATTGAGGTTACTGTACAGACCCATGAGTTTGAGAGGAATCTGGATCAGGGACGGGGCAGGAACCAGGGAGAACCTTCCAGGAGAAACCGCACCAGAAGGATACAGTTAAATGATCCTGTTGTCATGGAAGATCTGGAAGAAGAGGATGCATTGGCCGCAGAGATGATGGCGGCGGAAGGTACCACCATGGATGTTATGGTATAGGCTTTTAGAAGTATAGGACGAAAAATAAGAGAAAGGAGCATATGTACATGAGCAGTAATCTAATGGCACCGGTGGAAGACGGAAAGTTTGTGGAGACAGAAAGCCAGGTTTCCTTAAAGAACAAGAACAAAACCGGTATGCAGAGTGGCATGGACAAGGAAGCATTCCTGCAGCTTCTGGTGGCACAGATGCAGTACCAGGATCCCCTGCAGCCGACCTCCAATACAGAGTACATTTCCCAATATGCACAGTTCTCCCAGGTGGAGCAGATCCAGAACATGGCTGCAAGCACAGAACTGTCCAGGGCCAGTTCCCTGGTGGGCAAGGAGGTATGGGTCAAGACGACTTCCTCTTCAGGGGCAACCAACAGTATTCAGGGTAAGGTGGACTATGTGGTATACGAGAATGGGAAAGCCTATCTGGCAATCAACGAATCCCTGTATTCCCTGGATGATCTGGATACCGTAGTAGATGGCACTTATCTGGCTGCTTATAACAAGGCATATGAATTCACAAAAGATCTGAACAGGCTTCCGGTTCTGGCAGGTGTGGATCTCACAGATGCGGAGAACATCGACAAGCTGGAGAAAACCTACAATGAGATGAATGACTATGAGAAGAGCTTCCTGTCCAAGGATACAGTGGACCGGCTGAAGCAGTACATTGAGAAACTAAAGGAAGTCCGCCATGCGGCAGGAGAAGGGGAAGACGGGGACGAAGAAGATAAGACCGAAGGCCCGTCAGAGGAAGGAACCACACCGGAAGGATCTGCTCCAGAAGGAACCACACCGGAGGGAACTGCTCCGGAGGACACCGGGGGTAGCACCCAGGCTTAAGACAGGAGGCGTGAAGGTTGAATATTCAGCAAAGCGGATATCTCTCCATTGATCAACTGACGGAACAGTATCTGGGTAAGGCAAGGAAGCAGGACACCCAACAAAGGGCAGGGGGACTTTCCTTCCAGGAGATCCTGGAACAGAAGAACCTGCAGGAGAGCGGGGGTCTGCTGAGATTCTCCAAGCACGCGCTGGGTCGGCTCAGTGACAGGAATATCGAACTAAGCCAGACACAATTGGAGCGGCTGGAAAGCGGAGCGGTGAAAGCCGGGCAGAAAGGAATCAAGGATTCCCTGGTGATTGTAGACCAGCTTGCTTTTATCGTGAACGTGCCGAACCAGACAGTTGTCACAGCAATGGACAGCACAGAGACAGATGGAAACATATTTACAAATATCAACGGAGCGGTGATCATGTAACCGGACCTTCCAAGGAGGTTACAAGTCTCCCCGAATGACAGAGGGGAGACGCGCTCCAGACCAGGAGGAATAAGTACTATGATGAGATCACTTTATTCTGGCGTGGCAGGACTGCGTACCCACCAGACCAAGATGGACGTTATCGGTAATAACATCTCCAACGTGAACACAACGGCCTACAAAGCCAGTTCCATTGTGTTCAGTGAATTGATGAGCCAGACCACCCAGAAGGCCAGCGGACCCAATGCACAGATGGGAACCGGCGGTACCAACGCCAGACAGATTGGTCTGGGTGTGCGCAGCGGTGCCATCAATATCAACATTACCGGGCAGGGTTCCAGCCAGTCTACCGGTAATCCTTTTGATATCATGATCAACGGAGACAATTTCTTCGTGGTAAACAACGGACTGGAGAATTTCTTCACCCGTGACGGCTCTTTTTATGTGGACGGAGCAGGCAACCTGGCCATGACCAGTACCGGTTACAATGTTATGGGCTGGCAGGTGGATGAGGAGACTGGCAATATCAAGCAGGATACGGTATCTGCCCTGCGGATCATGAATGCCGTGAACATGACCTATCCTCCCGAAGCAACCACCCTTGCCAATTTTTCGGGTATTCTGGATAAGAACAATAAAGATGTGGTGAGTGCAAAAGGAAAAGCGGTGAACTTGAATTTCTTTGATGCACTGGGTTACAGCTATACAGCAAAATTCGTGTTCAAGCAGTCTGGGGATGTAAATGAGTACAGCTTGGAGCTTGACAAGATCCTGGACTCCACCGGGAAGGAAGTGGTCAGCGGTGCTGCGGCCAAGGCTTTGTTCGGGGATGCTAATACCACACAGCTCAAGGAAGGCAAGATCACTTTCGGTGCAGACTACAGCTGGAATAACGGGGTGTTACAGCGAGGCGGCAATCCCATTGTGGATCTGACAACATTGATTGATACAACTACAGGTGTCTGGAAGGCTGGCACAGAACTGGTAGACGATCCGGCCAGCACCACAACTCCCAAAGAACAGAAGACAGTGGAAGAGATGCTGGGGGAAGTTGCCAAGGCATATGGCTATGAGGGATCTGTGGATGCCTTTATGAGCCAGCTGTATCAGACTGTGGATGCCAATGGTAATCCCACCGGACAATATACCATGGAGGATATGCTCAAACGCCAGGCGGGCGTGGCGGCAGGGACAGGTGATGTGCCGGCCAATACACCGTTGATTGGGGATATCGCTGCTTCTGGCGCTGATATTGAGACCATAGGGCGTGAGTTCCAGGGTGTGAAGATTAATTTTGATGGTAAGAAAGGTAATTTTGCGGGTATCAATAACCAGATTACCAATACCACAGCCATGCTGAACCTGTCCGCACTGAATGAGATGCTGGGTGTGGATGGCCAGGCCTTTGAGGATATCAAGATTGACTTCTCCCAGACATCCATGTATGACAATAAGGGGACTTCCACCATTGGCGCCGACAAGGGAGGCGTGGGAGATGAGGACGGACTGGGTACCGGCCGCCGCCTTGGCGACATGATTGGTGTGTCCATCCAGCAGGATGGTATGATCTATGCTGCCTACGACAATGGTATGACCAGGCTGTTAGGACAAATTGCCACTGCAAGTTTCGCCAATGCCTCCGGTCTGGAGAAGAAAGGGGATAACCTGTACTCTGCAACCTTAAACTCTGGCGAGTTTGATGGAATTGGGACGGATATTACAGCAAATGGTGGTTCCATGTCCACCGGACAGCTGGAGATGAGTAACGTGGATCTGTCCTCTGAATTCACGGAGATGATTACCACCCAGAGAGGTTTCCAGGCTAACAGTCGTATTATAACAGTTTCAGATACCATGCTGGAAGAATTAACTAATTTAAAACGCTAATTTTTGAAATATTTGTCTCGCATTATTTGGGTAGTTGTGTTACAATGTAAGGGCGGTTAAATTACCGCCCTTTACTTATTGGAAGAAGGAGGCGTATATGGTTGAAGTGACAAAGCTCAATGGTGTGAAGATCCTGGTCAATCCGCATCTGTTTGAGATTGTAGAAGAGACACCTGACACAGTGATCACTCTCACCACAGGAAAGAAAATAATTGTAAAAGAAAGTAGACAAGAGATAAAAAATCTAGTAAAATTGTACAGAAAGGGTATTTTTGCAGAATAATTTTCAAAAATGCAGAAGGTTAGGTGGTTCCCGTGGATATTGCATCATTGCTTGGTATTATAATCGGCTTGGTAATGTTGGTATATGGTATTATCGATAACGCTGGTATCTCCGGTGCCGTCCATTATCTGGATCCGGCATCTGCCATTATTACATTCGGTGGCGCTTTCTCGGCTACTCTGGCTTCCTATACGTTACAGGATTTTATAAATGGATTGAAGAGCTTTGGGCTGGTTTTTAAAGCTCCTGCATTGAATACGGCTGAGATGATTAAGAAGATAATAGATTTGTCCAACGTGGCCAGGAAGGAAGGGCTTCTGTCCCTGGAGGAAGCGGCTGCGGAGATGGATGAACCGTTTTTGAAAAAAGGGATTCTGCTGATTGTAGATGGCACGGATCCTGATTTGGTGCGTGCAATTATGGAGACGGAGCTGGTAAGTCTTGAGGACAGACACAAGACCTGCATTGGGTTCTGGGATACACTGGGAGCCATGGGTCCTGCCTGGGGTATGATTGGTACCCTGGTAGGTCTGGTCAACATGCTGTACAATATGTCTGATCCTGGCGCACTGGGACCTGCCATGGCAGTGGCCTTGATCACCACCTTGTATGGATCCCTGCTTGCCAACTGGATCTGTACCCCTGTATCTAATAAACTGAAAGCTGACAACGCCGGTGAGATGCTGCTCAAGGAAGTCATGATTGAGGGCCTTCTGTCCATCCAGGCCGGCGAGAATCCCAGGGTAATTGAGGAAAAACTGAAATCCTTCCTGGCTCCTAAGGACAGATCCTTTGGGGATGAGGATGGGGGAGGTGAAGCTTAATGGCGAAGCGCAAGGAAGATACGCCTCCGGCTGGTTCCCCGGCCTGGATGGCTACCTTCAGTGACTTGATGAACCTGCTGTTGTGCTTCTTTGTCATGCTGTTCTCCATGTCAAACCTGGAGGAGGCTAAGCTGGCCGAACTTGTAGCGTCCATGAATAACACGATCAGTATCTTCGATGGGGGTGCCACTGCCATTGGTGATGGTATACTGATCAGTAGTGGTGTGAGCCAGCTGAATGAACTGGATGAATATATCAACAGTACCGGTAAGACGGCAGACAGCAAGGTGGACGGTGAGAATCTGGACGCCTATGAATCCGGGGAACTGGAACAATATCTGGAGGAGAAGGATCTCCAGGCCAATGAAGAGATAGCCGAGATTGTGGAGGAGACCTTGAAGGAATACAATATCGGTGATGAGGTGGATGTGAGTTTTACCTCCCAGTATGTGCAGCTGACCATGAACGGCGCCCTGCTTTTTGATTCTGGAAGGGCTGAGTTAAAAGGGGATGCTGCTTCGGTGCTGGACAGAGTGGGCGTGGTGCTGGAACGCTATAGCAGTGGAACAGGTACCATTGAGATCCTGGGACATACAGACAATGTGCCCATGAGTAGTGCACGGTATGCCAGCAATGAGGAGCTTAGTGATGCCAGGGCCTTATCCGTATTCTATTATCTACAGGAAAATACAGCCCTGGATCTGCGTAGCTTGAAGCATGCCGGAATGGGGGAGAGGGATCCCATTGCGGATAATTCCACTCCGGAGGGAAGAAGCAGGAATAGAAGAGTTGAGATCAGAATATACAATCCATCACAGGGGTGAGGGGATAGAACGGAGATTTGAGGTATGAAGAAGAATTTGCTGAGTGTATTGATTCTGGCATTGCTGGCGGTCAATATTGTACTGACAACTATAATGATGATCAGCATTACCAATACAAATGCAGCCACGGCGAAGTTGGTGGACAGTGTTCTGGCTGTGATGAATATTGAATTGTATTCACCGGGGGGGACCAGTGCTGCGGATGTGGCCCTGGAGGATTCTGAGACCTTTGACTTTGAGGGATCTATGACGATTCCCTTGAAAGCCAGCGATGGGGATGACAAGCAGCATTATATACTCTTTGACCTGTCGCTTTTTATCAATACCAAGCATGAGGATTACAAGACTTATGGTGGTGAGAAGATGAAAGAGTATGAAAGCCGCATCAAGGCAGAAGTCAATGACCTGGTATCCAGCTATACACTGGAAGAGTGTGAAAACGGAGGATTTGAGACAAACGTGCGTCCGGAGCTTTTGCGCAAAATCCAGCAGCTGTTCCAGTCGGATTTTATCTATAAGATAGGGGTCAATGAGATTAAGTTCGGCTGATGCGGGATATGGACGTGCACGGGGTATTTTGCAGTGCTGTCCGGGAAATGGCAGTTTGATGCATTTAAAACACGAGTATGATGGGAGGTGAGTCTTTGTGGGCGAAGTTCTGTCCCAAGGTGAAATAGATAGTTTGCTTGCCGGGTTGCTTTCCGGTGATTTAGACGCGGACCGGATGCAGGAAGAAGGCAGGCAGGTCAAGAACTATGACTTTAACCGCCCTACAAAGTTCTCCAAGGAGCATTTAAGAACCCTTGAGATTATATTTGAACATTACAGCCGCTTGATTTCCACGAATCTGCCTGTGTATCTTAGGAAAAATGTACAGGTTGCAGTGGCTAGTTCGGAGACCGTTACGTTTAGTGAGTATTCCAATTCCCTGCCGAATCCTGTGATTCTGGGAATCATCAATTTCCTTCCTTTAAACGGGCCGATTGTCATGCACCTTGGCACTAGCCTTGGCTATCTGATTCTGGACCGGCTGCTGGGGGGGGATGGGGTTCCTCTTGAGAAGAGCCGGGAATTTTCTGAGATAGAGCTGGCAATTATCCAGAAGATTCTGGTGATGTTTACCCAGCTGCTTAGGGATCCATGGAAAAATGTGGTGGATATATCACCTGTTCTTGGCCGGATTGAGACGAATCCGCAGTTTGCACAGGTCATGGCACCCAATGACATGGTGGCGGTGGTGACGCTGAACATCAAGATCGGGGATGTAGAGGGCCTTCTAAGCCTGTGTCTGCCGTTTTTTACCCTGGAAGATGTCATGGATAAGCTGAATACGAAGTACTGGTATTCTTCCATGCAGAGCAACCGCAGCGAGGATGATGAACAGTATATCGAGTCTATGATCCGTAAGGTGGATATTCCCATCAGGGCTGTGCTTGGCAAGAGCACCATATCGGTGAGCGATTTCATGAATCTACAGATTGGGGATTGCATCCGTCTGGATTCCAAGGTGGATGATGACATGAATATATTTGTGGGGAACCTTAAAAAATTTACTGCATTGCCTGGCGCCGAGAAGGATGCATATGCGGTCCGGATTACGTCGGTGGTCAGAGAGGAGGAGTAGGAAATGGGTGGAATGCTGTCTCAAGATGAGATAAACGCGCTGCTCAGTGGCATGGATCTGTCGGATGATGAGAATCAGAATGTTGCAGAGGTGCCTGGCGGATCACAGGGAGGCAAATCTTCAACGGTATTGAGAATAGAAGACCTCCTCACCGAAGCAGAGAAGGATGCCATTGGAGAAGTGGCCAATATCAGTATGGGTTCTTCTGCTACCGCACTGTATTCTCTTGTGAACAGGAAAGTAAATATTACCACACCTGTGGTGGAAGCGGCCACATGGGGGACTCTTTCAGGAGAATACGAGAGACCTTGTGTGTTTATCCAGATCAAGTATACTATGGGGCTGGACGGTACCAACATCCTGGTGCTACGGGAGCATGACGTGAAAATCATCACCGACCTAATGATGGGAGGAGATGGAACCAATACGGAGGGAGAACTGGGAGAACTGCAGCTGAGTGCAATCTCCGAGGCCATGAACCAGATGATGGGATCAGCGGCCACTGCTCTTTCCACACTGTTAAAGACTACTTTGGATATCAGTCCGCCGGAGGCTTCTCTTCTGGATCTGACACAGATTAAGGATGCCAAGGATATTTCTCCCTTTCTGTCAGATACCTTTGTGAAGGTATCTTTCCGGATGCAGATTGAGAATCTGGTGGACAGTTCCATCATGCAGCTCTATCCAGTGAGCTTTGCGAAGCATCTTGTGGATACCTTTATCAAGACCAAGCCGGAGAGCGAGAGCAAGAAAGCTGCTAAGGACGCATCGCAGACCGGAGGGGATCCCAACGGGGAGATGGCTCAGGGGCAGATGAATATGATGGGGATGAACCCGCAGATGATGGGGATGGGCATGATGGGAATGAATCCACAGATGATGGGAATGAACCCACAGATGATGGGGATGAACCCACAAATGATGGGAATGAACCAACAAATGATGGGAATGAATCCGCAGATGATGGGAATGGGCCAGCAGGCAAATATGCAGAATGTTAACATCCAGCCGGCACAGTTCCAGAACTTCTCTGCAGACGCAAGAGGGATCATGGGACAGGAAAACATAGGACTGATTATGGATGTTCCTCTGGAGGTCACCGTGGAACTTGGGCGGACCACCAAATCGATTTCGGAGATCCTTAACTTTGGCCCTGGTACAGTGATTGAACTGGACAGGATAGCCGGTGAACCGATAGATGTACTGGTAAATGGGAAGTTTGTTGCCAAGGGTGAGGTAGTAGTAATAGAAGAAAGCTTCGGAATCAGGGTAACTGAGATTATCAAGTAGGAGGATAATGATATGGCTAACATTTTAATTTGCGATGATGCAGCGTTTATGAGGATGATGATCAAGGACATCCTGACTAAGAATGGCTACACCGTTGCAGGTGAGGCGGAGAACGGGGCCATGGCTGTAGAAAAATACAAAGAGCTGAGTCCCGACCTGGTGCTGATGGATATTACCATGCCAGAGATGGATGGCATCCAGGCCCTCAAGGAGATCAGAAAGCTCAGTGGAACCGCCAAGGTAATCATGTGCTCTGCAATGGGCCAGCAGGCGATGGTGATTGAGTCCATCCAGGCAGGGGCCAAGGACTTCATCGTCAAGCCTTTCCAGGCTGAACGCGTGCTGGAAGCGGTGAAGAAGGTTGTGGGTTAAATGGCCTTCTTAACAGGAGGGACAGACGGTTATGCACAACTCATCACGGTTCTGTTGCTGTTTGTGGTAGTATTGGGGGTCACGGCGTTTACCACTAGGTGGATTGCCAGCTATCAGAAGCAGCAGAACGTAGGCAACCGTGTGGAGGTGGTTGAGACCACCCGCATAGCCGGAGGTAAATATATCCAGATTCTGCGGGTAGGGGAAACTTATATGGTGATCGCTGTCTGTAAGGATACAGTGACAATGCTGGGAGAGATCACACGAGAACAGTTGGGAGAGGGGAAGGAACAGCAGGTTTTCAGTTTTAGGGATCTTTTTGATAAGGCTGTCAAGAAGAACACGCCCCATACCGCCAGACCAGAGGGAAGTCAGGTAGATGAAGAACGTTAAGCTGATAAGAAAGCGAATAATAGCAATGATATGCCTGCTGGTTACGGTGGGCATATTGTTCGTGCAAGACACCATGAGTGTCCATGCCATGCAACAGCCGGTGGCAGGGGAAGAAGAGGAAGACAGAACTTCTACCATACTGGATCCGGCGGGTACAGCCAATACTCCGGATGATCTCAACAAGCTTAATACAGGCAACATCTTTACCCTTACCCTGGACGGGGAGGGAAACGGACAGCTAAATGGCATGCTGCGGATCTTGATTACTTTGACGCTGATTGCCCTTCTGCCTACCATTCTGATGATGATGACCTCTTTTACGCGCATTATCATCGTGCTCCATTTTACCAGGGCGGCCTTGAATACCCAGACGGCACCGCCCAATCAAGTGCTGATCGGACTGGCATTGATCCTGACGTTTTTCATTATGGGTCCTACAGTCACCAGGATCAATGAGGAGGCCATACAACCCTTTGAAGCCGGGGAAATCACCCAGGAAGAATTTTTCGAGGCCGGGGTAGCGCCTTTAAGGGATTTTATGTATCCCCAGACCCAGGTCCAGGATGTACAGCTATTTATGAATATTTCGGGGCAGACCTGGGACGGCAAGGATCTGGAGCAGATCCCTTTGTCTGTGTTGTTGCCAAGTTTTATCCTCAGCGAACTGAGGATTGCATTCTGGATTGGATTCATGATTTACGTTCCTTTTATTGTGATAGATATGGTAGTGGCATCTACCTTGATGAGTATGGGTATGATGATGCTGCCGCCTACTACCATTTCCATGCCTTTTAAAATTCTGCTGTTTGTGCTGGCGGACGGATGGGGGCTGGTGATTGGTAGTCTGGTTGAGACGTTTTACCACTGACAGGTGAAAGGAGAAACAGATGTCCATTGAGGCTGTATCGGATATTACCAGTGAGGCCCTGTTTTTGATTATAAAAGTGTCTATGCCTGTTCTGCTGGTGTCCCTGTGTGTGGGGCTGGTGATCAGTATTTTCCAGACAGTTACCTCTATCCAGGAGCAGACGCTTACCTTCGTACCCAAAATTATCTGCGTGTTTCTGGCCCTGGTGCTTTTGGGCAACTGGATGATGAATTCCATGGTAGAATTCATGACGAATCTGTGGACCAGCTTCAGCCAGTACAGGTAGGACAGGAGAGTGAGGGGCTATGCTGAATTACGCTTTCTCCATATATGACCTGGAGTATTTCCTGCTGATCCTGGTGCGGGTATCCTGTTTTGTGTTCATTGCCCCTTTTTTCAGCATGAGCAATACACCCAGAAGGATCAGGATTGCATTTAGCTTCTGTACAGCCCTGTTGCTCTATCAGGCCTTGACACCAGTGGAGGCAGTGACTTATAAGACTTCCCTGGAGTATGCAGTGATAGTGGTGAAGGAAGCCATTACAGGGCTGTTGATCGGGTTCGGGGCCAATGTCTGTACGGCCGTGGTGAATTTCGCAGGTTCCATAGCGGACATGGAGACAGGACTTTCCATGGTGACGCTGATGGATCCCACCACCAGGCAGAACACCAGTATCACAGGCGTTCTGTACCAGTATGTACTGATGATGATTCTCATTGCATCGGGGATGTACCGGTATCTGTTTGGGGCCCTGGCTGATTCTTTTGTGCTGATTCCTGTAAATGGTGCGGTCTTTAGGAGTGAATCCCTGCTCCAGGTACTGCTTACATTCCTGGGGGACTATGTGATCCTGGGATTTCGGATTGTATTGCCTATATTCTGTGTGATCCTGCTGCTGAATGCAGTTCTGGGGATACTGGCCAAGGTTTCCCCCCAGATGAATATGTTTGCAGTGGGTATGCAGCTGAAGATATTGGTGGGGTTGTCGGTGCTCTTTCTCACGGCAGGAATGCTGCCGGGGATGGGGGAAATGGTTTTCCAGGAGACACGGAACCTAATTGCCGCTTTTGTGGGAGCAATGAAATGATTTTGGAATACAACCTGCAATTTTTCGCAAAAGAGGGTATGGGTGGTGAGAAGACAGAACCTGCCACCCAGAAAAAACTGACTGATGCCCGCAAGGAAGGTCAGGTGGCCAAGAGCCGTGAGATAGCCAATGGCATGGGGCTTCTGGTCTTGTTCCTGGTATTAAAATTCTGGGTGGGACATATGGGGGTACAGCTTATGGAATTGTTTCCGGATTTTTATGGCTGGATTCCCCAGGTGGCCACATACTGGCATGGCACCCTGCCCCAGTCAGACACCAACCAGGTATTCCGGCACATGCTGCTCCAGGTCCTGTTTATTATAGCGCCGTTGTTGGTGCTGGGGGTGCTGGTAAGCTTTGTGTGTGATGTGGCGCAGGTGAAATGGCAACCCACCATGAAACCTTTGAAGCCGAAGTTCAGCAAACTGAATCCAATCAGCGGGTTTAAGAAAATATTTTCGCCCAATTCCCTGATGGAGCTGGTAAAATCCATCGCAAAGATCGGGCTGATTCTGTATATCTGTTACACATACTTAAAAGATAAATGGGTGATTCTGTTTAATCTCTATGACCTGTCACTGATGGATGCCCTGGGGATTGCAGCCCAGACAGTAACGGATCTGGGGATCCGAATTTCAGTACTCTATATGTCCATCGCCCTGGCTGATTTTATTTACCAGAGGGTTAAGTTCAAGAATGATATGAAGATGACCAAGCAGGAGGTCAAGGAAGAATTCAAGCAGCAGGAAGGAGACCCTCAGATCAAGGGTAAGATCCGACAGAAGATGCGGGAAGCTTCCATGCGGCGAATGATGCAGGATCTGCCCCAGGCAGATGTGGTCATCACAAACCCCACCCATTATGCGGTGGCGATCAAGTACGATCCGGAGGTGGCAGATGCCCCCCTGGTGATAGCCAAGGGAGAGGCCCATCTGGCGGCCCGGATCAAGGAAGTGGCAAAAGAGAACGGGATAGAGATTGTGGAGAACAAGCCCCTGGCCAGGATGCTCTATGCCAATGTGGAAGTGGGCCAGGCAGTTCCGCCAGAGCTGTACCAGGCGGTTGCGGAGGTACTGGCGTTTGTATATCATTTACAGGGGAAAGTCTGAAGCGCTGTTTTCGAATACAGACTGCTATGTGCCTGGAACGGGGCACTTGAATAAAAGACGGGAAAATGATAGTTTGTTTTGAAATAGATGAAAATGTTCTGATTGGGAAAGGAGGTATGACCTGTGAATGCAAGGCTGGCTAAGACAGATTCCATTGTGGCAATTTATATCCTGATCGCGTTTATCATGTTCATCGTACCTCTGCCGGCAGTGCTGCTGGATGTGTTCATGGCTTTCAACATTGCCATTGCTTTTACAATTCTGTTTGTATGTATGTTCTCAAAGGAAGTGCTGGATCTGTCCTATTTCCCTACGATTCTGCTCTTTACAACCATATTCCGGATTGCCATGAATGTATCTTCCACCAGGCTGATTCTGAATACGGGTACATCCGGCAATGTGGTAAAGACCTTCGGCCAGTTTGTGGGTGGAGGTGATATCATCATTGGTGCCATTATCTTTATCATCCTGATCATGATCCAGTTTCTGGTGATCAACAAGGGATCCGAACGTGTGGCTGAGGTGACGGCAAGGTTCACCCTGGATGCCATGCCCGGTAAACAGATGGCCATTGATGCAGATCTGAATACAGGTGCCATTGATGATGCGGAAGCCAAGGCCAGGCGTGACAAGATCCAGCAGGAGTCCAGCTTCTTCGGCTCCATGGATGGTGCTGTGAAGTATGTAAAGGGAGATGCCGTGGCAGGACTTCTGCTGACAGTGATCAACCTGGTGGGAGGCCTGGCTATGGGTATGCTGCGGAGTGGCATGGATGCCAGTACAGCCATCAACAATTACGGGCTTCTCACCATCGGTGACGGCCTGGTGAGCCAGATCCCGTCCCTGCTGATCTCCCTGTCCACAGGTGTGCTGGTTACGAAAGGGGGGAAGGAGGCTGATTTCGGTCCGGTTATCCTGAAACAGCTTTTTGGTGTCCCCAAAGTCATGTATCTTGTAGGTGCCACCCTGGCATTTTTAGGGGTGGCTACAGAACTGAATACCATCCTGTTTGTGGGAATGGGGATGCTGTTTGTCATCGGTGGCAGAATGATAGCAGGCAGTCTGGAGATTTCCCAGATAGAGCAGGAAGTTGACATGGAGGAAGCGGCAGCTGATGAGATCCGGCAGCCGGAGAATGTGAATAGTCTTCTGCAGGTGGATCCCATAGAGCTGGAATTCGGTTATGGTATCATTCCTCTGGCAGATATGAACCAGGGTGGCGACCTGTTGGACCGTGTGGTCATGATCAGAAGACAGATTGCACAGGAACTTGGTACAGTGGTGCCCATTATCCGTCTGCGGGACAACATACAGCTGAATCCCAACCAGTATATTATTAAGATCAAAGGCATACAGGTCAGTGAAGGGGAGATCCTTTTTGACCATTACATGGCTATGAATCCGGGGTATGTGGAGGAGGAGATTGCAGGTATCCCTACCTTTGAGCCTTCCTTCAATCTTCCGGCCATCTGGATCACAGAAGGACAGCGGGAGAGGGCGGAGAGCCTGGGATACACAGTGGTGGATCCTCCGTCTATCATTGCAACCCACTTGACAGAGATCATCCGGCAGCATATTGCGGAGCTGCTCACACGTCAGGATGTACAGAATCTGGTGAACAATATGAAAGAGTCCAATCCTTCGGTGGTGGAGGAGCTGGTGCCCAAGCTGCTGGGCCTTGGTGAACTACAGAAGGTGCTCCAGAATCTGCTCAAGGAAGGAATCTCCATCCGGGATCTGCTGACCATAATGGAGACACTGGCAGATTATGCGTCCACTACCAGAGATACGGATATCTTGACAGAATATGTAAGGCAAAGCTTAAAACGTGCCATTTCCACAAAATATTTTCCGGCCCATGAGACCACCAGTGTTGTGACACTGGATCCCAAGATCGAACAGGAGATAATGGCCAGTGTCAAACAGACGGAGAGCGGAGCTTTTCTGAACCTGGATCCGGGCAGGTCCAGGGCGATTATAGATGCGGTGGGCAGGGAGACCCAGAAGCTGGAGAACCTGGGAAAAAGCCCCATTATCATTACTTCTCCCATTGTACGTATGTATTTCAGACGTCTTACAGAAGACTATTACAGGGAGCTGGTGGTGGTCTCCTATAATGAAGTGGAATCCAATGTGGAATTACAGTCGGTGGGGATGGTGACAGCATAATGATAATCAAGAAATTTACAGGCAGGACAGAAGAGGAAGCCGTACAAAATGCCAGGAAGGAACTGGGAAATGGCATTGTCATCATGAATGTGAAGAACGTGAAGAAGAAAGGCCTGGCAGGGATCTTTGGTGCCAGGCTTGTGGAGGTAACGGTGGCCCTGGAAGAGGAGGGGGAGAACCTGAAGAAGGCCCGTCGGGAGATGCCGGCAGGTCAGACTACCCAGGCCAGTGCGCCAGGCCAGGGGAACCTGGAGAAGGACATGGTAGCGGCCAGAACTGCCATGAACCTGATGAATGAGAATTCCCAGAGCATTGAAAAAAAATTAGACAGCCTGCAGAATCTGCTGCTGAGCAGGATCGAGCAGGAGGATGCCGCCATGAGACAGGAGATGGCGGAGGGCAGGGAAACGGAAGAGGTGGCTTTTGAACCTACAGAGCAGGAGAAATTCATTAGGCTGTTGTATAATACTATGCTGGAAAATGAAGTGGACGAAAAATATGTAAACCAGATTATTGATGATGTGGATAAATCGAAGAATACCAATCTGCCCCTGGACTATATCCTGGAAAATGTCTATCAGAAGCTGATCTTGAAATTTGGAAAGGCGGAAGGCATCAAACCGGGGGAAAAAGGGCCCAGGGTGGTGATTTTCATGGGGCCTACCGGTGTGGGTAAGACCACTACCATTGCCAAAATCGCCAGTGCTATAGCCATGGAAGAGAAAAAAAGGATTGTGATGCTCACAGCGGATACTTACCGGATTGCTGCGGCAGAACAGCTTCGGACTTATGCCAGTATCCTGGAGGCACCTTTCAGGGTGATCTATACACAGGAGGAGGCCAGGGCAGCAATCCAGAATTACAGCGAGTATGATTACATTTTCCTGGATACAGCAGGACATTCCCATCAGAATGAGGAGCAGCTTCAGAACTTGAAAAAGCTGCTTGACACGGTGGCAGATATGGCAGAATACCAGAATTTCCTGGTATTGTCCGCCACCACCAAATACAAGGATCTGCTGAGAATTGCAGCCCGCTATATGGAGGTGACGGATTTCCAGCTGATTCTTACGAAGCTGGATGAGACTACATCCCTGGGGAACCTTCTGAATGTGAAACTGTACACAGACACAGACATTGCGTTTGTGACATGTGGGCAGAATGTTCCGGAGGATATCGAACGGTTTAATCCCCAGAAGACGGTGAGGCAGCTACTCAGTACAAAGCATTAAGGAGAGGAGGTGTGATATGGATCAGGCAGAACAGTTGCGGATCATCAAGGCAGGTATGCAGCCAAAGCCCCTGGCCCGTGTGATTACAGTGACCAGCGGGAAAGGCGGTGTGGGTAAGTCAAATACTTCGATCAATCTGGCTGTGCAATTCCGGAAAATGGGGAAAAAGGTCATTATCCTTGATGCAGATTTTGGATTGGCGAATATTGAGATTATGTTTGGGGCAGTTCCCAAACATAATCTGCACGATTTGATCTATCAAGGCAAGCGTATTACAGAGATTATCACCTGGGGGCCTGCGGAAGTGGGATTCATCTCAGGGGGCAGCGGGATTGCAGGCATGTCCAACCTGAGCAGGGATTATCTGGCATATATCATCCAGAACCTGGTACAGCTGGATTCCATTGCGGATATTATCATTGTGGACACGGGAGCCGGAATCTCGGATGCGGTGCTGGAATTTCTGGTGGCCAGCGGGGAGATCCTGCTGGTGACAACGCCGGAACCCACATCCATCACAGACTCCTATTCCCTCTTAAAAGCTCTGTACAGACATCCCAGGTTTGACGAGAACGCATCCAAGGTGAAGATGATCGCCAACCGGGTGGACAATGAGAAGGAGGGGGAGGTTCTTTTCAGCAAGCTGAATGCGGTGGTGGAGCGGTATCTGAAGATTCCAATGACATATCTGGGAGGGATCCCGGAGGATTCCAATCTGTCCAGATCAGTCATGCAGCAGATGCCGGTATCCTTACAGCACCCGGAGGCAAAATCAACAGCCGCTTATGAGAGGATAGCCATGAGACTTCTGGATAAGAAAGAAGCCGAACGTCAGCCAAAGAGAGGTATGGCTGCATTCTTTTCCCATATTATTGCAGGGAAGAATATAAGATAAAGGGGGATTGTCATGCTTTCAGAATTGATAAAAGCCGGAGACCGGATCGAACTGCAAGCCGTGGAACATACAGAGGATGGGGAGACTGTGACCAGGAAAAAAGTGTATCAGAGCAAGGTCTGTGAGATCCTCACAGAAGATACCCTTGAGATTACCATACCCATGGAGAAGACCAAGCTGGTGCTGCTTCCTACGGATCTGGAGTACGACATGGTGTTCTATGCGGAAAACAATAATCTCTACCAGTGCCTGGCCCGGATCATTGACAGGTATAAGAGCAATAATGTATATATGCAGGTGATGGAACTTACCAGCAACCTGCGCAGATACCAGAGACGGGAATACTACCGCTTTTCCTGTGCCCTGGAGATGGGAGCCAGGAGCCTGCAGGAGGAAGAGATCACAGCCATTGACCAGAATATGCCATATGCGCTGACCCCTGGATTACCCTTGAAACAGAGTGTTATTGTGGATATCAGCGGCGGAGGCCTGCGTTTTGTGTCTTCCCAGCGCTATGAACCGGAGAGTATCCTCTACATCAGTTACCAGCTGATGAAAGGGGAGGAACAGAAAAAATATGAGGTTGTGGGCAAAGTGCTCAGTGCCAAGGAGCTGACGAACAAGCCCGGCGCATGGGAGCACAGGGTACAGTATTATGATATTGATGAGGATATACGTGAAGAGATTATCAAATATATTTTTGAAGAAGAGCGGAGGGGCCGTAGAAAGGGGCGGTTATAATGGCGAAAAAAATTCTCGTAGTTGATGATTCTGCACTCATGAGAAGGGTAATCTGTGATATAATTAACAGCGATGAGAGATTTCAGGTTGCTGCCAGGGCTGTGGATGGTTTACAGGCCTTTGACCTGTTGAGCAGGCATCAGTACGATGCAGTGGTGCTGGATGTGAACATGCCCCGGATGACGGGGCTGGAACTTCTGAAGGAACTGCGCAAGTACAAGATACCGGCCAGGGTTATGATGGCCAGCACGGATACCAGGGAAGGTGCGAAGACAACGCTGGATGCCCTGGAACTGGGTGCATTGGACTTCATACATAAGCCGGACAATGCAGCACAGTGCCGTGAGGGATCTTTTCCGGAACATCTGCTGCGCATCCTGGATGTGGTAGCAGACAGCAGTGCTTCTGTTCTGGAAGCTGAGCCGAAGAAGAAAGAAGACAGTGCCCAGACGACTTCCAAGGTAGTGGAACTGGCCAGAAAATCCACTTCCAGAAGTGCTGGATCCAGAATTGTAGCCATCGCAAGTTCAACAGGAGGCCCAAAGGCTCTGCAGTCTGTGATCCCGAGGCTTCCGGCACAGCTGGATGCACCTGTGCTGCTGGTGCAGCATATGCCAAAAGGCTTTACCGCTTCTCTGGCAGAGAGACTCAATGACTTAAGCGAGATCTCCGTGAAGGAGGCATGCGAGGGAGATGAGCTTCAGAAGGGAATGGTCTATGTGTCCACCGGTGGCATGCACATGAAGGTCAAGTATACAAATGGCAGGCATGTGATCCACTATACGGACGAACCCCACAGGGAAGGTGTGAAGCCCTGTGCCAACTATATGTATGAATCCCTGGCGGAGAGCCGCTTTGACAAGGTGGTCTGTGCAGTGCTGACAGGAATGGGGGCAGACGGTACGGAAGGAATCAAGAATCTGGAATCCTCCAAGAAGATCCATGTGATCGCACAGGATCAGGCAAGCTGTGTTGTATATGGTATGCCCAGAAGTGTGGTCAATGCCGGAATCCCGGTCCAGGTGGTGCCGCTGGAGCAGGTTGCCCAGGAGATCATCTTGAACGTGGGAGTGAAGGCATAAAGGAAAGTCTGAAAGAAGAAAGGTTGGGATAAACATGGATGTAAGTCAATATCTTGAAATTTTCCTTGACGAGACCAAGGAGCATTTGCAAAATCTGAACACGCAGATCCTGGAGCTGGAGTCAGACCCTGAGAATATGGATACCATCAATGAAATATTCAGGGCAGCCCATTCCTTGAAAGGTATGGCCGGTACCATGGGATTCAAGCGGATGCAGAATCTGACCCATGACATGGAGAATGTATTCTCTGAGGTGCGCACAGGCAATATCAAGGTGCAGCCGGAGATGATTGATGTGCTGTTCCAGTGTCTGGATGCACTGGAGGAATACACAGACAATATACAGACCTCTGCAAACGAGGGAACCAATGACAATGAGATTCTGATCCGGCAGCTGAACGATATCCTGAACGGAGTCAATGGATCCAACCAGACGGAAGAAGCGGTAGCTGTGTCCGATGCTCCTGTGGGTGGGGAAAAATGGAATGACATTGTGCTGGAAGACAGCCAGCTGGCAGTACTGAAGGAAGCGAAGAAGCAGGGCAAAAAAGTATACGGACTGAATGTGGTGGTGGAGGCGGGATGTGTCCTCAAGGCCGCCAGGGCTTTCCTGGTGTTCAAGGCGGTGGAAGAGATCGCAGAGATTGTGGTGTCCGTTCCCGTTGCACAGGAAGTGGAAGAAGAGAAATTTGACAGGGATTTCACCTTGATTGTGCTCACAGAGGCAGGTCTGGAGGATCTGGTCAAGGCTGCTGAGAGCGTATCTGAAATTGAGAAGGTGTTGGGCGGTGAGATTGACCTGGATCAGCCCAGGCCGGAGAAGAACGCCCAGAAAGCCCAGGAGCCTGTGTCTCCGAAGGAGGAGAAAGCACCCCAGACACCTGTACCTGTTCAGGAAGCAGTTAAGCCTGCGGCAGGCACGGCCCAGAAGCAGGCTCCGGCAGGGGGCAGGAAGCAGGCACCTGCAAAACCGGTGGTGAACCGGACAGTACGTGTGGATATTGAGAAACTGGATTCCCTGATGAACCTGGTCAGTGAGCTGATCATCGCCAAGAATTCCCTGGTGTCTGCTTCCAGTCAGGATCAGACCAAGATGAATGGCAGCTTCAATGAACATATCGAATACCTGGAGAGCGTGACCACCAACCTGCATGAGTCTGTGATGAAGGTGCGTATGGTGCCCATAGAGAGTGTGGTAAACAAGTTCCCCAGGATGATCCGTGACCTGTCCAAGAAGCTGAATAAGAAGATGGAACTCTATATGACAGGTGAAGAGACCGAGCTGGATCGTACCGTGGTGGACGAGATCGGAGATCCTCTCATGCACCTGCTGCGGAATTCCGCGGATCACGGACTGGAGTCGGCTGAGATACGTGCTGAACGCGGCAAGGATCCGGTGGGTTCTATTTTCCTGGATGCCTATCAGGATGGCAACAATGTGGTCATTGAAGTACGAGATGATGGAAATGGCATTGATGTGGATAAGGTGAGAGCCAAGGCCATTGAGAGAGGGACGATCACCCAGGCCCAGGCAGCGAATATGTCTGACAAGGATATCATCAATCTTCTGTTCCTGCCCAGTTTCTCCACGGCAAAGGAAGTCACGGATGTATCAGGACGAGGCGTGGGTCTGGATGTGGTAAAGTCCAAGATCGAGTCTTTAAGCGGTGAAGTGGAAGTGAAGTCCACTCTGGGTGAAGGCAGTACCTGGACCATCCGGCTCCCCCTTACACTGGCGATCATACAGGCGCTGATGGTGGTAGTAGGGGATGAAAAATATGCCATTTCCCTGGGCTGCATCCAGATCCTGGAGGATCTCTCTCCCAGTGATATCAAGCTGGTGCAGAACAAGGAAGTGATCCATCTGCGTGGCACTGTGATCCCGCTGATTCGTCTCAATGAGGTGCTGGACGTGGAGAGTTCCAGATCCCAGGACGATAATCTCATTGTAGTCATCGTCAAGAAGGGGGATCAGCAGGTAGGCCTGGTGGTTGATGAATTGATCGGCCAGCAGGAAATCGTGATCAAGCCTTTGGGTAAATATATGAAACAATGTAAGTTTATCAGCGGCGCAACGATTCTGGGAGACGGCGAGATCGCCTTGATTCTGGATACCAATGCTTTAATCTAGGGAGGAGAGCGGACGTATATGATGGAGCTGAATACAACAAACCAGGTGGATGTCCTGGAAGATGAACGCAAAAAAGTGTATGAGACGATCCAGTATATTGTGATCCGTCTGGGGGATGAGCAGTACGGCATTGATATACGCAATATTGACAATATTGTGAGAATGCAGCATATTACCCGTGTGCCCAAGATGCCTGCCTATTTAAAAGGGGTGATCAATATGCGTGGGGAAGTGATTCCTGTCATGAGCATGCGGCTGATGATGAACCTGGCAGAGGACGAAGTCACTAAGACTACCCGGATCATTGTACTAAAGCTGGAACAAGAAGGCAATGTAGGCTTTATCGTGGATGAGGTGAAGGAAGTGGTAAGCCTGTCTGTGAATAATATCGAAAAAGTGAACAATAATTCTAAAGATGAGAAAACGGATCTGATCAGTGCAGTGGGAAAGCATAATGGAGAATTGATTTCCCTGGTTGATTTAAGCGCCATCAATTTTGAGGACAATTGACAGCCCGGAAGGAGAGGTGTCCTATGGGAGAAATGAGCGTAGAGCATGTTTCTGAGAATTATTATGATGTCTTAAAAGAGCTTGGCAATATCGGGGCGGGGAATGCCATGACCGCGCTGTCACAGATGTTACAGTGCAAGATTGACATGCAGGTACCCCAGGTCAAGTTGCTGGAATTTTCGAGAGTAGGGGAAATTGTAGGCGGTGAAGAGCAGATCCTGGCCAGTGTATTTCTGGGAGTAAGTGGGGATATTTCCGGGAGTATGATGTTTATGGTGGATGAGGGCAGCGCACGTCATCTGATCCAGAAGATGACCATGGGGATGCTGCCACCGGGAAGTGAATTTGAGCCCATGGGATTGTCAGCCCTACAGGAGGTTGGCAATATTATCACAGGGGCTTATCTGAATTCTCTTTCTTCCATGACAAATCTGACCATTGTACCTACGCCACCAGCAGTGTCTATAGATATGGCAGGTGCTATACTCAGCGTGCCAGCGATTCAGTTTGGCATATATGGTGACAAGATTCTGCTGATCCAGTCACAGTTCCGCGATGACATAGAGCTGGACGGATATTTCGTCCTGGTTCCCGATCTGGAATCCTACGCTAAAATTCTGACAGCGCTGGGGCTGCCTGTCCTATAATGGTTGTTGTAGTGGAAAAGACTGGTGTGAAGGATATGGGAAACGACTCATGAGTGAGATAATCAAAGTGGGAATGGCAGACTTGAAGACATGTGTAAGCCCCAACGGGGTAACGACCCTGGGGCTTGGTTCCTGTGTGGGGATTGCAGTAAGGGATCCTTCCACGAAGATTGGTGGACTGGCGCATATTATGCTGCCAGATAGTACTGCCATCAAGAATGGACAGCAAAATATAGCAAAATTTGCGGATACCGGGATTGTGGAATTAGTCAGGCAGATGGAAAAACTGGGAGCCAGGCGTAGCCGTATGGTTGCCAAGATTGCGGGGGGAGCTACCATGTTTACATTCCAGGGCAATGTCTCCTCCACAGTGGGCCAGGTGGGATTGCGGAATGTGGATGCCACCAAGGCAAAACTGCGGGAACTGTCCATTCCAATACTGGCTGAGGACACAGGGAAGAACTATGGTAGGACCGTTATATTTTACCCGGAGACAGGGGATTTCCACATACGTGCTGTAGGAAAGCCCGAGACGATTATTTAAAAGGGGAAAGGTTTCGGAACATGAACAGGAAAAATATGCCCTTGATCCTGATGTTGACGGCCGGGGTTATCACATGTATCATTACCTATGTGCAGGGATATTCTGTGCTTGCGAAGCTCACATCCCTGCTAATTGTCCTACTTGTCTTCTGGTTTCTGGGCAGTGTGCTGAAATGGACATTGGATTTTTTTGATGCGCAGAACGAGGAGAAGCAAAAAGAAGACGGGGAAGTGATCGAGAAAGAGATAGAAACCTCCCCGGAGGAACAGGAGGCGCACACAAAAGAGGAGGCGTCTGAAGAAGGATAGATGTTGCTGTTCACGTGGCCGTGCCGCCAGGTGCTTTCACGCGCATTTGCGTGACAAACTTAAGACTGCACATGCATCATGTTGCTGCGAGCGGCGCAGCGGTGAACAGTAACGGATAAGGATATCCGGATATTTCCAGACTCCCATGCGAATAGTAGTACCGGCTTGAATAAAACAGGATGCGGTATTGCGATGGTGATGGGATTTTTATAGTAAAAACAGGATAATGAAGATGGGAAAGGAGCGGGGTTTCATGGATGAGACGGGAAGAAGAAAACTGCTTGAGGAGTATGCCAGAACCAGATCATCGGAAGCCAGAGAGAAGATTATATTAGAGTACGCTCCTCTCGTTAAGGTAGTAGCAGGAAGACTCGGCATGTATCTGGGATACAATGTGGAGTATGAAGATCTGGTGAGCTATGGGATCTTTGGATTGATTGATGCCATAGACAAATTTGACCATATGAAGGAGGTTAAGTTTGAGACATATGCCAGCCTGCGTATCCGCGGGGCCATTCTGGACCAGATCCGGAAGATGGACTGGATCCCCAGGACAATCAGGCAGAAGCAGAAAAAGATTGAGGCTGTCATGCGCCAGATTGAACAGAGTACTGGACATGGGGCTACCGATGAAGAAATTGCAAGGGGACTTGGGATCTCTGATGCAGAATATCTTGACTGGCAGTCCCAGATGAAGATCACTGGTCTCGTATCCCTCAATGAATATATGGAACAGGGCAGCGATGTTCCACGGGATTATGGGGATCACACCACATCCACCTTTGAGGCACCTGAGGAGAAGGTGGAGAAGGAGGAACTGGCAAAGGTTTTGGGGGAAGCGTTATTGCTTCTCACGGAAAAAGAGCAGAAAGTAATTACGCTATATTACTATGAAGAGTTAACTCTGAAAGAGATCAGCAATATTCTGGGGGTATCTGAATCCAGAGTATCCCAGCTCCACACCAGGGCCTTGCAGAAAATGCGGGGAAAGATGGGCAGCTACATGGGATTTTTGTCGGATACCTGAGGAATCTTTGGAAGCCGCAGGCGGGAAGGAGGATATGGGGTATGGCATTTGGATCCATAGAACTGACAACCGTATCAAGGGCACAGGATTATTCTGCCATAAAACACAATGAGGACAGCAAACCCATGGTGGATCAGAGTGTCATCGGCCAGGAAGTGCTGAAGAACACCCAGCAGCGTATCCGGGAGGTCCACAAGAGTGACAATGCAGACTGGTATGAGAAGAAGCCGGATGCAAAAGAGAAGGGGAATGGGACTTACGCGGGAGATGGCGGGAAGAGACGCAGGAAACCGCAGCAAAAGGAACAGGTGGTAGTGAAGGGCCAGGGTGGCTTTGATATGAAAATATGACAGAGGGATTATTGTACCCTGCTGGTAAAAATACAGGATTGGGAACGGGAAGAAGATGGTCATGACAGAAATCATCCTGCTTATAGCGGGAGGTATCATATTTATATTGAGTTTTCTGATTCCTGGAAAGGGAGAAGGAACCCGGCTGTCCGATGAGGCAGTCAGGGAACAGGCAAGGATCTTGATGGAACAGGAACTGGATGCTGTCCGGGGACAGGTGGATGAGGTGGCTGAGGAAGCAGTTTCTGGTGCCATGGAGAAGACAGAGCGTACCCTGGAGCGCCTCTCCAATGAGAAGATCATGGCTGTGAACGAGTATTCTGACACAGTGCTGGCCCAGATACACAAGGATCATGAGGAAGCTATGTTCCTCTATGACATGCTGAATAACAAGCAGGTGAGCTTGAAAAATATGATGGCAGAGCTGAACCAAACCGTAAAGGCGGCAGAAGAAGTCATAGGGAACTTGCAGAAATGGACGGCGGGGGGAGAAGACGAGGCATTAGAGAAGACGATTGCAGACACTCTGGCTGATGTGGGCAGGGAAGTGCTGGAAGGACAGGTTACAGGAATAACTACTGAGACACCGTTTGCAGAGGCACCTGCCCGGGAAGAGGCAAAGGAACCGCTGTCACGGGAAGATGCCGGGGGAGAGAACTACAAAGAGAACTATAACGAGGAGATCCTGGCTTTATACAGGCAGGGGAAATCTGAGGTGGCCATTGCCAGGGAGCTGGGCCTGGGAGTGGGGGTGGTACAGTTGGTGTGCAATCTGTACAAGGAGCGCTGAAGGAGTTGTGATGAAATTACGATATTATTGTCGCGGACTGGGTATCGGCATGGTGGTCACGGCCCTGGTCATGGGAATCGCAACCAAGGAGGGACTTCCTCTGACGGATGCGGAGATCAAGGCGAAGGCCCTGGCCCTGGGCATGGTGGAAGAAGATTCCATCCGGCTGTCGGACATACAGACTTTGGGAGAACAGGAACCTGGCGGAGAGACTATGGGGGATGCAGGACTTTCCGGTGAAACACCTAAGGGCGCCGGGGAAACTCCAGAGGATACTGGTGAATTGCCAGAGGACACCGGCGGATCATCGGAGAGCGCTGGCCATCCGTTGGAAGATTCCAGCGAGGCACTGGAAGGTGATAAGTCCTCTGCGGAAACAGAGGACTCTTCTCAGGACATTTCAGGGCAGGCAGACCCGGAGACCATCACAATTACGGTGGAACCGGGTACAGGCTCCTATAAAGTCTGTGAGCAGCTTGAGGAAGCAGGACTGGTGGAGGATGCCTGGGAATTTGACAAATATGTTATTGACAATGACTGTTCCAAGAAGATACACGCCGGAACCCATCGCATCCCGGTAGGAGCCGGGTGGGAAGAGATTCTGGGAATCCTTACAAAAACAGGAAATTAAGCGAAAATCCCCTTGCCAGAAGAGGGATTTTTGTGTTATAATGCGTTCGTTGTGATAAAAAACACGCATTTCGGTCCGGCGATGGTGCTTTCAGACAGGAAAAGTAGTCGCAGGAATCGGCCGGGGATTGACGCAGACCCGGGCGCCAGGCAGATGTTCTTTTATGGATGGTCTGGAAGGAATAGCGGAAGTATTTAACCAGATGGAGGTAAGAAAATGAGCGTTATTTCTATGAAGCAGTTACTGGAAGCAGGTGTACATTTCGGACATCAGACCAGAAGATGGAACCCTAAGATGGCACCTTATATCTTTACCGAGAGGAACGGGATCCATATCATTGACCTGCAGAAGTCTGTAGGCAAGGTGGATGAAGCCTACAGGGCCGTGTCTGAAATCGCAGCCCAGGGCGGTACTATCCTGTTCGTGGGAACCAAGAAGCAGGCCCAGGATGCTGTGAAGACTGAGGCTGAGCGTTGCGGTATGTACTATGTGAATGAGAGGTGGCTGGGCGGTATGCTTACCAACTTCAAGACCATCCAGTCCCGTGTAGGCAGGCTGCGTGCCATTGAGAGAATGTCTGAGGATGGAACCTTTGACGTACTTCCCAAGAAGGAAGTCATCGCCTTGAGAAAAGAGTGGGAGAAGCTGGAGAAGAACTTAGGCGGCATCAAGGAGATGAGCAGGATTCCGGATGCTATCTTTGTAGTAGATCCCAAGAAGGAGAGAATCTGTGTCCAGGAGGCACATTCCCTGGGAATCACCTTGATCGGAATCGGTGATACCAACTGTGATCCTGAGGAACTGGATTATATTATTCCTGGCAATGATGATGCCATAAGGGCTGTGAAGCTGATTGTGTCCAAGATGGCAGATGCTGTCATTGAGGCAAACCAGGGTGAGGCTGCCTATACAGAGGAGGCAGTTGCCATGGATCCCGAGGAAGCAACGGATATCGAAGAAGTGGCAGAAGCAGAGTAAGAAGTAAGGTAACAGGGGAGTATTGCGGCACATACCGGGCAGCTCTCCTGGATATGGAGGGAATAGAAGATGGCAGAGATTACTGCAGCAATGGTGAAAGAGCTGCGCGAACAAACCGGCGCAGGTATGATGGATTGCAAGAAGGCTTTGAATGAGACCGGCGGCAATATGGAAGAGGCCGTTGAGGTGCTTCGGAAAAACGGACAGGCCAAGGCCGTGAAGAAGGAAGGCAGGATCGCAGCGGAAGGCATCTGCCGTATCGCTACCAAAGGGGATACAGTTGCCGCTGTAGTGGAAGTAAATTCCGAGACTGACTTTGTGGCAAAGAATGAAACGTTCCAGCAGTTTGTGGAGGCGGTTGCCGTGCAGGCAGTGAATTCCACTTCTGCGGATGTGGATGCATTCCTGGCAGAGAAGTGGAATGAGGATGCTTCCAAGACCGTGCAGGAAGCCCTGGTTGACAAGATCGCTGTGATCGGGGAGAAACTCAGCATCAGAAGGTTTGAGAAGGTAGAAGCAGCCGAAGGCTGTGTGGTGTCTTATGTACACGGCGGCGGTCGTATCGGTGTCATTGTAGAGGCGAAGACAGACGTGGTGAATGATGCCGTGAAGGAGGCCTTGACCAACCTGGCAATGCAGGTTGCCGCTTTGAACCCCAAGTATATCGCTACTTCTGATGTGTCAGAGGAGTTCAAGGCACATGAGAAGGAGATTATCGCAGCACAGATTGCCCAGGATCCAAAGATGGCTGGCAAGCCTGAAAAAGTAATTGAGGGTGCGGTTGTAGGACGTCTCAACAAAGAGCTGAAAGAGGTCTGCCTGTTAGAGCAGGTATACGTGAAGGCAGAGGACGGCAAGCAGACCGTAGCCCAGTATCTTGCACAGGTGGCAAAGGAGAACGGCGCAGAGCTGTCCATTGCAAAATTTGTGCGGTTTGAGACAGGTGAGGGCCTGGAGAAGAAAAACGAGGATTTTGCGGCTGAGGTAGCTGCACAGATGGGAATGTAACTCCAATTTCATAAGATTAAGCAAGACGCTGGAAACCCGCATGGTTCCAGCGTTTTTTGCGTTTTGAGGGCGTTATTTTGGGATGGAGGAAATCGGGAGGATTTGCGGAAAAGTTGGTAAAAATCTGGTACGGGAATTGGTAAAATCCTTTACCAACTTTTAAGGGGCGAAGTTTGCAGGTTTTTTATAGAGAAGGAACGAGTGGGATTTTTACGAAGGAAGCAATGAAAAAATGATGAAAGAGAGGACGAAGTGCATATAAGAGGGTGGTGAAAACCCTTTACGAAATGGATTTCACCTGAAGGAAGGAGGGATGCGTGATCAATCCAGTAGATATGCTGTTTTTATACAAGCCGGATTTTCAGTTCCAGAAGGCGAAGGTTGAAAAAAAGGTGTGCCTGCCAGCCGGTGAGCTTGAAGAGTTTCTGAGAAATCCCCTGGAGGGGCTGCCTCATACCATCGTGGAACTGGACGGGACTACGCTGACAGCGGCAGGGAAGGAGGCCTGGGCGGATGTGCTGGACGTGAAAGTGGTGCGGGTGTTCCAGGGCTATTCCGGCCTGCAGATGGAACTGTCCGATGTGAAGGCTAGTCGGCTGGATGCGTTTTCTGCCATGCTGGCAGGGTACTGCAGCGGCGACATCCGTCCAGAAAGATCTGATCCGGCAGCTCCTAAAAGACATGCCGGAGTCCAAAGATATGCTGGAGTATGAGGATTACCACCATCGGCAACGCCTCCGAATTCATCACTCAGGCACTGGAACGGAACCTGGACATGGCCGCCATGAAAGAAAACTATGTGGACTACCTGGCCATCCGTCCCCATGTGGAGCGGGTCGGTGAGCATGGCCTGTTTACGGATGCGGGAAAGCCGGTGATCCTTACAGAAGTGCAGAAAGAAGTATCTGACCACAAAGGACCTGTCTGGACCCATGTGGTCAGCCTGCGCAGGGAGGATGCGGCAAGGCTCGGATATGACTCCGCCAGAGAGTGGATGGCGCTCCTGCGCTCCAAACGTGCTATGCTCTCTAGGCACATGAAGATCGACAGTGCGGATCTGAGATGGTATGCGGCTTTCCATAATGAGGGACATCATCCCCATGTACATCTGATGGTCTATTCCGCGAAGGACAATGACGGATTCCTTACGAAAGCAGGGATCGAAGCCATGCGTTCGGAACTGGCTCATGACATCTTCCGTTAGGACTTTGCCCAGATTTATGAAGGACAAAATCTGGCACGGGGCAGTTTGAAAGAAAAAGCAGGGGAGCTGTTTCAGAAAGCGGCAGAACAGGGAAACGGATTCACCGCATATCGCCTTGGCAGATTGTATCTGGAAGGGGAGGCAATCCAAAAAGATATGGCAGCGGCTGTCCGGTGGCTGACCGAAGCGGCGGAACAGGAGCTGCCCTTTGCCCAGTATACACTGGGATGTCTGTATCTGAAGGGGGAAGAGATACCCAAAGATATGGGGCAGGCAGTTGTATGGTTGCGGCAGGCGTCGCTCCAGGGAAACGAGTACGCCCAGTACCGTCTGGGAAGTCTGTACCTTTTGGGAGAGGATGTGTCACAGGATCTGGAGGAGGCCGTAAGGTGGCTGGAACTGTCTGCTGATCAGGGAAACCAGTACGCTCAGTATGCGCTTGTAAAACTTTTTCTGTATGGCCAGCCGGGGATGACTCGTGATAAGGAAAGGGCAGTAACCCTGTTGGAAGCAGCTGCTGTACAGGGAAATATCTACGCCCGGTTTTTACTGGAGAACCTGGATTCCTTCCGGGACGCGGATCTGATCCTGGCAGCCACCAGACTGATGTATCATCTGTCAAGGATCTTTTAGGAGAATTACCGGAAAGAAAGAGAGGCAGATATATGAGCAGAAAAAAGGAAATAGTGGGAGTGAATGAGTCGGCTGTGGAAGTCATCGGTGTTGAAGATGCTTTCATGGATAATACAATAAAGCAGGGAGAATTTGGCAGCTGGGAAGATGGGCTGGATCTTGAAATGGAATCTGGAGGAAAAGAGCCCGGGGATATGGCTGATGATGCAGACAATTCCGAGGAAGATATTCTGGCAGATTTTATGGAAGAGGAAAATGTCCTGGTGGAATCCGCAGAGGATGCAGAAGAGGTAATGTCTGAAAGTGATCGGATGGATGAATTCAGGGAGCAGCAGGATATGGATGGAGAGAATGTGTGTGAAAACGATGAAGATGGATAGGCAGTTGTGATGGAGGAGGCCAGCGACTTGACAGAAAGCGCCACAGAACCGGAAGCTATCCCTGCGGAGACGGTTGCTGTAGAACCTGTCTCGGCAAAACCTAAGCGCAGTTCTGTAGGATAAAATCATTCTTCATAGTAGATATCCCCCTTCAGCTCAAGGCTGTCATTATAGACGGGACATACTACATTACCCTGTGCAAACAGTTTATCAGACTCTGCATTTGTTTCCCGGCCTATGAACTGTACGGTATAGATAAGGCTATTGAAATTACGAATTCCAATATTAGTTTTGGACAAGGATACCACAATATTTCTGCATTTTTAATTGCACAGTTTGAAAAAAACAGCACAATACCACGAGGAAATACAATTACTGGAAACGAATTAATGGATTTAACATTTGAGTTGCTGAAGCATATCCAATATTGTGTTGGTGGAGGTGTTGTGTATTTAAATTGTGAGGATGTGGAAAAGGTTCTTGATTTTTAGCAAAATGATTGTAACCGTTTTAAAATATTTGGAGAGAGGGAGTCAGAGATAGATCAAAAAAGGTATTTGCAATTACTTCGATTTTTTTGAAGAATGTTATATTAAGTACTCAACTTTCCCGGCAAATATTTCCGAATAAAGCCTGAATAAATACAGAATGATATGTCTTGTAAATACAATGGCTGTATGGGCTTACCATTGCACCATAATTATGGTTCTGGAACTCAGTGCCTAACTTCAAAAAAGATTTCGATGCCTTGAAAAAGCATTCTATTGACCAGCGGTTCCCGTGAGTGGCGCTCGTTTATCTGGATGATGATTCCATTCCAGAACTGCTGACTTTTGCGGTAAGCACCGGATGGATGCTGGCGCATTCGCTTGGCTCATTGCCCGCGGGAATCCAATATCGCCTCCAAAATGTATTGCCAACAGTGACGGAGTAGGTGTATAATCACAGAGAATATCACAAGCAATCACACAGAATGTTTGCTGACCCATAAGGAAAATCGCCCCAGTGAGGAGTGTAATCATGGAAAAAATATTAATTGTGGATGACAGTCGCCTTCATGCTACCCAGTTAAGGGATATTCTGAAGGACGAGTATGAGGTTACCATAGCGCATACAGCCCAGGACGGGATCTGCCGTGCAAGTGCCGAGAATTATTCCTTGATCCTGCTGGACGTGGTGATGCCGGGGATGGATGGTTTCACATTGCTGAAGATATTACAGGAGGAGATCATTACCCAGAGCGTTCCGGTGATTATCATTACCAGTCTTTCCAATGCCGAGGATGAACAGAGAGGTTTTATCCTGGGTGCAGTGGATTACATTACAAAACCTTTCAACCCGCTGGTGGTAAAGGCAAGGGTCAATACGCATATCAAACTGTATAACTACCGGAAACAGGTGGAATACCAGTCCCTGACGGATCAGCTGACCGGGATTGCCAACCGGAGACAGTATGAACAGACCAGCATCATGAAATGGAAGGAAGCTGCCAGATTACAGGTACCTTTCTCTGTGTGTATGCTGGATATCGACCGTTTTAAGATATATAATGACACGTTCGGGCATCCGGCCGGAGACAAGGTGATCGCAGCGGTGGCGAAGACAGTATCTTCCTATTTAGGCCGCAACACGGATTTTTTTGCCCGTTATGGGGGAGAGGAATTTGTGGCTTGTCTTCTGGGAGATGACGCAGAAAAGGCATTCAGCTATCTGAAAACCATCCGGCAGGCCGTAGAGGATCTGCACATCCCGCACAATCCCTCTGTGGCGGAATGGGTGACGGTCAGCATCGGGGGTGTCACGGTGGTTCCGTTGGTAGGCAGTTCCTATGATGCTTCTTTGAAAATGGCAGATGCCATGCTCTATGAGGCAAAGGAGACAGGCCGCAACAGAGTGGTCTGGACAGATGAGAACCAGAATCAGCTTAGGGAGAAATAGCGGAGGTTGTGTATCTGGATGCTTTGTGGTACAATGTAGAAGCAGAAGGCGAGACCTGTCTCTTGATTCCGAAAATGCATTCGACTTTGGGGGGGATGTTTGCTGTGAAGCAGTACCATGTATTAGTGGTGGAGGACAATTTGATTAACCGTACTATAGCAGTCAGTTTTCTGGAGCAGTATGGTTTTGAACTGACGGAAGCCTCCAGTGGAGAGGAAGCAGTGGGGCTGGTCTGTGAAGTACGGTATGACATGATCTTCATGGATCAGATGATGCCTGGCATGGACGGTATGGAGACAACAAGGAAGATCCGGCAGGAATGTGGGGATAATGGAAAGGCACCGGTGATCGTGGCCCTTACATCCGGAGACCTTGACCAGATGCGGGAAGCATTCCTGCAACATGGTTTCCAGGATGTCCTGGGAAAGCCCTTGAACCAGGAGAAGATGGACGGGATCTTGACAAAGTGGTTTCCGGATGTGGCGATCCGGGATGCTGCCAGGTCAGATGATGGGGATACAGGATTTGACCAGATAAGGATTCCGGGAATTGATGTGGAAGAGGCAAGGAAGAACCATCCGGGGGATGTGGAGAAATACATCCAGATCCTGCGGATATACTACATAGACTGCAAGCGAAAACTGGTATATCTACAGACATTGCTTGACCGGGAAGATTATGGCAATTATGGAATTGAAGTGCATGCCTTGAAGAGTGCTTCAGCGAGTATCGGAGCCATGTCCCTTTCTGCGCAGGCGAAAGCACATGAGAAGGCCGCCTGCCAGGGAGACTTTGGATTTGTAAGGGACAATGGGGGAATGTTGCTGGACTGCTACAGAAAGCTGGGGATGGCGATCAAGGATTTCCTGGAGGAGAAGCAGGATGGTGCAGATACACAGACAGAAGGAATCGGCAGGGATGCCTTCTGCCAGGAGCTGAGGGAGGCGTTACAGAGTCTGGAACGATTCCGGTCCCGGGAGTGTACCTCCCGGATTGAGGCGTTGCTGCATTATAAACTGGAATCTCTGGACAGGCAGAAGCTGGAGGAGATCCTGGAAGAACTGAAGGTCTATGAGGATGACAATGCAGAACGTCTGCTCCGGATGATGCTGCAGGATATAGAGAAGGAGGAAGGGAAATAGATGGAAGAGAAGTTGAAAATACTGGCCGTGGATGATAACGGGGTGAATCTGGCCACGATTGAGGAGGAACTGAAGGAACTGTATGATGTGATCACAGTGAACTCCGGGGCCAGGGCACTCCGGTATCTGAGCCAGGAGAAGCCGGACCTGATCCTGCTGGATATCCAGATGGCATTGATGGATGGTATTGAGACACTGAAGGAGATCCGGAATATGGATAACTGCTCCATGATTCCCGTGATCATGCTCAGTGCCAAGATGGAACGTGAGACCGTGATAGAGAGTTCCAAGCTTGGAATCCTGGACTATGTAGGGAAGCCTTTTGATCCTCAGGATCTGCGGGACAGGATATCCAGGGCCTTGAAACGCTCCGGTGTGCTGCCGGTGGAGGACAAGGAACTTTATGAATATGTGAAGAAGGTTCATGAAGAACTCCAGGCAGGAAACATGCGCTCTGCAACCTTGAAAATAGATGAGATCCTAAGCTTTAAGATCGATGTGGAAGTGGTAGGGCGGATGCAAAGTGCCAAGAACAAGCTGCGGGCTGGGGACACTGAGACAGCCGAGAGGATCATCTCCAGGGTGGTGCAGATGCTGGAGCGGAATGTGGAGGCAGGAGAGCCGGATAAACTTCCCATCAGTGCCGGTGAGATGAATGCCAGACTGCTATATGTCCTAAACGACTTGCAGAATTTCAAGGTAAAGGACGCAGAACAGAAGCTGGAAGACCTGGTACGATATGAGATTCCGGAGAAGGTAAGGGAATCCTGTGAAGGGGCCAGGGACCGTCTGGCAGAATACGATGATGGTGCAGCGGAAGAGCTGGTCCAGACAGCTTTGACAGCCCTGCAGACAGGCGTGGTTTAGAATAAGGTGTAGCGTAACGGCCCTGTACAGGCATAGCCTGGCAGGGCCGCTTTGTCACCTGGCGATGAGTACCCAGCTGTCAAACCAGCGTAGGTAGCGGCTGACAAAACTGCTTTCCACCGGCTGTCCCGAAAGCACAGGATAGAACAGGAGAAACAGCAGGAAAGCCATACAGCCGTACAGCGCAAGGAGGGACAGTCCCATGCGCCGGGAGACTTTTTTCCGGTGCAGCAGGTCCTGTATGCTCCGCAGGATCATCAGTACCACAAATACAACGCTGGGAAAATAGTGGTACAGGAAAGTGATACGGGTGACGAAGATCCAGGGGACATACTGGGCCAGATAACCAACTGCCAGAAAGGCCGCCTTGCGGTCTTTTTTTCTGGTCCACAGATAAAGCATGTAACCGAAGGCAGGGATTCCGGTCCACCAGACCAGCGGATTGCCGAAGGCACTGATGCCTTCCCGAAGCGTATCGCCGGGCAGTCCGGAATAGTACCAGACAGGGCGTTTCATAATAGGCCAATCATACCAGGAGGAGGAATAGGAATGGGTGTTCGTCAGCTGGCTGTGGTACTCAAACATGGAGGTCTGATTGTGCAGCATGCGCAGGAACAGGCCGTCTTCGGTGTAATCCCGAAAAGGCAGGTAGGACAAAAGGTAGATCACGGCGGGGATGATCACGAAAAAGCCCACACAGAACAGGATGGTCCGCCGGGTGTACGGCAGGAAACTCTCCACCACATGCTGGTGGGGGATGCCGCCGCTACACTCCAGGGGCTTTTGCCTTGCATACAGATACTCCTGGTACCGGCGAAGGAGCACGGAGAAGAAGAGCACGGCAAGTCCTGCACCAGCATAGACGCCGGTCCATTTGGATGCTATGCCAAGGCCCATACATATCCCGCAGGCTCCAAGGGGAAGGAAAGTCCTGGCCAGGGAGCTGTGGTAGAAGCTTAAGGTGCTGTATTGGTAGAGAAAATAATACATCAGTATTACAAAAAAGGTGATGTACACGTCAATGGTGGCGATCCTGGTTTGTACAAAGTGCATGAAATCAAAAGCAAACAGCATACAGGCCAGCGCTGCCAGAGGAGTGCGCCGGGTAAGCTTCCTGGCGAACAGATAGACCAGTGGCACCATGGCAATGCCGAACAAGGTGCCCGCAATACGCCAGCCAAAGGGATTCATGCCAAAGAGGGCAATGCCTGCGGCGATGAAGATCTTCCCAAGGGGAGGATGCGTGTTCTCATATGCGGCCATGTCATGCAGGAATTCATATGCGGTCCGGCCATGGTAGATTTCGTCAAAATACATGCTGTTGCGGAAACTGCTCCGTGCAGGGTGCAGATGGGACTCGTCAAAAAGGGCGAGACTGTCATTTGCGTTTTCCGGCACTACAACAGACCCCCTTTCATCCAGGAAGGTGAACTCCATCAGGGAGGCCTGGTTGTCCTGCAAGGTCAGCCGTAGATGATGAACCCCGGAAGAGAGGGTGATATCCTGCCAGGTGAATACATTTTCCAGGGTAATCGTCCCCAGGTCGGCCCAGGCATCTTCCAGCTGCCGTTTGCCTTCCAGGGAGAAGGTCCGGTGATGCCAGGGGGCGATGTAATAGGACAGGGTGGCGGGAGGCAGTGTATCTTCATCAAAATGAAATTCCAGCACCTGGCCCTGGTCACAGGAAAGGGAAGAGGCTGGTGCCTGCCTGTCTCCCAGGTCTGCCAGTGCAAAACAACCGTAAAGGAAGGTGATGGCCAGGATCCAGAGCCAGTCCGCTTTTCCAAGGGGAATCTTTGGCTGGGAGGGACGGGGAGGCAGGGGCTGTGGGTACAAAGAGGGAGGCGCCTGGGGCAGGCTCTCCCAGGTGGGGCAGGTTTCCCCCGCAGAAGTAGGAGGAAAATATAAGACCCTGGCAATCCGGTAGAGCCACACCAGACATCCCACCGTACCTGCGGACACCAAAAAGAGCAGGGAATTCATGGTGACCGGATGGGCAGAGTCATAGAAATATAACACATCTGCCGTGTTGTAAAAGTGGAGCAGGGAGAGGAAACCATAACAGGCAAAAAGCTGCTTTCCAGGCTTGTAGACGAAAGAAAGCAACAGAAGGAGCAGGGCAGGATACAGATACCGTTCATGCATACGCACCGAGAATACGAAGACACTGCACAGGAAGAGGGCGCCCAGGAAGGGATACTTTTCCCGGTTCTGGCGATGGCGCAGGCTGAGGAACAGCACCAGCAGGATGGCAGTGGCGATTATCACATAGGCGTAAAAAAAGTAGGGAATATGCAGGAAGGTGTTTTCCTGGCTGACCCAGTTCAAGCCAAGCAGTGCCCAGAAATTATAGGCATTGACTGTGGCATAGGCATAGGAGGACACTGTGCCAATATACTGGGATATGACGTTTTCCAGGCCGAAGGGCACGCACAGCAGGATAGCACCGGAGAGTACACAGAGTCCTTCTGCCAGGGTGACGGCCAGCTCCCGGGGGGAGAATTTTTCTCTCCATACATGATCCAGAAAGCCTGCCAACAGGATGGGGGACATAAGAAGCGCCTGGGGCTTGAGCAGCAGTCCCAGGAAAAAAGCAATACAGGCAGGCAGGAACCGGTCCTGTACCAGGCACAGACATAGAAGTCCCATGGTCAGGGCCAGCAGGGAGTCCACCTGTCCCCACAGGCTGGAATTTAGGATGATGGCCGGGTTGAACAGATACGCCATACACAGAAAGCGGGCATGGAAGGGACTGGATTTGACACAGGCTGCCCGATAGAGCAGATACCCGCAGCCTAAGTCGCTCAAGATGGATGGCATACGCAGCAGTACCAGGTGGGGAACGGAATAATAGGGGATGTCAAGTAGTTTACGCAATGCTCCGATGGGATAGAGCAGATACATATAGCCGGGCGGGTAGTCGGTGAAAACCTCCGGGGAATAGAATCCGCCAGGACCGGTCTGGAAGATTCTGTCAGCCCAGAAGGAGAAACAGACCATGTCCGTGTCAAATCCCCTGGTGAGGGCGGCAGCGGCCAGCCGCACCAGAAAAGCCACAGCAAACAGCAGCACCAACAGGAGTCTGGTGCTGTCATGAGAGGACGGTTTCCTGTAATACAGAAAATAGCCACAAAAAAGAAAGAGGATCAAGCCCAGAAGGGCGGCAATGTGGATCATAAGCATAAACAGCCTCCTACAGGTAAAAATAAGTATGTTTCCTATTATACCAAACAGTTTGCCAGATGAAAAGATTTTATGGTATACTGGATTTATTGTGCCGCAGGTATGCATTGGTTGCTGTTCACGGCGTAGCCGTACCAGCAATGTGCTGCATACAAAAAGGATTCATTCAAACGCCTGTTTTTGCGTTTTGTATGCATAGTTACCGCCAGCGGAGTGAACAGTAAGCAAGTATTTATAGTGCAGGATTGGGAGAGTGACGATGAAATTTGACATGCATTGCCATACAAAGGAAGGATCTCTGGATGGGAAGATCCCTGTGGAAGAATATATCCTGGCCTTACGGAAAAGGGGAATCGGTGGAATGCTCATCAGCGACCACAATTCCTACAACGGCTACAGAGCCTGGAAGCGGGAGCTGAAGGACAGGAAATACAGGGATTTTGTGGTACTCAAGGGCATAGAATATGATACCATAGATGCGGGACATATCCTGGTGGTCATGCCGGAGGGGGTGAAGCTGAAGATCCTGGAGCTGCGGGGACTGCCGGTGCAGTTCCTCATTGAAATTGTCCATAAAAATGGTGGGATCCTGGGGCCTGCACACCCATGTGGGGAGAAGTACCTCAGTATCCTGAACACCAGGAAACACAGGAACCAGCTGGCGGTGATGGGGCAGTTTGATTTCCTGGAAGGGTTCAACGCCTGTGAGGGAGCGGAGAGTAATGCCAGGGCCATGGAGATAGCAGCAAGCTATGAACTGCCTGCGTTCGGCGGCAGCGATGCCCACAAGCCGGACTGCGTGGGGCTGGGGTATACGGAGTTTGCAGAACCTGTCACCTGTGAGTCGGATCTGATCAGGCTGGTGAAGACAGAGGGAATGGGGGCTTGCGACTGCGGCGGGGAGTATTATACCCATACCACCAAGGAGCGGATTGGCAGGGCTAATGACATCCTGGTGCAATCCTTCTGGTTCTACAACCGCCTGGGCAGCATGGTGCGGCACAGGAAGCGTCTGACGGAACTGAAGAAGATGTATATACGGCTGAAATGAGATTGGATTCTGGCTGTGCCGGTGGGAAGACAGGGAAAATGAAGTGACAATCCCTTAAATTTTACAAAATTATTTCAAAATTAAACTTTATTAGTCTGTAATTCATAAAATCTTAAGGTGCATTTTGGATATAGTGTGCTATAATGGGTTTCATGGAAGATGCAGGCATCTGTGGCCTGTTCTTTCCTCCGAATCAGACAAAAGGGAGTGTAAGGATATGAAGAAAAGAAATCGTGTGCTGACGATTGCGTTGGCAGCAGCCATGACGGTATCCCTGGCAGCCTGCGGCAAAGGGGACTCCGGGCAGGAGCAGGGTACCATGGCTACCAGGGAATGGGCATATGTGCCGGAATATCTGGACATTGCGGAAGAGGAAGAATCCATTTCCTATTATGACATGCAGCTTACCGGAGACAGCATCTATTATAGCAGCTATAGTTTTGATGAAGCCACTGGCAGCTCCAGCAATAAGCTGATGCGCTACCAGCTGGCTGATGGCACCAGAAAGGAGATGCCTGTCAGCCTGAAGGAGACGCAGAATCTGAGCAGCTATAAGGTGATGGAGGATGGTAGCATCTTTGCCCAGGTATACGACTGGTCAGATCCCGCCCAGGATGCGGACGGATACACCCAGAACAAGCAGTTTCTGGTCAAGTTTGACAGCCAGGGGAAGGAAGTGTATAGTCTTGACCTGAATGAGCTGATGGAGGACGCAGAGAATTCCAATACCTATGTCCGAACGATTCTGGTGGATGACCAGGGAAGGGCATATCTGATCAGCGATGGCGGGGCCTGGCTGGTGGATGCGGAAGGCAACGGCAGGGGAAGAGTGGAGATAAACGGTGATGGATGGGTGAACGGAGGCGGTATCAGCAAGGATGGCAAGGTATACGTAGCCCATTACAACAACACCGGGAACGGTAACGGGTATTGCATTTCAGAGATTGATTTCGACCAGAAGAAAGTGGTGGGAACTTATGAGAATTTCCCCAATGGAAATGGAGACAATCTTTCTGCGGGCCTGGAGAAGGATTTCATTGTGCATGACGGCAGCAGTGTCTATGAATATGATGTGAAGACCCAGAGCACGGAGAAGCTTTTTGACTGGTTGGACAGCGACATCAACGGCAGCTATGTGCGGTCTATTGCTGTCACAGAGGACGGCAGGATCCTGGCCACTATGGAGGACTATGATTCCGGGGAGAATGGGATCGCCCTGCTTACCAGGAAAAAGGCTTCCGAGGTACCACAGAAGGAAGAGATTGTGGTGGCTACCATGAGCTCTGGATCTGACCTGCAGGCGGCAGCCGTCAGATTTAACAAGAGCAGTGACCAGTATCATGTGAGTATCCGGCAGTATGTGGATTACAACAACTGGAATGAGAATTCCTGGAATGATGCCATCACCAGGCTGAACAATGACATTACTTCCAACAACTGTCCCGACATCATTGACCTGAGCAGCATCAATGTGGAACAGTTTGTGGCAAAGGGCGTATTCGAAGACCTGGCTCCTTATCTGGAGAAGAGCGAGAACCTGAAGCGGGAGGATCTGCTGGAGAATGTACTGCAGGGCTTTACCTATGACGGCCTGCTGGTAGGCATCCCCAGCAAGTTCAGCATCCAGACTGTTGTGGGGAAGACCTCCGATGTGGGAAAAGAGATGGGATGGAGCCTGGATGATATGATTGCCTTTGCGGATGCCCATCCCGGTGTGGAACTGTTCGACAGGCTGTCTAAGTCCACCATAATGTATTACTGCATGATGTACAATGAGAGCGCCTTCGTGGACTGGAATACAGGAACCTGTCATTTTGATTCCCCGGAATTCAAGAGTCTGCTGGAGTTCGTGAACCGGTTCCCGGATGAAATCGACTGGGAGCAGGAAAGTACTTCGGAACCCACCAGGATCCAGAACGGGGAAGTGCTGCTGTCCACTTTATACATCAATGACTTTGAGCGAATCCAGATGTATATTGACATATTCGGCGGGGAGATTACCTGTATCGGGTTCCCTACCACGGATGGCAGTATCGGCTGCGCCCTGAACGCTGAGGAGTGCTATGGCATAGCTGCCAAGTCCGGGAAGAAAGACGGTGCCTGGGACTTCATAGAAAGCTATCTGACAAAGGAGGATACAGAGCGCTGGTGGTGGGGATTCCCTACCAACAAGAAGGTTCTGGAGAAGAGAATCCAGGAAGCCGTAGAAGTGAAATATCTGACGGACCAGGATGGCAATCCCATTCTGGATGAAAATGGAGAACCTATTGTGGAGGGAGGTACCTCCAGCATAAACTATGATGATGGCTGGTCCTATACCTACCACCAGGTTACCCAGGAGGAGGTGGATATGGTGCTGGAACTGATGGATGTGGCGAAGCCTGCTTCCTCCAGCAACGATGCGATCATGTCCATAATCAATGAAGAGGCAGAGGCCTACTTTAAGGGACAGAAGTCTGTGGATGATGTGGCAGGTATTATCCAGAGCAGAGTGAATGTCTATGTGAGTGAGAACAGCTAAGTCCCTGGGATCCAGGTGGCCAGAAAGATGTGTAGAACAGCAAGAAGCAGTGTGAGACGGTAGAGAATGAAGAGTATAACAGTCGGAAAGCGTAAGAGCGGGCAGGCGGAAGGCCTGCCTGAAGGAAAGAAGAGCCGTAAGGCGGCCGGGGCCTACAAAGCCCTGGCCCCGGAAGGCGGTCAATCCACTGGCGGGGAAACGGCCAGGCAGAAGAAGCATGGAAAGACAACACGGCGGATGTGGAAACTGAAGATCAGCTCCGGGGCATTCATTGCCCCCAGCTTTATCGGGGTCATGGTCTTTTTTATCCTGCCGTTTATCGTGGTCATTCAATATTCCCTGGTAGACAATCCTATCAGTGGTAATTTTGTGTTCCTGGACAATTTTACGGATATCATTGGCAATTCTGCCTTTAAAAAGGCGGTACATAACACACTGGTCTTCTCAGCGGTGGCTGTGCCCCTGGCGGTGGTACTTTCCCTGCTGCTGGCCATAGTACTGGAGGCGAAACTTCCGTTCCGTACCCAGTTCAGGACTTTTTTCCTGAGTCCCATGATGGTGCCGGTGGCATCCATTGTGCTGATCTGGCAGGTGCTTTTCCACTATAACGGAGCCGTGAATGATATGCTGGCTGTATTCGGAGGATCCAAGATTGACTGGTTCAAGTCGGAATATTCCCAGATCGTGATCGTGATTCTCTTCCTGTGGAAGAACCTGGGATATAATATGATCCTGTTTATGGCAGCCCTGGCCAGTATCCCGAAAGACATCCTGGAGGTGGCCAGACTGGAGAGCGCAACGCCCCTGCAGACCTTTTTCTACATTAAGATACGGTATCTGTCCTCCACGATTCTGTTTGTGACAATCATGTCCTTGATCAACTCCTTCAAGGTATTCAGGGAAGTATACCTGCTGACCACAGACTACCCGTATGATACCATCTACATGCTGCAGCATTTTATGAACAATAAGTTCAAGAACCTGGATTACCAGACACTGTCGGCGGCAGCGGTACTGATGAGTCTGGTGATGATTGTGATCATTGGTACTTTGTTCCTGGTGGAGAACCATTTCGGAAAGGATGTGGAAGGATGAGAGAGAAACTGTCCGGGCAGGGGACAGGGCGCAATAAGGCAGGGGTGCGCAGGCGGAAAGCCTGGAGTGTCACGAAGATTGCCATTGCCACAGCCGTTGCCGCATTTTTTGCCATCCTGTTCCTGATGCCCATTATACTTACCATTACCAACTCCTTCATGGCAGGGTCGGAGATATCAGCCAATTATGGTTCCGTATTTGCCACCAATGAGAGTGGAGGAAAGGTGTATATTTCCGAGAAGGTGAATCTGAAGTTTATTCCGGATATGGTATCCTTCTCCCAGTATATCACGGTGCTGTTCAAAAGCCCGGATTACCTGTTGAAGTTCTGGAATTCCGTGATCCTGGTGGTACCCATTGTGGTATTCCAGCTCCTGGTGGCTTCCCTGGCCTCCTTTGGCTTTTCCAGATACAGGGGCAGGATAAGGGAGATCATATTCTTTGCCTATATTATATTGATGCTGATGCCTTACCAGGTGACACTGGTGCCCAACTATCTGGTCAGCGACTGGCTGAATATCCTGGATACCAACTGGGCCATCTGGCTGCCGGGGATCATCTCTCCTTTTGCAGTGTTTATGCTCACCAAATTCATGCGGCGTATTCCGGATTCGGTGATAGAGGCCGCCCAGATAGACGGGGCAGGGGAGTGGAAGATCTATACGAAGATCTGTATGCCGCTGTGCAAGGGTGCCATCTGTTCGGCGGCTATCCTGGTGTTTATCGACTACTGGAACATGGTGGAACAGCCGTTGATCCTGCTGACAGATGCAGAGAAGCACCCGTTGTCGGTATTTTTGAGCAAGATCAATTCCGGGGAGATCGGCCTGGCCTTTGCGGTGGCCACCATCTATATGGTGCCAAGTCTTCTGATCTTCCTATACGGGGAGGAATACCTGGTGGATGGCATTACATACCAGGGAGGGATCAAAGGCTAAAAAGCAGAACATGCCGGATCAAGGAAAGGTTTCACGGACAATGGCATGTAAAACAGGCAAACAGAATGTAGTAGAAATGTATAGTAAGAAAGAAGCAGGAGAGGACGAGCAATGAACGAGAATGGAAAGAAGAAAAGAGAATGGGTGAAGACGGCGGCGATTATCTTCCTGTCAGTGCTGCTGGTGCTGACATTCTTCTCCAACACCATCCAGAATTATTCCCTGCCGGAGGTAGCCACCCAGTATGTGCAGTCCGGTACCATCACGGCCAAGATACGGGGAACCGGGGTGGTGGAGAGTGGGGATCCGTATAATGTGGAAGTGAAGGAGTCCAGGAAGGTAGCTGATGTGGCTGTGCGTGTAGGGGATACCGTGCAGAAGGGGGATGTGATTCTGTACCTGGAGGATTCTGAGTCCGATGAGCTGAAGGAAGCGAGGAAGACCCTGGAGACCTTACAGAAGGCGGTGGAAACGGCCAGGGATGCTTACAACCAGTCCCTGATGTCGGCTGATGTCCAGGCTTCGGATATCCAGACGGCAAATAAGGGGATCCCGACTTCTTCTTTCCGTCAGCAGATCACAAACTACCAGAACTCAATCGAGGCGGCCAAACAGGAGATGGCGCCTTTCGAGACACGGTCTGCAGAGCTGACACAGGCGATTGCAGATTATAAGAAGCAGGTTGAGTATGAATCAACATTGCAGGCCAATGCGGATGTCTATTATAAGGCCGCCGAGAAAGCGCGGGATGAAGCGAAGGCTGCTTACGATTCTATTTCAGACGGAGACGCTGGGAAGGCAGAAGCGAAGACTAAATGGGATAATGCCCAGAAAACCTATGAAAGCACCCAGATTGAGTATTTCAAGCACCGGGATATCATTATCAGTCTGAATAACAGCATTAATGCCTTCGAGATAGAACTGTACAATGTCCAGAGGAGCCTGGAGGCAGCCACAAAGAAGAAGACAGACGCAGAAGCGGAACTGACGAAGCTGGTGGGCAGCATTGGGAAAGTATATGAAATAGAAGGCAAACTGGATGCCATCTCCGATGCCCAGAAGGCAGTGGATGACCAGCAGAAAATCGTGGATGAGCTGACAAGCAAGGCTGTGAATGCCACGGTCACGGCAGATATTGCGGGCACCGTTACGGCCTTGAATGTGACAGCTGGACAGACCACTTCCGCGGCCACCCCGGTGGCAGTGCTGCAGCCCGAAGGCAAAGGGTATACCATGAGCTTCTCTGTGACCAACGAGCAGGCCAAGCGCCTGGCCGTGGGAGACCGGGCTGACCTGGTGAATGCATGGAGGTATGAAGATGTGAATGTAGTGCTCTCCAGCATCAAGCCTGACAAGACAGACCCGGGCCAGAAGAAACAGCTCACCTTCGATGTAAGTGGCAGTGTGACAGCTGGGCAGACCTTGAATGTATCTGTAGGCCAGAAGAGTGCCAATTTTGACTATATTGTGCCAAACAGTGCCATCCGTGAGGACAATAACGGCAAGTTTATCTTGATCGTGGAGACCAAATCCAGTCCTCTGGGCAACCGCTATATTGCCAGCCGTGTGGACGTAGAGGTACTGGCCAGCGATGACACCCAGTCTGCCATCAGTGCAGCCCTGTATGGCTATGAGTACGTGATTACCACTTCCACCAAGCCGGTGGAGGCAGGTAAGCTGGTGAGATTGTCAGACAACAATTAACGGATGGAAATGAGGCGAGGAATGAAGAAATTAATACTGGGTATAAGCGGAGGGGTATCCTTTCTGGTATTCCTGGTGCTGCTTACTGTGACAGGATATCTGGGGAACAACCAGCAGACCCAGATGATGGCAGAGCGGTGGAGCAAGAAGGATGATGTGGCGCAGATCAGCTGCTTTTTCTCGGTGGATGCCAACATTACAGAGGACCGGATCCAGGAATTCCAACACTCCATAGACAATGCCTTGACGGAAGCTTCTGTGGTACAGGAATCGGAGAATCCCGGCGCCAGGCTCTGGGCGGACGCCTACAGTGCAGATGGGAAGATCAGCCTTGCCAGTGACAGAAGTTCCCTGGAGGCCGATGCCATCGGCATCGGGGGGGATTTTTTCCTGTTCCACCCTCTGAAACTGGTGTCAGGAGCCTATTTTTCGGGGAATGATCTGATGCAGGACTATTGCATCATCGATGAGGATGCTGCCTGGCAGCTTTTCGGTTCCAGTGATGTGGCAGGAATGACTGTGTTCATCAACCGGATCCCTCATATTGTCACAGGCGTGGTGGAGCGGCCCGAGGGGCGTCTGGCCGAAGGGGCAGGACTGGACAGTACCTTGGTGTATGTGTCCATGCAGACCCTGGAGGAGCTGGGTTCCAGCAACGGTATCAATCATTATGAGATCGTCATGCCCAATCCGGTTACAGGCTATGCATTGAATTATGTGAAAGAGCACCTTGGGATGGAGGAGAAAGAGACAGAAGTGGTGGAGAATACTTCCCGGTACTCTTTCGTATCCAGATGTAAAATGATCCTGCAGTTCGGTCTGCGCTCTATGAATGGTAAGGCAATCATTTATCCGTATTGGGAGAACATTGCCAGGGGATATGAGGACATTCTCACAGTGCTCACCCTGTTTGAACTGATTTTCCTGCTGTATGGCGCAGGTGTGGCCCTTGGCTTCTTCATCCTCTGGTGGAAACATAAGGGATGGACCATCAAGGAAATGTGTCTGAAGGGTAAGGATAAGGCAGAGCGCCGGATGGAGCTTGTGCGGGCCAGACGCAAGGCAAAGCACGGGGATACCGGGGATCTGGAATTCCTAAGCGAGTTTGACGACAGGGAGCCGGGAGAGAAGGCGTTGGGAAAGCTGGTGGAACGTTTCCGGGAACACCGGGGCAGGAAACATGGAGCAGACACAACACAGACTGCGGGAACCCAGGAGACGGAAGGGCAGATGTCCAAAGCCCAGGAGAAAGCAGGGCAAAGACAGAAAAAGCAGGCTGAGAGAGCTATGCGCAAGGAGGCGGCCAGGAAGAAGAAAGCCGAACAGAGGGCGGAAAAGGATTGATGCCAAAGACAATATATCTGGAAGGTTGAATAAAAATGCGTATTCAACTATTGATTTGACTGCGCATCGCAACGCGCAGATAGGAAAAAAAATTGAGGAAAATATTAAAAAAGATGCTAGCCATGGGAATGGCATCCTGCCTGGTGGCAGGGTTAAGCGCCTGCGGAAAGGGCGGGGATTCCAAGGAGAATGCTGCCCTGGCCAAGGAACATGTATATAGGCTGCAGGAGTTTGAGATACCGGACCTGGGGGGAGATGACTATGATGTCATGTCTACATACCGGCAGGACGGAACTTCTTATATCATGGTGCAGGTATATGACTGGTCCTCCAGTAACAATGAGCGCAATATCAAGCTTTTGTGCATAGAGGAGAGTACCGGGGAGACAAATCTGATTCCCATGGAACTGCCAGGGGCAGGGTACACGGACACAGGTAATACGGATCCTGGCATGGCACAACCCATGCCCCGGGTTACAGATAATGCAGATGTAGCAGACACAGATACCAGTCAGGAGGATGGAGATTCTGATGCTGGGTCCGGAGACACCGATGGGGAAGATGCGGACAATGGGGATGCTGGTTCAGAAGACGGGGATTCTGATGCTGGGTCCGGAGACACCGATGGGGAAGATGCGGACAATGAGGATACAGCAGGTTCAGGGGATGAGGAACTGGCGGTGCCGGATATTGGCATAGATACCGATATAGAGGACAATGGTACCTGGGAATATGTGGGGTATAACAATTTTGTGTTTGCCAATGACGGCAGGATCTATGGGATCAAGGATCACAACTTTGAGGATTACAACAACTCAGAGAATTCTTTCCAGAAACAATATATCTGCTCCTGGCAGCTGGATGGCAGCTTCCAGTGGGAGAGTGAACTGGAGGGACTGCGCAGTGAGGAAGAATGGATCTATGTGAACACCATGGTACCCAATGCGGATGGCTCCTTGAGTCTGCTTCTTAGCGGTGATGCCGTGTACCTGATGCAGGTTGGAAGCCAGGGGGAGGTATCTGCAAGAGAGCAGCTTCCTGAAGATGTGACTACCATGTTCACCAATTCCCGGAATATATTTGCCGGGAAGGATGGCAAACTGATGGTGTTCTACAGTGACGAAAATGACTGGACCAAGCAATACCTGAATACTTTTGACCTGGAAACCAAACAGATGGGAGAGGCAAGTGAACTGCCTTCTGGTTTCCTGTGGAACTACAGCAATATCATGCCAGGAACCGACTCTGACTTGATTTATAGCAGCAGCGGCGGTGTATATACTTACAACCGTGGGGATGAAGACGGCAAGATGATGATGAGCTTCATCAACTCGGATTTGAATATCAATGGTTTTGTGGGCTTTACCCCTATTGACGAGAAATCCTTCCTGGGTATTTTCAATGAGAACTATGAGTATCAGAACCTCCGGGCCGGGATCTTCACCTATGTGGATCCCAAGGATATACCAGATAAAACTGTACTGGTACTGGCAGGAAACTATGTCCGCGGTGATCTGAAAAAGCGCATTGTGGAATATAACAGAGCCAGTCAGGACTATCGGATCGTTGTGAAAGAATACGATTCTTACAGCACGTACGAGGATTACAATGCCGGTATCACCAAGCTGAACAATGAAATTATCACAGGGGGTATGCCGGATATTCTGCTGGCAGAGGGACTGCCAGTGGAGAACTATATTGCCAAGGGACTGATCGCGGATATTGGGAAGATGATCAAACAGGACGAGGAACTGTCCCAGGTGGAATTCCTGCAGAATGTATTTGATGCCTATTCCGTGAACGGTAAGCTCTATTATATAGTGCCAAGCTTCTATGTACGTACCATGATAGCCAAGAAGTCCCTGGTTGGAGACAGACAACAGTGGACCATGGAGGATATGCAGCAGGTACTGGCTACCATGCCGGAGGGAGCAGTTGCCATGGGAGACCAGACCAGAAGCAGTTTCTTTGATCTGGTGATGCAGTATTGCGGCAGCGATTTCATTGATGTGGCTACAGGCAAGTGTTCTTTCGACTCACCGGATTTTATCGCCATGATGGAGTTTGCCAAGAATCTGCCGGAAGAGATTATTCATGATGAAGATTACTGGATGAATTATGATTACGAGTCCCAGTACCGGGAAGATAAGGTGTTGTTATACGACAATGCAATCGGCAGGATCTCCAATATGAATTACGTGATCAATGGTTACTTTGGGGAAGAAGTCAGCTTTGTAGGGTTCCCGACCCAGAGCGGCAATGGATCCTTTGTGAGTTCCTATGACTATACCTTTTGCATCTCCTCAAAGTCCAGGAACCAGGAGGAGGCATGGAATTTCCTGCGTTATTATCTGACCGATGATTACCAGAGGGATGGCGTCAGCGGGATGCCCGTGAAGAAGGATGTATTCCTGGAAAAGGCAAACGAAGCCCTGGAGCGACCTTTCTACTTAGATGAGAATGGCGAGAAGCAGGAGTATGATGATACTTTCTACTTAAACGGGGAAGAGATTCCTCTGCCGCCTATGACGCAGGAACAGTTAGACCAGATCACAGCATTTGTCCAGACAGTAGATAAGCCTATGTATGCCAATGAAGCCGTGCTGAACATTATCAAGGAGGAGATGGATGCCTACTATTCCGGCCAGAAGAGCGCCCAGGATGTGGCCAAGGTAATCCAGAGCCGCGCCCAGGTCTATGTGGATGAGAACAGGTAAAATATCCGGGTTCCTGGACGGAAAATAAAAATCATATCATACAAAGTGAAATGCCCCCCTTTTGTCAGACAAAAAGAAAGTCTGATGAAAGGGGGGCAGAATATTGACCGGAAAGTAGGTTTAAGGCTCCAGATGGATGGGAATGCCCCGCTTTTCCAGGTGATGCTCCAGGTTCAGCTCTTCTCCGTGTTCCTTCAGCCATGCCTTGTGGATCCTGTAATCCGGCAAGACCTCCTCTACCATGTGCCAGAAATCTCTGGAATGATTCATATGGGTCAGATGGCATAACTCATGGACCACCACATAATCCAGTATTACAGGCGGGGCAAAGATCAGACGATAGTTGAAAGAGAGGGTACCCCGGGAAGAGCAGCTTCCCCAGCGGGTCTTCTGGTCCCGGACGGTAATGGAGGTGTAATGTCCGCCTGTAATGGTATGATAATATGCCACACGGCGTTCCAGCCGGATCCGTGCTGCTTCCCGGTAACGTTCTTCTAAAGCTTTCAGCCGCCTAGCCTCAGCCGGGCTGGGAATGAATGGTCTGGTATCTGTCATTGGAAGTTCCTCTACTGGGATCACACCATCTGCTTGTCTACATCTATGACGGCGGTGTAATTGGGGTGATCCTGCTGGATAAGTCTGTTGATGGTATCTACCAGTTGGTCATCCGGCAGGGAGAAGTCATGGGGAGTCACCACATCAAAGATCAGGTTGGTGCGGGTAGGCCCGGATACGATACGGAAATCATGCAGGGTAAGGGATGCATCAACCCTGGCCAGACACTGTCTTGCCAGGTTTTTCAGATGTTCTGTCTGGGCATCCCCGATACAGACAGGATCCATGTGGATCACAGCATGACAGTGCAGAAGTTCTTTCAGTTCCCGCTCAATGGTATCAATCAGTTCATGGAGTTCCAGAAGGTTGCCATAGGCGGGAACCTCTGCATGAAGGGAGATTAGGACGCGGCCTGGCCCGTAATTGTGCACGATCAAGTCGTGGATCCCCTGGATGCCTTCTGCGCTGTGACCCATTACAATCTCATTGATCCGGTTCACAAATTCCTTGTCAGGTGCCTGGCCCAGCAGGGGACTGATGGTATCCCTGGCGGCACCGAATCCGGAATAGCAGATAAACAGTCCTACCAGTACACCGCACCAGCCATCTATGGATAAGCCGGTGAAATGGGCCACCAGAGTGCATAGGAGCACAGTGGTGGTGGCTATGGTATCACTTAGGGAATCCGTAGCGGTGGCTTTCATGGCGGCAGAATCCAGTTTTCTGCCCAAGCTTCTGTTGTAGAGATACATATAGCATTTTACCAGGATGGAGAGGAGCAGGATCACTAGGACCAGAGGGGAGAAAACCAGTTCCTCCGGGTGTAGGATCTTGTCAGCAGAGGTTTTTACCAGCTCTGCTCCCATGAGCAGGATGATCACAGACACCAGAAGCCCTGCAATGTATTCGATCCGCCCATGGCCGAAGGGATGATCCGGGTCGGGCTTCTGCCCGGCCATCCTGAACCCGATCAAAGTGATCACAGAAGAGCCGGCATCTGAAAGATTGTTGAAGGCATCTGCGGTGATGGCGATGGAATTGCCCAGAAGTCCGGCAACGAATTTCCCTGCAAACAGGCATATGTTTAGAAAAATACCCACACTGCTACACAGCATACCGTAGGACTGGCGGGTGGAAGGCTCCTGGTAGGCATCCCGGTTCTGAATGAAACATTTTGCAAGTAAAGTGATCATCATACATTCTCCGTCTTCTTTTAAAAAATAGTCTGGGAACGGCTGCTTGTGAACAGCATGGGTATCTTGTGTGGACCCACGCGCAGGGAAGGAGACTCCATCCAGTATAGCAGTGAAAAAAACAAAATGCAAGGGTTCCTAAAGCTTTACCAGAGACAGACGTCTGTTACTGGTTACTGTTCACAGCTACGCCGTTCTCAGCAACATGATGCACACAAAACGCAAAGGACATGCGTTTTGGCGCACGCTGTCTCGGGTTTTTGAGCAAAATGCGCTCAAAAAC
>CAJTOJ010000018.1 GCA_910577665.1 uncultured Acetatifactor sp.
TTCGCGTTTTGTGTGCATTCTCGTAACAGTTCAGTGCCCTGTCTGAACTGTTACGGTTTGTCTGCCCTTTCCTTGAAAATGATTTGCCCTGTCTTTTACAATTTGCTATAATAGAGACTGTGACAGGGTGTTTGGTATAGGAAAGTGAAATGGCAGGGCACAGCCAGGCGGGACGGCTGTTGCCGGCAGGAAGAAGCAGGTGGGGATCCATGCACGGAAGTATAGAGCAGATTCTGAAAGGAAATTATGAATATGAGAGAGCATCGCTTGATTTCTCCTGCACGAAGATAGAATTATCTGTCCACAGGGGACAGCAGATGGAAGGAGCCTTCCATATTTTCGGGTCGGCTGACACCCCGGCAGAAGGCAGGGTCTATTCCTCGGATCTGAGAATGGAATGCCTTACGGAAAGTTTCCAGGGCAGTCAGGAGGAGATTGCCTATTGCTTTCATGGGGAGAACCTGGAAGAGGGAGATGTGGTAAAGGGCAGTTTCCAGGTTATCAGCAACCAGGGGGAATACAGCATTCCTTTTGTGGTTACTGTGGAGTATAGGATACTGGAGTCCTCCGGCGGGCCCATAAGGAATCTCTTCCACTTTGCCAATCTGGCCAGGGAAAACTGGCAGGAGGCGGTGAAACTGTTTTATTCTGGGGATTTTTTGCTGATCCTGGAAGGAAACGATGCCCAGTTTCTGGACGACTACAAAGCCTTGTCTGCCTATAAGGGTAATGAGCAGAACATGGAGGAGTTCCTGATCCGGATCCATAAGAAGCAGAAAGTGGAGTATACCTGTGAAAAAGAGCTGGAGATCGCAGTGGTGGAGCCGGGTACTGTAACGGAGAAGGAGCTTACCGTTTTGAGAAGCGGCTGGGGGTATACCAGGCTTACCATAGAGTGTGTGGGAGAATTTCTGTTCACGGAGAAGGAAGTGCTTACGGATGATGACTTTCTGGGAAACCAATGCCATCTTCCTGTGTATGTGGATGGCAGTCTCTGTCATAGAGGCAGGAATTTCGGGCAGATTATCCTCTGCAATGGGGGTAGCCGCCTGGCGATTCCGGTGGTGGCTGGCACCAGGATGGGCTATGGGGGGCCGGGACTGTCAGAAAAACGCTACACCCAGAAGCTGATGGAGTTGTATCTGGCCTTCCGGATCAGGAAGATCGGGAAAACAGCATGGCAGGAAGAAACGGGGAAACTGATAGAGCGGCTGGTGGTGAGGGATGAGAATGGGATCCCGGCCAGGCTGTTCCAGGCACAACTACTGATCACAGAGGGGCGTACCAATGAGGCAGGCTGGATCCTGGATCATGTGGAGGAGCTTCTGGAGCAGAAGCCGGAGGAAAAGACCTGCCTGGCTTATTATCTGTATCTCACTACCTTGATTCACGGGGAGGAGGACTATGTGAACCGGGTGGCCGCGGATGTGGAGCGGCTCTATCGCCAGGACAACACTAACTGGAGGATTGCATGGCTGCTTTTATATCTGTCAGAAGAGCATCACAAGTCCCTGGCCAGAAAGTGGGAATTCCTGGCCAGGCAGTTTGCACTGGGATGTTCCAGTCCCATCCTCTACGTAGAAGCATTGGGTGTGCTCCATGCCAATCCGGCCCTGCTTCGCAGAATCGGAAAATTTGAACAGCAGGTGCTCTGGTTTGGAGTGCGGCATGATATCCTGAAACAGGAAGTAACGGAACAAATGCTGTACCTGGCAGGAAAAGTGAAGGAATATTCCGGTGTACTGTTCGCAACCCTGAAGAAGCTGTATGAAATATCCGGGGATCTGCGCCTGCTCCAGGAGATCTGCGGCCTGCTGATCAAAGGCGGGAAGCAGGGAAAGGCATATTTTGAATGGTACAGCGCAGGTGCAGAGGGCAATCTGCGGATAACCAATCTATATGAATACTACATGATGTCCCTGGATCTGGATGCCCAGGTGAAGATTCCCAAGGCGGTGCTTCTGTATTTTTCCTATCAGAATCATCTGGACTATGGACGAACGGCTTACCTGTATGACTATGTGCTACAGGCCGGGGAAATGTTGGGGGATATCTATGAGACATATAGCCGGAAGATGGAGCATTTTGTGGTGGAGCAGATTCAGAAGGGACATATCAACCGGCCCCTGGCAAGTCTTTACAACCGTCTGCTGCATCCGGACATGATCAACGAACAGACAGCAGGACCTTTGTCCAGGCTGTTGTTTGTCCATTCCATCCGGGTGGAGGACCGGAACTTGTCCCAAGTGTATGTGTATCAGGCGGGGAAGCTGTCTCCTTCGGTGTATACCCTTGTGGAAGGATGTGCCTGGGTGCCCATATATGGCAGCAACTATACACTGGTGTTCGAGGATATCTGGCAGAACCGGTATGTGAGCAGTGTGGAATATACCATGGAGAAGCTGATGATACCGGGGAAGTTCCTGCGTCTGCTGCTTCCCCTGGTGCGGGACAACCTGGAACTGGATCTGTATCTGTGCGATGGCACCAGAGGCGGGCTGGACAGCAGGGACGATGCCGTGCGCGCCATGCGGGTGGCATTTTCAGAAGATGCGGAGATCCGCGTCCAAAGACAGCTGTATCTGCAATTGCTCCAATACTATTCTGATACAGATGACATGTATGCGCTGGATGACTGCCTTGCAAGGCCCCTGTGGGAGTTTTCCATGGAGGAGAAGGGGATCTTTGCAGGGTATCTGATCCGGCGTGGCCTGTATGAGCAGGCGGGGGAATGGCTGAATGCCTATGGTCCTTACTTCATGGATATCAAGCTGCTGGTGCGTCTTCTCAGGATACTGATTGAAAGAGGTGTTTCCGGGGAGGACGGTATATTGCTTGCCTCTGCTGCTTATGTATTTGAGAAGGGGAAGTACGATGGCGCTGTGCTGGAATATCTTGCCACCTTTTCCCACGGATCCACGAAATGGATGAGGGATGTCTGGAAAGCGGCAAGGGATTTTGGGTTGGAATGTTACCATCTCAGTGAAAGAATCCTGGTGCAGATGCTTTACACAGGGGCTTTTGTGGGAGAGAAGATGGACATATTCCGTTATTATCTTTCGCAAGGGGCAAAACCAGAGGTGGAAGAAGCTTTTCTGGACAGATGTGCATATGACTATTTTGTGAAGGAACGTGTCATGGAGGGAGACGTGTTCCGTGAGATCGGCAATATGTATCTGCGGGGAGAGCCAGTGCAGCCGGTGTGCAAGCTGGCCTTCTTAAAATATTGTGCAGCAGGCGGCACCATGCCTTTGCAGGAGGCGGAATTCCTTCAGGAAGAATTCCTGAAGGAGATGATGGGAGCGGGAATCCGCCTGGAATGTTTCCGCAGCTTCCGGAAGGCGGCCTGGGTGCAGCAGGAGCTGGAGGACAAGACCATTCTGGAATACCGTGCCTATCCAGGCAGCAAGGCCCGCGTACACCATGTGCTTCTCCATGAGAACGGAGAGTCTGAGGAATATACCAGCGAATATATGCGGGAGGCCTATGGCGGTGTCTTTTTCAAGGAGTTTATCTTGTTTTTCGGGGAGAGCATCCAGTATTATATCACAGAGGAAAGAAACGGGAAGGAGCAGCTTACCGTCAGTGGAACCCTGCAGAAGAAGGATACCCCCGGTGGGGAGGGCAACAGCAGGTTCCAGCTGATCAATGACATCATTATCAGCAAGAATCTCCAGGATGCGGATACCCTGGACAATCTGCTGGAAGAATATTACAGGAAGGATTATCTGGGAGGAAGATTGTTTGGGCTGAAAAGCTAGAGCGTGCCCGAAGATTGCTTCTGGTAGCTGTGCGTCACAGGTTGCGGGAGATTGGATCTGAATGAGGGAGGTGTAGTGGGCTACGTTGACCAAATGGGGATCAGATATACCGCAAGCCGGGGCGTAGATGGCGGGAATGCATTTTCAAACATGCTCTGGGGACCCCGGATAGGAGGATGGGATATGGGATTATTTGGCGGGAAAATGCTTCTGGGATATGATCTGGGAAATGAATTCTGCCAGATCAGTTATGCGCCCTCTGTCATAGGGGAAGTGGAAACCCTGTCCCAGGTGGCAGGAGGCCAGAATTATCATATTCCCACAGCGCTGTGCAAGCGGATTGGATCCGGTCAGTGGTTTTACGGCAGGGAGGCTGTGCGCTGTGCAGGTGAAGGGCAGGGGATCCTGATCCAGAATCTGCTGGGGCAGGCGCTGGATGGGGAGATGGTGGTGATAGAGGGGGAGAGCTATGACCCGGTTGCATTGCTGACTCTGTTTGTCAAGCGCAGCCTGGCTTTACTCGGGCAGGTGGCATCTTCGGACAAGATCGGGGGGATGCTGATCACGGTGGAATACCTGGATGGACGCACATTGGAGGTGCTGAACCAGGTGGCGGCCGGTCTGCGTCTGAAGACAGAAAAAATCACGTTCCAGAGTCATATGGAGAGCTATTACAGTTTCATGCTCCGGCAGCCCTGGGCTTTGTGGAACAACAGGTCTATGCTGTTTGCATACCGGGACAGCCATATCCTGGTATATGAGCTGGAATGTAACCTGCGGACCACACCGGTGGTGGTCTATATACAGGAGAGGGAGTTTCCTTTTTTCCTGTGGGAGCCGTTGCCGGAAGAGGAAGGGGTACGGAATGCAAGGATACAGGAACTGGACCGTGGACTTTTGAAGGTGGCGCAGGAGGTCTTCGGGGAGAAACAGGTGGACAGTGTGTATCTCATCGGGGACGGGTTTGACCAGATGTGGATGAAAGATTCCCTGCGGTTTCTTTGCAGGGGAAGAAAGGTGTTCCAGGGTAGCAATCTGTTCAGCAAGGGAGCCTGTATCGGGCTGCAGGAGCGTATTGTGCCCAGTGAGGCAGGCAAGGGACATGTTTTCCTGGGGAATGACAAGCTGAAAGCCAATGTGGGAATGAAGATACTGCGTCAAGGGGAGGAATCCTATTACGCCATCCTGGATGCCGGGGTGAACTGGTATGAAGCACAGGCAGAGATGGAATTCTATATACAGGACGGGGATGGTTTCCAGGTTACGGTGACTCCTCTCATTGGCAGGAGCGGGAAACAGGCCCAGATTCTGCTGGAGGATATGCCCGGTCCTATCGCCAGGATCCACGCCCGGTTCTACCTGGAGGAGGAAACAGCGCTTACCGTGGAGGCACGGGATCTGGGCTTCGGGGAGTTCAGACCGGCATCAGGTCATGTGTGGAAGGAAAAAATACCGTTATTCTAGGAGGAAGATCCATGCGCGTCAGTGTGTGTGTAGGGGAATATGCCAAGATCCCGTATTGTGTGCCGGGGCTGGATATCAATGTGTATTCCATGGAGGAACTGAGTTATTGTATCAAGGAGAACGCCTTTTTACTGGATACGGCCCTGCTGGAGGAGAGGCTGCTGGACTGGATAGAAAGGCAGTGTGGACTCCAGGACCTGGCGAAAGCCCTGCAACCGCTGGTGCATAAGAGAGGATCCTTGAGCAGCTTCGTGGGAATGCTTCTGGAATATGTGGGGTTCTGTAGCCAGGAGGACATCCGCCATGTGGAGCAGGTGCTGAAGCAGGGGGCAGGCTTAAGCCGGGTGGAAAAGAGAAAGAGCCAGATCGACCATCTGGTGAGGAAGAAAAAATATGTGGCGGCTATCCGGGGGTATGATGAACTGATACGGAAGTGGCAGGAGCTGGAAAAAGAGGGGGAACCGCTTCCGGCTGTAAGTTGTCTGGCGGCTATCCGGCACAACAAGGGAGTGGCTTATGCAGGGATGATGCACTATGGCAAGGCGGCTGAGTGCTTTAGGGAAGCGTATGCCACAGATGGCAACAGGGAGGAATACCTGTCTTATCTGGCAGCAAAGCGGATGGAATTGCCGGAAGAGGACTATATCACCCTGGTGGCAGGGGAAATAGAGGACTATCAGGCTACCCTGGAACTGGAAAAGGAGATGGAGCAGCTCACCAATCAGTGGGAACAGCAGCCGGCGTATCTGAGGCTCTACAACAGACGCAGGATGCGGGTGGAAAACAGGCAGGCATACCTGGCTGATACACAACGGCTCACCCAGGCATTGAAAGAGAACTATCGAAATCTTTCCTGCACTGCGGGTATGGGCTGAACCGGGGAAGGATTGTATCAGAAAGAAGGCATAAAAGAGGTACAGGAATGGGTTTTTTAGGGAAATTATTCGGGAAGAAATCTGAGAAAAGAAAAGGACCGGGGCAGGAGCCGGAGAACTGGGATGCCATTGTATATGACAGAAATACAGTGGATTTCCAGGACGGGGAGCAGCGTGGCCGCTATGTGACAGGCTGTCTGGAGCAGATTGCAGAAGCCTCCAGGGAGATGCATCTGCTGGCCGGGGAATATTCCCTGGTAACGGGATATCTGACGGATATCGAGGAGATCGAAGGACTGCCCTCGGAAGAGACAGAAGATCTGGAATGTATTGCCAGGAGACTGCTAGTGATGGAACAGGAGCGGGAGCGGTACCAGGGTAAGAAGAACCGGATGCGGGATGCAGACTACTACCGGATGCGGGACCAGGAGGCAGAGGTCCAGGAAGGCATTCGGAAGATGCAGGAGAGTGAGGAATACGGGCAACTGGTGAAGGAGGATCTCAAACGTCTGGACAGGGAGCGGCATGCCTACGAATACCGCAGGGCAGAGCTGGATAACATGCTGAATAATTTCCGGGGGATGGCAGTCATATTCCTGGCGGCCCTGGCCGCCTGTTTTCTGATGCTGCTGGTGCTACAGTTTGTCTTTGAAATGAATACCCAGGTGGGATACCTGCTGGCAGCAGGAGCCGCAGTGGTAGCAGTGGTGGTTCTCTGGATCAAGTATACAGATGCGGAGGGAGAGAAGCGTAAGGTCAACCAGGCTATCAACCGGCTGATCCTGGTACAGAACAAGGTGAAGATCCGGTATGTGAACAACCGGAACTTGACGGATTATCTTTATATGAAGTACAATGTGGACAGTGCCGGCACCCTGGCGAAGCGCTGGCGCCGGTATCTGCAGGAGAAGGAGGAGCGCAAGGAATACGCAGAGGCGGCAGCCAAACTGGAATATTACCAGAAGCAACTGGTGGCGAAGATGTCAAACTATCACATAGCCAATCCGGGAAGGTGGGCGTCCAAGCCAGGTGCCCTTCTGGATAAGCGGGAGATGGTGGAGATGCGTCATGAACTGATACAGCGCAGACAGTCCCTGCGCAGTCAGCTGGATTATAACAATGGCATTGCGGAGACAGCTCGCCGGGAGATACAGGATCTGAAGGAGCAATATCCCATGTATGCAACAGAAATCGAAGAAATGGTGAAGCACCACAATGGAATGGTGCAGGTTGACATGTGAACATCGGGGTTATATAATGTTTCCTGTGCAGGACATTATGGCATACCCGGTGTTAGATGCGGGTGTTGTCCCTGCCTGGCCGGGCTGCCAGAAGGCAGCAGCGGCAGGATCCATTACGGAGAATGAAGGAGAAGAAGAAATGAGTACAGACAGATATCAAAGCCCCCTGTCCGAGCGCTATGCCAGCAGGGAAATGCAGTACCTGTTTTCACCCGATATGAAATTCCGTACCTGGAGGAAGCTGTGGATTGCCCTTGCGGAGACAGAGAAGGAGCTGGGGCTGTCCCAGAATGGCAAGCCTGTCATCACAACAGAGCAGATTGACGAGCTGAAGGCCCATGCGGAGGATATCAATTATGAAGTGGCAAAGGCCAGGGAAAAGGAAGTGCGGCATGATGTGATGAGCCATGTGTATGCCTATGGGCAGCAGTGCCCTAAGGCAGCAGGCATCATCCATCTGGGGGCTACTTCCTGCTATGTGGGGGACAACACGGACATCATAGTGATGCGTGAGGCATTGAAACTGGTTAAGCGCAAGCTTCTGAATGTGATGGCCCTGCTGGCGGACTTTGCAGAGACATATAAGTCCCAGCCCACACTGGCTTTCACCCATTTCCAGCCTGCCCAGCCCACAACGGTGGGAAAGCGGGCAACCCTGTGGCTGCAGGAATTTTCACTGGATCTGGAGGATCTGGATCATGTGCTGGGTTCCTTGAAACTGCTGGGTTCCAAGGGTACCACAGGAACCCAGGCATCTTTTCTGGAGTTGTTTGACGGGGACCAGGAGACTATTGACAAGATTGATCCCATGATCGCGGCCAAGATGGGCTTTGCAGAGTGCTATCCGGTGTCAGGACAGACCTATTCGCGGAAGGTGGATACCCGGGTGGCCAATGTGCTTGCAGGGATCGCGGCATCTGCCCACAAGATGAGCAATGATATCCGTCTGCTACAGCATCTGAAGGAGGTGGAGGAGCCTTTTGAGAAGAGCCAGATCGGTTCCTCTGCCATGGCGTACAAGCGCAATCCCATGAGAAGTGAGCGGATCGCCTCCTTGTCCCGGTATGTGATGGTGGATGCGCTGAACCCGGCCATCACTTCCGCCACCCAATGGTTTGAGAGAACCCTGGATGATTCTGCCAACAAACGGTTGTCCATACCAGAAGGCTTCCTGGCTGTGGACGGGATCCTGGATCTGTGCATGAATGTGGTGGACGGTCTGGTGGTATATCCCAAGGTCATTGAGAAGCGTCTGCAAAGCGAGCTGCCATTCATGGCCACGGAGAATATCATGATGGATGCAGTGAAGATGGGCGGGAACCGCCAGGAACTGCATGAGCGCATCCGGGAGCTTTCCATGGAGGCAGGGCGCAATGTGAAAGTGGAAGGTGGGGAGAATAACCTGCTGGAACTGATCGCAGCGGACCCGGCTTTCCACATGTCCCTGGAAGACTTGCGCAGATCCATGGATCCTGCAAGGTATGTGGGGCGGTCCGTGGAACAGGTGGATGCTTTCCTGGCAGAGGTGATAAAGCCTCTTTTGCAGGAAAATGCAGGACTGCTTGGCATGAAGGCAGAGATTACCGTGTAAAAGGACAGACAAGGAGAAGAATACAATGGGTGGTTTTTTCGGAGTGGCATCCAAAGAGGACTGTGTGTTTGATCTTTTTTTTGGGACAGATTATCATTCCCATCTGGGCACCAGACGTGCCGGTATGGCTGTCTACAGTAAGGAAAAGGGATATGACAGGGCGATTCACAACATTGAGAATGCGCCTTTCCGCACGAAATTTGACAAAGATGTAAATGACATGAAGGGCAATCTGGGGATAGGCTGCATCTCCGATTTTGAACCGCAGCCGCTTATGGTGCGTTCCCACCATGGTACCTATGCCATTGCCACTGTGGGTAAGATCAACAATATGGCACAGCTGATCCAGGAGGTGTTCGCCAAGGGACATACACATTTCCTGGAGATGAGTGGCGGTGATATCAACGCCACGGAACTGGTAGCAGCCATTGTGAACCAGAAGGACAATCTGGTGGAAGGCATCCGGTATGCCCAGGAGATCATCCAAGGTTCCATGACCATGCTGATCATGACACCCATAGGGATCTATGCAGCCAGGGACCGTCTGGGCAGGACTCCTGTGGTGGTGGGTAAAAAGGAAGGTGCCCGCTGCGTTTCTTTTGAAAGCTTCGCTTATCTGAACCTGGGGTATGTGGAAGAGCGGGAACTTGGTCCCGGGGAGATTGTGGTGGTGACGCCGGAGGAGGTAAGAACCCTGATCCATCCCGGAAAAGACATGAAGATCTGTACCTTCTTGTGGGTGTATTACGGATATCCTTCTTCTGCCTACGAGGGTATCAGCGTGGAGGAGATGCGCTATAACTGCGGTGCCCTGCTGGCGGAGCGGGACGATGTGCAGCCCGATATTGTGGCAGGAGTGCCGGATTCGGGGACGGCCCATGCCATCGGATATGCCAACCAGTCAGGGATTCCTTTTTCCAGGCCATTTATCAAGTATACGCCCACCTGGCCCAGGTCCTTTATGCCAACGATCCAGACCCAGCGTAATCTCATAGCCAAGATGAAGCTGATTTCCGTGGAGGGACTGATACGGAATAAGAGTCTCCTGCTGATTGACGACTCCATTGTGCGGGGAACCCAGCTAAGAGAGACCACGGAACTGCTATACCATAGCGGTGCCAGGGAAGTGCACATCCGCCCGGCTTGTCCGCCCATCCTGTTTGGCTGTAAGTACTTGAACTTTTCCCGTTCTTCCTCGGAGATGGATCTCATTGCCCGGAGGGTGCTTAGGGAGATGGAGCAGGAGGAACGTAAGATCGACTTAAAAGCTTATGTGGACCCGGACACACCAGAGTACGCCGCGATGGTGGAACGGATCGGAAAGCAGTTGAATTTTACGTCCCTGCGGTATCATAGACTGGATGACATGATTGCGTCTGTGGGAATTGACAAATGCAAGCTGTGTACGTATTGCTGGGACGGCAAGGAATAATGGAAGACCCGGCAAATATTGACTCTCAGTTCTTTTTTCTGCTGTCAATCATGTCACATGGAAGTCCTTTTTCCTTCAAAGCCCTTTCCATGTCAGATGGCAATGCAAGTTTAGCGGTTTTATACCCTTTGTAATACACCCGCTTGGTTTTTCCGTTTTTTTTGATCACCTTGATCCATAGGCTATATGACAGCAGATGATCCAACTCCCATTGGTTATAATGCAGTTCCACTCTTTCAATCTCATGAAAGGGGATTGGATAAGGGATCCCTGTATTGAGCACCAGACAGTCATTCTCAAAGAAAAAGGCTCCTGCACCCGATCTGTTTTTGAACTGATTCCGTTTATAGAGAATGTAGATAAGGTAAAAGAGTATACCAGCCATGCCAATATAGGGAAGAGCCTGCGCAAAAAATAAAAACATGTATAATGCCTCCTTAAATCAAAATTGTCAATTATGAGTATAGCACGTCTTCCAGTCGAAAACAAGCCGCGTTTCCTTTAAGTAAGCATATTGGAAACCATATATAAGAAAAAATTATACTGACTATAAAATATATTGATTTTACTTATGGGGAGGTTTATACTATACTAAATATGTGGCCTGGTTTAGAGAGTGGTCAAGGATGTGGCGGCAGCCTGGTGTGATAGCCCGGTACAAAAGGCCAGGTATGGACAGCTGCGGGCGGGGACCGGGAATGGGAGAATAGTGGATTTGCCGCGTAAGTGGCAGGGAATGGAGGAGAAATGGTTAAGGCAATTGTGGGAGCCAATTGGGGAGATGAAGGAAAGGGTAAGATCACGGATATGATGGCCCAGGAGGCAGATATCATTGTGCGCTTCCAGGGTGGGGCAAATGCAGGACACACTATTGTGAACAACTATGGGAAATTTGCATTGCATACGCTGCCCTCAGGTGTTTTTACGGAGCATGCAACCAGTGTGATCGGCAATGGTGTGGCGCTGAATATCCCATTGCTGTTCCAGGAGATCCAGTCCATTGTGGACAGGGGAGTGCCAAGACCCCGGATCCTGGTGTCAGACCGGGCGCAGATTGTGATGCCCTATCATATCCTGTTTGACCAGTATGAGGAGGAGAGGCTGGGAGGCAGGTCCTTCGGTTCCACCAAGTCGGGAATCGCCCCTTTTTATTCGGATAAATATGCAAAGATCGGATTCCAGGTCAGCGAACTGTTTGACGAGGAACTGTTGTCAGAGAAGGTGGAGCGTGTCTGCCAGCTGAAGAATGTACTGTTGGAGCATCTTTACCACAAGCCCCGGATTGAGCCGGAAGAATTGCTGGAAACCCTGCATGGATACAGGGATATGGTGGCTCCCTATGTATGTGATGTATCTGCTTTTCTGGACCAGGCGCTGAAGGAAGGAAAGACCGTGCTGCTGGAGGGGCAGCTGGGCACCTTGAAGGATCCGGATCACGGGATCTATCCGATGGTGACGTCTTCTTCCACCCTGGCAGCCTACGGTGCCATTGGTGCCGGACTGCCGCCTTATGAGATCAAGCAGATTGTCACGGTGTGCAAGGCCTATTCTTCTGCGGTGGGGGCAGGTGCTTTCGTGTCAGAGCTTTTTGGAGAGGCGGCCGAGGAACTGCGCCGCAGAGGCGGGGATGGTGGGGAGTACGGTGCCACCACTGGCAGGCCCAGGCGTGTGGGGTGGTTTGACTGTGTGGCTTCCCGGTATGGATGCCGTCTCCAGGGGACTACGGATGTGGCTTTTACAGTGCTGGATGTACTGGGATATCTGGACGAGATCCCGGTATGCGTGGGGTATGAGATAGATGGGGAAGTGACTACGGATTTCCCTGTGACAGCGAAGCTGCAGAAGGCGAAGCCTGTACTTGAAGTGCTTCCCGGCTGGAAGTGTGAGACCCGGGGGATTAGAAACTATGAGGATCTTCCGGAAAACTGTAGGAAATATATCGAATTCATTGAGAAACGGATCGGCTATCCCATTACCATGGTCAGCAATGGGCCTGGCAGAGAGGACATTATCTACAGAGAGAGTACCTTGAAATGACCGGAGAAGGGAATCTGGAATATTTCAAAGTGTTCTATTATGTGGCAAAATCCGGCAGCGTCACCAGGGCTGCCGGTGAACTGTCTATCTCCCAGCCTGCGGTGAGCCAGTCCCTGAAGCTTCTGGAAAAGAGCCTGGGCGTTGTCCTGTTTGAGCGCTGTTCCCGGGGGATGCGGCTTACAGCGGAAGGGAAAGTGCTGTATGTATATGTGGAAAAGGGATATGGACAGATCATGCAGGGTGTGGAGCAGGTGATCCGGATGCAGAACCTGGAGCTTGGGGAGGTGCGGATCGGAGCAAGCGACATGACCCTGCGATTTTATCTGCTGCCATTTCTGGAAGAGTTTCACGAGAAATACCCCGGCATCAAAGTGATTGTCACCAATGGACCAACGCCCCAGACCCTGCAGCTTCTGCAGGAGGGGAAAATCGATTTTGGTGTGGTGAGTACACCTTTTTCCTCCGGGGAGGATCTGTGTGCGGTGCCGGTCCGGGAGATCGAGGATGTGTTCGTGGCAGGACGTAAATTCATGGCGTACAAGAACAGGACACTGGATTTCCAGGAGCTTCTGAAACTTCCTATGATTTTCCTGGAGGGCAATACCAGTACCAGAAGCTGTATGGATGCGTTTCTGGCAAAAAGCGGTGTGGTGCTACAGCCGGAGTTTGAACTGGCTACCAGTGATATGATTGTCCAGTTTGCCTTGCGCAATCTGGGAATCGGCTGTGTGGCACGGGAGTTTGCTGCCGAATACCTGGAATCCGGCCTGCTGTTCGAACTGCGGTTCAATAAGAGGATACCAAGAAGGAATTTCTGTGTGGTGAGGAGTGAGAAATGGCAGCCGCCCACTGCGGCAAGGAAGCTGATGGAACTGATCCTGTAGGAGACCGGTGTCTGCCATGGCATGGAAGGAATCTGACAACACAGGCGGATGGTGCTTACGGCGCGGTCTGCAATCCACAAAAAGGGCAGGAGTGCGACTTTCCTGCCCGGAAAAGGTGAAAGGGAATGATACGGAATATCATATTTGACATAGGAAATGTACTGACGGATTTTTGCTGGAAAGAATTCCTGGAAGACAAAGGCTTTGACCAGGAGATGATCGGACGGATTGCCAGGGCTTCTGTGCTGGGTCCATACTGGGATGAGCTGGATCGGGGAGTGTGGAGCGATGAGAAGCTGCTGGAGGCATTCATCAGCCTGGATCCACAGATCGGGGAGGAGCTGCACAGGGCTTATGGGAATGTGACAGGTATGGTGAAAAAGCGGGACTATGCCATTCCCTGGATCCAGGAGCTGAAGAAGGCCGGATTCCAGGTATATTACCTGTCCAATTTCTCCCGCAGGGCGTATGAGGACTGCCAGGATGCCCTGGATTTCATACCATATATGGATGGCGGAATCCTGTCCTACCGGGACAAGGTGGTGAAACCGGGGGAGAAGATCTACAGACTGCTGCTGGACCGCTATGGCCTTGCGCCAGAAGAGAGCGTGTTCCTGGATGACACAATGCGGAATGTGGAGGCAGCCATGGCCCTGGGATTCCATGGGATCTGTTTCCGGGATAAAGAACAGGCTGGCAGGGAACTGGCACTGCTTATGGCAGGTGGGTGACAGCTTAGGGGGAATGGGGCTTCTGGTCTGCAGATGCCTGGAACGCGGCGGGGTCTGTCCCATCCTGTGTCTGGACGGCGGGCATGTCTTCCATAGTGGGCTTATCAGTGAGCTTTCCGTACAGCCAGATGTAGATCCACAATAATAATGGAACAACGATGGTGGCAAAGAGGCAGACCCAGAACAGCCGTCCGGAGGCAGACTGGTCCACGAAGGCCACCACCAATGTCACCAGATAGAGCAGGGCCAGCAGGATCACTCCTGCCAGGGCTATGATTTGTCGGGAAGTTCTCTTTGTCTTTTTGTGATTCCTGGTTTTCATTTTCTGTAAGACTCCTTGTAGTTGTAGTGTGATGGTTTCCCTGCAATGACCTGTGGAGGGATGTCTTTTTCTGGTTTCCCAGATTGTATCACAATTGTGGCCGGATTGCTATCCCACAGACTCACTTTTTGGAAGCTGATGCCAGGTGAATGCTTGTGCAAGGCCGTTCTTTGCTCATTTTGTGTGCATCACGTTGCTGTTACGGCGTAGCCGTAACAGCAATAGGACGTAAGGGCAGAATGATGCGGAAGTGAATTCAGCATTGTAATACAGGATAGAATCCGTTATACTGTTTTAGAGCGTGTTTGAAAATTACTTTCTGTCAGATGTACGTCACAATTTAAGGGAGATTTGACCCAAATGAGGGAGACGTAGTGGGCTACGTTGACCGAATGAGGGCCAAATATACCGCAAAGTGGGGCGTGCATATGGTGGGAATGAATTTTCAAACACGCTCTAGGGGGAAAACTTTCGCTCCCGGACAAAACGGGGGACAGGAAGATACATAAGCAAGGATTTGTATTTCATTGGTATGGGGTATCCATGGAAGAATAGGAGTGAAGAGATGTTAGAGAAAGTAAAAGGGCTGTTTGGACAAGTGGATATGACGCAAGGACGGCCATGGGAGAAGATTGTGGTATTCACCGTACCTATGCTGATTGGCAACATTGCCCAGCAGCTGTATAATACTGTGGACAGCATTGTGGTGGGAAGATATGAGGGGGACAATGCATTGGCAGCGGTGGGCAGCGCAGGGCCGATTTTTAATCTGTTACTGGTACTGTTCGTGGGGATCTCCATGGGAGCGGGTATCATGGTGTCCCAATATTATGGTTCCAGGGACCGGGAGAACCTGTCCAGGACCATTGGAAGCACCATTACGCTGACAGCGATTGCTTCCGTGCTGCTGATGATCGTGGGGACGGTGGCCATACGTCCAGCCCTGGAACTGCTGGATACACCGGAGAGCATTATCGGCTGGTGTACTTCGTATCTGATGATCCTGTTGTGGGGAATCGCCGGGCTGGCCTATTATAATATCCTCTGTGGTATCCTGCGGGGACTGGGGGATTCCCTGTCTGCTTTGGTGTATCTGCTGGTGGCTACGGTTATCAACATTGTACTGGATGTGTGGTTCGTGGCAGGACTCCACATGGGAGTGGCAGGGGTGGCCCTGGCCACAGTGATCGCCCAGTTTGTATCTGCAGTGTTGTGTGTGCTGAAGCTGCGGAGGATGACTGACTTTTTCGATCTGAAAACCAAGTACCTGAAGCCAGATGGGGAGAACATGAAGACCGTAATCCGGCTGGGGCTGCCCTCAGGACTGACCCAGGCCATATTTTCCATGGCCATGGTGGTGGTCCAGTCCCTGACCAACAGTTTCGGGGAAATGATCATTGCTGCCAACGTGATCATCATGAGGGTGGATGGTTTTGCCATGATGCCCAATTTCTCCTTTGGCACGGCTATGACCACCTACGCCGGCCAGAATGTGGGGGCCAGGCAGCTCGACCGGGTGAAGCAGGGGGCCAGGCAGGGGACGCTGATTGCGGTGGGAACCTCTGCTGTGATCACGGGACTGATCCTGCTCTTTGGTCCCTATCTGATGAGTATCTTCACCAATACCAGGGAACTTGCGCTGCTCAGCGCAGACATGATGAAGATCTTGGCTGTTGGCTATATTGCCATGGCTGTGACCCAGAGTCTGTCCGGGGTCATGCGTGGAGCTGGTGACACAGTGACGCCCATGTGGATCTCCCTGCTTACCACAGTGGGTATCCGGGTTCCCCTGGTCTATGGACTGGTGTATCTGACCAGGACACCCCAACTGCCCCAGGGACGCTATGAGAGCCTGTGGATCTCTCTGCTGTGCGCCTGGGTGCTGGGTGCAGTGGCCACGGCAATCTTCTATAAGCTGGGAAGGTGGAAGAAAAAGGCGCTCTGACAGGGAGGTGGCAAAAAGAATGCAGTATAGACGGCCTGGCTGTCTGGCCGGGAGACTATAAACAGGAGACTGAAAAAGGAAGGAGGAAGCCGCAGGCGGAAAGCCCGGCTGACACAGACAATGGGAAAGAGTAAGACCTACGTGTATGATTATGAAGATTCTGAAAAGGGGAAGGACGCAGGGACAATGTTGGAGGAGATTCTGGAGGATCCGGATTTTCCGGGGCTGGAGGAAGTGATCATCGGCAGTTGGGGCGACCCGGCACAAGAAGACTGCCAGGCCCTGTTAGACGGGATTGTAGAGCATGCAGACAGATTTGCACATATTACGAGTCTGTTTGTGGGAGATATGGATTTTGAGGAGTGTGAGGTATCCTGGATCATACAGGGCAATTACAGCCGTCTCTGGCAGGCCATGCCACAGTTAAAGAGCCTGACCATAAAGGGAAGTACGGATCTGGATCTGGGAGAGATTGCCCATGAGAACCTGGAAAACCTGACCATTATCTGCGGTGGCCTGGGGAGCGATGTGATGGCCCAGATCAAGGAGGCAAAGCTGCCCCGCTTGAAAAAGCTTCTGCTCTATATCGGGGTAGATAATTATGGTTTTGATGGAAATGCAGATACCATCCGGGAGATGCTGGAAGGAAGTGACTTCCCCAATCTGACCTATCTGGGGATTGTGGACAGCGAGATCCAGGACGAGCTGACAGAAGTGGCGCTGCAGAGCAAATACATCCGTCAGATTACCACCCTGGATCTGTCCTGTGGCACCCTGACAGATAAAGGCGGACAGCTCCTGCTGGAGCAGGTGCCCGGACTGCCCAACCTGGAGAAGCTGGATGTACACTACCATTACCTGTCCGATGAACTGATGGGCAAGCTGGAACAACTGTCCCTTGAGGTGGATGTGTCTGAGCAGGAAGAAGCAGATGATTGGAACGGGAAATTATGGTACAATGCGATGCTGACAGAGTGAAAAAGGTCCTTCTGATCGGTACAGAAGGAGGAAAGCAGAGACATTATTTCGAGAAGGCAGCCGCCCTGGCTGGGATCCCGGTGGATTTCCTGGACTGGAAGCATATGACAAAGCTGGAAGACTTTTACCTGCGGAAGGAAGATCTGGGGCAATATGTGGTCAAGATAGATGCGCCAGTATGGGGTAGCTGCTGTCTGGAAGAACTGGATCTGCTCACGGAGGAATATGACAGAAGGCTGCACCAGTTGTCCCATCTGCCAGTGGGTGGCTTCTGGAACCATCCTCATGATATTGCGGAAGTGCTGGACAAGAGAAAATGCAAGAACAGGCTGCTTCTGGAACAGGTTCCCACAACGAAGCTGTATCAGGAGGCTTTCTCAGAGAAGGAGGCTTTGTTTGCCTTCCTTTTTGAGAACCGGATCAGCCAGGTATTTGTGAAACCGGTCAAGGGGTCCGGAGCCGCAGGGGTGGTGGCCCTCAGGTACGCCAGAGACACTGGGAGACTGGTGCTTTACACCTGTGCAGCCCTGGAAGGGGGGCATATCTACAATACCAGGAAAATGTACAGACTGGAGGGCGGGGATGCCCGGTGTTTTCTGGACAGCCTCCTGAAACTGGACTGTGTGGTGGAGAGGTGGCATGGAAAAGCAACATACCAGGGATATTGTTATGACCTGCGGGTGGTGGTCCAGGATGGGCAGGTGGACTATATCCTGCCACGGCTGTCCAGGGGACCGATTACGAACCTGCATCTCAACAACCACTCCATGGCTTTCCAGGACCTGCAATTGGACAGAAGGACTGTAGAGCACATCCAGGAAGTCTGTCTGCGGGCGGCAGGCTGTTATCCCGGGCTTCGCAGCATTGGCATGGATGTGCTGCTGGAGAAAGAAACCCTGGTACCCCGTATCATTGAGATGAATGCCCAGGGAGACCTGCTGCACCGGGATGCCTATGGAGAGAACAGGATCTATGGGAGACAGGTTGCAATTTTAAAAGAGATATTGTCAAGGCCGTGAAACCAATCGTTTCCTATTATATCCAGGCATTGGAATGCATGGGAGTTTAGAAAGGAAGTTGAAGGATATGAGTGAAGTTCCCTTTGCAGCATTTAAGGCCAGCATGGAAGATAAAGTATGTTCCGTTGACATGGGGAAGGTGGTGGGGAAATGTGACATCCTATTTGTATGCCTGGATACCCTTCGGTATGACGCCGCAGTCCAGGAGGAAGCAGCGGGTGGTACTCCTGTCCTGAACCGGTATGGAGCCTGGGAGAAACGCCAGGCGCCCGGCAACTTTACCTATCCCTCCCACCACGCTATATTTGCTGGTTTTCTCCCTTCCAGGGATGATGCCAGAAGCATAGCAGAAAAGGAGATGCTTTTTATGCCCAGGAGCATGGGTATGGGAAGGAAGCTTCCGAAGGGTTCCTATGGATTCGATGCCCCGAACCTGGTCCAGGGCCTGCACCAGGATGGCTATGATACCTGGTGTGTAGGAGGAGTGGCTTTCTTTGACAAGCGATCCCAGATGGGGCAGGTGTTTCCTTCCTTTTTTGAGAAAAGTGATTGGAATCCTTCTTTTTCCTGTCCGGTGAAGGACAGCACCAGGAACCAGGTAGACTTTATCTTGAGGCGTCTGGAACAGAATACAGATCCCAGGAAGATCTTCCTGTACGTGAATGTATGTGCCATTCACTATCCCAATTACTTTTACCTGGAAGAAGGTGCGGGAAAGGCAGATGCGAAACAGGAATCCGCAACACAAGAGCCTGGAAGGGAAGAACCCAAAACACAGAAATCCGGAGGGAAAGAACCCCATGGGGCGGCAGCTGCCCGGACAGAAGACAAAAAGGACAGCCTTAAGACCCACCGGGCGGCGCTGCGGTATGTGGATGGACAGCTTGGAAGACTGTTCGATGGCTGGAAGGAGAAGCGGGGGGAAACCTTTGTGGTTTGCTTTTCCGACCATGGCACCTGTTATGGGGAGGATGGGTATGTGTTCCACGGGGTGAACCATCCGGTGGTGAATACAGTACCCTACAAGCATTTTTTCCTTTGAACGGGAGGAAATATTCCAAGGAGAGGAAAAGGTAGTATCAGGAAAGAGGATTTGCATGAACAGATATGTCCAGTATATGTACAGCTATCCCCATAAGACGGCGTACAGATCTTTGAATAATGTGAATCTGGGTGATTACATGGGGAATCTGGAAGGTGAAGGACATAGTTTGTACCTTCATCTTCCTTTTTGTGAGAGCAAATGTGGGTACTGCAACCTGTTTTCCGTGGCGGGCTGTAGTGGCGCCTATATGGAAACCTATCTGAAGGGTGTGGAGCGCCAAGCCGCACAATATGGGGGGATCCTGCCTAAAAACACGGTTTTCGGGGATTTTACCATAGGAGGTGGCACACCACTGCTGCTTTCGGAGAGGCAGCTTACCCAGGTTTTCCAGATAGTGGAGACGCATCTGCCTATGGGGAAGACGTGCAGGGTGGTCATAGAGACGGCGCCCCGGCAGACCTGCCGGGACAAGGTGAAGCTGTTAAGGGAGCTTGGTGTCACCAGGGTCAGTCTGGGGATCCAGAGTTTTGCCGATGAGGAGCTTGCCTGGCTGTCACGACAGCATGATGCGATCCAGGCCCGGAAGGCAGCAGCACTTCTGATGGAGGAAGGCTTTGCCTGTGTCAATTTTGACTTCATTTACGGGCTGACGGGGCAGACTGCCAAGAGCCTGGTGGATTCCCTGCGGACTGGTGTTTCCTATGGGCCGGAAGAGATCTTTCTCTATCCTCTGTATATCAAACATGGAGTTAGGATGGAGCGGGAAGGGAAAGGAAATGTACTGGATCCCGAGCATACATATACTTTGTATCAGGCAGGAGCGGCTTTTTTGAAGGAGCAAGGATATGTCCAGGTCTCTATGAGACGGTTTCTGAAAAAAGGAACCGGGAGCTGGCAGCCAGAATCCGGTTTGTGCGAATGTGGCCTTACAGGTGCATTGTCCCTGGGTTGTGGGGGGAGAAGCTATCTGGGACGGCTCCATGCCTGTACACCTTATCAGATTACCAGAAGAGAGGCACTGGAAGAGATCGCAGGATTTGGACAACAGGAGGATTTCCTGGCAGTTCGCCATGGCATTTTGCTGTCAGAGGAGGAGAGGCGCAGAAGGTATGTGATCAAACATGTACTGATCCGCCCGGGTATCTCCAGGGACGCTTACAGAAGGGCCTTTGGCAGGGAGCTTATGGTGGATTTCCCGATACTGGGGGAGTGGCTGGAACGAGGATGGCTCAGGAAAGAGAACCGGTCAGGAGAAGGGAAAGCAGTTGTGGGAGAAGCCGGGGATCTGCTTTATCTTACAGAGGAGGGACTGGCATTATCCGATTACATTGGCCCCATGCTGATCTCAGAGGATATCCGGGAGAAAATGAAGGAATGGGAGAGGGTGCATGGACAAGAGAACCATACTTTACAGAGGGGATCTGAAAAGCTGTAATTACCACTGCTCCTACTGTCCTTTTTCCAAGCACAGGTCATCGGCAGCCGAGCTGGACAGGGACCGGGAGCATTTTGCCAGGTTCTGTCATAGTGTGGAGGAGAGGGCCAGGGAGCTTTCCCTTGGCGCTGTGCTGGTGGTTCCTTACGGGGAGGCTTCCATCCATAGCTGGTATTGGGAAGGGCTTGGGCGTCTGGCGGCGGTTCCCGGCATTGACAGGGTGGGGATGCAGACAAATCTGAGCTTTCCCGTGGAAGAATGCCTGGAGCGATTTTGGCAGCATTTATGTCTGGGGAAGAAGACCTGGGGAGGATGTACCCTGGAGGAGAAGATACAGGAAGGAAGAACCTGCAGGGAGAAACTTTGCCTGTGGGCCACCTTTCATCCGGAGATGACAGATGTGGATGCTTTTGTGGCAAAATGCCACCAGCTGGCCGGGAACGGCGTCAGACTCTGTGCCGGGGCAGTGGGAGTGCCTGCAAATATCCCGTTGCTGCAAAGGTTGCGGTGGAAGCTCTCCCCGGACATATACCTTTGGATCAATAAAATGGATGGACTTGGACGGAATTACAGGTCAGAGGAAATCCATGCCCTTTCCCGGATTGATCTTTTTTTTGAGAGAGAACTGGCGCAGACGGCCGCCAGAGTGGAACTGTGCGCAGACAGGTGCTTTGTGGAGGCAGATGGCAGGATGCACAGCTGCAATATCAGCAGGGTGAAGGCTGGGAACTGGTACGAGAGTGACAGGGAGGCCATCTTCCGGCCGCTGTGCGGACAAAAGCGGTGTAGCTGCTATCTGGCTTATGGCGGAAGGGCTGATTTTGCAGGAAGGCAGTTTTTCGGGGAGTATCCCATGTTCCGGATTCCCAGGAGGTTCCGGGCTGTCTTTTTCGACCTGGACGGAACCCTGCTGGAGAAAGGAGACAGAAGGGGGATGGGGAATGGCGGAATGCAGGACACATGGGGTCTGCCGGAGGAGATCTCCCGGTACCTGGCAGCGCTGGGGCAGACCTGCCAGCTTTTCCTGGCCACTTCCCTGCCGGAAGAGGAGGCCAGGAAACGGATCCGGGAGGATATGGAGCTGTTCCGGGGTGGTGTCTTTGCATCCGGGGCTCATGTGTGGGTGAGAGCCGCAGAAAGCCAGGAGGGACAGGCAGCAGGCAGGGGCGGCGCATATGTGGGGGAAGCCATATACCCGGTGGATGCAAGCTGCTTACCGGAGCTTGGAGAATTTGCAGAAAAGATACGGGCAAGGGTAAAAGCATACAGGAAAAACCAGACAGTGTATAAGATTACATTGGCAAAGCGACACAACAGCATATGGAAAGAACAGGAATGCAGCCAGATAGAGGAACTTCTGAAGCAGACAGGCAGCCGCATATTCGTGGAGGAGAACTGCCTGGAAATTGTGGGAAGAGACAGGAATAAGGGAACAGGACTGAAGGAGATCTGCGAATGGCTGGATCTTTCCCCGGGAGAAGTCCTGGCTGTGGGCAATGACAGGGAAGATGAATCCATGGGAAGGGTGCAGGGGGTATGTTTCCTAAAGATGAGCGTGCCTGGGAAATGCAGAGACGCAGACAGCGGATATGCTTCCGTGGCCGGTGGGCACCTTCCTGCGGAGGCGGCAAAAGTACAAGGCAGGGGGCCTTTTGCGTGACAAACCCGAGACTGCATGTGCATCACGTTGCTGTTACGGCTACGCCGTGAACCAATGTCATGATGCTGGGGTCAAAAGCCCCCAATTGTTCCTTGAAAACTTACATTTTACAATATATACAAGCAAGAATACCGTTTATCGCTTCCTCAATAATGCGAAGATTAACTGGTCTCGGTTCACAGCCTTGTTTTCCGTATCGCCAGGTTCCCAATCGGCGATGATTCCGACGAATGCATCGTGACGAATCTCCCAAGGGAAGAATTTCCTCCCGAAAGGCTCAGGGTCCTCTACTACAGGAGATGGTCCATTGAATCCTCGTTCCGCAAACTGAAATATACGATCGGCCTGAGCAACTACCATTCTTACAAGCCGGAGTATGTCAAACAGGAAATATGGGCAAACCTTATTGCGTATAACATAACGGAAATGCTGGTCAACTGTGCCGTCATCGAAAAGAAGGAAACAAAACATGAGTACAAAGTAAATTTCACTATGGCTGCACATATTTGCAGGGTCTTTCCCCGTCCGTCCACGGAGAAAGGCCAGTGCAACGTGATGCTTTTGCTGCAGAAAGAACTGATCCCCATACGGAATGAACGCCAATATCCAAGACTGCAGACAGCCCATTTCCGTAAGCCACGGTACTTTATCTATAGGGCAGCCTAAGCATCTATATCATTATACCATTTTTTTAGGCAGATGGGAAATCTGTCTATTTGGCATGCAACAAATGTGTCTGTGACCGGCAACATTAGTTTATGGGGAAGCCGGGCATCCTTTTTTGCCATCTTTCCCGCAGTAAGCCTTATGCTGCTGGTGCTAACTTAATGACATTGAGGGCTGAACAGTAACTTACAATTTTTCATATACTGCATGAAATAACATTGAAATAACGAAATAATTGTATTAAAATAAATGTCAATGTGCAGTAGCATGCAGGGACGGGGACCTGGTGAGACTAAAACAAAATGTCCGTTAAAGCGGGCGGGAAGGAACGACAATGAACCAGACAGAATATACGCAGGCCCGGGAAGCCGCAGCACAATTTGTGTGCGACAGCGGGATCCGGTCGGTCACTTCATTTGGTAACGGCCATATCAATGATACATTCCGGGTGGAATACCAGGATGGGGACGGGAACCAGAAAGCGATTCTCCAGAGGATCAACCATGATATATTCAAACATCCGGAAGAGGTCATGGAGAACATATTGAAGATTACGGCCCATCTGCGGAAGCGGATTCTGGCAGAGGGAGGGGATCCTGCCAGGGAGACTTTAAACGTGATATGCACCAGGGATGGCAGGCCCTATTACCGGAACCAGTCGGGAGACTATTACCGTATGTATGGGTTTGTGGAGCGGACGGTGAGCTATGATGCGGTGAACAGTGCGGATGATTTTTACGCCAGTGCGGTGGCCTTTGGGCATTTCCAGTGTATGCTGGCAGACTTTCCGGCCAAAGAGCTGCATGAGACCATCCCGGCTTTCCATGACACGAAGGCACGTTTTGCCAGATTCCTGGAGGTACTAAAGGAGGATAAGATGGGCCGGGCGGCAGGAGTGCAGCCGGAGATAAGGTTTGTGCTGGACAGAGAGGGGCTGGCAGGAGAACTTCTGGAACTACAGGCCAGGGGAGAGCTGCCCTTGCGTGTAACCCACAATGATACCAAGCTGAACAATATCCTCATGGATGAGGACACAGGTGCTCCCATCTGTGTGGTGGATCTGGATACGGTGATGCCGGGCCTGGCGGTGAATGATTTTGGGGACTCTATCCGGTTTGGGGCAAGTACCGGGGCGGAGGATGAGCGGGATCTGGAGAAAGTGGAGTGCAGCATGGAACTGTTTGACGCCTACACCAGGGGCTTTATCCAGGGCTGTGAGGGCAGGCTTACCCAGGCGGAACTGAAGGCACTGCCTCTGGGGGCCAGGACCATGACCTTCGAGTGCGGCATGCGTTTCCTGACAGACTATCTGGAAGGAGATGTGTATTTTAAGACCGCCAGGGAGGGGCACAACCTGGACCGCTGTAGGACACAGTTCAAGCTGGTGGCGGACATGGAGAAAAAATGGTCACAGATGGAACAGATTGTGGATAAATACCGGAACGCCTAGGCTTACCGCCTTGGCATATTAACCTGCGGTTGTTTTCAACAGATGGATTTTGCAGGCTCCGTGGTGGTTTTCCCGTTACTGTTCACCCGGTACTGCCTCGAGGTGTTTTCACGTGTTCTTTGCATGACAAACCCGAGACTGCGTGCGCGAAATCGCTGTTCTTACGATTTCAGCGCATCTGTTACTGTGAACGGAGTAAACAGTAACGTTTTCCCTGTTTTTCATAAGTGGTGATTTACGAATGCTTGGAAGTGTGGTACACTTATAAAGTAAATGTTAACCGATTGACACATGGACAACAGAGAAAACTACGGAGAGGGAGTGAAGGGGAATGGCAACGTTAAAGGATGTTGCAAGAGAATCGGGACTTACAGTGGGAACTGTGTCCAGGGTGCTGAATAACAGGGGATATATCAGTGACAAGGCCAGGGAGAAGGTGGAGAAAGCCATGAAGAAGCTGAACTACCGCCCCAACGAAGTGGCCCGTTCCCTGTCCAAGAGCAGCACCAATACCATAGGGGTCATTGTGCCCCATGTCCGGCACCCGTATTTTACGGAGATGATCAGCAACCTGGAGAACCAGGCGTATAAAAAGGGGTATAAGATCCTGCTGTGCAATTCCAGAAGCATACAGGAGAAAGAACGGGAATATATTGAGATATGTACAAGCAACAAAGTAGCCGGGATCATTCTGTGCAGCGGCACTGTGCCGGTGGAGGTGTTTGACGAGATCGGGATTCCGGTGGTCACCATTGAACGTTTCCTGGACAACGGAACGGCAGCAGTGGAGTGTGACAACAGGCAGGGGGGTGCTCTGGCCGCAGAGAAGCTCATCTCCTGCGGGTGCAGGCATCTGCTTCATGTGGGGAACATCGGCGGTCTGTTTATGCCTGCGGACATGCGCACAGAAGGCTTCCGGGAGGTGTGCGAGCGGGAGAACGTGCCGTTTGTGGAGCTGCTTACGGAGGAGATACAGTACAACAGCATGAAGTATGGGGAGCTGATAGAGGATGCCCTGCAGAAGTATCCGGAGACGGACGGGCTGTTTGCAAACAGTGATGTGATCGCCGCCCAGACCCTCCAGATCTGCAGGAAACTTGACATTGCGGTGCCTGAGCGGTTGAAGGTTATTGGATTTGATGATGTATTCCTGGCCACACTCACCACACCACAGCTTACCACGGTCCACCAGCCCATAAAAGAGATGGCAGAGATCGCCATTAACCTGCTTCATGACTCTGCCATGGGGAAACTGGTTCCCAAACGGACTGTGCTTCCCGTGTGCCTGGCGGAGCGGGAGACCGCATAGGGACTTAGGGCATACGCTTTGCTGTAAAAGTCCCGGTGCATCTTCTGAACTTTTGCTTTTCGCTTATAGTGAAGCATTGGGATGCATGGGAGCTTAAGAAGGGCAGTGTAAGGCCCGGAATACGCAGACAGGGATAAAAGAGTCTTGTGTTCGAGAAGAACAGGAGGCTCTTTTGTGTGTCTTGAAGACCCTTTTTCCAGCAGCGGATGATCTGGGGATCTGCAGGATACGTCTTGAAATTATATATCAAGGGCTTAACATTTTAGGAGAACTCATAAAGCAGCGTATTTATAGTAATTATAGACAAAAAGAAAGGCGAAAAACAGGGCATAATGCCCTTGAATTTCACTATTATCACGAAAAACATGTTAAGCGGTTGACATAAATGTTAACAGGTGCTATGATCAGAACATGACAGAGAGAAAATGTAAGAAACGGAAAGCAAAAAGAGAAAGCTTCTATTCCCCGGCTGGCGGAAGAGAAGCCAAGGAAGCTTGAAATCATGGAAAAGGCGCAGAAAGCGCCATGAAGGAGGAAATGTATCATGAGAAAGAAAGCACTTGCACTGACACTTGCAGCAGTCATGGGCCTGTCCCTTACAGCCTGTGGCGGTGAGGAGGGCGGCGGATCCAAGGGAGACGGTGTGTCCATCACCATTTTCAACTCCAAGGTGGAGGTTCAGAGCCAGTTCGAGGAGATGGCTGAGGAATACACCAAGGCCACAGGCGTGAATGTGGAGGTCTATTACTCCGGCGACACGGTAGCAGCCCACATGGCCACCCGGTATTCCTCCAATGACCCTTACACCATCTCCATGGTGGACGCCAAGGATATCTACTCCCTGGCTGGGGAACATGCAGTTGACTTAAGCGGTGAGAAGTGGGTGGAGAACACAGATTATGCCATCTCTGTGGACGGCAAAGTGGTAGGCTTCCCGGTCTGCATCGAGGCGCGGGGCATTATCTACAATGCAGAGGCCATCGAGGGGATCACAGGCAGGGAATTCAAACCAGAGGAGTACAAGACACTGGATGCCTTCAAGGGCCTGCTGGAAGAACTGGCAGCAGGCGGCATGGAGACTCCCACAGGCATCATGAAGGAGGACTGGTCCCTGGGTGCCCACTATCTGTGCGAGGTCTATGAGGAGCAGGAGGATGTGGAAGGTTACATCAGCTCCCTGCATGCAGGCAGCGCTGACCTGGCCAACAATGCCAAGTGGAATGCCAAGATGGATACGTTCGATGTGCTGAAGCAGTACAATTACGCGGCGTCCTCCCCTATTGCAGCAGAGCGTGAGGTCACAGAGCAGAACCTGGCAGAAGGCAAGATCGCCTTTATGTTCGGCGGTAACTGGGACTGGTCCGTGATCAATGCCTATGATTATTCCGAGAAGATGGGCATGATGCCGGTTCCCCAGAATACCTCTGACGGCACCAACGAGAAGCTGGTAGGCGGCGGCTCCAAGTACATGTTCATTGATTCCTCTGAGAATACTTCTGAAGAGCAGAGACAGGCAGCCAAAGACTTCCTGAACTGGATCGTGTTCGAGGCGGACGGCAATGCTTTCCTGACGAAAGAATGTGCACTGGTACCTGCTTTCAGCAACATGGATGCCGCAGCCCTGGATCCTTTGTCTGCTTCCGTGAAGAAATACGCTGATGAGGGCAAGCTGATCGACAACTACAATTACTTCCCCGATGACCATCTCTCCCGCTGTGGTGCTTCCTTCCAGAAGTATCTGGCAGACCAGATCGACAGGGCAGGATTTGCCGCCGAGATTGAGAGTTACTGGTCCGCCACCACACCTGTGGAGCACTGAGACAGGACAACGTTCATGATGTGAGTTTTCGTGACACGCCGGTACCGGTGGTATCTGCCACCGGTGCCGGATACAAAGAAGGGATTAAGAGTATGAAAACAAATACGTTTGCTTACAAATGCAGACAGTTCATGATGTTTGCCGGGGTTGCAACCTTTATCTTTGCAGCGGTTGTGATTGTCCCCTTCGTCTATGGTTTCTACCTGACCTTTACAAGCTGGGACGGGGTATCCTCCCAGAAGCCTTTTGTGGGAATCACAAATTACATATCCACCTTTTCGGATGCTGCCTACTGGCAGGCCCTGGGCAGGACCGTCCTCTACTCTTTCATTGCAGTGGTCCTGGTGAATGTGGTGGCCTTCATCCTGGCTTTCCTGGTGACCAGCGGCGTGAAGGGGCAGAATTTCTTCCGGGCAGGATTTTTCATCCCGAACCTGATCGGTGGTATCGTGCTGGGCTATGTGTGGAAATTTGTGTTCAACCGTGCTTTTGTGGCACTGGGCAATGCGCTTTCCGTGGGTGCCCTGTCTACATCCTGGCTGGCTACCACAAATGGAGCCATGCTCTGCCTGATCATTGTGTCTGTGTGGCAGTACGCAGGGTATATGATGCTGATCTATGTGGCAGGTTTTATGAGTGTGTCGGCAGATGTGCTGGAAGCAGCCCGGATAGACGGATGTACCAATATCCAGTCCATTGTACGGATCTCTGTACCCCTTATGGCATCTTCCTTTGTACAGTGCCTGTTCCTAACCATCACCAGGTGCTTCATGGTGTATGACGTGAACCTGTCCCTGACAAACGGAGAACCTTTTAACAGCTCGGTTATGGCGGCCATGCATGTGTATAACCAGGCATTCACATACAAAAATTATGGTACCGGCCAGGCGGAGGCCCTGATCCTGTTCGTGGTATGCGCAGTGGTAGGTGTGCTTCAGGTAAGCATTGGTAAGAAAGCGGAGGTGTCAGCATAATGGATGATTTAAATGCAAGAGCAGCCCGGAACCGGAAAATCAAACATGCCGTTTCCATTGTGATCCTGTTAATCCTGTTTTTCTGCTTCATCTTTCCGTTCCTGCTGGTGCTGGTCAACGTGTTCAAGGTGAAGGCAGACATCAATTCCGATCCTCTGGCTCTGATAGGAGCCCATGGATTTACACTGAAGAACTTCCCGGAGGCCATGGAGAAGATGAATTTCTGGAGATCCTTTGGGAATTCCATGGTGATCACTGTATCCTCCACCATTCTTACGATCCTGCTGGCTTCCATGACGGCCTATGTGATCGTGCGTAACAAATGGAAGGTGTGCGGGGCCTTGTTTGGATTGATGATCGCTTCCATGGTCATCCCTTTCCAGGTTCTGATGATTCCTTTGGTGTCTCTCTACGGTGGGGTGCTGGGTGTCTTGAATCACAGGCTGACACTGATCTTCATGCACGTGGGATTTTCTCTGTCCATGGCCACTTTCATGTTCCATGGAGCCATACACACCAATGTGCCCATGGCCCTGGAGGAAGCGGCCAAGATTGACGGCTGTACCCGCTGGCAGACCTACTGGAATATTGTGTTTCCCCTGCTGAAACCAACCATCGCTACAGTGGCTATCATTGATGCCATGGCTTTCTGGAACGACTACCTGTTGCCCAGTCTGGTACTGGCCAGGAAAGAACTGTACACCATTCCCATTGCCACACAGGTATTCTACGGAACCTATTCCACGGACATCGGTCTGGTGATGGCGGCCCTGCTGCTGGCCATGCTGCCGATCCTGATCCTGTATGTATTCCTGCAGCGCTACATTGTGGAAGGTGTGACTTCCGGAGCTGTAAAATAATCCGTAAAATCCATAAAGTGACTGAGCAGACAGAGAGGTAAGCTATGGGAGAAATGCTGAAAACCACATGGGAAGAAGATTCCGTATTCCGGACCCGCAAGGCAGGAAAGGAGAAAGCTGGCAGGAAGAAGGCAGCTGGAAACGGGGCCGGGGACACAGAAAAAAGAATGCCTGCAAAAGAAAACCCTTCAGAAAAAAACCAGGCTTTTGTGGCACGGCTTGCAAAACACCATGACGAACTACGCTGGCTCTACATGGAACTGTATGGCAACGGAGATATGTTCGCGGAACTATGCCACAATATGGAACGTTTCTACCGGGAGCGGAACAATGTCTTGAAGGACACGGATCTGTACCGGGAGAGCAGACCAGACTGGTACAAAAGCAATGACATGCTGGGCATGATGTTCTATATAGACAATTTTGCGGGTACCATGCAAGCCGTGGAGGACAGACTGGACTATATTGAACAGTGTAACGTGAACTATATCCACCTAATGCCTTTTCTGGATACCCCGGCCGGCAGATCCGATGGCGGTTATGCGGTATCAGACTTTAGGAAAGTGCAGGAACGGCTGGGTTCCATGGAGGATCTGGAGAGTCTCACAGCGGCCTGCCACAAAAAGGGCATCAATGTGTGTATGGATTTTGTCATGAACCACACATCAGAGGATCACGAGTGGGCCAGAAAGGCACGTCAGGGGGATGGGGAGTATATGAGCCGGTACTTTTTCTATGAGGATGACTCTATCCCGGCCCGGTATGAACAGACAGTGCCCCAGGTATTTCCCACCACGGCTCCGGGAAATTTCACATGGCTACCGGATTGTGGCCACTATGTGATGACTACCTTTTACCCTTACCAGTGGGACCTGAACTACAGGAATCCACGGGTATTCAATGAAATGATGTACAATTTCCTCTTTCTGGCCAATAAAGGAATTGACATCATGCGTATAGATGCGGTACCGTATATCTGGAAAGAACTACACACAAGCTGCCGCAACCTGCCCCAGGTACACACCATTGTGCGCATGATGCGCATGATTGCGGAGATTGTCTGTCCGGGGATCCTGTTGCTGGGGGAAGTGGTCATGGAACCGGAGAAGGTACTGCCCTATTTTGGCACGGTGGAGAAGCCGGAATGCCATATGCTCTACAATGTGACTACCATGGCAACCACCTGGCACACGGTGGCCACCAGGGATGTAAGACTGTTGAAACGGCAGCTGGATATTGTGAATGCCCTGCCAAAGGACTATGTGTTCCTGAATTATCTGCGCTGCCATGATGACATCGGATGGGGACTGGATTACAATACCTTGAGAGGGGAAGGCATCCGGGAACGCTCCCACAAACAATATCTCAACGACTATTTCCAGGGCTATGCCGGAGGAAGCAACAGCAGGGGAGAACTGTACAATGCGGATCCGGTGACAGGGGACGCAAGATTCTGTGGAACCACTGCTTCCATGTGTGGAATCGAGAAAGCAGGGTTCGAACAGGATGGCGAAGCCATGGAAAAGGCCATCCGCCTGGATGTGATGCTCCACGCCTATATGTTCCTGCAGTCGGGCATTCCGGTACTCTACAGCGGGGATGAGATCGGCCAGGTCAATGATTACAGCTACAAAGACAACCCGGACAAGGCGGCAGATTCCCGCTACATCCACAGAGGGGCCATGAACTGGGAGCTGGCGGAAAATATCCGCAGGCCAGACACTGTGGAAGGGAAACTTTTCGGAAGGCTGAAAGAACTGGAAGAGATCCGCAAGCGCGAAAAAGTGTTCGTATCGGGGGCGGATACCTGGACCATTGAAACCGGGGAACAGTCCGTCCTGTGCATGGGCAGATACTATGAAGGTGAGAAGATCATCGGGCTGTTCAATTTCAGCGAGTATGAGAAGACTGCCTGGATCCATGAGGCAGATGGAAGGTATGTGGATCTGCTGACAGGGGCGGATGTAAGACCAGAGGAAGTCCGGATACCAGCGTATGGATTCTATTTGATGAAGAAAAAGTAAAAGGGATGCCGGGAAGACAAAGATGTGCTTTCCGGGGAAAGGCAGGCGGGGACACCGGTATGGCGAGTGAGACACTGCGTGAGGCAAGGAAATACGAGGAAATGACACAGGCACAGATCACCCGGGAGGAACGGCCTGCCTTCCACCTGTCCCCAAGGGTGGGCTGGATGAATGATCCCAATGGCTTTTCTTATTACCAGGGGATGTATCATATGTTCTACCAGTACCACCCCTATAGTGCCTACTGGGGGCCTATGCACTGGGGCCATGCAGTGAGCAGGGATCTGCTGCATTGGGAGTATCTTCCGGCAGCCCTGGCTCCGGATATGCCCTATGACAAGGATGGATGCTTCTCCGGAAGTGCGGTGACCCTGCCGGATGGCTCCCAGATGCTGTTGTACACAGGCGTGATCCATGAGCCGCAGCCGGACGGCAGCTTCCGGGAGATCCAGACCCAGTGTATTGCCATTGGGGATGGCAGGGACTATGAGAAACTGCCAGGGAACCCTGTGCTCACAGAAGACAGTCTGCCGGAGGGAGGCAGCAGGTATGACTTCCGGGATCCCAAAGTGTGGCTTGCACAGGACGGATGCTACTACTGTGTGGCAGGCAACTGTACAGCGGGTAAGGACGGCCAGATCCTGCTCTACAGCAGCAGGGATGGGCTGCACTGGCAGTACGAGAACACACTGGTGAAAAATAACGGGCGGTTTGGCAGGATGTGGGAATGTCCGGATTTCTTCGAGCTGGACGGAGCCTGGGTGCTGCTTACCAGCCCTCAGGACATGCTGCCAAGAGGATTTGAGTACCACAATGGGAATGGTACCTTGTGCCTGATAGGGTCTTATGACGGAGAACATCATATCTTTACGGAGAAAACAGACCAGGCCATTGACTACGGCATTGATTTCTATGCGCCTCAGACGGTTCTGGCGCCGGATGGCAGGCGGATCATGATCGGCTGGATGCAGAACTGGGATACCTGTAACATGCGTTCCCAGCCTAAAAAATGGTTTGGCCAGATGTCCCTGCCCAGGGAACTGTCTGTAAGGGACGGGAGACTGTATCAGTGGCCTGTCCGGGAGCTGGAGCTGCTACGCTGCAACAAAGTGGAATATCACGGGGTAAAAGTAACGGACGGCATTGTCAGGCTGGAGGGCGTGTCAGGACGCAGGGTGGATCTGGAGCTGGAGATTGGGGCGGCAGGACATCCGGATATATACCGGAAATTTGCCATACGCTTTGCACAGGACGAGGAACACCACACGGCGGTGAGTTTCCGTCCCCATGAGTCCATCTTGAAAATAGACCGGAAATTTTCCGGTTCCCGCAGGGCCATTATCCACCAGCGCCGGAGCCTGGTGTCCCATGATGCAGGGAGGTTGCGGCTTCGCGTCATCCTGGACCGTTTCAGCGTGGAGATTTTCGTGGGGGACGGGGAGCAGGTTCTTACAGCCACCGTAGATACCCCGCAGCAGGCGGAGGGCATTTCCTTCTATGCAGACGGGGATGTGGTGTTGGATGTGGTAAAATATGATATAGAAGCATGATGTAAACATGAGACAGAAATGCAATTTTGATTTCCGTGGGCAATGAGCCAGGCGGCTGCGAAGCAGACAGCTGACTTTTGCCGCCAGGGAGGGTGTGGTGCCAGTGGTGCATGGTCAGCACTGGCCGAAGCAAAGCGGAGACCAACAACCCGGCAGCTTGCGGCGGGGGTGTTGACAGTTGCGCGTATATGAGAGTGTGCAAGCATTTTTTCTGAGGCACATAAGGGGGTATCATTATGAAAGCATATGACGTTGTGGCACTTGGAGAACTTCTAATTGATTTTACGGAAAATGGGAAGAGCACTCAGGGCAATCCCCTGTTCGAGGCAAATCCCGGCGGCGCACCCTGCAATGTGCTGGCTATGCTGTCTGGGCTGGGACACCGGACTGCCTTTATCGGAAAGGTGGGGAAGGACTTCTTCGGGGAACAGTTAAAGGGAGCCATCCAGGAAGTGGGAATAGATGCCACATACCTCCGCATGGATGAGCAGGTGCATACCACCCTGGCGATGGTACATACCTACCCGGACGGGGACCGGGACTTTTCCTTCTACCGGGATCCCGGCGCGGATATGATGCTCACCTGGGAGGAAGTCCCCCTGGATCTGGTCCGGGACACGAAAGTGTTCCACTTTGGCACTTTGTCCATGACCCATGAAGGGGTGCGCCAGGCCACGAAAAAGGCGGTGGAGACTGCCAGGCATGCGGGGGCGCTGATTTCCTTCGACCCTAACCTGCGTCCGCCCTTGTGGAAGAGCCTGGAGGAAGCCAGGGAACAGGTACTCTATGGCCTGGGACAATGCCATATCCTGAAGATATCGGACAACGAGATCCAGTGGCTCACCGGGGAGAAATCGTATAGCGCCGGAGTGGCCTGGATCCAGGAGCGGTATCAGATCCCCCTGGTCCTGGTATCCATGGGAAAGGAAGGCAGCCGCGCCTACTATCAGGGGAGGATGGTGGAAGTGGCGGCCTACCAGAGGGAGGATACTGTGGAGACCACCGGGGCAGGGGATACGTTCTGCGGCTGTGTGCTGCACTATGTGGTGGAGCATGGGCTGGAGGGACTGACGGACGAAGACTTAAGACAGATGCTGGATTTTGCCAACTGTGCGGCCTCCATTGTCACCACCCGCAAAGGAGCTCTGCGGGTGATGCCTAAAAGAGAGGAAGTGGAAGCCGGACGGCGGTGCTGATCGGCTGTCCAGGTCCCCGGGGACAATGTGAAGGTGTAATTGCAGACAGGCGGCTTCTGGAAGGAGGAGGGTCTGGATGCTGTCAAGGGAGGATTTCCAGGTCATTCCCGCCGCTGACAATGAAGCCGATATTGCTGATAGAGCCTCCGGCCGGGATGCTGCCGTTATAGTCTTTGCTTGTAATGTGTAGGATGCTGCCGTCTGTGCCTGAGACAGTATATTCCCCGTTCCAGCCATCTGAAAGGGCAATGCTTCCGCTGAAAGAGAGGGTGGCAGCCCATTGGGTATAGTCAGTGCCGGAAAGATTCTGCATGGTAAGCTCATACTGGTAGAAGGACTTACCATCGGATTCCCAGGTGTTTACCAGGGTGGCTGCTGGGATGGGGGATCCTGCTGTAGCGCTGTTTCCGGAAGGACTTGCAGTTGCCTTAGGGTTCGTTGCCGTGGGGTTGCTATTTTCCGGCGTATCTGCACCCGGGGTGGGAGATGTACCTGCCAGCATCCGGTACAGCCATATCCCGGAAGGACTTAAGTCCTCTTCTGTGAAGCCGGAGGTTTTATGGCAGTCGCTTTTCAAGATGGCAGAAGTCTCATCTTTGTTAGAAAGATTCCAGGCCACATAGCTGACCTGGTGCTCGTCCATGGTGCGCACCCACTGGTCAGCCTGGTTCTGGTCCATGGTGCCGTTTCCGCTGGCATCGCAGATGCCGTATTCGGACACGAAGATGGGCAGCCCCGTGTCTATGGCAGAAGTCATGGTGTCCCGCAGGGACTCCTTGTGGGTGGCTGCATAGAAATGCAGGGTGTACATGATATTGTCATAGCCTGTGATGGGATCTTCTGCCGCCTGGTCTACATACTGGCTCCAGTTAGGGGTGCCCACCAGGATGATGCCTTCCGGATCCAGGGAGCGGATGGCAGGGATGATTTCCTCCGCATAGGCCTTGATGTCGCTCCAGGAGGTATCACCGTTGGGTTCGTTGCAGATCTCATACAACACATTGCTGTAGGTTCCGTAGAGACCAGCCATTTCCGTGAAGAAATCCTTTGCTTCCGACAGGTGCCGGTTGGGATTGCCGTCTGAAAGGATATGCCAGTCAATGATCACATACATATCCAGGGCAGTGGCATAGTCCACGCCATTTTTTACCAGGGCCTTCAAGGCCTCCTGGTCGCCCCCGCTGCAATATCCACCATATTCTTCGGTATACATGGCAAGACGGATTACGTTGACATGCCAGTCTTCCCTTAGCTGCCGGAAACAGTCCTCGTTCACATAGTCAGGGTACCAGGCCAGCCCATGGGTGCTGATTCCTTTCAGCTGGACAACCTGGCCGTTCTCATCTGCCAGGCGGGTGCCGTCCACATGGAGTGCACCGGAAGTGGAGGGGGTGGTAAGGCCGGAGGGGACAACCGGACTGGCAGAAGTACCGGTCTGGGAAGGGGATCCAAAACTGTGGGAAGCGTCCGGGCTGGCAGGGGTATCCGGATTGCGGGAAGTGTCCGGGCTGGCAGGGATATCCGGATTGCGGGAAGTGTCCGGGCTGGCAGAGGCGCCCGGATAGCTGGCTTCGTCAGTTTGGGACGCCCCCTGGCTGCCCTGGCAGGCAGACAAAGCCAGGACACAGAGGAAGACAAAGAGTAAAGCCGGCAGATATACCAGGTATTTTTTCAAGGGAGACCTCCAATCTGGCATAGGTTGCTGCTCACTCCGTTCGCGGCAACAGCAATAGCCCGTATCGGTTCAGTGCCCTGGCTGAACAGCTACAATGGTTACCATAGTCCGGTCATGCAGGACTGAGGGTGCAATTCGTAGTCCAGGCAATCTGGGATAAACAGCTACTGCCGCTTCCGTGTAAACCGGCACATGGGGTACCCGGTACATCCCCAGAAGGTGCCATACCGGCCTTTGCGTTGCACCAGGAGACAGCCGCATTCAGGGCAGCAGTTGCCTGGTGCAGGTTCCTGCTTTCCTGGAAGGGACTGTTTCTGTGTGGCCAGCTTCTGTGTATACAGTTTTCCCAGTTCCACATAACACAGATAATTCATGTGGCAGTCTGCCAGCGCCCTGTGTGCCCCGTCTGTGCTGATGCCGAAATGGGTGGCAATGTCCGACAGCTTATGCTGGCGTAACTGTGGCAGGCAGCTTCTGGACAGATACAGGGTGTCTACATAGTCATTCTGGAATTTCCGGTCCAGGTCCATAAGGGCGCTGTCATAGACAAAATTCGTGTCGAAGGTATGTATGTTGTGGCCTACAAGGACCAGATCCCCGGCAAATTCCAGAAAATCTGTCAAGGCTTCCTGTATGGATGGGGCATCCTGTACCATTTTGTCCGTGATTCCGTTCACACGGGTGGCGGCATAAGGAATACGAATGCCAGGATTGACCAGGGTGGAAAATTCTTCTGACACATTGTCACCCAGTACTTTGATGCCCGAAATCTCGATGATCCGGTCTGTGCCGGGCACCAGCCCTGTAGTCTCCAGATCAAAGACCACGTAGTTTCCTGAGTGGAAGTCTATCCTTTTCCCTTTCTCCCTTGTCATTGATATGCTCCTCTGGTGAATGGTATGTGAAGGTTTAGTCGTTTCTAAGCCTGTGAATTCTGCATTCCTAACTGCCGGTTTTGGCAAAATAACGGAAAAACAGACAGTCTGGATGTTTTTCCTGTCCGGGATAACAATACAATAAGTAATACGTGACCAATATAGCACAAGTTTTTTCCGGCCGCAAGGGGAAATATCGGCATATGAAATTCGTTGCCATTGCTTGACTGTCGCCCTGTAGTTGGCTAAAATGATGCAGGTAGGCATGGAATGAACATTTGGAAGAAAAGTAGGGAAGGGGAATGTACCCCTGGGAACCACAGGAGAAGGAGAGGCTATCAGCTATGAAAGGATTGAAAAAGGGAAGTACAAGGAGTGCGGCAGCGATTCTGTCTGCTGCTTTGATATTGACGGTCGGCGCTGGCGGCTGTGGAAAAGCAGAAGGGGAGGGCGGCACGGATCTGGAGAACAGGGTTCCGGGCAGCGGGTATACGAACCATATACAGGGGGAGCCCGCAGGCTATGATGGTGAGGGTACCACGGTGCTATCCGATAACGGCGGGGAGGCGTACTTTGACAACAGTACTACCATAGTGCTGGATGGCAGAACCTATGATATAGCGCAGCGGGAGGAAGAGGTGAATGCCATCACCAATATCCGTGCCGTGGAAGGCTACTGGATTGTCACGGGGCACATCAGTCCAAATACTTCTTACTATGGGTTCTATAACACACAGACCCTACAGTGGGAGAAGGAGATCCTGGGTGCAGGACTTACCTGGTATGGAGCGGAGGAAGGGGAGGAGGATATCCCCTTTTCCATGGATACAGTGGTTTATACCATGGCCGATGAACTGTATGACAGCAACGGCAGGCTGGTGGGGAAGGTTGACCTGGATGAGAAAGAGCACGAATACATCTACGGGCTGGAGCGCAGCAGCGAAGGCGTGGAGGTGTGTATTCTGAATGATGCAGTGGAAGAGCGACTGGTGGTGGTTCAAGTGCCGCTTCCAGACAGGAGCTGAAGCCAGGACCATGTTAAGGCCTGCACTTATGCCGTTCTAAAGATGTACCTGCGGTGTACTCTGCCGGGTTGAGAATAATTGCTAATTCATGATATTTCCTTGTATCCCTATTTTAGATATGATAAAATAGGTCTTACGCGAGGAAGGGATGGCTGGGCTGTCCCGGACAGGATCCAAGGCCGGCGGGCGGGAGGAGGATTTAGGATGAATTTAGTGGTTACAATGAGCCGCAGGTTCGGGACGGGTGCCAGCATGATTGCCCGGGAACTGTCGGAGAAGCTGGAGATTCCCGTGTATGACAAGGCATACATTGAGAATGAACTCCATGACAATAATTTTTCCAATGAGGCGGAAGTCATCAGGGAACTGGCGGAGCATTCCTGTATTATCCTGGGCCGCTGCGCATCGGAGATCCTGAAGGACCAGCCAAATGTGTTCAATGTATACATATGTGCAGACAAGGAAGACCGGATCAGCAGGATCATGAAGAAAAATTCCCTCTCCTGCCAGGAGGCAAAGGCCCTGCTTGAGAAAAATGACAGGGAGCGTGCGGATTACTATTATGAACACACGGGAAAGGTCTGGGGGGATGTGAATAATTATCACATGATTCTGGATACCAGTACCCTGGGAGCCGAGAACTGTGCCAACATCCTGCTCAAGTATTTTGAGAGGATTGAGATTATATAAGGTATTATATCCATCTGTGGCTCAAAGGTGGACTACAAATAAGTCCATTCAAAATTTTGAAAGGGGAAATTAGAGAATCCTGGAGATACTAGCTTAAATATCCTTGAGAATCAACAAGTATATGAGAATTGGATAGATTTTTCAGAAGAAAGAGATTTGCCTTATACCAACGAGGAAGGGATAAAAATTATCAGGCAGGCTTATGCAAAAGTAGATTTTGATGGAGAATTTCTCCAAGGTGATTCGGAAAACTATGATGAAAATCCAATCTATTTTTCTGAGCTGCTAAACAATGACTTGCCATTCCTAAATAAAGAAACAGGAAAAGAAACATACCTGGAAGACTTTGACAGACTGGCGATTTATGAAGACCTGGAATATAGTCAGATATTGGTTCAATGTGCACTTATGAAGACCTGTTCGGTCAACATAGCCCGCTGCAAATCTCTCATTCGGGCAATTATCTGTAAAATGATTTCATCACCTGCAAATTGTGACACCCATCTGGCAGAAAGCGATTTTCGAACACGCCCCAATGCTCCATCCGACTAGAAATCGGAGCACTGACAGAGACACAGGAAGACACAAAGTCACAGGCAGAAAACAGCCACAGCCGCACCCAGGCAGAGGAAGGGACCAAAGGGAATGCGGGACCGGCGGTGTATCTTTCCCGCTGCCAGCATTACCACACAATAGCATCCGGCGGCAAATATGGCAAAGGCCATGCCCCACAGGGTCATGCGCCAGCCCAGGAACAGGCCGCAGACGGCAGTCAGCTTACTATCGCCACCACCAAAACCACCGGGAACCAGCAGGTTTATGATTATCATGGGGACACTGACCACACAGATTCCCAGAAGACGGTCCGGAATGTACAGGCTGGGGAAAAAGGGTATGGCGGCCAGGGATACTACACCGGCAGCCAGGATAAAGGCATTGGGAATCCGCATGGTATCCAGGTCGGTGAGGGTAATCAGGGCAAGGACAGACAGGAAGACATATGTCACCAGGGCCTGTCCGCCGGGCCCGAACCAATGGATACAGAAGACTGCCATGGCGCCTCCGGCGGCTTCCACCAAGGGATACCGGGGGGAGAGCCTGGTGTGGCAGTAACGGCACCTGCCCTTTAACAGGATCCAGCCAAATACAGGAACCAGATCCTGCACGGCAAGCACATGTCCGCATGTCAGGCAATGGCTGCGTGCCTTCACCCAGTCTTCCCCCAGTGGTAAGCGGTGCGCCACTACAGTTATAAAAGAAAATATGCTGGCTCCTGCAAAGAAGACCAGCACAATTTCAAGTATATGCCATACAGTAGACATTTAAAGGTACCTGCTGCTATGTAAGGCTGTGATACTGGCAGAAGGAGGTCAGCGCCCTGGCCACGCTGTCATCCTGCTTTCCGCAGCCCCGCACGCTGATAATGACCACAATGAGGATCACGATCAGAAATAGCACAATAACTAATTCCACCAGGCTGAATCCGCCCTGGTCCTCCTTCCAGTCCTTAAAAAAATCCATGTCTGTACCCTCCACGCTTTCTGTCCGGGGAATCCCGCGCCATCGGCTACAGGCGTGCCTACAGCCGGGCAGTCCTGGGATATTTTGTCAGTTGATTATCTATTTTACAATAACATGAAGCATTGCATCATGTCAAGGACAATTTCACTCCCATACAAAGCTGTCCATTATGGCCTGGGCCGCCTGGTCTGCGTCTTCTGCCCTGGAGAAATTGGTGAGGTGGATCAAGCAATACCGGAAGTCATCCACAATGTAATATTGCTTTGTGATCACATCTTTCTCGTCAATGGTAAAAATATACACCATATATTCCTGCTCCGTGAAGGTACCGTCCCCCAGCAGTTCGGCGTCAACTCCCTGCAACTGCCCAAGGAGCTGCCTTACAATGGCCTCCCTGAACTGCGCATGGTTCTCCGCGCTGTATTTGTTGGTTCCTACGCAAATGGCGATGTTGTCAGGCTTGGCATCCTCCTCATGGCCCTCCTTCACATAGAAGATCTGGGAAGAGGTGGAATATTTCTCTGACTTGACCCAGCCTTCCGGCACGGTATAGCTTCCGGGAATGGCTGTACCGGCGCCAGGGCTTGATTCGTCTTCTTCGGTGTCCTGGGCATCCTGCAGGGACGGATCCGTGGAACCGGTTTCCTGGCAACGGTCACCCTGTTCCTTGGAAGAGGCTGCCGGATCATTGGAGGCTGTGCTACGCCCGCCGTCTGCGGGAAAGCGGCTGCATCCGGCAAGGAGCAACAGGGCCAGCAAGGAGCAGACAAGTGTTTTCTTCATTGGAAAGTCCTCACTTTCTATGTGGAAGCAGATTCTCCTGCACCAGTCTGTGCGGATGGCATAAGGGGTATGCAATGAAGCGATGGTACAAATGTAGCACAGGGGAAGAGCGCTGTCAAGGCAGTGACGGGCTGCAATGAAGGTCTGGGGCAGAGGGAGGATTCACCCTTCTTTCGCCAGCCTTTCCTTCAGGGAAAGGAAATCAGCCGGTCCGTTATCCAGGTAAAAGCAATGGAACCGGTAATCGGAATACTCTGTGCCCCAGAGCTGCCTGGCCTGCTGCTGTAGGGAGAGGATTTCCAGGTATCCCAGGTAATATTTGAGGTAATTGCAGGGCTCCTGGGCTATGTAGGTATAGATGGAAGCGGCGGCCCTGGTGTCGGAGATACCAAATTTCTCCAGTACCTGGACGATCTGTTTGTAGGAGAGTCCCTGGTAGTGGATCATTATATCCAGCATGGCGTAGAGACCCAGCTGGACGCTGCGGTTGTGTTTCAAGGCCTGTACAGTGAGGGCTTCCCTGGTCCTGCCCTGTTCCTGGAACAACTGTGTGGCATAATCATAGGAGAGAAATTCCACATACAGCGCCCAGCCTTCCAGGTACCCGCCGTACCAGACCAGCTCCCAGGCCGGGTTTGCTCCGTTTTCCAGTGCAGTGCGGTTGTGGTAGACGGTCTGGTAGAGATGGCCGGGGTAGCCCTCATGGGCCAGGGTGGTGTATAGTTCCAGCCCGGCTGGGGTTTTCTTGTTATTGATGTAGATTCCGTTCCGGGAAGTATCGTCCAGGGGGGCAGTCAGGTAAAAAGCAGGGGCGCAGTAATCCTCCAGACTGGGGGAAACAGATTTCACGGCAATGGAAGTCTGCTCTCCGGGAAGTTCAGGAAAAGCGCCCTCCATTCGTCCCCTGAGATCGGCCAGCATCTGGGATGCCGTGGTGTAGGGGAAAGGAGAGGACTCCAGACCCAGATAGCCATTTACGACTTCCGGGTGGCTGGACAGGAGCTGCTGCAGGGCTTCGTACTCTTCCGCAAACTGGGAAGAGAGGAGCTGCAGCACTTCCTCCGGAGGGCGGTAGGAACCAGTCTGGGAAATCAGGAGTGCTTTGTAGTAGGCTTTTCCATCGGGCCTGGAGGCCAGGCCTGTCAAGGGGATGGTCTCGTCCTCCAGAAGGAGCAGACCGTCCCCAAGGGCTATATAGGCGGGCAGCAGGACTGTTTTCAACAGCCGGTCATTCTGGGCCAGGTAGTGCTGGGCTTCTTCCAGGGAAAGAAGGTTCTCCTGGCAGAGTTTATCCAGACGTTCCCGGAAAGTGACCTGGAGGAAGTGCCCGCCGGATTCCAGGGCCTCTTTTGTGACAATTGTGTCACATTGTTCCCGGACTTCCCGCAGGGAACTGGCTGGCATGAGAAGCCCTGCTGCTGCCTTTTCCTGCTCATAGGCCAGCAGGGAGGCAAAGTATTCATCTGTCTGATCCAGCAGTGCCAGATAATCTTCCACATCTTTTCTGGTACGGAAGGTATATTCAGCCAGCAGGATCGGGAGCTGCCCCTGCATACCGGAGGCTGGGGAGAGGGGTTCGTCATAATAGGGGTACTGGGACAGACGAAGGGAATTCTCCAGGCTGCGCACAAGGAGCCTGCAGAGGTAGGCATTATGGTCCTTGAGCCGATCTGTCTTAAGGGCAGACAGGGCGGCCAGGGTATTTTCCGCAGTTACCTGTGCCTGGACGCTGCCCTGGGCGCTGTAGGCGGGCAGTGTAGGTGTGTAGTCGTAGATCCCGAAGCTGGCAGGACTGGCCAGGGAATAGTGCATATTCAAGGTATTGGAAGTCATCTCGTCCACAAAGAGCCGTGATGTGAGGTTGGAAAAGAGTTTTTCATCCTTCTGGAAGTGGAACAGGAACAGGGTCAGCCCGCTGAAGGCCAGGAGAAGAGTGGCCATGAGGAGCAGCTGCCGTAGGGAAAGTGCGTTGCGTTTTTTCAAGGGGAACCGCCTTTATGTTGCATTACTACAGTATATGAAGCTGTAGCTGGGATATGAAGGCGGCAACAGCTGGAAGGCCTGGCAGCTGTGGGCATCGCGTTGCTGTTACGGCTACGCCGTGGATGGTAACACCATGCCGTTACTGTTCACTGGGGTACTGCCGCGAGGTGTTTTCACGCGCCCTTTGCGTGACAAACCCGAGACTGCGTGCGCGAAATCGCTGTTCTTGCGATTTATGCGCATCTGTTACTGTGAACGGAGTGAACAGTAACACCATGCCGGATGGAATGTGGTGCCAAACGAGCGATTTTTATAGAAGCAGGGAGGAAAGTATGGTATACTGTTTTCGGGTCATGGAAGGCTTTGGGAATCCTGCCTGCATCGGCAGACAGACCATACAGGAACAGAGGGATTGCATATGGGAATGCCTGTAAACAGCACAGGAAGGATCCAGGCAGCGGGAAGCACTATGACAAAAGACAGGAACATGCCTGCAGGGCAGTGGTGGGCTGGCAAATGAAAATGGAAGCAGGCTGACGGGGCAATCCGCACATTTTGGTGCAGGTTTTAAGCCGGATAAAAGGCGGGCCGGATTTTGATAAAAGAGTGCGCACCGCACGCACGGATGGGAGAAGGATGAACGAACAAATGAAACAGGTAGTGACAAGTGGCCGGACAGCCCTGGGCATCGAATTCGGATCCACCCGGATCAAGGCAGTGCTGGTAGACGAGACCCACCAGCCCATTGCCATGGGAACCCATGACTGGGAGAACCGTCTGGAGAACAATATCTGGACCTACAGCCTGGAGGATATCTGGAATGGACTGCAGGACTGCTACAGGAGCCTGGCCGGGGATGTAAGGGAAAAATGCGGCCAGGAGCTGACCACCATTGGCAGCATCGGATTTTCCGGTATGATGCATGGTTATATGGCCTTTGACAGGGACGGAAAGCTGCTGGTGCCTTTCCGCACCTGGAGAAACACCATGACAGGGGAGGCCTGCAAGGAACTGACTCCCATTTTCCAGTTCAACATTCCCCAGAGATGGAGCATTGCCCATCTATACCAGGCCATTCTGAGCGGGGAGGAGCATGTGAAAGACATTGCCTTTCTGACTACCTTGGCTGGATATATCCATTGGAAGCTTTCTGGGGAGAAGGTGATGGGGATTGGCGAGGCCTCCGGTATGTTTCCCATTGATTCTGATGCAAAGAATTTCCACGCAGGCATGATAGAACAATTTGATGAACTGACAGCGCCCAGGGGTTATTCCTGGAAGCTGGGACAGATCCTGCCCAAGGTGTTGTGCGCCGGGGATTCGGCAGGTACCCTTACCCGGGAAGGGGCGAAACTTCTGGATCCCACAGGGGTGCTCCAGGCCGGGATTCCCATGTGCCCGCCGGAAGGCGACGCAGGTACTGGCATGGTTGCCACCAACAGCGTGAAGGTGCGCACTGGCAATATCTCTGCGGGAACTTCCATCTTTTCCATGGTGGTTACGGAACGTGCCCTCTCCAGAGTCCATGAAGAGATCGATATGGTAACTACTCCGGATGGCTATCCCGTTGCTATGGTTCACTGTAACAACTGCACCTCGGACCTGAATGCCTGGGTGAACCTTTTCGGGAAGTTTGCCCACAGGGCAGGCATGGAGATAGACAAGAATGACCTGTATGGCATTCTTTACAGGGAAGCCCTGGAAGGAAACCCGGACTGCGGCGGTCTTGTGGCCTTCAATTATTTTTCCGGGGAACCTGTCACAGGCCTGGACGAAGGAAGGCCTCTCTTCGTCCGGATGCCGGACGCGCAGTTTTCCCTGGCAAATTTCATGCGGTGCCACCTCTACAGTGCCATGGCTACATTGAAGATCGGCAATGACATCCTCTTGAAGGAGGAACAGGTGCAGGTGGATTCCCTGATGGGACACGGGGGACTGTTCAAGACCCCTGTGGTGGGGCAGCGGTTGATGGCGGCGGCTTTCAATTCTCTTGTGACGGTGATGGATACGGCCAGTGAAGGCGGCGCCTGGGGCATGGCTGTGCTGGCGGCCTACATGGCGGAAAAGGAGGAGGGTGAGACGCTGCCCGACTACTTGAATAACCGGATCTTCGCAGGACAGACTGGTACCACCATTGCACCTCTGCCAGAGGATGTGGCGGGATTTGATGCCTTTGTGGATCGGTATAAGGAGGCGCTGCCTGCGGAGGAAGCAGCAGTGAAAGGAATGCAGGGCCGTTAGGGTGTCTGGAGATACAGCCTGGGAGAGGCGCGGCTTTTCCCGGGATTCGGTGGGTTACTGTTCACAGGTGCCATCGCGAGGTGTTTTCACGCACCCTTTGCGTGACAAACCCGGGACTGTCGTGTGCCAAAACGCCTGCATTTGGCGTTTTGTGTACATATGTTGCTGTGAACGGAGTGAACAGTAACTTCGGTGGATTTGTGCAGCAGGAACTGCCGGGAACTGAGCTGTATGGGGGGTACAGGTCCTGGCAAGACAGAGGATGGAAGAAAGGATAGGATACAATGTTAGAAGCATTCAAACAACTGGTATATGAAGCCAACATGGATCTGCCCAGGTATGGTCTGGTCACGTTCACCTGGGGCAATGTAAGCGCCATCGACAGGGAGAGTGGTCTCTTTGTGATTAAGCCCAGCGGAGTGGAATATGACAGTCTCACCCCGGAGGATATGGTGGTAGTAGACCTGGAGGGAAAAAAGGTGGAGGGCCGTTACAATCCTTCCTCGGACACGGCTACCCATGTGGAACTGTACAAGGCCTTTCCACAGATCGGCGGGATAGTGCACACCCACTCCTCCTATGCCACAAGCTGGGCCCAGGCGGGCCGCAGTATTCCCTGCTACGGAACAACCCATGCGGATTATATATACGGGGAAGTTCCCTGTGTGAGATGTCTGACCGCGGAGGAGATTGCGGAAGCCTATGAGGAGAACACAGGACATCTGATTGTCAATGCATTTAAGGAAATGGGCAAGGATCCGGTGGCGGTACCGGCGGTGCTGTGCAAGAACCATGGGCCTTTTGCCTGGGGCAAGGATGCCAAAGAGGCGGTACATAATGCCGTGGTCCTGGAGGAAGTGGCCAAGATGGCATACCGGGCGGAGACCATCAATGCCAGGATCCAGCCTGCTCCCCAGGAACTACAGGACAAACATTATTTTAGGAAACATGGTGCCAACGCATACTACGGGCAGAAATCATAATGGTGGCAAAGCCAGGGATGGGAAGGGTGTGTTGCTGTGAACGGAGTGAACAGTAACCCGGTGCCCGAGCACATCCGGCGTTTTTGGGAAAACAGCTGGACGGGAGACAGAGTTTGTGCTACGATAACCATGAGATATGCGCCCTTTTCGGTGCCATGTGGTTTGTAACAGGAAACGGAAGGGGATCAAAAGTGGCAGGTGCGCGCAGGGCCTGCCACAAGCCAATGTGGCAGAACGGAGGAAAAATGAACAATTTAGAACTGCAAAAACATGCAAATGACGTGCGTAAAGGCATTGTCACGGCAGTTCACAGTGCCAAGGCAGGGCATCCCGGAGGATCCCTTTCCGCGGCAGATGTGTTTACTTTTTTGTATTTTGAAGAGATGAATATTGACCCTGCGGATCCTCATAAGGCTGACAGGGACCGTTTTGTACTGTCCAAGGGACATACGGCCCCGGGGCTGTATTCCGCCCTGGCCAACAGGGGGTTCTTCCCGGTGGAGGATCTCACCACCCTGCGGAAGCTGGGTTCTTACCTACAGGGGCATCCCTGCATCCATATTCCTGGCGTGGATATGTCCTCAGGCTCTCTGGGACAGGGCATCTCTGCCGCTGTGGGCATGGCCTTGGGAGCAAAGATGAACGACCAGGATTTCAGGGTATACACCTTGCTGGGGGACGGAGAACTGGAGGAAGGCCAGGTCTGGGAGGCTTCCATGTTTGCCGGTTTCCGTAAGCTGGATAATCTCTGTGTGATCGTGGACAACAATGGATTACAGATTGACGGCCCTGTTGACCAGGTGTGTTCTCCTTATCCCATAGACAAGAAGTTCGAAGCCTTCAATTTTCATGTGATCAATGTGGATGCCCATGATTTCGATGCCATCCGGGCGGCATTTAAGGAGGCAAGGGAGACGAAGGGCATGCCCACCTGCATCGTCCTGCACAGTCTGAAGGGGAAGGGTGTCTCCTTCATGGAGAACAGTGTGGACTGGCATGGCAAGGCACCCAATGATGAGGAATATGCGGTGGCGATGGCTGACCTGGAGAAAATAGGGGCAGAATTAGAGAAAGCAGGTGAAGTGTAATGGCAGATACAAATGCGAGCACAGCAGTGAAAAAAATTGCAACCCGTGAAAGCTATGGCAATGCACTGAAGGAACTGGCGGAAGAATTTCCCGGCCTGGTGGTGCTGGATGCGGACCTGGCGGCCGCTACCAAGACCAGTATTTTCAAGAAGGCATATCCGGACCGGCATATTGACTGTGGGATTGCCGAGAGCAATATGATGGGTGTGGCGGCAGGCCTGTCCCTGGTGGGGAAGATTCCCTTTGTCAGTTCGTTTGCCATGTTTGCGGCAGGACGTGCCTTTGAGCAGGTGCGGAATTCCATCGGCTACCCCCACTTGAACGTGAAGATCGGAGCTACCCACGCAGGTATCACCGTTGGTGAGGACGGTGCCACCCACCAGTGCAATGAGGACATAGCCTTGATGAGAACGATTCCCGGCATGGTGGTCATGTGCCCGGCGGACGATGTGGAGGCCAAAGCCGCAGTCCGGGCCGCCCTGGAATATGAAGGCCCTGTGTATATCCGCTTCGGCCGTGCGGCGGTGCCCGTGATCAATGACAGGCCGGATTACAAATTTGAGATCGGCAAGGGAAGCGTGGTAAGGGAGGGCACGGATGTGACCATCGTGGCCACCGGTATCTGTGTGGATTCTGCCCTGGGTGCGGCTAAGAAGCTGGCCGGAGAAGGGATCAGTGCCGAGGTGGTGAGCATCTGTACCATCAAGCCCCTGGACGAGGAGGTCATTGTGAACAGTGCCCGCAAGACCGGCAAGGTAGTGACCGTGGAGGAGCACTCTGTCATCGGCGGCCTGGGAAGTGCTGTCTGCGACTGCCTGTGTGCAAAACTGCCCACGCCCGTGAAGAAGCTGGGGATGCAGGACGTGTTCGGGGAATCCGGTTCCGCGGCAGCCCTGGTACAGAAGTATGGCCTGGATGCGGAGGGCGTGTACGCTTCCGTGAAGGAGTTCCTGTAAAATCTGGTATGCTGGTGTACCAGGCATATCTGTCCTGGTAGTGGAGTTAAAATGGAACAAACCGGCAGGGGCTATTCGGCAGCTCAAGGACAGACAGCACGCTGCCTGGCTCCAGGAATATGCAGGGGATATCCTGTTGGTTGGAATCCATTATGACACAGGAGACAAGACTCATGACTGTATCATTGAGAAGTGGGTGTTGGGGATGTGAGGTATAAGAAGAAAGGGCGGTTTTCCGGTTGGGGGAGAACTGCCCTTTGTATGTGTATGAACTGACTTGTTTGTCCCAGGGCATTGTTTTTCCTACTATTAAAGTATAGAGGAGACATCCGGAAGATGGCCTGAAAGAAGTGGCATTATGCCTTTTGCCGATAATTATGCTGGCATTTTACAGAACCTTAAGAAATAAATAAACAAAAATGATACATTTCATGTTTACATTATAGGTGGATAGAGCAAAGAAGGGAACAAGAATATACATATAAGAAAGTATGCAGGGGGTACGAAGATGGCGCGGAGCAATACAGAGGAATACCAGGTTATGCCTGAACTGATTGATGTGAGGAGGAACCCGTATCTGTTGGATTATGAAGAACAGAGAAGGTTGCGACAGGTTACAGGACAAACTACAGGAAGACGCCGGGTCAGCGGCCAGGGCGGATATGAACAGCGTCCGGCCAGGCGTCAGATGGAACCATGTCCACAACAGCCTGTCCGGGAGCAGTTCCAAAGGGAAACAGAGCGCTCCTGCATGGAGAAGGACGTGGAGATACATAGAAGGAGCAGCCAGACCGGGAGGGAAGGCTGTAACGGATACAGGCAGGGAAATACGGGCAGGAGACCGTACCGGCCAGACCAGTCCGTGTACACCGAAAGACCAGTCCGGGGAGGCCGGCCCGGTCAGGGAAGGAGACAGGAACAGCTGGATCCGTCCATGTATACCAGACGGCCGGCCCAGGCAAGGCAGCCGGGACAGAGGCCCGTCCAGGCAGGCAGACGCCAGGGAAATCCCTATAGGGACAATGCCCGGGCCGCTCTGGCCGCCAGGCAGAGGCGGAAGAGGAAAGTGCTGTACCAGAGACTTGCGGTGGGGATCTGGACCATGTGTATCTGCCTGCTGGCTGTGGTATTCTTCTTCTGGAATGGGAATGCTTCTGCCGCTGAAACGGGGAACCGGACTGTATCGGACGACCTTCCTGTGCAGGAACCTGCAAAAGACCCGGATCCTGAAGTGCTGATACAGGGGCTGCCTGCAACAGAATTTGCAAAACATCCGGAATGGACGGAGAATTTCCTGACACCCAATGAATACTCCAGGCCTGGTGATCCACTGACCAAGGTGACAAATATTTTCGTCCACTATACCGCCAATCCCGGTACAAGTGCTGCCCAGAACCGCAGTTATTTTGAACAGCAGAAGGACACCCATGAAAGAAGTGTCAGTTCCCACTTCATCATTGGCTATGAAGGGGAAGTGCTTCAATGTGTCCCTCTGGACGAGATCGCTTACGCGGTAGCTACCCGAAACGAAGACTCCATATCCATCGAGTGCTGCTTTACGGCGGCGGACGGTTCCTTTACCCAGGAGACCTATGATTCCCTGATCGCCCTGCTGGCATGGCTCACAGATGTCTATGACCTGGAACCGGAAGACATCCTGCGGCATTATGACTGCGGCGGAAAGAAATGCCCACTGTATTATACGGATCATCCTGATTCCTGGGAGAAGCTGAAACAGGATGTGGCGCAGGCCAGGGGATTATAGAGTGCTTTTGCTTTGAAAACGGACATGCTTTGTTACTGCTCACTCGATACTGCCGCGAAGTGTTTTCACGCGTTCTTTGTGTGACAAACCCAAGACTGCACGTGCATTACGTTGCTGAGAGCGGTGTAGCCGTGAGCAGTAGCCATGCTTTATGGACTGCTGATTCTTTCTGATATGTTTTTGTTGCGGCAGAAGGGCTTATTTGTTAAAATAGAGTCGAAATGTTTGAAAAGAAAGGCTCGGGGTATTGAAGGGCACGCACACGGGGGTATCAGAATGAATATAGTGTCGCCGTCTATTCTGGCTGCGGATTTTAGCAGGCTTGGGGAACAGATCAAGGAAGCGGAAGCCGCAGGGGCCAGGTACCTGCATATTGATGTAATGGACGGCGTCTTTGTACCGTCCATTTCCTATGGAATGCCGGTGATTTCTTCTATCCGTAAGTGCACGGATCTGTTTTTTGATGTGCATCTGATGATCCAGAAGCCGGAACGCTATATACGGGAGTTCGCAGAGTGCGGGGCGGATCTCATTAATTTCCACTTGGAGGCGGATGTGGATGCCAGGAGCATTATCTATGGTATCCGGGATCTGGGGAAGAAGGTGGGGGTCACGATCAAGCCAGGTACAGCGGCCGGGTCTGTACGGCCTTATCTGGGGCTGGTGGACATGGTGCTGGTCATGACTGTGGAACCTGGCTTTGGCGGTCAGAAGATTATGCCCCACTGTCTGGAGAAGGTCAGGGAGATCCGCAGTATGGCACAGGAGATGGGGTATCACCCGGACATTGAAGTGGATGGCGGCATTACCCAGGAGAACGTGGCGGAAGCCGTGGCCGCAGGAGCCAATGTGATTGTGGCTGGCTCTGCTGTGTTTTGCGGGGATATTACTTCCAATGTAAGGCGCCTGCTGGAAGGCATGGGAAACAGATAGCAGCCATGCAAGAAGAGAAGCTTAGGCTGGAGACATCCCGGAAGGCGGGAATCACAGGACAATGAAAATGGAATGGCAGGAACCAAGTGGGCCAGGAAGCTAAATCGGAGGGTAACTATGCAGCTAGGTGGAGTCGGCGGACATAGCGCGGATGCGCATCATGTGACAAACTGCATCCATCCCCATGTGGAGCACAGACAGGAGACAGGAGGCGCGGCAGCAATGCAGGCCAATGCGGCGGCCCTGCAGGCCCTGCAGAAAGGCCAGGAGCAGCAGACGGCACAGTTTTCCCTTCAGGATTTCCTGCGGAAAGCCCTGGGAGGTGGCAGACGTTTTCTGGGAAAGCTGTGGGGCAGCAGTGATGCAGGGATTTCCGGGCAGTCAGGAAGGGAAGGACAGTCCCAGATGCTTTCCATGGTACTGGGGAGTGAAGAGGCAGCTAAGGACAGCCATACAGGTCATGTGACAGGAGACCAGTTGTCCCAGCCGGATATCACACATGGTGTCCATGCGGCCAGGGTGACAGCGGCAGCCTCCGCTGTGATACAACCTGCCTCCCGGCAGTCAAATCCTTATTTCTCAGCAGTACAGGATGTGGGCAGACAGCAGGAGACTTTGTGGGAGAAGGTACGGGTCAGGCTTAAGAGTGCGGCAGGCCGTCTGGCGGGACATCTGCCAGGGAGATTTTTCAGCAAATTCAGTGCCCAGACCAAGAGTTCCTTCCAGGCCGGGCAGGAGAAGCCCAGGGAAGATCTGCGCAAGAAAAGCAAATACCGCAAGGATGAACTGGAAATTGACTGCGTGCTCACAGACGAAAGCTATCTCCTGGATTCCTATGACAGAAAAGGGGAATATAGTAAACTGACGACGGAAAAATAAGGGGAAGATCTTGTGTTGGAATGGGAAAGGAGGTGTTGTGATATGAAGCATATGATTCTGGCAGACACAGTAGGCGGGAGGGCCTGCATGGGATAAGGCAACTGCCCTCCCGGCATTTGATACCAGGCCCTGGATGGTCAAGGGTATCTGGTCACAGGAGGACGTTATGTCAGTCAATTGGATTCGGGTAGAAGAATATTCATTTAACAGCTTTTTGATGATGGAGCGGTTCCAACTCCGGATTCTCTTAAAGGCGGTGGAAAAGGACGAGGTGCTTGCCAGGCAGGCCGGGATTGCCCTTGGGGCCAATCCGGCAGTCCGGTGGTACTTCCTGCACAAATGTCCGGAGTGCAGGGCGGTTGTGGAAGCATTGGGGGAGAAGGCAGCAGGGGAAACGGATGAAAAGGAAATCCGTGCAGCAGAACTGTATGTGCTCTCCTATGTGGAAGATTTTGTCACCTACACCACACCGGAAGTCATGGGCAGCAAGTGTGACTTTATATACGCATGGAGGAAGGAGCGGCTTCTGGAACTGGCAGATTTCCGGGGAAAAGTCGTCCTGGATGTGGGAAGCGGTTCGGGAAGACTTGCCTTCGCCGCAGCTGGGACTGCAAAGGAGGTCTATGCCAGCGAGCCGGTGGACTGCCTGCGCGAATACCTGCGGGATAAGATCCGCCGGGAGAAAATCAAAAATATCAAGGTGGTGGACGGGATGGCAGACAGCCTGCCATATCCTAATGACACTTTCGATATTGTCATGTCCGGTCACGTGGTGGGGGATGACTATGAGAGGGAACTTGCTGAGATTTTCCGCGTGGTGAAGTCAGGGGGCCTTGTGCTTGACTGTCCTGGGGAGGAGAGCCGTAAATGTGAGCCGGACAGGGAACTTGTAAGGCGGGGATTTGAAGAATTCCACTACAAGAGCTGCCTGGGCGGGGATGTGTACCGCTATAGGAAGCAGGTCTTTAAAGACGGGTATGGCAAAGTGCCCTTAGAAAACCATTGACAGGTTCCTGGAAAATGTGTTATCGTAATCCATACAGATACTGCCCGTCCGCAAGGGCTGGCAGAAAGTGAATAAGTGTAAAACGCAGTGATGAAGAGAGTACATTTCTGCCCCTGCCTTACAGAGAAGATCCCCGCAGGAGACTGCATGGCTGAGAGGGAGACGGGATGCAATGCATTTCCAGGCAGAAGGAAATGGAAGATGGCTTCTGAGCAGCGCACCGAACCTGGGGAGGACTGCGCGGACAGTGGTATACACTCCAGGTAAGGCTGCGACAGGTTCCGCCTGTTACAGCGGATAGGGTTCTGCATCCGGGGACCCGAAGAGGCCCATTTTGTGAGGAATGGGTGAAAAGAAGTGGTATCACGGGCATATTGGCCCGTCTTCTGGTGCATCTTATGATGCAGGGAAGACGGGCCTTTTTTGATTCCCGCGGGCTAATGTCTCACCTGCATTGCCATAAATGGAATGCAGGCAGACCATTGAATTGCAATCGCACAGGTGGAAAAATATGCTATTTAAGAAGAAAGGAGAATGCAGTATGGAGAACAAGGGAAAGTACTATCTCACCACAGCCATTGCCTATACATCCGGCAAGCCCCATATCGGGAATAACTACGAGATTGTGATGGCAGACTGTATCGCCCGTTTTAAGCGGAAGGAAGGCTATGAGGTCTTCTTCCAGACAGGCACCGATGAGCATGGGCAGAAGATTGAACTGAAGGCAAAAGAGGCAGGGGTCACACCCCAGACGTTCGTGGACGGAGTGGCAGGCACCATCCAGGGACTGTGCGACCTGCTGGACACCTCCTACGACAAGTTTATCCGCACCACGGACAAGGACCATGAGCGCCAGGTGCAGAAGATTTTCAGGCGCCTTTATGACCAGGGGGATATCTATAAAGGGGCATATGAGGGCATGTACTGCACGCCCTGCGAGTCTTTCTGGACAGAATCCCAGCTTGTAGATGGCAAGTGTCCTGACTGTGGGAGGGAGGTGAAGCCTGCCAGGGAGGAGGCATATTTCTTCCGTATGAGCAAATACGCGGACAGGCTGATCCAGCATATCAATGACCACCCGGAGTTCATCCAGCCGGTATCCAGGAAGAATGAGATGATGAACAACTTTCTGCTGCCGGGTCTTCAGGACCTGTGTGTGTCCCGGACTTCCTTCAAGTGGGGGATACCGGTGGATTTTGACGACAAACATGTGGTGTATGTATGGCTGGATGCCTTGACCAACTATATCACGGGGATCGGCTATGATGCAGAGGGGAACAGCACGGACCAGTACAGGAAGCTCTGGCCGGCTGACCTTCACTTGATTGGAAAGGACATCATCCGTTTTCACACCATCTACTGGCCCATTTTCCTGATGGCCCTGGGGGAGCCGCTGCCAAAGCAGGTGTTCGGCCATCCCTGGCTGATGATGAACGGGGGCAAGATGAGTAAGTCCAAGGGAAATGTGATCTACGTGGATGACCTGGTAGACTTTTTCGGAGTGGATGCCGTGCGGTATTACATGCTCCACGAGATGCCCTATGACAATGACGGGAATGCTACCTGGGAACTGATTGCAGAGCGGAACAATTCCGACCTGGCCAATACCCTGGGGAACCTGGTAAACCGGACGATTGCCATGAGCAACAAATATTTTGGAGGCGTGGTGTCCGATAAGGGCGTGGCCCTGACAGGACAGGATACCGAAGCAGACCGCGACTTGAAGCAGACGGCTACCAGTGGTTATGCCAAGGTGGCCGGGAAGATGGAGGAACTTAAGATAGCGGATGCGCTGACGGAGATCTTCGCCATTTTCAAACGCTGCAACAAATATATAGACGAGACAGAACCATGGGTGCTGGCCAAGGATCCGGGGAAGGCAGACCGGCTGTCCACAGTGCTTTACAACCTGGTGGAGGGTATCTGCATCGGTGCTTCCCTGCTGGAACCCTTTATGCCCCGGACTGCCGGGAAGATTGCGGCACAGTTAGGCACCTCCCTGAGGGCGTTTGACCAGCTGGGCAATTTTGGACGCTACCCGGATGGAAACAAGGTCACGGACAAGCCCGAGATCCTCTTTGCAAGGCTGGACATGAAGGAAGTGGAGAGACGGGAGGAAGAACTGACGGCGGCCATGGTGGCAGCTGCCAGGAAAGCAGGGACAGGAAGTGACAGTGGTGTCACAGAAGAAAAACAGGAAGAGAAAGACCCCCGGCAGGAGGGTAGGAACGGCAAAAGCAATGGCGCCCAGGCAGGCGCAGGCCGCGGTCTGGAGAATAACGGCACCCAGGCAGACGGCATAGATGTGGAAGCCAAGCCCGAGATCACATATGATGACTTTGCAAGGCTCCAGTTCCAGGTGGGGGAGATCATTGCCTGTGAAGCAGTGCCAAAGTCCAAGAAACTGCTGTGCAGCCAGGTACGGATCGGCAGCCAGGTGAAGCAGATTGTATCCGGAATCAAGGCACACTATACCCCGGAGGAGATGGTAGGTAAGAAAGTGATGGTGCTGGTGAACCTGAAACCTGCCACCCTGGCAGGGGTTCTCTCCGAGGGCATGCTGCTGTGCGCCGAGGATGAGGCAGGAGCCCTGTCCCTGATGGTGCCGGAACGGCAGATGCCGTCCGGCGCGGAGATTGCATAGGCATGTGTGCGCCAAAACGCTTGCTTTTTGTGTTTTGTGTGCGGCTGTTGTTGTAAATGGAGGGAACAATAACGCAAAGGGTAATATTTTTATAAACTTTTTGATTTTGACTTAAAATTTACAGGGAAATGCGTTATACTAGAACAATGAGCATTTCCCTGTCCGGGCGTAAGTCGGCTGCTGTCTGCCACATAACCAGCGGCAGGATCCGGGAATGACCAGACAGGCAGGCGATAACGGGATGGTGTAAGACGGCTGGAAGACAATGGCTGGCGAATGTTGGCAAAGCAGGGTATGTGGTATGGTGAAGGAAGAATTGTATTTTGATTCCCGCGATGGGAAGAGCAGACTGCACGCGGTTAGGTATGCACCGGATGCAGGGCAGCAGATCCGCTGTGTCCTGCAGATTGTACATGGCATGGCAGAATATGTGGAACGCTATGAAGAATTTGCCGGATATCTTACAGAGAGAGGATTTGTTGTCACAGGGGAAGACCATCTGGGACATGGGAGATCTGTGGGGGAAGGCGGTAAGTACGGGTATTTCTGCGAGCAGGATCCCGCCACGGTGCTAGTGCGGGATGCCCACCGGCTGAAGAAGATGACCCAGGCCCTCTACCCGGATGTACCCTATGTGATCATGGGACACAGTATGGGATCTTTCATCACCCGGAACTACCTGTGCCGCTATGGCACAGGGGTCGCAGGGGCAGTTATCATGGGCACGGGTATGCAGCCCAAAGGACTGATTGCCTGTTCCAGGTGCCTGGCAGGACTCCAGAAAATATTCTCTGGCTCCCGCCATGTGAGCAAAGGGATTGACAGGCTGGCCTTCGGCAGTTATAACAAGCTGACCGGGGAGCACAGGACAGATTTTGACTGGCTGTCCCGGGATTCGGAGCGGGTAGACCGGTATGTGGCGGATCCCCTGTGTGGATTCACATTTACCACAAATGGTTTTGCTGCATTATTTGAGCTGATCTGGAGGCTGTACAAGCTTGAGAACCTGCAGAAGATGCCAGCATCCCTTCCGGTATTCATGGTGTCAGGCACGGCAGATCCGGTGGGAGACTATGGCAAAGGGGTAAAGAGGGCCTACGATTCCCTGGTTGCGGCAGGACTTGGGCATGTGACCTTAAAGCTGTATGAAGGAGGTCGGCATGAACTCCTGAACGAGACCAATCGAGGTGAGGTCATGGAGGATATCTGCAGGTGGGTGGAAGAGACGGTTCTGACAGCACACACCCAAGGGGTGTGGGAGACGGTATGAGGGATGCCCACGGCTATGAACTCAGGTGGGCCAGGGAGGGCGAATGGTCTGCCGCCATTAGGATGGTTTGGCGTACTTTCCTGAAGTTTGAAGGAAAGGATTACACAAAGGAGGGCATTCAGAACTTTTATGAATTCCTGACAGACGACAGACTCTATATGTCCTTTCTGCGGGGGGAATATCCCATGATGGTAGCGCTGGACAATGGCAGGATCATCGGCGTGGGAACCATCCGGGACAGAAACCGTCTGTCCCTGTTGTTTGTAGAAGAAGCCTACCACCATATGGGGGTTGGGAGTGCCATACTTTACGGGCTGTGTACGTATCTGAAAAATGAAGTGGGGGAAGGATACATGCGCCTGATGGCGGCTCCTTACGCTGTAGATTTCTATAGGAAGCTGGGATTTAGCCAGGATGGCCCGGAGCGGGAGTTTGGTGGGATCCGGGTGACTGTGATGGAGAAGGAATTCTGAAAGCAGAGATCTCTTTTCACGGAGGAGATTACGAGGAGGATTAAAATGAAACTATTTGATTTGGAAAGCCCGCTGATGCAGGCCCTGGGGAAGATGGCGGATCTTATGTGGCTGAATCTGCTTACTTTTGTCTGTTGCATTCCCATTATTACCATTGGCCCTGCCTTGACGGCCATGCACTATATGGCCTTGAAGATGGCCAGGAACGAAGAATGCTATATCACCCGGGGATACTTCAAATCCTTCAGACAGAATTTCAGGCAGGCAATCCTGATCTGGCTGATCCTGCTATTTGTGATCCTGGTAATTATCGGGGACTTCTACATCATGCGCAGTTCTGGTATCTCTTTTCACATCGTGCTGCAGGTGGTCATCACCGTTGTGGCCGTCCTGGTACTGTTTACAGGCACGTTTGTATTTCCCGTTCTGGCAAAGTTCGACAATACCATCTGGAGAACTTTTAAAAATGCTTTTTTGATGAGTATCATGCAGTTTCCGAAGACCATCTTGATGATTATCTTAAGTGTCCTGCCAGTGGTCCTGTTTTTCATATCCATGAGGTTGACGCCTGTTGTGTTCCTGTTCGGTATGAGCGTGCCGGCCTGGCTTTCCGCCAAGCTCTACAATAAATTCTTCAAAAAACTGGAGGACCAGATCAGCGGGGCCAATGCAGAGGAAGGGGAGGAAGGCGCTGCCGGGGAAGATTCTGAAGAGGATGAGAGGATTTTCAAGGACGAATTGGATGAGGCGCTGGTGGAGGATGCTACCAGGAACGGATGATCGTTGTTAAAATTGTCCAAAAAAGACAGAGATAATTGAACAAAGTGACAAGTATTGATAAAAAAAATGTTGTCTATAAGCAATTCTCACAAACCGAAAGAAAAACTTTGTGAATTAATGGTATGGCGTTAAATTGTGTTTTTCGTTATACTGTGTCTAAAGCCAATGACGTAAGTCAATAAAAAGAGGGCGTTACAATTGTCAACAGTGAAAGGAGTTTATCAGTTATGGCAAGTTTATCTTTGACAAATGTCTGTAAGGTATATCCCAACGGTTTTGAGGCAGTTAAGGACTTCAACCTGCAGATCGCAGACAAGGAGTTCATCATCTTCGTAGGACCTTCAGGCTGTGGTAAGTCCACTACACTGCGTATGATCGCTGGCCTGGAAGATATTTCCTCCGGTGAGCTGAAGATTGGTGACAGGGTTGTGAACGATGTGGAACCCAAGGACCGTGACATCGCAATGGTATTCCAGAACTACGCTCTGTATCCTCATATGTCCGTATATGACAATATGGCATTTGGTCTGAAGCTGAGGAAGGTTCCCAAGGACCAGATCGACAAGATGGTGAAGGAAGCTGCCAAGATCCTTGACCTGACTCCTCTCCTTGACCGTAAGCCGAAGGCTCTGTCCGGTGGTCAGAGACAGCGTGTGGCCATGGGCCGTGCTATCGTTCGTAATCCTAAGGTGTTCCTGATGGATGAGCCTCTGTCCAACCTGGATGCTAAGCTGCGTGTGCAGATGCGTGTTGAGATTTCCAAGCTGCATCAGAGACTGGGTACCACCATTATCTACGTTACACATGACCAGACCGAGGCTATGACCCTGGGTACTAGGATCGTTGTTATGAAGGACGGTGTGATCCAGCAGGTGGATACTCCTCAGAATCTGTATCAGAAGCCCCAGAACCTGTTCGTGGCAGGATTCATGGGATCCCCGCAGATGAACTTCCTGGATGCAACCGTGAAGGTATCCGGCGCCGTGGCGAGCCTGGAGATCGCGGGCCACAGCATTCCGCTGCCTCCTGCAAAATCCAAGAAGCTGATTGATGGTGGCTATGATGGAAAGCTGGTTACATTCGGTATCCGTCCCGAGGATATTTATGATTCCGAGGCATTTATTGCTTCCTCTCCTCAGAGCGTATTCGAGTCTACCGTAAGGGTATACGAGTTGCTTGGTGCTGAAGTGTATCTGTACTTTGATCTGGAAGAGTTCCCGATCACTGCAAGGGTTGATCCCCGTACTGCTTCCAGACCTGGTGACAGCATTAAGTTCGCATTTGATATCGATAAGATCCATGTATTCGATAAAGAGACCGAGCAGGTTATCACGAACTAGTAGGAAATTATGTAAGGGGGTGCTGACATCAGCACCCCCTTTTTGACATAAGAGACAGATGGATGTGCCCGCCAAAGGCGGGCATGAGGCATAAGTTAGGAAGTAAACTTCCTATGGCAGACCTAAGGTCTGCCATCAAAGAGCAAATATTGATTGATATGCCCACTGAAGCGGGCACGGGGTATAAGAATGATTTCAAGTCAGACAATCCAGACAAGTATAGAGGAACTGAAGGCAATCACCAAAGTGGATCTGTGTGTGTATGATCTAATGGGTTCCCTTGTGGCATCCACCACGGAAGATACAGAGATCACACCAGACCTGGTGGTGGGCTTTGTGAATTCCCCTGCAGACAGCCAGGTGATGGGCCAGCACCATCTGCTGAAAATCATCAGTGAGGGGGAGCTTCTGTATGTGCTGATGGCGAAAGGAAGCAGCGATGACGTCTATATGGTAGGGCGGATCGCCGCATGTCAGATCCGAAACCTGGCCATAGCATATAAAGAACGTTTTGACAGGAACAATTTTTTCCAGAACCTGCTTCTGGACAATCTTCTCCTGGTGGATATCTATAACAGGGCCAAGAAGCTCCATATCGAAGTGGCAGTACCCAGGGCGGTATTCCTGGTGGAGACAAGACTGGAGAAGGACGGGATCGTTACAGAGCTGCTCAAAGGAATGTTCTCCAGCCAGGCGGGGGACTATATCACGGCGGTGGATGAGAGCAGCGTGATCTTGATCAAATCCCTGGAGCCGAACCATACCCAGGAGGACATGGAAGCGGTGGCGGATACCATTGTGGCTATGATGAACGCAGAGGCCATGATGAATGTAAGGGTGTCTTTTGGCACGGTGGTCCAGGAGCTGAAGGATGTCTCCAAGTCCTACAAAGAAGCCAAGATGGCCCTGGACGTGGGAAAGATCTTCTACGCAGAGAAAAATGTGATCGCCTACAGTGCGCTGGGCATCGGGCGATTGATCTACCAGCTTCCCATTAACCTCTGCAGGATATTTATTGAAGAGATCTTTGGGGAAAATGTGCCCAATGATCTGGATGAGGAGACTCTGACAACCATCAACAAGTTTTTCGAGAATAATTTAAATGTGTCTGAGACATCCAGGCAGTTGTTTGTCCACAGGAATACCCTGGTATACCGGATTGAAAAGATCCAGAAGAGTACCGGTCTGGATCTGCGTAAATTTGATGATGCGCTGACGTTTAAAATTGCACTGATGGTAGTAAGTTATATGAAGTATCTGGATGAGGTAGTGTATTGAGGAATTGTAGAAATATCCTGATATAACCTAAAGACGGAAAATCTGCTTCAAAATAAGACCGGGACTGGTATGTGAAAAGTTTCCAGGAGAGGTCATAACAGAGACAACCCCCCGAATATACTTAAGCGAGAGTAGGAACGGCGGCAGGGATCCTGGCAGGCTCCAGAGCCTGCCAGGACGAGATGCTGTACCAGAGTATATCCGGGGGTGATTTTATGCTATATGACAGGAAAATAAAATATCTGGACTATGTGGAAAATGGTGTGAGGGCTGGCGGTGGTGGTTTCGCAAAACTGGAAATGCGAAACGGGCAGTTCCTGTTGCGCCTGCAGGTAAGTGGACTGCATGGCACGGATTCTTTCCAGCGGGATGTGATCCTGCTGACCAGCGCCGGGGAATCTGTACTGGGACAGATGGAACTAAAGGAGGGAGCGGGCAGTTTCCAGTACCAGGAGAGCCTGGAGAAAGGGATCGGGCAGAAGGGTATTGACTATGGAGAACTACAGGGGCTTAGGGTTCCCATCAGCAATACCAGGGAAGTGCAATGTATCTGGGGAAAAGGGCCAGGCAGTACAGGGGGTATCCAGACATCACAGAACGGAAACAGGGAGAAATCCGGATTCCATATGTCCATAGAACCAGATGCCAGGACAGCGCCAGATGGGTGGAAGGCACAGGAACCGGAGAAAGAGCAGGAAACGAAGAGGAGACAGGAACCGGAGAAGGAGCAGGAGACAAAGGGGGGACGGGAACCGGGGAAGGGGCAGGAAACGAAGAGGAGACAGGAACCGGAGAAGGGGCAGGAAACGAAGAGGAGACAGGAACCGGAGAAAGAGCAGGAAACGAAGAAAGGGCAGGAGATACACCCCCGACAGATGGATCCTGCGCCATGGACAATACCAGATCCAGGGGCCGGGAGAAGCCGTGAGATGGCAGCAAGGATAGAGACAGTGCCAGATATCCGGGAACTGACGGATTCCAAGACAGGTTTTGACAGGAAACCGGGATCAGATCTACAGGCAGTATCAGATCTTCGGACTGCGCCGGGGCCACAGGAGGCAGGAATGCAGGAGATGTCATCCAGGCCGGTCAGATCTGGTTCACAACCAGCTTCAGACCGCCAGACCGCGTCCGGTGACCGGACAGCGCAGGGCAAGACAGCATCGCCCCGTCATGTGAGACTGCTGGAAGATAAATGGCAGCAACTGTCTGCCATTTACCCCCATGTACAGCCCTTCAAGGATGAGAGGGATTACCTGTCTATACGCCCCAGCGATTTTGTACTCCTGCCATCCAAAAGCTACCAGGCAGCGAATAACAGCTTTCTACTGCATGGATATTATAATTACCATCACTTGATCCTGGCCCGGATGGAGAAGAGGGGGGAGGTCACATATTATCTGGGGGTGCCGGGAAATTACTATCCCAAGGAAAAGCAGGTAGCGGTGATGTTCGGCTTTGAAAGCTTTGAGAGCGGGCAGGAGCCTGCCCAGGCGGGGGACTTCGGATATTATATGATGCGGACGGAATTGTAGGGGAAACTTCCTGGAACCGGTATGTGGAGTCGGCGGGGATGCGGGTTATATGAAATCCAAATACCCCGCAGCAAGCTGCGGGGTATTTGACTGTGCATTATTTTGCTGCTCACAGCAACAGATTCAGATCCCCTGGCAGTCAAAAGATGGGATAAAGCTTTCACTGCATGTGCCACCAGTCTGCTGGAATCCCTGCTCGATGCCAATCCGGCCCGCAAAATCCAATACCCTGGTATATTCGGCTTCTGATACAGTGCGGCAAAGCTCTGGGATCCCGGCTACCTGTGCCAGGGGAGTATACTGGTTCATGATACTGATATAAATATGGTTTCCATAAGTATCATGGAGATACCGCAGGATCCGCTTGGAATCCCCTGCCTGGCCAGGCAGAAGCAGGTGGCGGACCAGGACACCCCGCTGCATCAAGCCGGTGGAGGGGTGGAACACCGGGGAACCAACCTGCCTGAACATTTCCCCAATGGCGTCAATGGCCGTCTGAAAATAATCCGGAGCATTGGCGTATCGGGCAGACAATTCCCGGGAGTGGTACTTGAGATCAGGCAGATAGACATCCACCAGACCGTCCAGCAGCATTAAGGCGGACACAGACTCATAACTGCCGGTATTGTAGACTACAGGGATAGTCAGCCCCTGGATCCGGGCCTGCTCCAGGCTGTAAGCCACCTGGGGCAGGAAATGGCCAGCGGTCACCAGGTTGATGTTGGAGGCACCTTTATCCTGGAGTTCCAGGTAGATCCCACACAACCGGTCCAGGGAGATGGTACGCCCGGCTTCTCCCAGCGCGATGGAATGGTTCTGGCAGAAAATACATTGTAGGTTGCAGCCAGAGAAAAAGACCGTTCCAGAACCACAGCCTCCGGAGATACAAGGTTCTTCCCAGAAATGCAGGGCCGCCCTGGCGGCCCTGATCTGTGCGTCCTGCCTGCAAAAGCCTGTCTGTCCAGACATCCGGTCTGCATGGCACTGCCTGGGGCAGAGGGTACAGTCTCTCATATAGGTTTCGATTGTCTCAAGAGTCATATTCATGGGAATACTCCGGTGGTGATCTGGTGCGGTACCTTAGGGTACCTGGGGGATGACATACAAAGGCCGTACACCTGGAACGATACAACTCCACCCGGCTGCCTTGCGGCACATGGAAGGTTCTGCTTAGTGCTGCTTTGTTCCCAACCTGACACGGTTCGCAGACTCGCATTGCGCAAGACCGAATTTCATTATTGTATCATACACCAAAATGTACGGCTCTATTAGTGTAGCGTTTTCCAGGGCTTTTGTCAAGCAGAAAAAGTGGTTCTGCCCGTCTGCTGCATTTTGCATAAAACCCGGGACAGCGTGCGCCAAAACGCCTGCATTTGGCGTTTTGTGTGCATATGTTGCTGAGAACGGCGTAGCCGTGAACAGTAACACAGCGTACGTTTACCGTAGAGCGGCTTACGAATATATCCTTGACAGCAGGAACAGGGACGTGGTATCATAAATGTCGAAATCAAGGAGTCATGCGGGGTGACCTATCCGGGATATTCTTATGTAGGGATGCCAGGCAGGATTCTGCATGATTTAAAGAGTAGGAGGATTTTATGTTAAGCATTGTGGGTAAAGAGGATACTGCCAACTAAATAGTTGCAGGTGTAGGCTGTCCGTGTAGCAGTCTGCCCTTATGCCGGTAAGACTGCCGGTGTATCTGCCTTACAAGGTGCTTAACAGGTTTTGAGAGAATAGATTCTGTATGGATTTTCTGTCCCAGGACATGTGTATGGCTGTATGGCCATATTTTTTGTTTCCGGGGATATTTCCAGCCATGGTGAAGCATGCCTGAAGAGGGCGGTTTTACCATGGCTTTTTTACCTTGTGGGCGAGTACGCTGCCAGACGGACATGAAAGCAAATAGAACAAAATGGCAACAATGATATGGAGGATGGAACATGAGACAGATTCAGAAAATGTCAGCGGTATATTTACAGAGATCCCTGGACTTTGTGGAACAGGTATTTACGGAATATTACAACGAGAAAGAAGGGAAAATGGTTCGGGCGCTGGTGGAAGATATCCGCAGCAAGAAATACTACCTGCCGGAACTGGAACTGATTATGGTAGAGGGGGATACCGAAGAGATCATTGGTTATGCCATGTTCTCCAGGTTTCAGCTGGCGGGATGCCAGGAGGACGGGATGCTGATACTCACACCTGTAGCTGTGAAGACAGCTCTCCAGAGACGGCATATTTCCAAGGAATTGCTGGAATATGGCTTTGAACGGTCGGTGGAACTGGGGTATAAAGCTGTCCTGGTGGAGGGAAACCCCAGGAACTACCATGCCCGGGGCTTTGAGACAGCGTCGGACCACGGTATCTTAGCCGGACATTCGGTTCATCTGCCTAGTCCGGAATGCTTGATGGTCAAAGAGCTGGTACCAGGAGCGCTGGAAGACATACAGGGCTACGTGGAATATGAGATGTATGACACACTAATGGAGGAATAATTGCCTTTTTGGATGAAACAGGAGGAAGAAAATGGATCAGACGGATAAAGACAGGAATAGAAAGGAGAGTATCTGCCAGCCGGCCTGCGCCAGCAAGCTGGAGTTTGATAAAGTAAAACAGCTCTGGGCTGCCTGTGCAGTTACAGAATATGCCAGGAAAGCCATACAGGAAGTACAGCCCTTTCTGCGGGAGGCGGAACTGGCAGCAGCCCTTAGGGAGACCACCCAGGCACGTTTTATGATTGAGAAATGTGGCACACCACCCCTTTCAGCCCTGGCGGGAATCCAGGAACTGCTGGACTATGGGGAGAAGGGCCAGTGCCTTATCCCGGCCCAGCTGGAGACGGTGGCCCAGGCACTTACAGCAGTAAAGCGGATGAAAGAATACCTGGACAGGGGCAGGGGGCATGAGATTTCCCTGGCATATTATGGAGAGAACCTGGATCCCCTGGAGGAACTGCGGCAGGAGATTGTCTCCCAGGTATGGAACGAACAGGTCTCTGACAATGCGTCCCGGCTGTTAAAAGACCTGCGGGGACAAATCCTCCGGGCAGAAGAGAAGATGCGGGAAAAGGCAGACGCCTGCATCCGCGCCCACAGGGAATGCATGTCAGACAGCTTCAGCACCATACGGAACGGACATGTGTGCATCCCGGTGAAAAAAGAATATAAATTTAAGATAGGCGGCACGGTAATCGACAAATCCGCCACAGGCAGCACTCTGTTCATAGAGCCTGTGGCCTCGGCAAAACACTACCAGGAGTTACAGGAACTACGCATAGACGAGGAAAACGAAGTCCGCCGGATCCTGTACCAGCTTACGGTGCTGGTGGGGGAATACCGGGAACCCATACTCCAGGACATCCGCACCATGGAGAAGATGGACTTCTGCTTCTCCAAGGGCAAACTCTCCCTGGAATACCAGGGGGTGGAGCCTGCCATTACCTGGGAGAGAAGAATCTGCCTGCAGGAAGCAAGACATCCGCTGATGGAGCGGGAGGCCTGTGTCCCTCTGGAATTTGCCATGGGGGAAGGTATCCGGGGTGTGGTGATTACCGGGCCGAATACCGGGGGCAAGACAGTGGCCTTGAAAACCGTGGCTTTGAATTGCATGATGGCCCAGTGCGGACTCCACGTGTCCTGCAGGGAAGCCCTGCTGTGCATGCACAGCAATTTCCTCTGTGATATTGGGGATGGACAGAACCTGTCAGAGAATTTGTCCACCTTTTCCGCCCATATTGTGAATGTGCTGGAAATCTTGAAAAAGATAAACAGGGAAAGCCTTGTGGTCATGGATGAGCTGGGTTCAGGCACAGATCCTGCGGAAGGTATGGGGATAGCCATTGCCATTCTGGAGGAACTGAAGAAAAGCGGTGCCCACTTCCTGGTCACCACCCACTATCCGGAGGTGAAGACCTATGCCCAGAAGGAAGAGGGGCTTGTCAACGCAAGGATGAGCTTTGACAAGGAAAATCTGAAACCCCTCTACCAGATGGTCATTGGCGAAGCCGGGGAAAGCTGCGCCTTTTATATAGCAGGCAGGCTGGGTATGCCTGGGTCCATGCTGCACCGGGCTGCCTTGGAAGCCTATGGGAAGAGGGAAATGGAAAAAGGAACCAGGAAAAAGGAACATGTGGATTGGGGAGGCAGGGACCAGGAAGGCACCGGGAAGGAGACTGGGGAAGCAGATGCCGGGATGCCAGATAGTCTGGGATGGGAAGGTTTCCAGCACCAGGAATTACAGAAAGACAAAGGCCCACGCCTTGTGAAGAAACAGACGAAGAAGATTGCCCCCGAGATCCCTTTTAGACGCGGTGACAGCGTTATGGTACTGCCGGACCACAAGATTGGAATTGTGTGCCAGGAGGCGAATGAGAAAGGTGTTCTTCGGGTGCAGCTGCCTGGCAGGAAGATCTGGATCAGCCATAAGAGGGTCAGGCAGCTGGTGGCAGCAGAGAAACTATACCCACCGGATTACGACTTTTCCATTATATTTGATACAGTGGAACACCGCAAGCTGCGTCATGATATGGAGCGGAAACATGTGGAAGGGAAGATGCTTGAGATGGAGGATCCATAAAGGCAGTAGTATTGCCGCCAGGTGTTGTCGCGTCCTTCGCGTGACAACACCGAAACGGGTGCATCCTGTTGCTGTTTTCGGCTACGCTATGAAAAGTATCCATTCAGCAGCGGCCATTCACAAAGTTGTGTTCAGCAGCGCCCCATTCGCAAAAATCGTGCCTTTCGGCACTCTTTTGCTGCTTACGCAGCTTTTTTTGCTCATTAATGGGGCGCTCCCTCAGTGGAAACCGATGGATGAAAATTCGTGCGAGCACGATTTTCATCCATACGCTTCCCACTGGCTGAACTTTTATGTAAAAAGTGATTGCTTTTTTTAAGCTAGTGTGATACACTACTCCTATGGGGTATTGGCGCAGTTGGGAGCGCGCCACACTGGCAGTGTGGAGGTCACGGGTTCGAATCCCGTATGCTCCATTTTTTGGTGGAAGTGATAAGTCATTGCTTTGCAAAGGAGGGCTTCTGCCAAAACAATCTAAAATAGTAAAGAAACCAGGAGGAAAGGAATGTTTCGGTAATCTATGAAGAGCAACTACACAAAGGCTTTCAGAAGGCAGTATTCTGCCGGATGCTTTTTGTGTGCCGATCATGGAGAAGAGACATTGTGATCCTCAGACAGGATAAGGACTGACCATATCTGTAAAACTGTGTGCCGTAAGGTGACATAGGGATTGGTTAGATCCAGAGAAGACTGGCAGGGTATACATGTGGGAATCTGCTTTCGGCACATAAAGAACCGGAAGCAGTTTTTTTATGCGTAAATTTTCCACTTTACCGGCAATTGGCAGGGGAGAAACAGAGCTCTGCTATCTGTGACAGGTCTTGTAGTGTCACTTGTCATATGCTGTATGCGGATAAGCTGCCGGTTTGGAATGGGCGCGGTAAGGAGGTTTATATGTTACAGGTGAAGCATTTAAGCGTATATCATAAAAAGGATCTGCATCCCCTGGTGGAAGAATTGTCTTTTGTCCTCCATGACGGGGACAAAATGGCACTTATCGGGGAAGAAGGGAACGGAAAATCAACACTACTCAAACTTCTATATGACAATAGTCTGGTGGAGGACTATGTAGAATACACCGGACAGATCATCGGGAACCGCGGGACATGCGGTTATCTGGCCCAGGAGCTTGGCCAGGAGGACCGGCTGAAGACCATATATGAATATCTGGCGGAAGAACCGGCTTTCCTGGAAACAGACTATGAAGAACTGGCGGCCTGGGCCGGGGAGCTGGGAATCCCGGTGGAGCTGCTCTACGGGGACACCTGTATGGGGACACTTTCCGGCGGGGAGAGGGTGAAGATACAGTTCATACGGCTTCTGGCCAGGCGCCCGGATGTGTACCTGCTGGATGAGCCATCCAATGATATTGACATTGCCACACTGGAATGGCTGGAAAGATTTATCAGGGAATGTCCTTTTGGAGTGCTCTACATTTCCCATGATGAGACCCTGCTGGAGCATACGGCCAATAAGATCCTCCATATGGAACAGCTGCGGCACAAGACAAAGCCCAGGTGCACTTTGGCCAGTGGAGGCTACACGGAGTATGTGGAAAAACGCAGGGATGCGCAGGAACGCCAGGAGCGTCTGGCTGTGGAGGAGAAGGCGGCATATGTGAAGCAGCAGGAAAAATTCCGGAAGATCCACGATAAGGTGGAGCGGAACCAGGCCAGCATTACCCGACAGAATCCATCGGGCGGGAGACTGCTGAAGAAAAAGATGCACGCGGTAAAGGCCATGGAGCGCCGTTTTGAGAAACAGGCAGAACACATGACCCAGATGCCGGAGACGGAAGCGTCTATATTTTTCCAGTTTGCGGGAGAGGATGGGATTCCCGCCGGAAAATGGGTGGTGGATTTCTACCTGCCCAGCCTGTGTGTACAGGGGACAGGAGAGATAGCCGCAAACAAGCAGCTGCTTTCAGGGGAGATCCGGCTCCAGGTGAAAGGTCCGGAAAAAGTCTGCATCATTGGAAAAAACGGTACAGGTAAGACCACCCTTCTGCGGCAGATTGCCCAGGAACTGCTCCAACGGCAGGACATCCGTGCTTCCTATATGCCCCAGAATTATGAGGAACTGCTGGAGATGGAGAAAACCCCAATACATTTCCTTCTGGATTACCTGAAGTGGGAAGGAAACCGGGAGGAGACCACCAGGATCCGCACCTATCTGGGCAGTATGAAATACACGGCGGACGAGATGGACCACCCTGTCCGGGAACTGTCCGGGGGCCAGAAGGCCAAACTGCTGTTGCTTGGGGTGAGCATGGATCACCGGAATGTGCTGGTGCTGGATGAACCCACCAGGAATTTTTCACCTTTGTCCGGACCAGTGATCCGTAGAATGCTGGCAGAATTTCCAGGGGCGATTATCAGTGTGTCCCATGACCGGAAATATATATCCCAGGTCTGTGACACGGTGTATGAACTGGACCAGGTAGGGCTGCATAAAGTCGCTTCTGATGCGTAAGCAGGGTATAAGGCAGGAATGGAACCCCGTAAAGTCTAGGCATTATGGGCTTCCATTTCTGCCGCCTTCTGTGCCTTGTTCCGGATCCGCAGCTCCGCGAAAAAACGCTTCAGCAGCTCTCTGCATTCTTCTTCCAGGATACCCCTTGTTACGGACACCTGGTGGTTGAACTGGGGCATCTCCAGAATATTCAGGATGGAACCGGCACAGCCCGCCTTGGGATTCATGCATCCCATGATCACTTCAGGGATCCGGGCCTGGACAATGGCTCCGGCACACATCTGGCAGGGCTCCAGGGTCACATAGAGTGTGCATTCTTCCAGACGCCAGTCTCCTATGGCTTTGCTGGCCTTACGGATAGCGGTGATCTCCGCGTGGGCCAGGGTGCTTTTGTCAGTGTTGCGGCGATTGTAGCCCCGGCCGATGATTTTCCCCTGGTGGACAATGACACAGCCAATGGGAACTTCACCCAGGGAGTAAGCTTTCCTGGCCTGCTTCAAGGCTTCTTTCATATATCGTTCCGGAATGGAATGTATGACATCCATGTTAGACAGATCCTTTCTTTGAGACTTATTGCGGAAAGTTTTTGGATGACTCTTTTTAAGCGTTTTTGGCGGCAAGGGATTATAAACTACTTGTCTTGGAATATCTGCATTTGCGTTCTCGTTTCTCCAAAAGCGAACATATTTTCTTGATTATATCATTGAAATACTGCATTTGCAATTTTATTTTGGTGTTCGCCTCATTATTCGCTTTCTTCTTCCCGCATCTCCAACCTTATCCACGATCCATTTCATAAGCTTCTCTGGTAGGGTAGTTCTGGTGCGTGTGCATCTTCCAAAAGATAATTTCCCCATGTATCATTTTTGTGCTATACTACGATTGCGGGAGCGCAAAATGCGGAGCAATACGTGGCATCATTGGGGCCAGGATTCTTTCTGGCCCTGGTATCCATAGATAGAATTATTGTGTCTGCGCGGACGTGCGGACAATGGAAAGGCATATATATGGTATCGATAAAAGAAGTGGCAAACCATGCAGGGGTGGCTATCTCCACCGTGTCAAAGGTGCTGAATGGCTATCCCTATATCAGTGAGAAGACAAAAGAAAAAGTAAATCGTGCCATCCAGGAGTTGAACTATATCCCCAACTCCATTGCCGCGGCCCTGTCCTCCAAGCAGTTCGGGCGTATCGCCTTGATCCTGGATCCCAAGCGCCAGACCCAGGCCATCGACCAGATCTGTATGCAATACCTGCTGGGGGCGCTGGACAAGGCAAAGGAACTGCACCTGGAGGTGGTGACCATTTTTGCTACGATGATCGCCGGAATGACACCAGAGGAGGTAGTCAGATATTTCCAGTCCCAGAGTGTCATAGGGGTGGTGGTCTACGGGCTTTCCAAAGAGGATAAAGTGCTACAGCAGCTGCTGGACAGGCAGCATTTTGCCTGCGTGGTGGTGGATGCACCTCTGGTGAATGGACGGACCACCGCCATCAGTGTGGATCATGTCCAGGCCCAGTATGATGTGGCGAAGAAAGTGGTACAGGAGGATGGATGCAGGAGTATCCTGTATATTGCCGGACGTAAGGACGGTTATGTGACGGAGCAGCGCCTGGAGGGTATAAAGCGTCTGGCGCAGGAACTGGATCTGGGCCTGCTGGTGCGCCAGGGAAATTTCAGTGAACTGACTGCCCGGAATATTGCTTTG
>CAJTOJ010000019.1 GCA_910577665.1 uncultured Acetatifactor sp.
TGGACATATCCTTGATGATGATTGCCTCCACATTACCGTCCTCGACTTCCTCCATCATCGTCATAAAACCGGGCCGGTCAAAGCGAGTGCCGGAAACGCCGTCATCAGTGAAGTGCTTGAAACGGGGATACCCATTCCGACGAGCGAAGTCCTCCAGCATGATTTTTTGGTTTTGGATTGAAAAACTCTCCCCTTGCAATTCATCGTCGCGACTCAACCTCTCGTACAGCAGCGCAATCTTGGTTTTTGCCATAGCACAGACCTCCTTGAATGAAAATATGCTCTAAGCTGTCCTCACTAATCACCGAAAAATCAAGTGATTAACAAGTCGCTTAGAGCATATATCACCTTAAACGCGCAAAGGCTTCCTTTCTTCTTCCATACATTTTAAAACCAACCTGTCACATTTCCTAAACCTTGAAACCAACCCCTTCACATCTCCTGGCAGGCTGGACAGAAATAGATACTTCCCCCCAGGTAATTTGCCTTCTGGATGGTGGTTCCACAGTAAGGACATGCCTTGCCCACGGTATATTTGCTGAGCCTTGAGACATATCCCCCTGGATTGCCAAAGAGATCCTTCTCCGTGTTCCGGCCCCCGGCTACAATCATCTTCCTCAAGGTATCCGTCAGTACCTGGTAAAGCTGCCGGAAACGGTTCTCCGGAACACTGCCCAGCTTCTTCTTCGGATGAAGCCCTGCCTCCAGCAGGATGTCCTGGAGTACGCCGTTCCCCAGGCCGGGAATACGTTGCTCCGTGGCCAGGAAGGCTTTCATGGACAGGACTGCAGATGCCTCTTCCCGCAGGTGTTTGAAATATGCATAGTCAAACCCTTCCGTGCCGGGCATGGGCTTCTCCTTCGCCACCTGGTAATAAAAATTGTCATAGACCTGTGGCTGCACCAGGAACATGGAACCATACATCTGCACAGTGCAGACCAGGCTGCTGCCATCCTCCAGGACAAGCCGTGTCTGGTACCGGGCAGGCAGCTTCTCCCCTGGGGCATAGTACCGGATATTGGTACCGTCCCCTACGGCAAAGCTGTAATCCCCCAGGGAAATCTCCACATAGCTTCCCCTGCCTGTGGCCGCTCCCAGCCTCCTGCCCTCCATGATTTCACTGTACTTTTCCGGTTCCCCGGTATACCAGGCAAAAGCGTGGGCAGTATGGGCCGCCTCTGCCTGGCAGATCAAAAGTCCCTGTACGGTCTCATTGAGTTGTGCCGCAATGGTTAAGCTCTCTGGGATTTCTAACATGATACTTCCCCCATGACAGAGATGCCATAATCCAGTATGACGTTTCCATTCTCATCCGGCGTGGTAAATCTCGGGCAATTGTACCTCTCAAAACACCAGTCATCCTCTTTCCGCGCAAAGCCTCGGGATTTCAGTTCTTCCAGGCACATATTGTGGGTTTCCATAGTGTAGAATTCGCCGCTTTTATCACTCCCATACAGATAGCACACGGCATATTGCAGGGGAGCCATATCCACATAGGCAAAGCCTTCCGGGACCCTGGTACCTGCCGGGAAAAACATGCCGATCCAATGTTCCGGCATGCCGTCTACAATGTGGACAGCACCTATATAGCCATTGTCATTGACGGGCAGCCCCTGCATGGCCTCCAGTATCGCAAACCAGTCATTTTCCCACCACTCTCCCCAGTTTCCACCGGTCTCATACTTCTTTCCGATAAACCTCGCGGCAGGACAGCTTTCCTGCTTCACTTCCAAGATTTTCACCGCCATTTCGCCTTCCTCATCCTCCCCATGCTTACGCCTTCCATCTGTCCAAGGTGGCAAAATACCGCCTCAGCATGTCTTTGGCTTCCTCTACATTCTTCGCCCGGCCTCCTTCCACTTCAAAGGGTGCACAGAATGCAACCATTCCCTCCATGTCGCAGTTCTGGACAAAGGCCCCGTTCTGGAAGCAGTAGCAGCAGTAAGCCTCATTCCTGCTGCCGTCCTGGTTGGTGCCGTACTGGTCCTCCTGCATGGGCATTCCACAGCTCTGGCAGATTTTCAGTTCCTTTTGTGTTGCATGTTCCATTGTGTAGTTCCTCCTTATGTCTGTTATTGGATTGTTGTGATGCCAGTTCGCCGATTGTCTGTGTCGGCAACATTGGCATAACGGGAAGCATGGAACTACTATACCATCCAGAATATGACATGTGTGCGTCATATTCTCAAAAAAGTGCCCTGCTTTTCCGGGAAAGTATTCCTGCCATAAGGCTCGTACATGCCAGCCATCTGCCCGATCCTCCGAATCAGTTCCTTCCGGACCCAGTCCGGCCCCAGTACCCTGGCAGAAGGGCCAAAGGACAGAATCAGCCCATAGACCCAGTCATCTACCAGGCAATGCATTCGGATCTCAAAGTCCCCCTCCGGGAGCACCTTGATCTCTTCCTCCTCAAACCTGTCGTATATGCGGTAAGCCTCCCTTTTATCTATACGCAGCAGGATCTCCCCCCAGGCCAGGGTACCTGGATCCCCAGGATCTCCCATTTTCCCCGGGCCTTCCGTTTTCCCTGGGCCTTCACCTTCTGCCTTCCCCAGACTTTCCGTCTTCCCTGGGATTTCAGCCTTCTCCAGGCCTTCTGCCTTCCCCGGGGCTTCAGCCTTCCCCGATTCCACAGCTTCCTTAGGTTCCATAGTTTTCCCCGGTTTTACGGCTTCCTCCGGCTCCACATCCCTCCCCGGCGCCCTGGCAGATTCCCTCTCCCTTTCCTCCTGGTTCAAGTGTCTCTCCCCGGTCTCGAAGGTCTCTTCCTGTATCTCCACCCGTTTCATCCGCAGAACCTTGAACAGGCGCATTGCCCCCCGCAGCCTGCAATACGCTCTCACATACCAGGTATATTCCTTGAAGAGAAGCTGTACCGGTTCCACCTCCCGCCTGGTCATGTCTCCGTACTGCCCGTAATAGTCAAATGCCAGTACCCTGTGTCCCAGGATTGCCTCCTTGATCTGGCCGAACAATTCCCCCCGGCGTCCGCTCCAGTCGGAAAAGTCTATGGAAACCCAGTTCATGGGATCTGTCTTGAAGAAGTATTCCAGCTTCTGTAGGATCTCCCCTTCCTCCACGGCCCCTGTCTCCCGCAGGCTGCAAAGGGCTGCCAGGATCCTGCGCTGTTCCTCCCCGGACAACAGCCTCTTGTCCAGCACGAACCGTTCCATAAGGTGAATGCCACCACCTTTTCCCTTGCTGGCATACACGGGGATTCCCGCCATGGACAAGCTCTCCACATCCCGGTAGATGGTGCGGGTGGATACCTCAAACCGGTCTGCCAGTTCCCCGGCTGTCACAGTGTCCCTGCTCATTAAGATATAGATGATTTCCAGTTGTCTGTTTACCATTTACCGTCCTTTTACCCAGGAATCTACCTGCGCCTTGTGCCGTGTTTCAGATCCGGTATCCGGCATCTATAATCCCGGTAATGATCTGTACGGCCCTGTCTGCCTCCTGGGCCGGGACACCGATCACAAACCGGTCCCTGCTCTTAAAGTACCGCTGCATGACGATCTCAATGTCCTGCAGGGCCAGGCTGCTGTCAATCATGCCGATTCCCCTGCACGTCATCTGTTCATTTTCCACGTACAGCAACGTGACTTCCCCATTGATTGAGACATTCACTTCCTCCATCTGCTGCCCCAGGGTGGCCATCAGCAGGCCCACCTTACCTCTTTCTGACTCCCGAATGGCAATGGACAGTTCGTCTGCATCAATCACGAGACACTCACAGGGAATCGCACATTCCTCCAGTATCTCGAATATCTTTGCGGTATTCTTCTCATCCCTTGTCAGCTTCTCTCTCTCAATGGTAATCCGAAGGGCCGCTGTCTCCCGAATCCTATTTTTCATCTGACTCCCCTGCCATTCATGTTCTAGTTTTTGCCTGGATCGGGATATAATAGTCCATCTGCTCATACCCCATGATTTTCTGTGCAAGAGGCGATGTAATGATATTGCCTAATTCCGGGCGGGAACTGTCACGCTCAAACCCATTTTCCTCCAGGAACCGGTCTATTTCCGCATTCATAAGTTCCCTGTCCGTCTTCTGGTCTATATCCGTTGCAACGGCATAAAGGCCACCCTGGAACTCTATCACTTCCAGTCCAGGCGGAACCTCCATGCCCTCTTCAAACAGGTACAGCCAGACAAAGCCCTCCCCCGCCCAATAGAGGAAATCCTTTGGAAACAGGCCCCGTTCCAGGGAAGAAAACCACTCCTCAAAGATACAGAAATTTCCCTCCCCGAACATCCCTACTCCCGATGAAACCATTTTGCAGGTGGGCATTTCATAAATTCTGATACTTTGCATCTGTTTCTCCTCTCTCTGGTCAAGCCATCTCCAGCTCCACAGGACAGTGGTCTGAACCCATCACATCCGGATGGATCCTCGCGTCTACAAGCCGCTCCCGGAGGCTTCCCGACACCACAAAATAGTCGATGCGCCAGCCTGCATTCTTCTCCCTGGCATGGTACATGTAGGACCACCAGGAATAGGCACCTGTCTGTTCCGGATAAAAGTACCGGAAGGTATCCACGAACCCGCTCTCCAGCACCCTGGTAAAACAGGCCCTCTCTTCATCCGTGAACCCCGCATTGCCACGGTTGGACTTTGGATTCTTCAAGTCGATCTCCTGGTGGGCCACATTCAGGTCGCCGCAGAAGATCACCGGCTTCTTCTCCTCCAGTCCCTTCAAGTACTTTAAAAAATCAGCCTCCCATCGCATGCGGTACGCCAGTCTTGTCAGTTCCCTCTGGGCATTGGGCGTGTACACTGTCACCACATAGAAATCCTGGAACTGAGCCGTGATCACCCGGCCCTCCTGGTCATGCTCCTCTACGCCGATCCCATAGGTCACATCCATGGGCTCTATCCGGGAAAAAAGGGCCGTCCCGGAATACCCCTTCTTCTGGGCATAGTTCCAGTACTGGTGATATCCCGGCAGTTCCAGGTCGTGCTGTCCCGCCTGCAGCTTCGTCTCCTGGAGACAGAAAATATCTGCATCCAGCCGGTTAAATGACTCTAAAAATCCTTTCTGGAGACAGGCCCGCAGCCCGTTTACATTCCAGGATACAAGTTTCATGGCAATCCTCCATTCCTGCATGGCCCTTATCTTACCTGGGGCTATGCGGTTCCCTATTTTCTGAAAAGCAGATTCCGTTCCCTCTTGCATTCCATCCAGAATCCCTCTTTTCCAATGTTACAGCTAGTATAGCATAAAACCCATTTCCTTTCACCCTGTATTTTTAACCTTGCAGATATCTTTTTCTATCCATAACACAATTCCTCTATTTTACCGTTTTCCGGATGCCCTACTCCCAGGACATACTACATCAGCGTTCCATGGCACACGATGTTTTTTGTTTCGGGCAGCGATAAAAAAGGACAAAATCAAGCGGACGAAAGCCTGCCCACTCCCCGTCCGCCTGATCCATATTTCATTTCTTTATATTCTTTTCTTTTTTAATCAAAAACAAGTTATTCATTAATGTCCTGTTTGTGTCATCCCTTGCCTGTCAACGTATTTCATGTTAGAATCTTACTGCAATCGCACTTGCAGACATGCTGCCCCGGCATCCGTGCTGTTTTTAAAAGCCAGTGCCAGCAGGCTAAAACGATTTATCCCAGGAACGGAGGAACCATGAACAATCCAAAGCCTCATATACCTTTCAGCAGCCTAAAGCACAAAAAGCTCTTCCTGTTCGACATAGACGGTACCCTGGCCGTGGGGGACACCCTCTATGAAGGCAGCGCCGACCTCCTCTCCCACATTGCACAGATCGGAGGCAAGGCCTACTATATCACCAATAACTCCACAAAAAGCGGAGCAGACTATGTGGAGAAATTCCGCTCTGCCTTCCACCTGGAGACCTCGGAGGATCAGTTTATCACCTCCGGTTACATGGCCCTCCGTTTTCTCCTGGCACATTACAGGGAACAGAAGATCTTCGTGCTGGGCACCTCCTCCTTTGTGGCAGAACTGCGCAGGAACGGCCTGGATGTGACACAGACCGTCCAGGAAGGCAATGCCATCGGCTGTGTGCTCGTGGCCTATGACAGCGAACTGACCTACGGAAAGCTAATCCAGGCCTCCAGGGTTCTCCTGACCACAGACGCCCCCTTCTACGCCACCAACCCCGACCTGCGGTGCCCCATTGATTTCGGCTTTATCCCGGACTGCGGGGCTATCTGCAGCATGCTCACCCAGACCACGGACAGGCAGCCCACTTACCTGGGGAAACCAAACAAGGAGGTGGTGGAACTATGCCTGTCCCGCTCCGGCTTCTCCCGGGAGGAGACCCTGGTGGTGGGGGACAGATGGTATACGGATATCGCCTGCGGGATCAACGGCGGTGTGGACACCTGCGTGGTCTATACCGGGGAGGCCAGGCCGGAGGAAGCAGCAGATACCCCTTATCCTGCCACTTATGCCTTCTGGAATATAAAAGAATTGTCAGATGCCTGCCGTGGGCAGGGGACTTCTTCCTCACATGGATAAGCCGGATAAACGACATATCTTCCCTGTACGCGGTACCACCCATGGCACCCCATTTCCCACCGTCAAATATAGGGCATGGCAGCTGCCACGCCCTATCTGTTCCTGTTCGAAACGCCTGTCACTCCGGCAGGAGCCCCTTTTCTATGATTCCGAATCCCAGAGGATACGGTCCTGTATGCACCCCGATGGTGGCACCGATCTGGTAGAGCCCCATTTCCCGGATGCTGTATCCCTTGCTGCGCAGGACTTCCAAGGCATGATCCCGAAAGGCCGCCCCTTCCTCCACATCATATCCATAGCCCACACAGATGCGGAAGCTGTCTATGCCTTTGCCGCTGTCCCGCAGGTATTCCAGCAGAAGTTCCAGGGCTTTTTCCGTGGAACGCTTCCTGCCCCGGCCAATTCCCGAAGGAAAGATTTCTCCCTGTTTCAAGGTGATAATGGGACGGATTCCCAGAATACTGCCTGCCAGGGCCGCCACCTTGCCGATACGCCCACCATGCTGCAGGTACTCCATATTGCCTACCGTGAAGAAGATCCTGCCGCTTCCCTTGATCTCCTCTAAGCGGGACACCGTCTCCTGATAACTTTTTCCACTGTCCCGTAGGGAAGCTGCCTCCAGCACATACAGCCCCTGGAGCACCGTGTCCACGGTGGAATCGATCACTGTGATCTCCGCCTCCGGATACTCCTCCCGGACAAGGTTCCTTGCGTTAGTTGCTGACTGCACGGAACCGCTGAATTTGGCAGTGATGCAGATGCAGATCACCGGAATCCCCTGCTTCGCATAGGGAAGGAACATATCCACGTAGTCCTGGGCAGAGGGCATGGAGGACTTGGGATACACACCCTTCCTGTCCACCATCTGCTGATAGAACTCCCTGACACCGATCTCCACATTTTCCTTCAGATACTTCTGGTCATCAAATGACACATAAAATGGCACCACTGTAATGTTCTTCTCCTGGACAAGCTCCACCGGCAGGTCACAGGAGCCATCGCTGATAATATGGAATGTCTCACTCATACCTGTAATCCCTTTCGCTCTCGTATGGTTGTGAGGACTGCCAGATGGAAGACAGCCCCTGCTTTGCTATATAGGATACCACGTATGAGGGGAAATGGCAACCTGTTTTGTAGTTTCGCATTCCGTTTTATGACTCTTTCCGCCGCTTATCATGGTTTTTATAACCACATGGCATCTTCACCCATCTTCTCTGTATGCACCGGGAGTCATTCCGGTATGCCGTCTGAACATATCATAAAAATGCTTCCTGCTGTGAAATCCCACCTCCAGTCCCACCTCCTCCACAGACAGTTCCGTCTCCTTCAGCAGCTTCACCGCCTGGTTCACCCGGAGAATATTCACATAGTCTGTGAAGGAAATAGCAAAAGTCTCCTTGAACAGCCTGCTTAAATAGCTGGCGTTGTAAGAGCTGGTCCGGGCCAGTTCATCCAGTGTGACAGTGGCATAATGCTTCGACAGATATTCCAGCAGGGGCGTGATGGCCCGCCGGTGCCTGACCTGCGTCTGATGCCTGTCTTGAAACCGGAGCAGACTGATGCAGAGTCTTTCGACACTGCCCTGCACCATTAGCGGATAATAGTTCTCCCGCCTCTCCAGTTCCAACAACAGATCCTCGTAGATACTCTCCACCTCCAGCAGCGCCCTGCCCATCAGGTGCAGGGCGGGCGCAAACCGGTCTGTGGGCAGGGTACTTTTGTCCTGCAGAAATGCGCAGGATATGATACAGTTGTAGATCATCAGATCCTCCAGGGGAAAATTGGCATGTACCTGTCCTGGACGGACACAGAAGATATCACCCTTCTGCAGGATATAATTTGTGCCCTCCAGAAAAGCCACCCCCCGGCCACTGTATACATAGAACAATTCCAGGAAATCCACATGGGTATGCAGACGTTCCGGCTCATAGGAATCCAGAAAGATTTCCGATGGCTTTTTTTGTCCCTCCCTGACCCAGAGACTGGCAGGACTTTTCCTGCCCTTTGGGAGGAAATCCCTGCAGGCCCAGACCAGATCCTTCCCGGCCCATTCTTCCATATGGTAATGCGGCATTTCCACCTGTGCATTCTCCTGCTTTTCCATGTGATCCCTTCCCTATGACTCCTGTACAAAGCCCTCAGATCCAAAAAAGCAATACAAAGCAGTCAACTGACAATATTGTCTGCAGGCCCGCTTTCCGTTATCCTTACTATAATATAAAGATCCGATAGAGGAAAGGAGAATTTTATGGAACTGAACGCGAAAATGCTCTACGACAAGATTCAGGGATGCTGGAACGGGAAAAATATTGGTGGAGTCCTGGGCGCCCCGCTGGAAGGGAAAAGAGGTGTCTTCGATGTGCAATCCTATCTGCAACAGGACATGGACGGCAATCCCCCCCCCAATGACGACCTGGACCTACAGCTTGTGTGGCTGGCCGCCGCAGAGAAATACGGCCAGCAGCTGACGCCGGAAATCCTGGGAGAATACTGGCTCACTTTCATCACCCCCCATTGGAACGAATACGGCAGGGGAAAAGCCAATATGGTCAGCGGCCTGGTCCCACCTTTGAGTGGTCATGTAGAGAATACCTATCACAACAGCTGCGGCTGCTTCATCCGCAGTGAGATCTGGGCCTGTCTGTGTCCGGGCAATCCCGCCCTGGCTGTGAAATACGCCTACCGGGACGGGGTCATAGACCACAGTGAAGACGGACTCTACGGGGAACTATTCTGTGCTGCCCTGGAAAGCGCTGCTTTCGTGGAATCTGACAGGGACACCCTGGTGAAAACCGGCCTTTCTTACATTCCAGAAAACTGTCTCGTGGCCCGGGCCGTGAAGCTGGCACAGGAATGCTATCAGCAGGGGCTGACCTGGCAGGAAGCCCGAAAGCGCATGATGCAGGAAGTACCCGGCACCTTCGGCATCCAGGGCAGCACCGATGGCAATACGGAGGGCTTCCCCACCTCCCCTGCAGGCAATGATGCCCCGAACAATATCGGTCTTATGATGATTGGCTGGCTATACGGAAAAAATGATTTCGGAAAGAGTCTGTGTATCGCCGTGGGCTGTGGTGAGGATACAGACTGTACGGCAGGTACCCTGGGCGCCATCCTGGGAATCATCCAGGGCAGCAGCAGACTGCCCCAGGAGTGGCTGCATCCCATCCAGGACAAGATCAATACCCTCTGTATCGAGAAGACAAAAGCTCATCTTCTGAACGGGATCCCCGGCACGGTGACAGAACTTTCAGACCGGATTCTGCAGACCATTCCCCGGTTCCTGTACAGGGATATGTGTGAAATACTGCCGGAGGGAGGATACCGGGTGTTCTCCCAGGAGCCTCTGGCCTGCACCGCCCGGAGGACCAACTATGTGCCAGGCATAGGCGGGGTAGGGGATACCCAGGACAGGAATCCGGTTTTTCATGAAAATTTCAGCCCCTTGACAATCCGCAAGGATCATCACATGTTCCGGCTGTACCTGGAACACCCCCAGGGCGTTTTCCTCCAGAACGACAGACAGCTGTCTCTGCGGCTCACAGTAGAAGCCACAGCCTTCAGCTGTCAGCAATGGATCCATGTCAGAATATACGCCCCTGACTTCCTGGCAGTCAGCCCTGGACGGGCCATGAGCCTGCCACTGCACAATACCATGCAGACGCCTTCCGTGGTAGAACTGGCCTTATCCGCCCAGAACCTTCCCTTAGGGGAACCACCTGCCGGGGAGGTGGACGTACTGATAGAAGTCTCCCTGACCGGACGACACAGCTATGAGGTTGTTAAGACAAGACTGTATATGAGATAACGATGGATTTCCTTTTTGTTCATGCTAATGTCATGATGTCGGAGGCAAAAGTTTTTTGCCCCCTGATGCCTACGGATTGCTTCGCATTTCATGCTCCCGCAATCCTAAAAACATTCAAAATCCGCCCTATCGGGCTACTTTTTCATGTTTTTGCGGGTTCCAAAGTCATGTATCGACATGCAAGCATGTCATACATGACCTTCTGACCCTGGCATCATGTCATCTTCACTGCCCGCCTCCAGGCAGCATATTTTTCCTCCCTGGTCTCTTGGGGCATAGCCGGTTCATACTGTCTGTATTGCATGCCGGCAAAAAGCTTTTCCTTCTGGTAGAGGCCGGCACGGATGCCTGCCAGGTAAGCTGCCCCGATGGCAGACAGTTCCTCCTGGCCGGACACATGGACCGTCACCTCTGCCAGATCGCTCTGTACCTGCATCAGATAGGCATTACCCGTAGGGCCGCCGTCCACACGCAGGCTCCCAAGCTGGCAGCCGCTGTCCTGTTCCATGGCTTTCAGCACATCTGTGATCTGGAAGGCAATGCTGTCTAAGGCTGCCCTGACGATCTCCCTCCGTCCCGTGGTGCGGCTCATGCCCGTAAGCAGTGCCCTGGCTTCGTCCTTCCAATAAGGGGCGGACAACCCCGTAAAGGCAGGTACAAGGATCGTCTGGTCTGCCGGATTCGCCCTAAGGGCCAGGTCTTCCGTCTCCCTGGGGGATGTGATCAGTCCCATGTCCTCTTTCAGCCAGGTAACCACGGCACCGGTGTAATTGATATTTCCTTCCAGCACGTATTCCACCTGGCCTCCGATTCCCCAGGCCAGGGAGGTGGCCAGGCCATGTCTGCTTGGGACGAATTCCCTGCCTATGTGCATCATCACTGAGGAACCGGTGCCATAGGTGGCCTTCACCATACCGCTTTCGTGGCATCCCTGGCCGAACAGGGCGCCGTGGGAATCCCCCAGCACTGCCGTGATGGGAATCTTCTCCTCCAGGTATCCCCCGAAATCCGTATAGCCGAAGCAACTGTCGCTGTCACAGACTTCCGGCAAAGACTCCATAGGCACCCCGAACAGGTCGCACAGTTCCCGGTCCCAGGCCAGCTTGTGGAGATCAAAAAGCTGGGTCCGGGAGGCGTTAGAGTAGTCCGTCTTGAAAGCCTCCCCTTCTGTAAGCCTGTACACCAGCCAACAGTCTATGGTACCGAAATGCAGTCTGGTCCCCTTGGGTGCCTGGGGAACGGCATGTTCCATGAGCCAGGCCATCTTGGCGGCGGGAAAATAGGCGGAAAGGGGAAGTCCCGTCTTCCCATAGATCTCCCCCCCATGTTCCTGTAACCGCTCTGCAATGTGCCAGGCCCTGCTGCACTGCCACACCACCGCATGAGCCAGGGGCTTCCCCCCCTGGTCCCAGCACAGGGTGGTCTCCCGTTGGTTGCTGATGCCCACGGCCTGGATCTGTTCCTTCGGAATTCCCGCTGCCTCCACCACCTGTCTGGCAGATTGCAACACATTTCCATAGATTTCCTCCGGGTCATGGGAGACCCATCCCTGTTCATTTACGATCTGCCTGTGGGGCACGTCTGCCCGCTTTACAATCGCCCCCTCTTCATCAAAGAGGATGGCCTTGGTTCCCTGGGTACTCTGGTCAATGCCAATGATATATTTCATAGGACACCCTTCTTTCTCCTGCCTCTATCCCAAAACACCCTGGACCGCTGCTGCGATTCCCTTGGCATCCAACCCATAATGGGCGAAAATCTCCCGGTTGGTGCCGCCGATCATATGGCCGTCCGGCAGGGACAGGTTCACTACCTTCCTGGGGCATTCCGCTGCTATGGCCTGGGCCACGATACTGCCCAGGCCGCCGTAGGGGGAGTGCTCTTCCACCGTCACCACAGCTTTCACTTTTCCGGCCGCTGCCAGAAGGGTCTCTGTGTCCAGGGGCTTTACACAATACATGTCCAGCAACCCTGCGCGGGTTCCTGCCTCCTTAAGGGCCTTCGCTGCCTCCAGGGCTTCGGGTACCATCTCCCCGCAGGCCACCAGCAGCACATCCTCCCCCTCCATAAGCACATTGGCCTTATTCAAGGCAAAGGACATATTTTCTCCATAGACATCCTCCGTGGCAGACCGGCTGACCCGCACATAAGCCGGCAGGTCGTCCTGCAGCAGTTCCCGGATCAGGCAGGCCGTCTGGAACCGGTCACTGGGCAGGTATACCCGCATGTCCGGCAGGCTGGCAAAGGCCGCAATATCCTGGCAGGAATGATGGGTCATCCCCAGGGCGCCGTAACTGACGCCGCCGCTGATGCCGATGAGGGTCACATTGGTCCGGGAATAGGCGATATCCACCTTGGCCTGCTCATAGCTCCTGGTGGAGAGGAAACAGGCCGGGGAAGCTGCAAACACTTTTTTCCCACAGGAGGCAAGACCGGCAGATACAGTGACCAGGTTCTGCTCTGCGATCCCCATCTCCACGAACTGTTCCGGGAACTGGTCTGCAAAGGCAGACAGGGAAGCGGAACCCCTGGAGTCCGAGCACACCACCACAATATCCCTGTCTGTCCGGGCTGCGGCCAGCAGTGTATCGCAGATTGCCTGACGATTGGTTATGGTATTCATGCCAGCACCTCCTCTAACTCTTTCACTGCCTGTTCGTACTGTGCAGGCGTCATCACCCCGTGGTGCCATCCTTTGTTATCCTCCATAAAGGAGACACCCTTGCCCTTCACCGTATGGGCAATCACCACGCTAGGGCGTCCCTTGACCTGGGAGGCCTGGGCATAGGCTTCTGCCAGCTGCCCACAGTCATTGCCGTCTTCCACCTGGATCACATGCCAGCCAAAGGAACAAAACTTCTCCCCCAGGTCATCGCTGCACATGACTTCCCTGGTAGGGCCGCTGATCTGCAGACGGTTCAGGTCCACGGTGGCACAGAGATTGTCCAGCTTGTAGTGGGCCGCTGCCATCATGGCTTCATAGTTGGAACCTTCGGCCATCTCACCGTCCCCCAGCACCACATAGGTGCGGTAGTCCTTTTTATCCATCTTCGCCGCCAGGGCACACCCCACCCCCAGGGCCAGGCCATGTCCCAGGGATCCGGAATTCATCTCAATACCCGGCACATCCGTGTTGGGATGGCCGATAAACTTAGAGCCGAAGGCGCTGAAAGTCTCTATGGCCTCCTGCTTATCGAAAAAACCCTTCTCCCCCAGCACCATATACAGGGCATCCACACAGTGGCCCTTGCTCAGGAAAAAGCGGTCCCTGTCCGGGGAAGTCCAGTTTTCCGGGGACACATCCATCACCTGGAAATACAATACCGTCAATATGTCCATGACACTTAAGTCGCCGCCCACATGGCCTGCCTTGGAGAGATAGACCTCCTCGATCACATCCCGGCGCAGGCTGTAGGCTTTCCTAGTCAGTTCATCCATTTTTACACCCCGTATACGCTTCAGTGCGCATTTTTATTCCATATTTGATGCGTCTATTTTCAAATTTCCCAACATGCCAGCAAAACTGTCAGTATCATCTATGCTGTCAGTGCCAGCTTTTCTAGCACTGACAGCGGATGCATTTGCGGCAGGCATTCCCCTGCCTCAGATCTCATAACCGCAGATACGGCCCTTCACCTCTTCCTCATTGTCATCATAGAGATCGGGTGTCACACCAATGTATTTGCAGGCCTCATAGAGCACAGGCACCACATCCTTGTGGATGCCCACACAGTGATGGATGTAGGGGCCTTCCACCAGCTTGGTCTCCAGGCGTTTCCAGTTCTTCACCTCCACCCACACATAGGTTCCCTTGGTGTAGGGGCCATCCACCCCCCTGGCATTGCCCAGCAGCAGGGAGTATGCTCCGTTGTCCCCGTCAAAGCGGCACAGGGTCATATCGCCATGCTTCGCCTCGGCCTCCACGGCGCCGGGATGGTCGAAGGCCAGGGGATACCCGATGGTGGGCTTGCAGGACGCACAGGACAGGGGCCAGGGACCACAGTGCTGCAGCAGTTCCCCATTCTCATTGTCCGGGTGGCGTACGGTCCAGTCTGCGAAGAAGCTTCTGGCTGTATCCATGCCGGCTGCCTCCACCAGCAGGGCCGTGATGGCGCCGTGGATATCTGTCTCACAGACCACCGGGAATCCTTCTTCATTCAGCAGGCTGTTGGCCGCACAGGGCATAATGCCGATCTCTCCCTGAAGGGCGTTCCAGCACTGGATGGCCGCCCCGTTACAGCCATACCGGTCCGCCAGGGAACGGATGGCCACCTTCAGCGCCGCCACTGTCTCCAGTTCTTCCTCCTTGATGGCAATGTGGAAGTGTTCCTTGCAGTATGCCACGGTCCCGGCTACCTTCGTGCCCTCCTCCCGGACCTTCTTCATCTCAGATGTCAGTTCCGGCATGGGGATGGGGGATAACTGGATGTTGAACCGCTCCAGAAGCTCCCCTTCGTTACACATGGTGGACCAGAAATCAAAGGGCCTGGGACCGATCTGCAGGATCCTGGTGCGGCGGAATACCTTCACCACATTGCACACCGCCAGGAAATTCCGGATGCCCTGTGCAAATTCCTTATCCTCCAGCCTGCAGTTGGCCAGGTACGTAAAAGGAACCTGGAACCGCCTAAGTACCTTGCCTGTGGCGAACAGGCCGCACTGGCTGTCCCGCAGGCGTACCCCTTTCTCATCCGGCCTCTCATCCCTGGGCCCCCACAGCAGCACCGGTACCTGTAACTCTTTTGCCAGCCTGGCCACCTCATACTCGGTGCCGAAATTGCCATGGGGGAAGAACAGGCCGTCCACCCCTGACTTACGGAATTTTGCACCGATCCGGATCCTGTCCTCCTCATCATGGAGCAAGCCGTCTTCGGATATGTCATCAATATCCACAAATTCCACTCCCAGTTCCCTTAATTTCTCCCTGGTTAAGTCCGCGTACTTCACCGCATCCGGTGCGGAGAAAATACTCCTTCTGGTAGGTGCATACCCCAGTACAATCTTTGCCATACCGCATACCTCCTTGCTATGTTCCTTAAAATACTAATGTTTCTTTGATCTTTGCTTTGATGTTTCTTCCTATTGTCTTCATTATTAAGTCATTTTTACTTAATTTCAACTCAATATTAAGTAATTTTACAGGAATTAATTGACTTAATCCACTTAATACTTTATGCTGGATGATAGTGGGTCCGTTGCTGTTTATCTGGCATCACCACGTTATCCGGCATTGCCACGGATCCCCATCCTTTATCCACAGAAAAGAGGTGTCCCATGTCAGTCACTGCCAAACAGTTAGCCCAGCTCCTAAATCTCTCTGAAGCCGCCGTCTCCATGGCCTTGAACAACAAGCCCGGGGTCAGCACGGCCACCCGCAAGCGGGTCATTGCCGCTGCCAGGGAGAGCGGATATGACTTCAGCCGCATCAACGAGAATACGGCACCCTCCCTGCCCTCCCAGGGCACTTTGTATTTCATCATATACCGCAAACATGGGGCCGTGGTGGCTGACACCCCCTTCTTCTCCCAGCTGACCCAGGGTATCGATTCCGGCTGCAAGAAACATCATTACTATATGCATGTGTTCTATCTGGATGAGGGAAAGAATATGGAGAAACAGCTTCGGGACCTGGTACATTTTGACTGCCGGGGCATCCTGCTGCTGGGTACGGAAATGCATGAGAACGACCTGGTGCCCTTCCAGAACCTGAAACTGCCCCTGGTAGTGCTGGATACCTATTTCGAGACCGTGGAGGCAGATTATGTGCTGATCAACAATGTGCAGGGGGCCTACCTGGCCACCAGCCACCTGATCTCCTGCTGCAAGAGCCAGCCGGGCTATCTGCGCTCCTCCTATGCCATCAACAATTTCGGGGAGCGGGCAGACGGTTTCTACAAGGCCGTCCGCCTGCACGGCCTGTCCACCTCCAACTCCAGGGTCCACCTGCTCTCCCCCTCCCTGGAAGGTGCCTACGCGGACATGCTGGCCCTGTTGGATGCCGGGGAAGACTTATGCCGCTGCTATTTTGCCGACAACGACCTGATCGCCTGCGGTGCCGTGAAAGCCATGAGAGAGCGGGGCTTACAAATTCCCCAGGATGTGGCCGTCATCGGCTTCGACAACATGCCCGTGTCTACCTACATGGAACCGGCCCTGACCACTGTCAACGTGCCCAAACAGCACATGGGAGAGGCGGCGGTCAGACGGCTGGCACAGCTTATTGAGGACAGGGACAGTTCCCCCATGAAGCTGGAGATCTCTACCTCCCTGGTGCTGCGGGACAGTGCGTGAGAATTCTAAAATTATCTTTCTATTGGCAGAACTGAGGACAAAATATGAGCTTGTGAACGGCGAAGCCATGAACAGTAACGATACCCCGCCACAAGGGCGGGGTATCTGCTCGTTACGGTGGAACTATGGATACTATAGAACTCCTTCAATGGTTTCTGCCGTCTCATACGTCACTTCATATTCCCCAGTCTCCAGATGACAGAGTCCCTCCCGCACATGGGCAAACAGGGGATTGCCATCCTGGGACGGGGCCACTTTTTCCAGATCTGCCAGGGGCAGCCGCAAGGTAGCGCTGCACCCAAAGGGAACACTCACAGAGAGCTTCACATGGGTGGGATCCAGGATCTCCCAGGCACTCCGGTACAGCCCGGATGGGGAATCGTACTGGCCCTCACAGCTATGCAGCTCCCAGTTTAAAGTGGGAATAAACTCCACCTGCCTGAATCCCGGTACCTCCTCCTTGAAATTGATGCCCGCACTGTGACGGAACATCCACTCGGCCACGGAACCATAGGCGTAATGGTTCATGCTGTTCATGCCGATGCCGGAGATACTTCCATCGGCAAGCAGGCTGTTCCAGCGCTCCCACACGGTGGTGGCCCCCAGTTTCACCTCGTTGAGCCATCCGGGATACTCCTCGTTCAGCAGAAGCTGATAGGCCAGCTTGTCATACCCGTTGTCAGACAGCACATTGCACAACAGGGGCGTGCCCACAAATCCCGTGGTCAGCTTGTTGCCGCTGTCCTGAAAGAGCTTCTCCAACTGTTTTTTTGCCAGTTCCACATTGTCTGTCAGATGGTATTTCAAGGTGAGGACCAGGGCTGTCTGGGTCTTGATACAGCATCGCCCCGTGACACTGTAATACTCTTTCTTCACCTCCGCAAACTGTTCCTGGGAAAGCTTTTCATAGCTTTCTGCCTCCTCCATCCTGCCCAGCACCCTGGCTGCCTTAGCCACCAGCCCGGCACTAACCGCGTAATAGAGGTTGGCGATGAATTCCTCGTCCGTGGCGCCCATCACTTCCTCTGCGCCGCTGCGCAGTTTGTCCAGGGCCAGCCAGTCCCCGTAATGGAACACATAGCGCCAGCCGTGGTTATCCCCGTCTGCCCGGCGCAGGTAATCCACCCAGCTTCTCATGCTGTCAAACTGGTCTTCCAGGATGCTCTTGTCCCCGTAGAACAGGTACAGGTTCCAGGGAATGATACAGGCCGCATCCCCCCAGACACAGGCTGTGGAAGTCATGCCAAAGCCCGGTACCACATCCGGCACCTTTCCTTCCAGGGCGCCCTGCTCCTTTGCCATGTCATAGAGGTACTTGGCATAGAAGGCATAGGTATCCTTCAGATAAGTGGCTGTGGGGGAGAACACCTGGGCATCCCCTGTCCATCCCATGCGCTCGTCCCTCTGGGGGCAGTCTGTGGGCACATCCACAAAATTGCTCTGGAGGCCCCAGCGCACATTTTCCACGAAACGGTTCACCAGGGCATGACCTGTGTGCAGGCGGCCCTTTTCTTCTATTTCACTGTAGAGGGCATATCCCTTGAAGTCCCCCTTTTGCAGGTCCGGCAGTCCTTCCACTTTCACATAGCGATAGCCGTAGAAGGTGAAACGGGGGACCAGTTCCTTCTCCCTGCCATCAGAGGTATAGAAATATTCTGATTTTGCAGACCGCAGGTTGGCATTGTAGAAATTGCCGCCCTGGAGGATCTCCCCGGTCTGGATGTGGATCCGGGTTCCCACAGGAGCCTTCACCCGCAGGGAGAAGATGCCGGTGAACTCCTGTCCCATGTCGAAGACCAGTTCTCCCGCCGGGGTGTGGAGCAGTTCCACAGGCGCGAAGGTCTCGTGGATGATTACAGGCAGGCTCATGCGCTCCGTCAGTTCCCCCACAGGTGCCTCACAGATCCGGGCCGCCTCCAGGGGCAGCGCTTCCAGGGTGTCATCCTGCCACTCCCCGTCATAAATATTAGAGAAGGTGATGTTGCTGCGCCGCACCATCCAGCTTGCATCCGTGCCGATCACTTCCCGGCTGCCGTCCTCGTAGTCCATGTGCAGTTCGGCAATCAGCTTCCACTCATCTCCATAGAAACCGCCCTCTCCCCTGTCAATAAAGCCGAACCTCCCCTTGTACCAGCCGTTGCCTAAGAGCACGGACAGGGTACCGGACTGCCGCAGTTTCTCTGTCACATCAAAGGTCTGGTACTGCACCCATTCGTTATAATCATTGCAGTAGGGAGTCAAGTATTCCTGGCCGATCCGGGCCGGGGGCTGTAGACCTTCCAGGGCGTCCTCAGCCGTCTCTGGCACATAATATGCCTCATACAGCCCCAGGCCGCAGATATATAGCCTGGCCCTGGAAACCGGCTTCTCCACCCTGATCTGCTTCTCGAAGTAAGGGTGCCGCTTCTGTGCACTGTCACAGGTGATCCACTTTCCCTGCCACGTCTCATCCCGCTTTCCGGTCTCGAACCACTCTGTCTCCCCGGTGGCCTCCTCCTCTGCATCGCTGCGCACCGTCACAGTCCAGTAGTAACGGGTACAGGGTGCCAGGGGAACCGGTGCCCGGTAGCCCAGGGAATCTGCCTCCCTGTCAAAGCCGGAATCGAACAGCAGATTCTGCATGCCGGGATCCGCTGCCACACAGATCCGGGCCGCCTCCTGGCATTTTCCTGCCGCCTCTGCCACCTTCCAGGAAAACACCGTCCGTTCCATCCGAAAACCCAGGGGCTTTGTCATGTGGTTCACTTTCATATCGTAAATTTTCAAATCCGCACCTCCTGGCCTGTCCCTGACAGGCACCCTTGTTATCCTACTTTTCCCTGCAACAGCCTGTTTCTAGAAGACAGTATACACCATAAAGGGCATGTTGTCTTGCAAAATCTTAAGTTTTCTTACAAGTTACATGCCCCATGCAGATCGTACCGACACAAAAGCTACCTGCCGTTCCACCGGTCATAAGACGCCTGGTAGACATCGATCACATCCTGTACCCCCATTTTGTCCAGGGTAGACACATAATTCTCCCAGCCGCTCTCTACATCCACCACACCCGTGATGAATTTGCCCTCCATCTCCTTATAATAGCTGGTGATGTCGGCCAGCCTGTTATCCAGCACCCGCTGTTCTTCATCCGTGAATTTCAGTAGGCCTACTGCAAAATAGGAATCCGACTGGTAAGGGATCACATTGTTCACAAAGCCAAGCTGCCTGGCCCGGCTGTTGCCCACGGTCTCTGTCACCAGACCGGCCAGGGCATCCTCACGTCCGGCATTGTCCCAGATCAGTTCTGCATACTGGTAAGTGGTGAACGATCCGTCATACTTCTCCGGACAATGGAATACATACACACCGGATCCCTCTGGCCCATAGTCCCAGTCCTGTCTCAACAGGCCATAACAGAAGGATTGTCCCAGCAGGCCGCTGCCCTCCACCACTTCCTCTGTGGCATACATAATGTCAAACATTTTGCACAGTTCCACAATGTAATCGCTCTGGGCATTCAGGAAAAACCCACCGTTTGCAAAATAAATGGATTTTCCCAGAATCTCCTGGGTATCATCCCATTCTGAGGTTAGGGGTGCCATACAGTCCAGGTGGAACTCCCCGTCTGCAAAATCCGTTGCCTGCAGGGAATTGCCCTCAAATCCACCAATAAATGCCACCTTACCAGACTGGGCGCGGTCAAGCCTTACCGCCTGGTCAAGGGTCAGGTATTCCTGGTGAATCAGCCCTTCTGAATACAGTTTGTTCATATAGGAAAGATATCGCTTCATCTGTTCCGAAGTGCGGTTGAATATCACATTTCCATTCCCGTCATCATCAAAGTTCATGTTTGTCAGTGTGCCAAAAGCACCAAACAACATGGGACCCCAATAAGACTCATCATCCACAAAATAGGGAATAAAACCTGCCTCCCCGTTTTGTTCCTTCAGTGTCACCAGTGCCTGGTAGAAATCATCCACCGTCTTGATCTCCTCCAGCTTCAAGCCAGCATCCTCCAGCACATCCGTCCGCACATAAGGCCTGGCAGAAGCGGTAGTGGCAGACACCTCCACACCCGGCAGGCTGTAGATCTCCCCATTGATCTGGGTGACGGCTCCCTTCACCAGGGGATAGTCCTCAAAGGTCTTCACCAGGTTGGGCATATAGTCCAGATACTCCAGATAGTTCACGAATCGTCCCCCAGTGATGCCATAATCATTGATCATGGCAGGTTCCAGGTTATAGTGGATGAAATCCGGCCAGTCCCCTCCTGCCAGATAGGTAGCCAGGGCATCCGGATCCAGGCTTTCCCACTCAATATGGATTCCCGTGATCTCGGAAACCTTGTTCCACACCAGTCTGTCGCTCCTCACACCGGTGTCTTTCCCTACCACTACGCCTTTCACGGTGATCGGGGTGTCTACAATGGGATACTTCACTGTCTCATCACCAGGTACATCCCCTGCTCCTGTCTGCTCAGGGCTGCCAGAGGATGTTTCCTGCCCTAAGCCGGATGCCTGTCCCTGTGAAGTGCCATCCTCCCCTGCCCTGCTCTCCTGTGAGGATCCGTTTCCACATGCGCATACTGCAAACACAATGGACGTAACCAATGTCAGTGCCAAAATTTTCTTTCCCTTCATTTCCATACCTCCTTGAACGCTGTTCTTGCGTTCTTTCATGTGTGAAGTTTTAGAATTTCTCAGTCTGCGTACCATGCAGAATGAAATTCGGTTGCCATATGTCAACCCTTTACGGAGCCGATCATCACACCCTTGTCAAAATATTTCTGCAGAAACGGGTAGATGAGGAGCAATGGTAAAGAGGAAACAACGATAACAGCGTATCGCATCTGCGCTTCCAGGTTCGCCAGGGAGGCGGCGTACTCTGCCGCTTCCTCATTGCTTGCCTGCTGTCTGGCCAGGATCAGGATTCTCCGCAGGAATACCTGAAGCGGCTGCATGGAATCATCCTTGATATAGACCAGTGCTTCAAAATAGGCATTCCAGTGCCCCACTGCAAAATACAGGATCATGACCCCCAGCAGGGCCTTCGACAAAGGTAGCACCACCTTTGTGAAGGTTCCAGTTACGGAGCAGCCGTCTATGATGGCCGCCTCCTCCAGTTCTTTTGGCATGGCGTCAAAAAAGGTGCGGCATATCATACAATTATAAGTGCTAAAAGCTCCCAGAATCAGCAGTACGAGTCTGGTATTGTATAGCCCCAGCCCCTTGACCAGCAGAAATGTGGGAATCAGTCCACCAGAAAAATACATAATAAACAGAAAAAATCCCATAAAGAATTTCCTGCCAGGCAGGGTCTTTTTCGTCAATGCATAACCTGTCGGAACCGTCACCGCCAGGTTAACCGCAGTGCCCACAATAGTGTAGAAAAAGGTATTCCCATAGCCCACCAGGATGTCCTTGTTCTTCAAAATCTGTGTATATCCCACAAAGGTAATTCCCTTGGGAAACAACAGCACCTGTCCTGTGGCCACAAGCTGCGGGTCGCTGATGGAACAGGACAGAACCAGTACCAGCGGATACAGCACCATGAGCAGCAACATGGCACCGATAATATGGACAATCACATCAAAAAATGTAACTCTTTTTCTTCGCATTTGAACTTCCTCCTCCCAGTTACCCACACGGAATTCTAAAACAGGCTGGTCTCACTGTGCTTCCTGGAAACCGCATTGGCGATCAGAACCATGATCACGTTGACCACATTGTTAAACAGGCCCACCGCCGTGGAAAAGCTGTAATTATTGTTGATCAGTCCCCTTTTGTACACATAAGTGGAGATGACCTCCGATACTTCCAGGTTAAGGTCATTCTGCATCAAGTAAACCTTCTCATATCCCACCGATGCAATCTGCCCGATCTGCAGGATCAGCATGATAAGGATCGTGGGCAGGATGCCGGGCAGGTTGATATGCAGGATCCGCTGGATCCGGGAGGCACCGTCAATGGATGCCGCCTCGTGCAATCCCGGATCCACCCCTGCCAGGGCCGCCAGATAGATGATGGCTCCCCACCCCATCCCCTGCCACACCCCGGACCAGACATAGAGATGCCGGAAGTAGTGCGGATCTCCCAGAAAATAGACGCTGTCCCTTCCCAGGGCATTCAGCACCGTATTTACCACCCCAACGGAAGGGGAGAAGAAGATACTGACCATGCCGATGATTACCACCGTAGAGATAAAGTGGGGCGCATAGAGAATGGTCTGGGTCAATTTCTTGAAACCCGGCCTCAATTCATTTAGGACCAAAGCCACCAGAATGGGGAGGGGAAACCCAGCCACCAGGGAATACAGGGACAGTACCAGGGTGTTGCGGATCAGCTTCCAGAAATGATATCCTTGAAAGAAATCCATAAAATTCCGAAACCCGATCCAGGGGCTTCCCGCAACCCCCAGGGATACCTTGTAATCCTTGAAAGCAATCTGCAGTCCGTACATGGGTGCATAGCAGAAGAGGGCCACATAGACGACCGCGGGCAGAAGGAGCAGGTAATATTCCCTGTGCCGCCAGATCCTGGTGCGCAGCTTCAGGCTGCTTGTCTTTTTCTTCTCTATTTTTCCCTTCCCCCTACTGGCTTTCCTCATTCTGCTGCCTCCTCTTCCTATTCTTTTTCCTTATGTCACCTTTCGCCATCTTCATCCTCAGCGAGGGGTGTGTAGTGCTGATGGCACATGACCAGCACCGGCCGAAGCGAAGCAGAGAACACATACCCGCGTGCTTTAATGCGCTTTGCTTTTCTGCAGGGTTGTTGACTCCAGATGGCCTATGGTGCTTTTAGGGGAAGTCTATTGTACTTTAAGCCCGTTTTCAAGAAGACATTTTTGCTATTTGCATTATTCTGACGGTCTGCAAAATAGTGCGTTTCTCCCGTTCACAGCAATGCTGCCAGTCAGCGATGCTTTGCATCTCTATGGGCAGCCGCTCGGGTCTACGCTTCCGCTTGGATCCGTCCTGGACAAGCGCCACCAGCGCTACGGACCATTGCCCGCGGAAATCAGCTTCACTGGCCTGTCCCATTGCCCACGAAAATATTGCCTGTGGAAGCATTGCTTTTTGCAGACAAGGAAAAACCTGTGATGCTTTCTGCACCACAGGTTAAAGAGGAGTGCCCTGTTTCTTCCAGGCGCATCTTCCCACTCCCTCACTTCTCCCGGAACACGGTGGGAGACACTCCCACATTTGCCTTGAATATCCTGGAAAAATAATTGTCACTGGAAAATCCGACCATCCTTGCGATGTCATGGATGGAGTATTCCGTAGTCAGCAACAGTTCCTTGGCATATTCCAGCCGCTTGGAATTGACATATTCCGAAAATCCCACTCCTACCCTAAGCTTGAACATCCTGCTCAAAGTGTAATTGGATATCTGAAAAGCATCTGCCACCTGGGTCTGGCTCAAGTCCGGATCCCGGTAATGAATGGCCAGATAAGCCAGGATGTCCTCTTTCTTCTTCCTCTGCTGTTCCTCTTTCAGCCTAAGGGCATCCAGGTCTGCCTGGATGGCTTTCCGGGCCTCCTCCTGTTCCTTCCGTTTCTCACGACAGTCCAGGAAACTGGCACGGATCTCGTCCAGCCCATCCACCACCTTCCCAGCGTATAAGGCCCACTGGGTGCCAAGCCGCCTCTGGAACCATTCCCGCATCCACGATTCCATCCCTTCCGTATCTTGATCTGCCAGGAATGTGATAAATACATTGCTGTTGGCTCCCTGCAAATCCACCGCAAATAACCGGATAGAAAAGCGGCATTCCATCTCCCTGGTAAACTGTTCCAATTCCCCTGTCAGCAGGATATGTCCCTCCAGGATGTACACACAGTAATGGGAAGCAGGTGACTGCATTCCCAGCTTCTTCAGTTGTTCCTCTGTAACCGGAATCCCCGCAATCAGATGATTCACCAACAGATCCATAATCAGAAGTTCCTGCTCCTTTAGAATGGCCTGCCTATTGTCCAACGCATTCCGGATCACTGTGAATTCGTCCCCTTCCTCCTGATCCAGTTCTGCCAGTATCCTGCGCATGGGCCTGTACTCCACATACAGGGCCAGGAAACAGATACACAGCATGAAAAGGACAATCCATATCATCCGCTGCTGCATATCCCGATAAAAAACAGCGATATTTTCAGACAAGGAGTCCTCCGTGAGGCACAAAGCAAAAGACAGGGCCAGGTAACTCTCCTCACTGCGGTAGACCACACGCTGCCGCATCCCACCGCTACGCCGTCCTGCATCCTCCCCGGCCAGGCGGGCAGGGTCCGGTTCCTCCCCCATGGCCAGCAGGATCCTATCTGCCCTTTGGTCCAGTACATAATATTCCACTCCTTCTACAGGGGAACCTACATCCAGCATTTCCAGGAAGTCATAGGCACTTATCACGAAAAGGATCATCACCTTATCCTTATTTTTCCCCATTGTGGTACAATACCCCAGAAGGAATTCCCCGTCCACATTTTCTTCTGTGTTTGTGGTTCCATACAGCAGCCTCATGGGCTGATACTGCTCCTCTGAAAACAATGCATCGATCTCCTGCCTCTGCCCCTCCCCTGCCTGGAGCGTATGCACTACAAATTCCTCCCGTGTCTGCTTGGCGCCTTTTGTAATGATACTGTCCAGATCATAATAATAAATGCCACATTCGCTGACTCTATGCCTGGAGTACTGATCCTTCAGTTCCCGGACAGCCTCGAAGTACCAATAGGCATTCTCCCGGTAGCTGGCAGCCCCCTCCCAAAAAGGACTGTCCGCATTTCTGCTGTCCACACTGATCTGCGCCGCATAATCCCGCAGTCTTATGACTTCCCTGTCAAAATGACTGACCAGGGAATCCAGAAGCTTTTCATAGTAAGTCTCGTTTCCTTTTCTGATTTCCTCAAAAGACCGTGTCCAGAACAATGTGGTGAACAAAGTGGTCATCACTGCCAATACCAGAATAATCACGGCCATGAGACGCAATAAATATTTGTATTTCCTGGCTTTCATCCTTTTTGTCCCTTGTGTAACAACTCTACCTTTGACATGCCAACAGATAAGTACCCATAGCCCGTATGCGCCTTTTGCCTTCCAGTCCTGTTCCCGCCCCTAATTGCCGGTTCCAGTCCTGTCTTTACTATATAATAAGTCTGCCTGCCCCCGCAATAGCAGTTTTTTGCCAATAAGGGTTCCCTTGGCAATAGCAAAATATTGACTACTTTTTATGGAACCTGCACCCTGTATCCTCTTTCTTTTCTGATTGACAGACTTGCTTTTCCGGTATATAATTCTTTTATATAAATTATTTATATAATTTGTTTACATAACTTGTTTTATCATTTGTTTCTGTCCGCATGCATTACGTTTCAGTCTGCGCCCATTTGCAGAAGTCATGCCTTTTGGAAGCATAACAGGAGAGCCAATCAATGCCAAAGCAGAGAATTACACGGGAAATGGTCATAGATACCGCCTTTGAACTGGCCAGAAGCGGCGGTATGGAACAGGTTCTGGTGAAAAATATTGCCGGGAAGCTGGGCTGCTCCGTCCAACCCATCTACAGTTACCTGGACAATATGGAGAACCTCCGGAAGGAAGTGGAAATACGGGCCGGACAATTTATCCGTGAGGCGGTCAGCGCAGCCCTGGTACCGGACGACATCTTCCGCAGTACCGGCAAGGCCTGGCTCGCCATAGCCCGCAGGGAGCCACACCTCTTCAGACTCTTTGTCTTCCAGGAGAGACAGGACATTGCCTCCTTTGCAGACCTGTACCAGGCAGAGTCCGGCCCTGGGATGGCCGGCACAATCGCAGGAGAACTGGGCATCAGCCTGGAGCAGGCCAAGGAATTGCATTTAAACATGCTGATCTACACCATCGGCATGGGAACCATCTTCTCCGTGGCGAATCCAGGCATCCCTGCCCAGGAGATCTTCGCCAGACAGGAGAAAGCTTACCAGGCCTTTCTGCAATATGCAGAGCAAGGAACCGATGCAGGATGCAAGCAAAAGGAAATGCAGAAGGAACCATAAGGGTATGAAGTGTCGTCAACATCTATCAAAATAGAAAGAGAAAGAAAGGATTTCCTATGAATCACCATGCAACCATACTGATTACCTACAAAAGTGTCACCGGATTTACAAAAGAATATGCCGAAAGGATTGCAGGGGAACTGGAACCAGATATTCCCTGCACACTCATGGACTTCCAGAAAGTGACTGTAACGGAAATATCAAAATACGACACTGTGGTGTTCGGTAGCCGGCTGGTGGGCGGTACTGTGGACAGCTTGAAAAAAGCCCTGGACCTGTTCGGACAAAGCAGCGCCTCCCGACTCCTTCTCTTTGCCACCGGGGCCACCCCGATGGAAGCACAGGAGTCCATTTCTGAAATGTGGCAGAATAACCTAACCAAGACCCAGTTACAGGACTTCCCCCATTTTTACATGCCCAGCGGCCTGCGCTATGAGCGGATGCCCTGGTTTGAGAAAATGGCCATGACCATTTTCAGCGCCCTCATGAAACGAAAGAAATCCAAAACCGGCTATGAGGAATCGCTGGCACAGGCAATTGCAAATTCCTATGACATTTCCTCCAGGGATTATGTGCTGCCCCTTGTGGCCTGCCTGGGGGCAGACAACTAAAAGGTCTGCCCCATGGAAGCCCCCTGTAAAAAGTATGGAGTACTACAGATCCCCAATCACCTGGCATGTCTCTTCCACCAGTTCTTCCGTATGGGCATCCGACACAAACATGGCCTCGAACTGGGAAGGTGCCACATAGATCCCCCTGGAGAGCATCCGGTTGAAATAGTCCGCGAAGGCTTCCCTGTCACAGCCACAGGCATCCTCATAATTCTCCACCACCGCAGCCTCCCTCCGTTCCCATCCGGGCGTAAAAAACGCAGACAGGAGGGAGCCTGCGCGGTTCACCGTAAGTCCCCTGCCCCGGAAGGCTTCCTCCAGCTTCCCGGCCCTTGCGTCAATCCGGTCATAGATCCCCGGATCTTCCATAAGGATCTGCAGCGTCTCCAGCCCCGCAGTCACGGCAACCGGGTTCCCGGACAGGGTCCCTGCCTGGTATACCGCTCCCAGGGGTGCCACACAGGACATGATATCCCTGCTGCCGCCGTAAGCTGCCAGGGGCATGCCACCGCCCACGATCTTCCCGAAAGTGTGCAGATCCGCATGGACACCCGTATACTGTGTGGCACCACCCAGGGCCAGACGGAATCCCGTGATCACCTCGTCAAAAATCAAGAGTGCCCCCTGGGCTTTCGTAATCTCCCGCAGAAATTCCAGGAATCCTGCCCCGGGGGGTACCACTCCCATATTGGCCGCCACAGGCTCCACCACAATGGCCGCCACCTGGCCTGGATTCTCCTCCATAAGCCTGCGGACGGATTCCTGGTCATTATACACAGCCGTCAAGGTGCTGGCGGCATACCCTGCAGGCACCCCGGCACTGTCCGGTACCGACTGGGTCATCAGTCCGGATCCGGCTTTTACCAGAAGCCCATCGGAATGCCCGTGATAGTTCCCGGCAAACTTGATGATCTTCTCCCTGCCGGTATAGCCCCTGGCCACCCGCACGGCACTCATCACCGCCTCCGTGCCGGAACTGACCAGACGCACCATCTCCACATCCGGCACACAGGCTGCGATTCGCTCTGCCAGTTCCACCTCCCCCAGGGTAGGCGCCCCATAGGTAAGCCCCCTGCCACAGGCCTTCTGTACCGCCCTGATTACCCTGGGATGGGCATGGCCCAGGATTCCCGGTCCCCAGGAACAGACATAGTCCAGATACCGGTTTCCATCCACGTCATACAGCCAGGGTCCCTCTGCCCTCTCCACAAAGAAAGGCTTTCCTCCCACCGCTCCAAAAGCCCGCACCGGGGAATTCACCCCGCCCGGCATCCGTCTATTTGCTCTCTCAAACAATTGGTCTGATACCATTCTGCCCATGTTGTCTCCTCCTGCACCACACGCACAGCACTGCCCTCTCTATGAACATCCGGCCTCCACCTTGGAGCGCCTCCGCCACATACATGGGCTATCCTATTCCCTGCACCACCTGGCCCCGTCCAGGGCATGGTAGGTAATGATGATCTTCGCCCCTGCCCGCTTCATGGCCGTAAGGTTCTCCATCACAATGCGCCTCTCATCGATCCACCCGTTAGCTGCCGCTGCCTTCACCATGGCATATTCCCCGCTCACATTGTATACCGCAAAGGGTATGTCTATCTGCAGGGAAGCCTCCTTCAGCACATCCAGATAGGCCAGGGCCGGCTTCACCATCACAATATCCGCCCCCTCCTCTATATCCGCTGCAATCTCCCGCAGCGCCTCTTTTCCGTTAGCGGGATCCATCTGGTAGCTTTTCCGGTCCCCAAACCCTGGGGCTGAATGGGCGGCATCCCTAAACGGCCCATAGTAGGCAGAGGCAAATTTGGCACTGTAGGCCATGATAGGGGTCTGGGCGAAGCCTGACTGGTCCAGGGCCTGCCGTATGGCTTCCACCCGGCCATCCATCATATCTGATGGTGCCACCATATCTGCCCCTGCCTCCACCAGGCTCACTGCCATCTTCGCCAGAAGGGGGAGGGTTTCGTCGTTCAGGATCTCCTCCCCACACACCATGCCACAATGTCCATGGGAGGTATACTCACACAGGCACACGTCCACTATGATATAAATCTCCGGATATTTTTCCTTGATAAACCGCACTGCCCGCTGGGTGATCCCATGCTCCGCATAAGCCTCACTGCCCAGGGGATCCTTGCAGGCCGGAATCCCAAAGAGCATGATGCCCCCGATTCCTGCCGTTTTCACCTGTTCTAAGATCTCCGGCAGCCGATCCACGGAATACTGGAATACGCCCGGCATGGATGCCACCGGGTTCCGGATCTGCTCCCCCTCCATGACAAACAGGGGATAAACCAGATCCTTAGGATGCAGCCTTGTCTCCTGCATCATGGAACGGATCCTCCCATCCCTTCTCAATCTTCTGAAACGAATCATCTGCTCCTCCTCCCAGCCTGGATCTTTTGGCCTTCGCCAAAACAGGCTGATCCTTCCTATGCCCCGCGTACACTTCAGCGGCATACCAATTCATACGGCCTCTCTACATTGGAGAGAAATCGCTCACGAAACAAAAATCGTTCCTTTCCTTATTTAGTCTCAGAACCACATCCCTGCACAGGCCTGCCACAATTCCCTTCATGCTGGCTTCCTCTGCTACCAGGAAAGGACTGTCTGTATGATTTGCCAGTTCCCGGCTGCACGTTTCACCCATACACAGATATTGTGTAGCAGACGTGTCTCCCACATGAACATCCCTTCCGAATTGTATCCTGTCTGCTTCCTTATCACCGATCTTACAGACTTCTAGTCCTTCAAAATAGGCCTGCACCCCCATGGCAGATCCAAATACCACATAATCCGGCCTCTTTTCCAGCGCCAGTCTGCGTTTTTCCTCACAGATGCCCAGCCGGTACAAGGGATGATCCACATAGGCAATTCCCTTCCGGGAAAAGATCTCCGGAAGTGCCGCACTCCCGGACTGCGCCCTTAAAAGCAGGACAGGCATCCTGTCTCTGTCACTTTTTGCAAAGGCTTCTCCCTCCTTGGGCCATTCTGCCAGGATCTTTTTCGCAAGACCCTCTGCCAGATGAACCGTATCATATACCGCCGGCATATAATCCGCATAGATTCCTGCGCAAGCCAGCACTTCCCCTGTGCCCGGTCCGATCACCGCGATCCGTTTTCCATAGAGGGTGCGCAGATCCCGCTTCTCTTCCCCCAGTTTGTCCAGGAAAACCCTGGCCCCGTTGGGACTGGTGAAGACCAGCCAGGAAAACCCGGCAAGATCCGGCAATGGCTCCTCCGCAATCTGGACCTCCATAAATCCCATGTCCCACACACTGGCTCCCTGTGCTGCAAGTACCCTTGAAAGCTTTTCCACAAAATGGGGGGTTCCTGTGGCTCCCACAGTGATGCCCTGTAACGGCAGCTGCTTCCTCCTGTCCACCACAGCCTCTCCGGACAGATTGCCTGCTCCAGACATGGTATCCATTCCGGCTTTCCCGGATACCAGCTCCATTCCGACCACCTGGCCGATAATGATCACCGCCGGGGAAGTATATCCCTGCTCTGCCGCCTCCTTCGCCAGCCTGGCCAATACCGTACGCAGGCACCTCTGCCTCCTGGTGGTGCCCTCCATGACCACAGCGGCAGGGGTGTCCGGACTCATGCCAGCATCTGTCAGCCCTTCCACAATCCCCTCCAGGTGATGCATCCCCATGAGAATCACCAATGTCCCTTGCAATTTCGCCAGCACCTCAAAGTCCAGCCTTAACCGGGGGCTTCCGTCCTTCCCCGCGGCTGTCCCCGTCACCACCGTGACACTGCCGGACAGCCCCCTGTGGGTCACAGGGATACCTGCGGCGGCAGGCACTGCAAAAGCAGAAGAGATACCCGGCACTTCCTCACAGCAGATACCAGCCTCCTGTAGCGCCAGGAATTCCTCCCCGCCCCTTCCAAATACATAAGGATCGCCGCCTTTTAAGCGCACCACCCGCTTCCCTTCCCTGGCCTTCTCCACCAGAAGCTGGTTGATTTCCTGCTGCTTCCTGGTGTGAACACCATACCGCTTTCCCACATATATCTTCTCGCATTCCGGCCTTGTCCACTGCAGCACTTCTTCCGGTACCAGGTTGTCCACGACTACCACGTCACATTCCCCCAGAAGACCCTGTGCCTTTATGGTCAAGAGCCCTGCGTCCCCACAGCCTGCCCCTACCAGGTATACCTTTCCCGCCTTCTCATTTTCCATCCTTTTTTCCTTCTCGCACTTCCATCCTATCTTCCCTTGACAATTTTCTCAATTTTGCAGGTGTGCTTTTTCGTCTCTTTGTCATAGCTGATACCGGCCAGCAGGAGATTCCCCTGGTAATCCTTCAAGGCATCCACATAATGTCTGTCTTTGATCTGTGCAATAGCGCCATAAACATCCTGGTTCCATTTCAATTCCATCACCACCGCCGGTTTGTCCAGATGCAGTTTCCTAAGAAGGAAACAAATGTCAGCAAAACCTCTCCCACTGGATAATTCCCGGATCATGGTATCATATTCCCTGGCAAAGCAAAAAGCCAGATGAATCACACAGCTTAAAGAATTCTCATCATAATATTGCAAAATAGAGATCTCGTTATGTGCACAGTCCATTCCCTCTGCCACGGCGTTATCATCCATGGCCCACAATGCTTCCAGCAGTCTCCTGGATGCTTCCACCGCATTTATCACCTCGTGCCAGTCCATAGTACGGATTGCATTCACATACTCCTGCGCCACTTCCCTATTTGGAATCATAACTGTACCAGACAGACTGTCATAGGTCAAATATCCCAGATGTACCAGCAGCGTTAAGATATCATCTTTTGTAGCAAACGTGGTCATATCATTGCTAAAGGTACCTGTACTGACAGGGACTTCTTCTCCTGCCAACATCCGAATCACTGCATCTTTCAGCCCATTGCCTTTTATTCATTCAAGCACCTGTTCTTTAATCTTCTGGCCGCCTCCCTGGCCATCTCCATCCCTGCCTCCCTCCCTGTCTCGCAGGTGCATGTTCCCCTGCTGTCCGCATACATGGCATCCAGTACCAGGCTTTCCCCTTCCCGTCTGCACCAGGCAGCCGCTGCCTCACTGCAGTCTGCTGATAGCTGCCCCAGTACTTCCCGTTCCACCTGGAAGCACAGTTCTGTGACCGGATCTGTGATCTGCCTGCACCATGCCATCACAGGGGAATCCTCCCTGGCCTCCACTGCTATGATACCCTGGCAGGCTGCCGGCAGGAAGTCACCAGGATGCAATGGATAGAAGTCAAACTGCTGCTCCCAGGAAGGATTCGGACCCAGCCTGTCCAGCCCTGCCTTTGCCAGGAGAATACCGTCATACCCACCCTCCAAAAGCTTCTTCAAGCGGCTGTCTACATTGCCCCGGATGTTCTCACAGACCACATTCTCCCAGAGAGCCAGGGCCTGTACCTGCCGTCTCCGGCTGCCGGTTCCGATGATAAATGATCTGTGATCCTCCTTCCCTCTCTTCCTGCCACATCCATCTTCCCCTGTGACAGGGTCAGGACATCTCCCCCCCTTCGGCACCACCAGCACATCCCGTACATCCCCCCTGGGAAGGACGGCAGCAATGACCAGCCCTGGAGCCAGCACCATGGGAAGATCCTTAGCAGAATGCACGGCAATATCGATCCGGTTCTCCAGAAGTGCCTGCTCCAATTCTGAGGCAAATACCCCCTTCTCCCCAATGTCTGCCAGGGGTTTGTCCAGGATCCGATCCCCTTTTGTATGAAGGGTTACCAGTTCTGTACAGGGTGCCACTTTTTGCCGGAAACCTGTCCTCTCTGCGGCGGCTTCCAGGGCCTTTTGTACCAAATGTGCCTGCTCCAGGGCCAGACGGCTTCCCCTTGTCCCGATTCTGATCTCTGTCATCCTATGGATACTCCTTTCCGTCCTCCTGCCTCCTGGCTTCTACCTGCCCTTTTTCCCTCTTTTCCTGCCCTGCCTATTCTGTCCCGAAACCTGTATACACCCTGGCCTGGTCCTATCCCTTACTGGCCTGGTCCTGTCCTTCTTCATCCCATATCTGCCTATCCAGGAGCAGGCTCCGCAGTTCCTCCATCGTCACACTTTTCTCTGCATCTGCCAATGACTTTTCCATGCGATCCATGCAGTAAGCAAACATGTCCTCCAGGACTTTTCTGTGGACGGATTCCCCACCTTCCAGGGCCAGCACCTTGGGCCTGATCTGCCCCAGCAGGTCTATGATCCTGCCCAGTCCCCGGGGGAGACTTCCGGCAACCTGTCCCCTCACCCAGGACGCTGCCACAGGACTTTTCCCGTCAGTGGAGATCCCCACTGTAAGCGGTCCATCCTTCACCAGGGCCGGGAAAAAGAAGGTACAGTTCTCCCTGTCATCCACTGCATTGACCAGGATCCGTCTCTCCCTGCAATAGGCAGCTATCTGACCATTGACTTCTTTCTGGTCTGTGGCTGCAATCACAAAATCTGCCTGCTGCAGATCCTCTATCTGAAACGTTTTCTGCCTTATTTCCAAATAGCCTGTGTGAAACGGATTGTCCTTCTGTTCCTCTATCTGTCTCTTCAGTTCCCAGATACTATCTCCAATCTGTGGTGCCACCACCGTGATCCCCGACCCGAATTCCAAGAGCTTCTCCACCTTTCTGGCCGCCACTTTGCCACCACCGATTACCACGCCTTTTTTTCCAGATAGTTCTATAAAAAAAGGAAAATATCCCATGACTTCCTCACATTTTCTTCCTCTCGGTAGACAGTTAATACTATTTGATTGTCCAATACCCATCATAGCCATATCCTGTTTTTCCAGTCAATAAATGCTCTGACCTGGTAAACCCTACTTTCTGAATCGCTTCTATTCTCTCTACCGCATATATCGGAGCCTTCGTAAGCACACCTTTACACCCCAACATTTCCTCAATCTTCGGTGTAACAAGTGAGAAAATATCATACAACATATTTTGTTGTTCATAGTCGCTTCTTACATCTACCCTCAAAATTCCCATATTATGAAACACATCTTCTGAAACCCTCAAGCATAATTCTACCGTTCCGATGACACATGATACACCCTTATCAACGATGGAAAATCTGACAAACCAGCCCTCCTTATATGCCATATTCCAAAAGCCAATCGCTTCTGCCATTTTTTCTTTTGTGGCATAATAGAAATTATCTCCATCACAATTGTCACTATTAAAAAAAGGCAAGGCATTCTTGTCACTATATACTTTCCACAAATCATCGCAATCTTCCTGCTGAATGCATCTGATCACAAATTTTTCATTTTCTAGTTCTGGACACTTTTCATAAATATTCATAGAACGCCTCCTATTAAATTCTTCTCAATGTACCTGGCTACCCCGTCCATATCATTGCTTTCTGCTATATCATCTGCCACATCAAGGACCTTGTCAATCGCATTCGAACCGGCAACACCTACACCACAATTCTTGATTGGTTCTATGTCATCATTATCGTCTCCGAAATAGATTGCGTCCTTTGGATTGACGCCTACCGCCTTCAACATGGTCTGGATCCCATTCCATTTGGTAGATGCAGTACTCATGATCTGTATTATAGATGGCTGGCCATGCCGGCAGCCGCTTTCTTGACCTGGTTCCTTATCTGGGGAAGGCAAGGAACGTTCCTGGGGACACTTTTTTGCAAAATAGGGGCACAAAACTCCCATCAGCAGGCAGTCTATCCCTGTGATGATGAGCAATGTCTGCAAAATAGAGAGAAATAAAAACCAGAAGATTCCCATAATCCTTTTCTCCCTCCTCTAAATGAAAAACTTCGTTTTGGAAAAGAACTGTCCTATTTTGCAGGATTACAGTCTCCAGGACAGCAACGAATCCCCCTTTCGTTTACTGTCATTACAGGCAGGACAGCAGTTCCTGTAGATCGTAATCTTTAGACTTTATCACAAGCACATTTTCCCACACATTTCGGCATCAGTGGGAACCGCATTAATCTCCCCTATCTTCCGAGGGAAAATGCACTCCAGATGAGCGCCACCGCCAACAACAGGGCCAGCGGCAGCAACACTTCATAAACAGAAAACTGCTTTTTCTCCGTCTGCAATAGGATATCTTTCTTATCCCTGGCCTGGGGTGATTCCTGTATGCAACGACCCAGCAGCGAAAGGACTGCCTCCAGATACGGTTTCTTCAGATCCATGGCTCCCATCCCTGTCAATCCCTGCTCCTTCGAGGCTCCATTCCGCAGCCACGCTTCGAAATGCAGCACACCGTTCTCATAGCTGTACTTCAGAAATTGTACTTCCTTGAGAACAGAAAAATCTGCCGTATAGCAGGCTTCCCCTTTCCAGGTAGTCTTATAGAATGTATTCTCCTGTAGGAAATCTTCCAGGATTTCCTCTACTTTTTCAGGAGCTATGCCTAGTTCGATCTCTTTGATATACCTTGCCATTACCTCCTCCTTCTTTCTTACAGGATACCATCCCACTCTTTCATAAATTCGTCAAGATAGTCCTTCATGTACTGCTCCCTGTGTCCTGCCATTGCCATTCCGGTCTTTGTATGCATCTGCTCTTTCAGACAAAAAAGCTTCTCTTGAAAGTGATTCCTCCTCCAGCACCCCCAGCACGGCCTCAAAGGAAGCGCTGTCCAGTTCATCCCGCAACAGATAGAGAAGCTTCTCTGCCGTGCAGGCGCCATACACTTCCTGCCAGTGGGGATTCTTCTGGGTAAACCCATGAAAACAAAGCACCTTGCACACCTTTTCAAGTTCCTCTTCCAGGATCTCTTTGGCATCTACCAGGGACCGCTGTTTGCGCCTGTTGTTCTCCTGGGCAACCTGCTTGATATCATCCAGTGTCACCAGTCTGCAATGTTCCATGTTTCCCACCGCTTCATCCATATCCGGCGGCATGGCAATGTCCACAAACAGCCTGTCCTTAACGGTTTTCATGGCCGCTGCCGCCTGTCCTGCCGTCACGGTGATATGGGGACTGGAAGTGGCAGAAAGGATCACATCCGCTTCCTCAAAATAGGCGTATCTGTCCTGGTAATCCACGTTTTTTATCCGGGGATTCCCGCTTTGCAGCATTTCCTGGTGGGATCTGGTGGTGGCCAGGATCCGGATGCCTTCCCTGGACAGTAAGTCCTTGCAGATAAGGCTTCCCATCTGGCCGGTGCTTCCGATGACAAGGACTGTATTTGCAGTAGGTTCCGGTCGTTCCCCAGATTCCATCTGTGTCCCGGAATCTGCCTTGTTTTTCTCTTTTCTCACCGCCAGAAAACGGAACACTTCACTGGCCGCCAGGGTAGCTACGGAGACAGAAGTCTTGGACAAGCTGGTCTGTGTCTTTACCCGTTTGGCACAGGATAGCGCCGCCTGGAAGATGGTATTCATTTCATAGCCCGTACATCCTGCCTTCTGGGATCTCATGTAAGCATCCCGCACCTGTCCCAGGATTTCGTCCTCCCCGATGACCATGGATTCCATGCCGCAGGTCACCTGGAAAAGGTGCCGGATGGCCTTCCTGCCCTGGTATCTTCTGGCCAGACGGCGAACCCATTCCACGTTTTCCCCCACCAGATCTGCCAGGATTTCCTCCCACTGTCCAAAGGCATTCTGTGCATAGATTTCCGTGCGGTTACAGGTAGAGAGCAGGACACACTGTGCCTGCTTTCCACCTCCCTCCATACCGCCTGCGGCATCCGTGTCCTTTTCAATGGCACCCCGCCGCAGTTTCTCCAGCAATTCTTCTGCCCTTTCCTTGGAGATATAGCATTTCTGTCTCTCCGCAGAAGAGGCTGTCTTATGACTGATACTGATGCACTCCATTTCACCGTATTTCCTTATTTATAATATACTGTCCCGTTTTCTTTCCCGTCTGATAGCGCAGAATGGATTTTGGGCGCCCCGTCAATACACCGGGCACTGGTACGATCCGGTCTCAGATCACACTAGCAGGTAGCCCCGCCCTTCAGATGCAGTTTCGCCCCAATGATCTCATCCTTCCTGGCCAGGATCTCATCGGACATCAGCTGGGCCTGCACATTCTCGAATCCGATCCTGGCAATGGTATCGGCAAAGCGCTCCCCTGTCTTGCCCTGCTCCCTGAACAGGAGAATGGCTTTCTCCAGGACGGATAGCACTTCCTCTTCGCTTAGGAATACCTTTTCCAGCTTCTGTCCCTGGGCCACGCGCTTGCCCCAGCGGCCGCCCACATAGACACGGTACCCGTAAGTGCTCTCCTCTGCCGCCTTGAAAGGACATTTGCCCACACAGCGTCCACAGTTGTTGCACTTGTCGGGATCGATCACCAGTTTTCCGTCCACCACCTGGCTGGCTCCCACCGGACAGGCCGTGGACACCTGGCATTTCCCGCAGCCCCGGCATTTTTCCAGGTCCACCACAGGGACACGCTGTCCCACGATGCCAAAGTCATTCAGATCCGGCTTCACACAGTTGTTGGGGCAGCCTCCCACTGCAATCTTGAATTTGTGGGGCAGTTTCACATCCGCATACCCATGGAAGAACCTCTCATGGATGGTCTCGGACAACCGGTAGGAGTCCAGCAGGCCATACTGGCAGGTGGTTCCTTTGCAGGCCACCACAGGGCGCACCTTGGAGCCGGTTCCTCCGGTCTCCAGCCCTTCCTCTGCCAGGAATGCCCGCAGATCCTCTATTTTGTCAAAGGGTACTCCCACGATCTCCAGGGTGAGCCTGGTGGTCATGACCACATCCCCACTGCCGAATTTCTCTGCCGCTTCCGCTATTTTCCTATGCTCTGCGGTGGTAATCTTCCCGTTCCGGGTGATCACCCGCACATTGAAATTGTCTGTTCCCTTGTTATGCAGGCACCCTAAAGCCTTCACCCTGGTGATCTCCTCCGGGGAGACTGTCACCTGTCCAGACTGTTTTTCCACCTTTACCTCATTGAAGAAGGAAGATCCCTCCAGCACCTTTGTGTTCGTATAACCATACCTTTTGAGGCGGTTCTGCAGCAGATATGCTCTTTTGCCCTTGGCACAGACTAAAAGCAGCTTCTCGTCTTTCCCAAGCCCCGGCACCTCCCCTTTTACTTTCAGCAGATCCACATAAGTGGCTCCTGGAATGGTAGGCCCTGCCGGATTCACATCCACCACCCGGTAGCCTTCTGCGGCGCCATCCCGGTACTGGGCAGGGGTGAAGCTGTCCAAGTCTCCCTGTATCTTATTGAGCAGCATATGTACCGCCTGGACAAAAGGATGGATGGCCGTGGAAAAAGGCGGCGCATATGCCAGGTCCAGACAAGTCATCTGCTCTAAGGTAGCCCCGAAGGTCACTGCCATGACACCGATATCCGTCACCTTGTCCACCGCCCCGGGCCCCAGGACCTGGACGCCCAGCAGCTTATGGGTGCTTGCATCTGCCACCAGCTTGATGGCAAACCAGGCGCTTCCCGGATAGTAATGGGCCTTGTCGTCTGTCACCGCCAGGGCGCATATGGTCTGGTACCCTGCTGCGCACGCCTGTTCCTCGGACAGGCCCGTCCTGCCGCCGGACAGTCCGGGCAGCTTCACCACGCCCGTTCCCAGCACACCGGGATAGGACACCTCCCTGCCGCCCAGGAAAAGGGCCAGGGTGCGGCCTTCCATGTTGGCAGAGGAACCCATAGGAGACCACTGGCGCTCCCCCGTGAGACGGTTTTTCACCATGGCACAGTCACCGGCCGCATACACATCCGCCACATTGGTGGCCATTTTCTCATCTACCAGGATAGTTCCTTTGAACATGTCAATCCCGGTATCCTGCAAAAATCCCGTATTGGGCCGGATGCCTATGGAGAGAATCACCACATCCGCAGGCAGCAGTCCCTTGTCTGTCTGCACCCCTTCTGCCCGTTCTGTACCTGTGACTCCTTCCAGCCTGGTGGAAGTCATCACCTTGATTCCTTTTTTCCCCAGATGGCGCACGGCGTAATCTGCCATCTCCCCGTCAAAGCCCGGCATAATCTGGGACGCCATGTCGATCACCGTCACAGACAGCCCCTTTTCCATTAAGTTCTCTGCCACCTCCAGGCCGATGAAACCACCACCCACTACCACGGCACGTTTCACGTCATCCCTTCCTATGTAATCCCTGGTCTCAATGGCATCGTCCGGGGTGCGCATCACGAAGACGCCTGGCAGGTTCAAGCCCGGCAGGGGTGGCACCACCGGGGAAGCCCCCACCGCCACGATACAGGCATCGTATTCGTAGATCTCTTCTGCCCCTGTACGCAGGTTCTTCACCGTGGCCTTTTTCCCTGCGGTATCCAGGGCCGTCACTTCCCGCTGGGCGAACACCTGGGCACCTGTGAGGGCAGTATATTTCTCCGGGGTGTTTACAATAAGCTGCTCCCGCTCCGGGATGGAACCGCCCACATAATAGGGCAGGCCGCAGCCTGCATAAGAGATGTCCTTACCCTTCGTGACAATGGTCACTTCTGCCTCCGGGTTCACCCGCTTGAACTTGGCGGCTGCTTTGGTTCCGGCAGCCACACCTCCGATTACCAGTAGTTTCATGTGATACCTCCTTTACCTCTTGTTATTCTTTTCTATTAATATATTTTCTTACTGTTTATTAATCCTTGACCAGATAATACTTCGTTCCTTTATTTCTTCCATCTGCCCTTATCATATGCATCTTGCAAAGCTTGTGCAGATACCGGCGGACTGTGGAACTTGGCAGGTTTGTAACATCACACATGATCTTAGTAGTCACAAATTCTTCTTCGGTGAATACTTTCACCATTGTCAGATAAAATATCCTATCTTTTTCACTCATTTTATCGCTCACTTTATCGCTCACTTTATCGCTCACTTTATCGCTCACTTTATCGCTCACTTTTTTTACAGTCCTTTCTACAAAAGAAAGCGACAGAATTGTCCTGTCTGGGTCAAACCTCTCTATAATCTCTGGTTCTTCCCATCCTTCATCGTCCCACACATTGAATATATTTGGCACACCGCTTCCAGCCCGTTCCCCAATATTAATAAGATTGAACATTTTCATCAACGCTTTGTTACGAGGATCTGACTCACCACCTATACGCATCTGCTTTTTGCCCGTCCTAATATATCCAGGATTTTCCAAAATTATTTTATCTGGCTCTTTTTTTATAACAATTCCTCTTACACCATAATAATCCGCATTCACAAGACAGTTGGCCAACGCCTCTCTAATTGCCTTGTGTACGGGCGTGTCATCTATCCTGTCACCACCAGACATTTTAAATGGCACCTTGATATCTTTGATAATCTTATTGTAAACCCTAAAATAGAAGTCACATAGATTTCCGGACCATTCCCCAGAACTTGACTGTAACCTGTCTGTCCATCGAATCACCGGATCCAGCATTTCCCTGTAATCCAGAAAGTATTCCGGGAAATGTCTCACAATATTGTACTCCTCCCCGAACATCAGCATTCCGGCTGCTGTAGGATACAGCCGTCCATCTTTCGAGGAAATGGCAGCGGCACCAATACTCCTCAGATACTCCTGGTCACTTAGGCGTCCAAAAGGATGCCCCTCCTTTAAGGTGCGATGTCGGTTGCGATATCCTTGTATAGTTTCATGATTCAAATCATCTATGGAAACGCCATCCAGGATTCTCATATCCATGGTTTCCTCTGTCTGATCCCGAAGCATGGTTTTTACCTGTAACCTGGTACAATGATAATCCCCTTCAAAATTTCTACGGAATGTTCCTCCAAAAATGTCATCATTGATATAAACTGGCTTCTGCTCCCTTCTTGCCATGGGTACATAGATCACCATGATTATATCGCTGTTAGGCCTTACGGTGTATATCTGCACATCATCTTCTGACAGAAGGTTTATGTTCACCTTCTTGCGATTATTGATGGTATCCCAGAATTCTTTGTATAGTCTGGGCGCATTCTGTAGTCCAGTCGTTCTCCAACTGCCGTCCTTTTCCTCTCTGACCCCCAGAATAATCACACCGCCATAACTATTTGCAAATGCTGAGTAGGTATCCCAGAGGGAATTGGGCAGGCCCCCATTTGCCTTCTTCACTTCTCTTCGATTGTCTTCCCTATATGTATCAAATTGTGAAAGATCAAATTCTTTCCCCAAACTGCCCACCCTCCTCTTCATTCCCTGCAAATACTTGCTTCATGGATATAGCCGAATACGCCCATTCCCTGTCTTCCTGCCCAGACCACTCCCATCCTTCTCCTACACCCCTTCCAGCAGTTCCACCTTCGCTCCCCTGGCCGCCACTGTCTGTTTCCGGTCATAGGTCAAGGGATTCCCCTCCAGGTCGCTGACGAATCCCCCGGCCTCCTCCACCAGCAAGGCCCCTGCCGCATAGTCCCAGGGACTAAGCCGCATCTCGAAGAAAAATTCTGCCCTTCCGCAGGCTACCATGCACAGGTCGATGGCAGCCGAGCCGCTTCTGCGCAGGTCTTCTGCCTGGGAGAAATACCGGTATGCCACCTCAAAGGTTTTCTTCCTTAATTCTTCATAGTAAGGCGCCGTGCCGAACAGAACCAGGCCTTCCTCCAGTGTCCGCTCTGAGGTATGGATCCTCTCCCCATTGAGAAAAGCCCCCTCTCCCCGCAGGGCATAAAAGGTTTCTTCCTGGTAAGGGTTGTACACCACCCCCAGCACCGGGTATCCGTCCCTGGCCAGAGCCACGCTGATGCTGCTGGCCTTGTAGCCCCTGGTGAAATTGGCAGTGCCGTCTATGGGATCTACAATAAAGGCATATCCCTTGGAGATATCCGTGTGATCCATCTGGTCTTCCTCCCCCAGGAACACGGCCTCCGGCACCAGGGCCAGCAGCTTTTCCTCCAGAATGGCCTGCACCCTGGAATCATAATCTGTCACAAAATTCCCCTTCCCGGATTTCTGATGGATCTTCCGCTCAATGTCCGTAGCGCTGCACATGATTTTCCCACATGTATGAACCACCTCTACAATCTCCTGGAGCAACTCGTTTTCCTGCATTCTGATACCTCCCTGCACATGCCTCTTTTTTCATTTCGGGATATTCCTTTATCCTGTCAGCGCCATCCAGGACCGGATAGCCCTTGGATAGCCCCTGTCCCAAAAGATAATTCCGGTGCACCCATTACTGTCCCTCTGCCGCTTCCTGGTCTGCCAGCTTCTGGTCAAAAATGGTCTCCTCTATCACCTTCACACATTCTTCCGGATGTTTCATGATCTCATTCCCCCAGAAACGGATCACTGTCCATCCCAGGAACAGGAGTTGCTTGTTGGTCTGGTCGTCCCGTTCCCTGTTCCTGGTGATCTTGCTGATCCAGAATTCGCTGCGTGCCCCTTTCTCCAGCCGGGGCTTCAGCACCTCCCAGTCCTTCCCGTGGAAGAACTCCCCATCGCAGAAGATGGCAATCTTATACTTGGTAAGGACAATATCCGGCTGTCCCGGCAGCCTCTTGTCATTTTTCCGGTACCGGTAGCCCTTCTCCCAGAGGGCCTTGCGCAGGATGACCTCAATCTTCGTATCCTTACCTTTGATATGCTGCATATTCTTACGGCGCTGGTCTTTCGTCAGTACATCTGCCACTCCAATCCCTCCCCGCCATCTGCCAGGCTTTCTTCCCATCTGCGACAGCCACCCAACATGCCAGCAGCATGATAGTTGCCTTCGCAGGCAACGTCATAAAGCCAGCCTTCCTTCGGTCAGTGCCAGTCATGTGCCGCTGACACCACACGCCCCGTGGCATTCACCCAATATCACCCCATCCGTCCTCCGTCTTCCCGGTGAACATAGCTGTCCTCAGAGAATCTGCTTCACAGCTGCCTGGCTCACCTCCCGCAGCAATCAGTTCTGCCAGTCTCCTGCTCCCGTCTTTCTCCCTACGGACCGCAAGGCACATCAATGCCTTCATATCGATGAGAATCCCCTTGATCCGCATGTAAGCTTCTGTCCTGTCCTTCCAGTCAGACCAGGCCTCCCCGATGCAGCGCATCCCCAGGCTCCGCTCCTCCCCTGCACAGCGGTATCTGTCTTCCTGTACTTCTTCCCCGGCCTCCTTCAAAATCCTATGGACAGCTGCCGGGAAAATGTCTTCAACCCTGTCTGCCCAGATTTCACTCACAGCATCGTAGGGCATGAGAAAAGCATTATAGACTTCCACGTCCTTCCCGTGCTTTTTGGGGAAATCCTTCTGCCTGGATAGCATAGCCACATATTCCCCATAGGTAATCTGCTTGTTGATAGATGCAGACTCCGGCAGATCCCTCGGATCTCCCGTGATTCCGTACTTGTAGTATTTGGCATCCAGCACAAACACCTTCTCTTCCAGAATCATAATGGTGTCCGGCTCCAGGCAGGCATTGGGGTGTATCCCATCCTTAAGGCTCCACCAGGTTCTTGGAAAATACTCTGCCTTGTCCGGGATCCCGAAGGCTCTGTCTATCATCTTCTCCCACACATACTCAAACCGGTATGTGCCATATCTGTAATTCTGCCCGGAAGAGGGATCTCCCTTATACTCCATAATAGCCAGCATATGGCCAAACAATTGTCTGTTCCTGTCCTGATAGGTTGCTGCAATCTTATCCCGCAGCACCTGCTTGAATACCCTGTCCTTTTTGCCGATCCGGGGGGGCGCGGGCATAGAGGCCGTGAACAGCCAGCCCACCTTTTGAAAACTCTCATAGACACAGTATTCATGGATCCGCGTGAGCAGTTCATCCTCTTTATCCTGGCTCTTTCTGGTGACAAAATCCAGATAGCAGACATCCAGATCCTGTATATACGGTTTCCGGGTCTTTATGGTCCTGCCCCAGTGAATCTTCCCGGTTCCGTCCACCTGGAATCTGGCTTCCCGCTCCCTGTAATATCCCCTGGTTAGGAAATCACGGATCAAGTATAGATAGGACTGCATGGGAAAATCCACTTCCTCATAATTCTTTGCCTGTCCCTGTAATACCGAATCCCTCTTTTTCGTAAAGGAAGCAAGCACAGCAAACAGAAGCAGAATATCCCGTCGGATCTCTTTCTCACATTTCCCCAGGTGATAACCCAGTGGAAAGTGGATACGGATATCCCCATCCTGGCACTTGACACCCACAAAGGCATCCGTACCCTTTGTATTCACACAACACTTTTCTGCGAGGCCAGTTTTTTCCGTAACCTCCACCTCCTGTCAATGCTTCCTCCCCAGGGACACGGCCTCCACACCAGGGCAGACAGCGCTTCCCCTATGTCCCCTGGCATCCCGATTCCTTTTACAGGCCCCTCCTATAGGAGCACATCTTCCTGTAAACCTGCTCTGCCAGCACTGCCTCCAGCCTGTCTCCCTGGGTCTCTTCGTAGGCAGTGATCACATCCTCCAGGGACTTATACCGGGATCCGAACAGGATATCACGATCCATTTTAAATGCATCGTCCCAGAGGTATTTCAGCACCTTTCCCGGAAACCTGTCCACAGACAGTTCTCCCGGGCTTGCAAAATAAGCTCCCAGACGTTTATCTTCCGAACTGATCATCTGCTCATTTGCATCCAACACCAGATCATTGATTACGGATGCGAAGGCCAGCCAGGTCACCTCTGATCCCTCAATCCGGCTATCCGCATGTCTTGCCCCGGCAATGTCATTCCTCACCGGCTTCATGGCCCAGCGCCTCTGGAAAGCGGTATCCATGGTAAATACATTCTGGTCTGCGGTGTTCATGGTAGCCAGCACATACAAATTGGACAAAATCCTGACCTGGCGGGTTCCATCTCCATACACTTCCCCTGCCACATCATAGCTGGAGATGCCGTATGTGCTCTCCCCCAGTTCTTCCTCCGGGTAATCCTCTTCCTCCCTTTTCCTGTCCAGAAGCTGGAACATCTCCCCGAAAATGGCTGGCGCATTCCCCCGGTTCAACTCCTCTATCACCAGATAGTAATAATGTCCCGGATCCTTCCAGGCTTTCTGCAGCACCCTGGTGAAGGGACCCGGCGTAAACCGGTAGCGCAGCCTTTCTTCCGTCTCTTCCCCCTGTACCTTTTCCACCTGCGGAAGAATCTGTCCCACAAAATCAGAGTAGGTATATTCCGGATGGAACACCACCCGCTCCATATAAGCCGCATCATCACAGTATTTTGCTTTGATCAAGTGACTCTTTCCAGCACCCGGCACTCCGTACAGGAGAATATTTTCTGCCCCTGTAAGCCTGGGCACCGCCTCTGCGGGGGCCCCCTCTGTGTCAGTGTCCTGTTCCCATGCCTCCTCTTCCACCTCTACCACCACTTCCACAATGTCGTGATAAGGCCGGTTGTCGTAGATTCTGAAATAGGGATCCATATATTGGGAAGTGAATTCCCCTGTCTCATCCTTACAACTGATAAATGTGGTGCTGAAATATCTGTCCTGGTCGATTCTCACACAGCCCGGACCAAAATATCCGGGCCTGCCCTTTCCCACTGGGTAGTTCCGCATACTGAGACTAGCCGTGATCCGGTCCAGGTTCACCCGCAGTTCCACGGATGCCATCCAGTCGTACCCGGAGGGTGGCAGGCCGATGCCATCCCCGTACACCAGCACCAGCCAGAAAATCTTGCGCTCCTCCTGCCTGGCCTTCTCAAACGCTGCTTGCAATCTGTCCAGATAACCGGAATTGCTCTGGTTGATATCCCGTATGACGCAGTCATTGCCCGAACTGTGGTAGGTGGCGTTGTTGCTGCCAAAGACATACCACAGCAGTTTACCCTCCGGCTGTCCTTTCTCCCGTATGGCGTACAGACCCTTGATTCTTCCATCCGGCTGCACCTCATAAAATTTCTTCAAGACATCCTCTACCTTGATACCGAGATTTGCCATCTGTCGCTGCCACCTTTCTCTAAAGTGTTCTCCTGCGCACCCGTTTCCTACCTCCTGTCAAGTGGATTGCCCTCAAGATACGTCTTGATCACCTGGGCAACGGCCCGTCCCAGCAGGGGAGGAACAGAATTCCCGATCTGCATGTAGGTCTTCGTGTAAGCCCCCCGGAAAAAGTAGTCATCCGGATAGGACTGCACCCGCGCCGCCTCCCTGGGTGTCAGCCCCCTGGCCTGGGTGGGATGAATATACATATTACAGTCAAATTTCATATGGGCCGTAATGGTCTTGCACACCTTGTTTTCTTCCAGTTTAAAATATTTATCCTTGAAAATCCCGTTCCTGCGGGCGTAAGGCATGATATCGGCAATCTTGGGATCATCGGACTTGTCCCCCTGGCACATCCGCCCGAAGATCTCGATATCCCGGTCATTGTTATACCGGGCCTTGTGGTTGGCTACTATGGGGATCTTCCGTCCCTGGTTGATATACGTGACGTACTCGTTGCATTCCTTTGACAGATTGCGTTCTATTTTATAGCCGCTCTCCCTGGTGCCCTCTTCAGTGGCATTTTTCACCCGCAATGCCTGCAAGGGCCGCAGCCCGCACAGGGCATCCCCCAGGACATGGTCCGGAATTGTCCTGCCTAAGGCCTCTATCTTCCGGAAAATCTCTTCATTGTCCCCCCCGGTGCAGTTGCCGATATAGAGCAGTCTCTCCCGATTCTGCGGAACCCCGTAATCTTTTGCATTCAGGACATGATACTCCACGGCATACCCGATTTCCTGGAAATCCTCCTTCACCTGGTCCGCCACGGAAAGCATGCCTTTCACATTCTCCATCACGAAGAAATCCGGCCTGAGCCTCTCCACGGCTTCCACATAGCTTTTGTACAGGTAGTTCCGGGGGTCGTCAATCAGCCTCTGCCTGTTGGCCATGCTGAACCCCTGGCAGGGCGGCCCTCCCACCACAATATGGATCTTCTGCCCGCAGACCAGTTCCTCCAGTCCTTCCATCACATCCTTGATATCCCCCAGTACAATGTGATCCCGGGGTGTCTCTGGATGATTATGGGCATAGGTATCCACACAGCATTCCTGAATGTCATTGGCCAGGGCCGTCACAAAGCCTTCCTGGGTAAAGCCCAGGGAAAGCCCCCCGGCCCCGCAGAAGAGATCCACCATCTTCAAGGCATCTGTGCTGACCTGCCTTCTGACCTCCAGGATATAGGTGTTACAATACTTCGCCACCGGGCATTCCCTGCATTTCCTGGCCTTTTCATTGCAGATGGCAGAAAGCCTCCTTACAGCTTCCCCAAAGGCCTGCCCTTTCTCTGCCAGGAAAGCTTCCCCCCGCCTGTCAAGGAACTCCTCCCCTGTTTTGACTGCAAGCCGCTCCCTGCAGATTTGTCCATCTTCTGTACCTGCTTCCCTCTGCTCCATGGCGGAATCCACAAAAGCAACGAACTCCGTTTTATCGTTGTTGAAATTCATAATGATACCACACAACCTCTCCTTTTCCGGTCATATTGTTTCCATGGCACCGGCCCCCTGGGTCAGTCCCGTTGCAGGTACCGCTTTTGCTTTCTATTATATCTACATTTTGCCAGAGTGTAAACCTTCTTTTAACTACCCGTGAAAACCGCTTTCACCACTCATTACTGTTCACACCGTTCACAGCAACATATGCACACAAAACGTCAAATACAGGCGTTTTGGCGCAGGTTGTCTCGGGTTTTATGTGTAAAGTTCGCACAAAAACACCTCGCGGAACCACCCCATGAAACGTAATCTCACATCTACCCCTTCCTATACCGGGAAGGGGTCATCTGATAACAGGCCCGGAAAATGCGGTTGAAAGTCTTCTGGCTCTCAAACCCTGCCTCCTGCCAGACCTGCGTAATGCACAGATCCGTATCCCGAAGCTGCCTGGCGGCATAATCTGCCCGCAGCCGGTTGACATACTCATAAAAGCCGCAGTGCAGCTTCCCCGTGAACACCCTGGAGATATAATATTTATTGAAATGCAGCTCCCCGGCCAGAAAGTCCAGGGTCAGCGGCTCCCTAAAGTGCTGGGAAATATAAGAGACAAGCTGGTATCCCACATCCGCCTTGTCCGTACCCTCCCTGGGAAGCAGTATCATCTCCCCTGCCAGGTATGCCAGGATCAGGTTCAGCCAGGCTATCCGCACTGGTCCCGGCTCTTCTGCATAACACAGCAGATGTTCAAAGGCCGCGGGGATGTCCGGATTGTCCCGTCCACAGGAAAAAAAGGGACATTGGGGCTGCCTGTCCCTAAACTGGTGGTAATACTCCTTTACCTGGGCTGGCGCGAAGATACACAGGACGGCCCTGCTGGATCCCGTGGCCTGGTAGCTGTGTACCATCTCCGGGAAGACCAATGCCGCCTCATTCTGTCCCAGCCTTCTGGTCTGCCCCTGGACAGTGACTTCCAGGGAACCTTCCAGCAGGAAGATCAATTCTACCGCACTGTGCAGGTGTGCCGGAAAAGTAAGATCCTTCACAACGGAACACTGGAATTTATCCTGTTTGTCTTCATAAAATGGTCTCATGATCCCTCCCCGGCCCTCTTCGGACAGACCCGGATCTTCCCGCAAGAAGTACTTAAATACATCTCGCGGCGATGCCAGGTAAACAGTAACCTTGCGTTTCCTTTCCAGAAACACACGAACGCGCCTGCATATTGTGCAATTTGTGACTGCTTTTTTTGCGTTTGTGACAATCATTTTACAGGAAAACCTGCTATATTACAAGGGAGAGAAAAGAATTGTTGTAAACAGTCATCCAACAACCGTAACAGTTCAGGAAAACCCTGGACTGTTACCAACAACCCTCTATAGGAAAGGAGAATTTTCATGGACACATCCAGAAAAGCACTGATCTTCCAGGGAGGCTGGGACGGCCATGAACCGGCCCTGGTAGCCCATCGGTTCCAGAAAATGCTGGAAAAACACGGATATGCTTGCGAAGTCTATGACAGCCAGGAAGTGCTGGCTGATAAGGAGAAGCTGATGGGGCTTGATCTGATCGTTCCCTGCTGGACCATGGGGGAGATTGCACCGGAATACAGCAGAAATATCAGTCTGGCGGTAGCTGCAGGCTGCGGCCTGGCCGGATGCCACGGCGGCATGTGCGATGCCTTCCGGCAGGACGTAGATTGGCAATTTATGACTGGTGGACAGTGGGTCAGCCATCCCGGCGGGGACGGCATCGACTACATGGTGACGATCCACAAGGGATCCAGTCCCATCGTGGAAGGACTGGAGGATTTCCCTGTATGCAGCGAGCAGTACTATCTCCATGTGGATCCGGCGGTGGAAGTGCTGGCCAGCACCCGTTTCCCGGTATTCCCTTCCTATCACAGTTCCAACAAGGCCGTGGACATGCCGGTGGCCTGGACCAAATTCTGGGGGAAAGGCAGGGTATTCTACTGCTCCCTGGGCCATCACGACGATGTGTTCGAGAAATTCCCCACCGCAGGGATCCTTATGGAACGGGGGCTGGTATGGGCAGCAGGAGGGAAGTGTGAAAGGTGAAAAGAAAATCTAATCTCGTAAGAGGGGGCATAGTCAACCTCTTTAGGATGCCATCTAAGTGCATCCACAAGATAATATAACCAGGAGGTATCTTTATGGAAAAAGTAAAAATCGGCGTATTGGGCACAGGTGCCATCAGTGGCATCTATTTCCAGAATCTCACCGAGCTGTTCCAGGAAGTGGAGATCATTGCCGTCTGTGACCTGTTCAAGGAGAAGGCCCAGGAAGCCAGCCAGAAGTACCATATTCCCAAAGTCTATGACACCATGGAGGAAATGTTTGCCGACAAAGAGGTGGAAATTGTCCTGAACCTCACCCGCCCGGGTGAGCATTACCGCACTACCAAGGCGGCACTGCTGGCCGGCAAACATGTCTACAGCGAAAAGCCCCTGGCTGCCTCCTATGGGGAAGGCCTGGAACTGGCAGAGCTTGCCAAGCGCCAGGGCCTGCTCTTAGGCGGTGCGCCGGATACCTTCCTGGGGGCAGGGATCCAGACCTGCCGCAGACTCATCGATGACGGCATGATCGGGGATGTGATCGGCGCACAGGCCCGGATGGTCTGCCACGGGCATGAGAACTGGCACCCGGCACCGGAATTCTATTACCAGTGCGGCGGAGGCCCCATGATGGATATGGGACCCTACTACCTCACAGCCCTGGTCAACCTGGTGGGACGCGTCAAGAGCATCAGCGGCATGACCGGATGCAGTTTTCCCCAACGGATCATCACCAGCCAGCCCAAAAAGGGGACTGTAATAGATGTGGAAGTGCCCACCCACATCGCCGGACTGCTGCAGTTCGAAAACGGCGCCATCGGTACCGTGCTGACTACTTTTGACGTATATTATGACAGACAGGCCTGCCTGGAAATCTACGGTACCAAGGGCACCCTGGAGGTACCGGATCCCAATTGCTTCGGCGGTCCCATCCGGCTCCTCAGGCCTCAGGACGGCAGCTTCAAGGAAATGCCCCTGCTCTATGACTACAGGGAGAACAGCAGGGGACTGGGTGTGGCAGACATGGCCAAGGCCCTGCGGACCGGACGCAGCGTCCGGGCAGATGTCCAGCAGACCCTTCATGTGCTGGAGATTCTGACCACCTTCGAGAAGAGCAGCCAGGAAGGGCGCACCCTGGATCTGGCATCCCCCTATGAGCGGCGTGCAGCCATGCCGGATATGGCAGTTCCCGGGATATTGGACTAGGTATTCTCCCGAATGACTACGAATCCAAGCTTAAAACGAGTTCCTTTGCACTGAGGGGTACTTCCATGAATCACTACTAATCCGAACCGGTGTCTCATCTCCGGCAGCTTATCTGTCACCACAAACCTTGTAATGTTGTGATACCAGGGCCAAAAGGTCCTAAAATCCGATGCAGGCCAATTACAGTCAAAATGATTCATGCCCCACCAGTTCCCCCAGGATCTCCTCCTGGATCCGAAGGCGCAGACACCTTCCTGCCAGGTTCTTCGCCTCCTCCAGGGAGACCCTGGCCAGGGCTGCCTTCACCCCCGCCAGGCTGGCCGGATCCATACTCAGCTTCCTGGCCCCCAGCCCCGCCAGCAACACGGCCCCCTGGGGATCTCCTGCCATTTCCCCACAGACACAGACAGGCTTATGCCGTGCGGCGAAGGCTGAGAAGATTCTCTCCAGAAGACGCAGCATAGCCGGGGAATAGCCCTGGTAATAAGGCCCCATCCCAGGGTTCATCCGATCTGCAGCGCTGACATACTGAGCCAGGTCGTTGGTGCCAATACTGGCAAAATCCACCTCCTCTGCCGCCAGATCTGCCACCAAGGCAATGGAAGGGACTTCGATCATGATGCCCATCCGGATATGGGGATTGTAGGAGAATCCTTCCGCGGCAAGTCCTTCCATGGCTTTCCTCACGCAGGCCCTGGCCTGGAAGATCTCCTCCAGACTTCCCACCATGGGAAAGAGCAGTTCCAGGTCTCCCAGGGCAGATGCCCGTAGTGCTGCCCGCAACTGGGTCTGGAATATATCCGGCCTGGCAAGGCATAGTCTCAGTCCACGGCTGCCCAGAAAGGAATTCTCCTCCCTGGGCAGCGCCAGGCAGGGCAGGGCTTTATCCCCGCCAATATCCAGGGTCCGAAGTGTCACCGTCTTCCCCTTTGCCTGCCTCAGCACCTTCCGGTACACCTCATACTGCTCCTCCTCTGTAGGTGGCGCCATATGCTCCATATACAAGAATTCCGTGCGCAACAGTCCCACAAAATCATACTGTTCCCCCGGAACTGACACTTCCCCGGAACCAATGTTGATCCCCATCCCCATGACTTTCCCGTCCCGGGTACTTCCCGGCCTGGAAAGATATCTTGCCTCCTCCCTGCGCCTTGCCAGGAACTGCTCCTGCATCTTCCGGTATCTGGCCTGCTGCACCTCATCCGGTTCCAGGATCACCTCCCCGGACATCGCGTCCAGGGCCGCCAGAATACCCTGGGGAATCCGGAGTGTGGCTCCCTGGATTCCGGATATTGCCGGAATCTGGAGGCTCCGGGCCAGAATGGCAGTGTGGGAATTGGTTCCTCCCATCTCTGTGATGATCCCTTTGATATGTGCCCGGTCCAGGGAGGCCATATCGCTGGGCAGCAGATCCCTGGCCACCAGGATCACTTCCTCCTTCAGAGAAAGGATATGCTGTCCTTCCCCACCCTGACAGATACGCAAAAGACGCCTCTTCACATCCTGCAGGTCTGCTACCCGGGCAGCAATCAGAGGATCTGTCATTCCACAGAACAATGCCTCATATGCCGCAAATACCCTTCTAATGGCTGACTCCGGTTCCAGCCGCTCCTCCAGGATAGCCTGCCCTATCCGGGACAACAGTTCCTCATCCTCCAGGATTTCTCCCTGGGCTGCAAAAATCTCCCCCTGGACTTCACAGCCAGAACCAGCCCCTCCTGAAAGACAGGCAAGTTCCTCCCTGGCCTGGAACACTGCCCGGTAAAAAGCATCCCGCATTTCCCCTTCCCTGCCTGGATCAAAGCGGACCTGGTCAGGCTCCTGCCACTGTAGCCCGGGATTATCCTGTATACAGACCCGGGCCACCACTGCCCCTGGCGACACCGGTGTCCCGGTGAGCACGATCCTGTGTTCCTTTTCTTTCTTTTGATCCATACCCATGCTCCTTCTTCCATAACAGCCCTAAGATGCTTCCTTCCCTCTCCGGATTCCTACCGGGCTGGTGCCTGGATTCTCCATCCCTGCACTGCTTTCAACTATTGTACCCTGTCCGGTCCCTTCTGTCAAAAGACATCTGCAGATTTCATGAGCCAGGCTTTAGCAGCAGAAGTATCAGCCTATAAAAACCGGTCTGCCTGGAATTCCAGGCAGACCGATGTCCGCTATGTCATCACTGACAGATATGACTTTCTCTCTTTTCAAAATCTCTGCCCTGCCCGTTCCGTTGTCTGGTCACCTCATACATCAGGATGGACGCTGCACAGCTTACGTTGAAGGAAGAGGCATAGGACATCTCCCCCATGGGTATGGTACACAGCCTGTCGCAGGACTCTTTGAAAGCATGGCTCAGCCCCATGGTCTCATTGCCCATCATCAGCATCAGCGGTCCTCCAAGATCCACATCATAAACCGGTGTCTCCTGGTGGGCTGTTGTGCCTATGGTGACAAAGCCCGGATACCTCTCCCGCAGGCTGCCTATATAGGCTGCAAGCTGGCTGTTGTCCTCCACCCGTATCACTGGCAGGTTGAAAAAAGATCCCATGGCCGATACCACCACATCCGGGTCATACAGATCCACTCCATGTCCCGTGAGCAGGAGCAGGTCTGCCCCCAGGCCGTCACAGGAACGGATCATGGTGCCCAGGTTCCCCTTGTTGGAAGGCCTGTCGAAGAGGACGATAAAAGGATTCTCAGAGAGAGGTACCTTCTCCAGCACATCTTCCCGCATCTCAATCACTGCCATCAGTTCGGAGGTATCCTCCTTGCCGCTGAGTTCTGCCATCAGTCCGGCTGACAGACAGTAATTCCTCTGGGTCTTTACCTTCCGAATCATATCCCTGGCCCAGTCTGAGAGATGCTCCCTGTCATAGAGAAAAGACTGGATCTTCCAGTGATTCTCCACTGCCTCATTCAGGCTGCGGACTCCCTCCACCAGGAATTCGTGATAGCGGTATCTCTTATTCCGGTTGGTCTTCAGCACCTGGAACTTCTGGTATATGTTGTTTTTATTATATATCCTTATCTCTTCCATCCCGTCTGCTTACCCATTCCGTTCCCTGTCTGTAGAAAGGGCCACAGAACCTGTGTCCCTTATTCATATGTATGCTTCCCAGATACATCTTCCTCCCAGGTTCTTCCATCTCTATGGCAAAGTATCCCGGTACACCCTAAGTACATTCTTCCAGAAAATGGCATCCAATTGCCCTTCCGTAAAGCCTGCCCCATGCAGTCCTTCCCACAAAGCCCCCATGGCCTCTCCTCCCGGAAGCTCCGCATGGGTGCCGATCCCGTCAAAATCACTGCCCAGGCCCAGCACTTCCATGCCACCCACATTTACTATATGCTTCGCATGGCAGACAATGGAAGCTATGGTACCGGGATTGGCCTGGCCCACAGGAACCTCCTCCAGGAAATCCGTGCAATAGTTCAGTCCAATGACACCGCCTCTCTCTGCCAGATGCCGGATCATGTCGTCCGTCAGGTTCCGGACACAGCCGCAGACCTGCCTGGCATTGGAATGACTGGCCACAAAGGGCTTCTTCGTCACCTCACACACATCGTAGAAGCCAGCATCAGACAGGTGGGACACATCGGGAATCATACCAAGTTCCTCCATGCGCACCACAAACTCCCTGCCTTTCTCTGTCAGTCCGTCCGTTTCGTTGGCCTCATGGTTGAAAGCCACAAAAGCCTTCTGTGCCGCCGCATGCCTGGACGCGTATTCCTCTGTGCCGGGCCTGGTCCCTTCCAGGACCTTCATGGCCTCCTGCAGTCCCTGTCCCCTGTGGGAATCCAGGTTGGGGAAACCCAGTTCATTGGGGAAGTTCCAGGTCAGGGTAATCATCCGCACCCCCATGTCATAAAGCTGCTGCAGCTTATCCAGGTCTCCTTTGCAGACACCGCCCTCCTCCACCGTGAGCATGGAAGACAGTTTTCCCGCCGCTTCATTGACAGCAATGTCAGAATACCGGAGTACCGGGGCCACCAGGTCCTGGTTCTTCTCCAGTTCCTCCCTGTAATACTGGTACAGCTTCTGTACCCTCTCCCAGGGATCCCCGTCCCGGTCCAGTTCCACAAACATGGCAAAATTCTGGACCAGATACCCGGCCTGCTTCATGCGCAGCAGATCCAGATGTCCCGGGTTTTCCCGCAGGCCCTCCGGCCGGCCTTCCTCTTTCCGGCACAGAAGCCGGTATATAGTATCACAGTGCATATCTGCTATTTTCATAAGCCCCCCTTAGTTACCCTTCACTGCAAAATTCACTCCTGTATGGTCCGGTTTCTCCTCATCAAACACATAGTCCTTACCCGGCAGCACCGCATTTAAGCCAATCCCCACCAATGCCCCCACTGCCAGGCCGGAAAGCATAATGGGCACATCTCCCACCATGAAGGAAATGCCCTCTGCAGCACTGTATTTGATGCCGATGGACAATACCAGGATCAGCGCCGCGATGATCACATTGCGGCTCTTGGAGAAATCACATTTTGTCTCCACAATATTGCGCACCCCTACTGCAGAAATCATACCATAGAGCACCAGAGACACCCCGCCCACTGTGCCTTTCGGCATACAGCCGATCACAGCCGCGAACTTAGGACAGAAGGAAAGCAGGATAGCAAACCCTGCCGCAACCCGGATCACCAGGGGATCAAAAACCTTGGTCAGGGACAGTACCCCTGTGTTCTCCCCATAAGTGGTATTGGCCGGTGCCCCGAACAGGGACGCCAATATAGTGGCCAGGCCATCCCCCAGCAGGGTACGGTGCAGGCCAGGTTCCTTGATATAATTTTTCCCCACAGTGGAAGAGATGGCAGAGATATCACCGATGTGCTCCACCATGGTAGCCAGGGCAATGGGCATGATGGTGATAATGGAATTCACCAGCAGGTTTGTATTCCCGTCGGACAATGCCCAGAATGCCGTGCGTTCCCAGTGGATAGGAAAACCCACCCAGGAAGCTTCTGCCACCGGGGAGAAATCAGCCCGGCCAAGTACGGCGGCCAGCAAGTAGGAACCGCAGACGCCAATGATAATGGGCACGATCTTCACCATCCCTTTCCCCCAGATGTTGCAGACAATGACCAGGGCAATGGCCACCAGTGCAATCAGCCAGTCATCGGAGCAGTTTCCGATGGCAGAAGAGGACAGGGTCAGACCGATGGCGATAATAATAGGGCCTGTCACAATAGGCGGGAAAAATTTCATGACCCTGCTGGTGCCGAACAGTTTGATCAACAGGGCCAGCAGCAGATACAACAGACCGGAACAGGCCACACCGAAACAGGCGTAAGGCAGCAAGGAACTGTTATCAATGGCCGCCCCTGTTGCGGCATCCTGCATGGGCGCCATGACGGCATATCCACCCAGAAAGGCAAAAGAAGAACCTAGAAACACCGGAACCTTTCCCCTGGTCAGCAGATGAAAGAGCAGGGTACCCAGTCCTGCGAAAAGCAAAGTGGTGGAAATATCCAGCCCTGTCAGCATGGGCACCAGAATGGTAGCCCCGAACATGGCAAACATATGCTGTATTCCCAGGATCATTACCTTGGGCACTCCCAGCACCTTGGCATCATAGATGCCGCTTTCCCCCAGCACGTTGCCGCTTCCCTCGCTCTGGGTGGAACCTTTCTGTTTCCTTGTCATTTTTTTCTTGTCGCTCATGAACCCATCCTCCTTAAGTGCGCCGGCTTCCGGAATCTGTATTCCCCCTTCAGCTGCCAGTCCTGGAAACGCTTCCACAACATCCATCCCCTGGACAGCCCTTTTCTCCTGACAGAACCTTCCTCTTCCAGCACAAAATCGTTGTGCGGTAAACCGCAGCACACAGCCCCTCTCCCCTCTCCGGGCTGCACCCTGCTTTCCATCATATTCTCCCGCAAGGTAACAGTCAAGGAAAACTTATCACAAACCGGAAACAGACGGCACACCACTGGAAGATTCCCAAAAGTCAACAACCTCGCTGCAAGCAGCGGGGTATATGGTCTTCGCTCCGCTTCGGTGGGTGTTGATCACGCGCCACGCCCCCCTGGCGGCAAGAGCCAAATGGATGCTGACGCATCCGCCTGGCTCATTGCACGCGGGAATCATCAGCACAGATATCTTCCCACCACCGGAATACGCCGCAGAAGGGCAGAAGCCATATAGCAGACCAGAAATGTCGCTACAGCAAGCACAGGAGTCCCCACTACAGGATGCATCCCCTTGTCTATCAGAGATTTTAGCAGATCAATCGCGGCAATGTGCATCAGATATATCCCCAGGGTTCCCCTGGCGATCTCCTCCACGACTGTTCTGCTGCCTCTGCCCCAAAAATCCTTCTTTGCAATCTCTGAAAAAAACTGGAACGTTGCGACTGTGATCAGAAAAGTGAAGATCCCAAAACTGTCATAGATCTCCCCGTGGGGAAACCCATCCCTCACCGACTGCATGGTGCTCACCAGAATATTCACTGCCGCTGACGGAATCACAGACAGGTACAGAAATCTATGATATTTTACCGTAAGGCCCACATGCACCATATAGTAACCCAGCACAAAATACCCCAGATAGCTACAGACCATCGGTATCTCCCCCAGCTCCAGGATCCTTAGGATATCCTTATTCTCTACAACACCTATAACCGTTGTGCGCAATATCTGTAGCAACAAAAACAGCCTCAGGAAATACCGGATATTCTGCTTTTCTGCATGCAGAATCCAGCTTCGCAGCACCGGCAGCAATACATAGATGCCAACCAGCATGGGCAGATACCACAGATGATACCGTCCCCTGGATAAAGTCACCAGTATCTGTTTCCATTCCATGTTGCCTATTCCCTGCTGGTCACAGACCTGCAAGCCATACAGGCAACTCCATAGCACATACAGAATCACAAGCCGCAGGATATTGTGCCTGTAGAGATGCTTTACATCCAGTTCCCTGGCCGGATCCAGGAAAATGGCTCCGCTGATCATCACAAAAACCGGCACGCCAAACCGGAAGCAGGCATCATACGCATTTATGATTTTCCACGTTCTTCCTGTAACAGGCAATCCATACCAATATTGTGCCGCACAGTGAAGCATGACTACACTAAAAGCCGCCCAGATCCGCAGCAGATCATACTGTATCCTTCTGGTATGCGTTGCCTGTTGCATGGTGAACCTCCCACAAAATGTTTCTCTTGTTTACTCGCCTCTTTCCATCTGTATGGCATGACACTTCAGAAAATCTTTCCATATCTCAATATACTGGGCTTTCAGGTGCACCCCGTCAAAAGTGTAAGATGCCTCCATCCCCCCTGTCTCATCACAAATCAAAGGATTCACATCCAGATAGAAAGTCCTCTGGTTGTCCGCCAACTTCTCCAGGGCTTCATTCCTGGCTACGATACCCTCATTGTTAATATAATCCCCCTTCTGGGAACGGGCTGTGGTCACTTTGATCAAACCCTGGATATAGAGAATGGCATCCGGCTGCAATTCCAGCAGATGATCCACCACCTCCTTGTATTTCTCCACAAAAGTGTCCACAGTGCCTGTACCCATCTCGTTGATCCCCACCATCAGGTAGATCTTGGAAAAAGAATTCTGCTGCAGGGCTTCCTCCACAGTCATCTTTTTCTTCTGTCCCTCCACTGGCACGATCTCCGCATCAAACAGTTTATATACCGTCAGTCCCTTCGTGGCGTAGAAAGTAGATATCTCCTCCAGACCGCCGTATTCGTACATACCCACTGTCCTGGAATCCCCGATGAAAACCGCATCTGCAAAATAGCTATCTTCCACGGTCATATACACGGGTTCCGATGTGTCCTGCCCCGGCGGATCCTGGATTCCTTCCCCGTCCGGCTCTCCCTCCTGCCCGTCCAAGGATCCTTCCTGGCCAGATCCGGGGTCTCCGGATGTTACCTGGCTGGCATCCGGTGATTCTTCCCCGGAAGCTGTCCCCTTAGGACTTTCTGCACCGGCTCCATCTTCCCCGGACTCTCCCTCCATGGTTCCCGCATCTCCCTGTGCCGGATTGCCTTCTGCCTGGGGACCTGTGGAAGGGGATGTCCCCGCTATCTGGCCCGGGATATGTCCCCCTGGTGCGGCATCCTCCGGCCCCTCCCCTTCCCCGGGGAAGGTCTTTGCATACCATTCCTTTACTTCTGCCAAAGGCCTGGCATATACCTGCCAATGATCTATAAGGGACAGGTATATCACCCCTGTCCCCACCAGCAATATCAGATAATACCAGTTTTTTATCTGTCTCAATGTATATCACCCCAAAACACACGTTAAAAGTCAAAGTACATAAACGGATTCTGTCCATCTGCCTGTAACTTGTAGATGCAGAGCCAGAACAGCGCTACCAGAAGCAACACCACCGGCAGTTTATCTTTCCACCTGCGAAAGCACTTTCTTACCACCGGTGTGCAGGCTATGGCTCCCATGACAAACAGATGCCCGTATGTATGGAGAGCCCGGCTCCAGTCTCCTGCACTGATCCGGATCCCCTCCACCACACCGAACATCCTGCCCAGGAAGACCTGGAGCTGGGAGACATCTGTAATTTCAAAACACATCCAGGTCACAGGAATCACTGTCCACAGGTAGAGTCTTGGAATCAGCCGCAAGGGTCCTTTATGGAATATCCGCACTACTCCCAGGGCCTCCAACTGCCGTTCCAGTACAATGAACAACCACAGCAGGATACCCCATATCAGGAAATTGGCCGTGCCTCCATGCCAGACGGCCGTCAGAAGCCATACTGCCAAAAGGTTACACACGGTGCGCAGTTCCCCTCTCCGGCTGCCTCCCAGCGGAATGTATACATACCGGCAAAACCATCTGCCTAATGTCACATGCCATCTGCGGTAAAATTCCCTCACCGAAGCAGACATATATGGCTCCCGGAAATTCTCAGGTAGTGCAAATCCCAGCATCCTTCCCAATCCCAGGGCCATCAGGGAATACCCATAAAAGTCAAAGTATATCTTCATGGAATATGCCACTGCTGCCATCCAGGCCAGAGGCGTGGAAATGCTCTCAAAGCCTGTCACCTGCACTTCCTGCCACAGGATGCCGATCCGGTCCGCCAGCAGTACCTTCGCTGCCAGCCCTGCCGTGAACACCTTCAGTCCGTCCTGGATACCCTCTAGCGTAAACTCCCGCTGCCGCAGGGCATCCCGTACTTCTCCATATGTCACAATAGGACCGGAGATCAGCTGTGGAAACATTACAATATAGGAAGCGAATCGTACAAAAGAATCCTCTCCTGCCACATCCCCCTTATATACGTCAATCAGATAAGACAGGATCTGAAAGGTATAAAAACTAATGCCCAGAGGAAGGGCTGCATCACCCGCTCTCCCCTTGAACAGCATAAGCAGCACTATATTTCCCAGGACTGCCAGAAATAGCAGCCCCTTCCTCCTGTCATACCGATCTCTACGGCCCGCCACAGCTCCTGCGGGCCTGTCCGGAAAATGCTCTCTCCCGGATCCGTCCTCCAGCTTTTCACCTGTGAACCTGGAAGACGGGGTTGGAAACTCCCATTGTTCAACCCGATGTCTTTCCTGTCTCCTGCCCCTGCTCTTTCGTCCTTCCCTGCTTTCCGGTTCCCTCCGGTCTCCCGCAGGGCATACACCAAGCCGTGAACCTATCAGAAAGTTCACCAGCACAGATACCATCAGCAGTATTAAGTACAGTGGTTCCCCCATAGCATAAAAAACAAGGCTTCCTGTGAGAAGCACCAGATTCTTCATGCGCTTTGGGGCTAATCCGTACAGAAGCAGAAAGGCCGGCAAAAAACAGAGTATAAATTCTACACTGCTGAATATCAAACTGACCACATCTTTCTTTACTTCTATGGTTTCTATAGTATCCGTTCGGACAAAACTTTACAACTTAAGAATTCTTAATTTTTATCCGGCAAAATGTTACAAACATATAGTAATTGTGTAACGTTTGAGATAAAATGAAAAGAAACGGCTGCCTGCCCGTACACCACTTAGAACCAGGCAAGCCAGGATCAAGGAGGCTCCATGAAAGAACAGCTTTATACCATTCCTTTAAACGATGCCATAAATGCCGGTGACGAATGCCCCTTCTGCTATATTGAGCGTAATATTGAACAGGATCTTCTGGACTTTGTGCTGGGCAGCGGTTCCTCCTACATGGAAGCCCACATCCGGGAGCTTACGGACAAGGCAGGCTTCTGCCGCACCCACTTCCAGAAAATGTTCGACTATGGCAACACCCTGGGCAACGCCTGGATCCTGAAGACCCACTATCTGCGCATGATCAGCGAAATGCAGAAGACTTTCTCCGGGTTCCGGCCTGGCAAAAGCTCCTTAAAGGATAAATTCCGCAAGACTGCAGAAAGCGGCAATGCCATCGGCATGTGGATCCGTGAGAAAAAGGACTCCTGCTATATCTGCCACCAGTTTAAGGACACTTATGACCGGTATATGGATACCTTTTTCTACCTCTGGAAGCAGGACGGGGCTTTCCGCCAGAAAATCCAGTCCGGCAAAGGTTTCTGCCTTACACACTTTGGTGACCTGTGCGAAGCTGCGGACACCAAACTGCCCGATAAGGAGAAAGAGAGCTTCTACTCCATCCTGCTCCCCCTTATGGAAGAGAACATGAAACGGCTGGCCGGTGATGTAGCCTGGATGGTGGAAAAATTCGACTACCGCAACAAGGATGCCGACTGGAAAAACGCAAAAGACTCCATCCAGCGCGGCATGCAGAAGCTCAAGGGAGGCTATCCTGCAGATCCGCCTTATAAGATGAACAAATAGGCGCACTCCTGGCTCCTTGCCGGATCACTCTGCATCTCTGTAGCTTTTCCTTCCTATCCCCCTGCCAGATCCTCAGTCAAGTTCCTTCTCGAAGCTTAGGATCTGGCCGCTGTAAGCGTCCACATCGCAGGAATACTCCGTCCGGCCTACGTCCCATTCCACCTCGTACTCGCTCCGCCCGTCATCATAGTCCAGCTCCACCTGTAAGGACTGGGCATCCTTTCGGTCCACCCCTGCATGGGCCAGGGCCAGTTTCACTGCCTCTTCCTCTGTGAGCATCTGTCCTGTATTGCCGCTGGAGGCAGTAGTATTCTGGTAGTACTCGGCATCCTGGTCAAATTGCAGGATTTCTCCTGTTACCGCATCAATCTCATAGTCATACTCTGCCTGGTCTTTACGGAATTCCACATCATACAGCCATATGCCGTCATCGAATTCCAGGCGGGAATGGACAAAGCGCACATCCTCCTCTGTGAAATTTGCATGTTCCAGGGCAATCTGCTGCGCCCTGTTTCTGCCAATATACTGGTTCCCTTCCTCCGGCAGGCCATCCCCTGCACCTCCACTGCTGTTATCTGCCGGGCTTGCCTGGTCCCCCGCCTGTCCCGGCTCGGTTGCTATGCCATTCTGCTGTTCTTTCCCTGTCTGGTTTCCGCTGTCAGCAGCCTGTCCCCCTCCCCCGCCGCTTCCTTCAGGAACCATCCCTGTATCCACATCCGCCAGCTTGTAACTGCCTGCCTCACAACTCATAGACAGGATCTCTCCCGTAACTGCATCTATACCATAGTCATACCCTGCATCTTCACTGATAAACTCCATCTCATACCGGGCACCATCCGCCCCGGTGTCCAGGCCAAAACGTACAAACCGCACCTGCTCCGGTGAAAGTCCCGCATTCTCCAGGGCAGTCTCCTTTGCATCCTCCACGGAAATATAAGTGCCTGTACCATCCCCCCCTCGGGATCCCTGGCCATCCGCTGTGGGGGGTATGGCACTACACCCTGCAAGCAGTGCTGTGCCAAGGAGCACACCGGCCATCTTTCCAGCTGTTTTCCTCTCCTCTGTCTTGCCTCTTTTCTTGTCTGTCCTTTTTCTGCTCATATTCCTTCTACCCCTTTCCGTTCTGTAATGACTCCATGTATGGAACACCCGTTTCCACCCAAGGATCCCTGACCACATAGATCCCACTGCCAGATACCCTGTCTGGGATCTGGTATCCTGGCAGGTTCCCAGCCCACATGGGACTCACAGTCCTTCCATGTCACTGGCAGGTCACCCGGCTCCTTCCTTGTGTGCCTGGCCATATACCAGACCTTTCACCATGTCCAGATACCCGCAGGTCTCCTGGTAGAGCATCTCCGGCTGGAATGCGGCATTCTGGAAACACTCTGCCATCAGTCCCTTGATGGTCAGATCCAGCATCTTCCAGAGCTTCTTCCCATCCACCCCCTGTGGCAGCAGGGTATAATCTATCCTGCTGTCTATGGTGGCATAGACTTCCTCCAGGGCAATTCTTTTCTCCTCTATGGCCAGCAGGGCTTCGCTCACATCTTCTGCCAGGCAGCGATTTAAAAACAACTGCATATAGGGATACCCCCGCATGGCAGTCATCCTGGCATATTCCGTCTGCTTGAACACCTGGAAGAATTCTTTCTCCTCCACATCCACGGCTCTGCGCAGTTCCAGGCTGATATATTTGACACTGTAATCATACACAAACTGGTACACCCCAAGTTTACTTCCAAAATAGTGGAATAGCAACCCCTTGCTGATAGCCGCCTCCCGGACCATGTCATCCGTGCTGGCATGCCGGTACCCCTGTAGGGCAAATACCTTCAAGGCCGCATTGATCATCCTGTCCTGCTTCTCTTTCTTCAAGTCAAAGAATTTCCCGTTCATCTGTATCCCCCTGCCTGATCAGGCATATGTGCCATTCCAGCCCTTAAGTGTGAATGTGTTCTTCCAGAATGTAGCCCTGGTATTTCTCTAAATTTTTTGTAAATTTATACATATTCTCTTTCCATCTTCACAGAATAGTATTAAAATAGGAATTGGCATAAGATTCCAACTGAAAGGAGCAACCTATGGCTAAAAAATTTGGAAAATTTCTTCTCTGTACTGCTGCAATAGGTACCGCTGTGGCTGCCGCCTACTATTATATGCGGAAGAAAGACACCGCATGTACCGCACCGGAAGATGACGACTACGATGATTTCAGCGAAGACCTGGAGGATGATATGGTGTCCTCCCACAGCTATGTCCCCTTAAAGAATGAAGGCAAGGCCGCTGACGCATCTGAGAGCGATATGTCCGGTGAAGCAGATCCTTCCGGGGAAGAAGGCTTCGTTCCCCTGGCTGAACATGCTGCCCAGGCTGCAGATACCCTGGAGAAAGCAGCAGATCATGCTGAGACCACCGTGGAAGAATTCTTCGATGAAGATGATTCTCCCGATGAAGAACCACCCATCAGTGATAACTGAACATAGCGATCTGCATTGGGGCACCGTCTGACGGTGCTCTTTTTATGCCTGCTTTACCAGACTTCTCCCAGCCGTTCCATTCCTTCCCGGATCTGGTCCGGGGACAGTCCGCCAAAACCAAGCAGCACTGCTCCCGGCTTTTCTTTCCTGCTGCCGGGGTCCAGGTCCATGCCCTCTCTTTCCGGAGAAGTACCAATCTCATACGCTGACATGCCGTACACCCGCACCCCCTGTTCTGCCGCCTTGTCCAGCAATTCCTCCTCTGTCACATTTCTTTTCGTACGCAGCAGCAGATGCAGTCCTGCATTTTCCCCGGATACGGAGAACCTCTCCTTCAAAGGCTCCAGCTTTTCCAGCAGCAGTTCATGTTTGTCCCGGTAGAGTTTGCGCATTTTATTCAGATGCCTCTCGAAATAGCCATCCCGGATGAACTCATCCAGGATCCGCTGGTCAATCCGGGACACTGTACAGGAATAGAAGGAACAATCCCTCCTGTACACCTCCAGAAGAGATGGCGGCAGCACCATAAAGCTGACCCGGATGGCCGGGGCAATGGACTTGGAAAAGGTTCCAATGTAGATCACCTTTCCCTGCCGGTCCAGGGACTGTAGTGCCGGAATGGGCTTGCCCCGGAACCGGAATTCACTGTCATAATCGTCTTCGATCAGATACCGGCCTTCTCCCCCCAGAGCCCAGCGCAACAGTTCCATCCTGCGTCCCACCGGCATCACGGTGCCTGTGGGAAACTGATGGGACGGCATCACATAGGCCACCCTTACCCCTTCTTTCTCCAGACGGTCCGGCAGCATGCCCCCCTGGTCCATCCCCAGGGCCACCACCGGGTAGGCGAAGGACCGGAAAATCTGATAAGACCTGATATAAGTGGGATTCTCCATGGCAATAGGCACATGACGCCCCAGAATCTTCTCCAGCAAAAGCAGCAGATAGTCATTCCCGGCGCCAAGGATCACCTGCCCCGGTACACAGTTCACGCCCCGGGAAGAATGCAGATACCTGCAGATGGTCTGCCGCAGCCCCATATCCCCCTGGGCTTCCCCCCTGGCAAACAGCTCGCTGTTTGCATCCGTCAGTATATTCCGGGTGATCTTTTTCCACACACTGAAGGGGAATACGGACATATCAATGTCTACAGGGGAAAAGTCAATACAGCCAGGACAGTTGCCCGCACCCTTCCCAGTGACACCCCCCTGGGCTTCTCCCCGTATCCTTCCAGTGACGCATCTCCCACCGTTTTCCTGTTTACCCCCGGATGACTCCTGCATGCCTTCCAGTCCAGCCAGTTCTTCCACCGGACACACAAAATATCCCTTATATGGCCTGGCCTCAATGTATCCTTCGTCCATCAGTTGTCCGTAAGCATACTCCACTGTGCTCCTGGCTACCTGGAGGTATTCCGACAGGGCACGGGTAGAGGGAAGCCTCTCTCCTGCCAGAAGCTTCCCATCCCTGATCTCTCCCTTTATATGCCCGTATATCTGCTCATACAGGCTGGTACCTCTTCCAGTCTGCAGCCTAATGGTCATATCATACATTTTCCATACACCTTGCCGCTTCCTGCATACTGCCAGTCCCGGACTCCGCACTACAGCTGTCTTAATGTTGTGGCTTTGCCGGCTTGTGCTTCAGGACAGTTACTGTCTTAAGCCCCTGGCAGCACATAGGAACTCTTCAAGGATACGATCCTGTTGAACACCAGCTCCCCGGGCCGGGAATCCTTTGCATCCACACAGAAGAAACCCTGCCGCACGAACTGGAAACTGTCATAAGCTTTTGCCCCCTGGAAAGCAGGTTCCAGCTTGCAGTCTGTCAGCACGGTCAGAGAGTTGGGATTCAGATTCAGGCTGCCATCTTCATTGTACACCCCTTTTTCCTCATCAATGATATTCTCATAGAGGCGCACCTCCCCTGTAAGGGCCGTCCGGGCTGCCACCCAGTGTATGGTTCCCTTCACCTTACGCCCATCCGGACTGTTACCCCCTCTGGAAGCGGGATCATAGGTGCAGTGTACTTCCACAATCTTCCCGGTCTCATCCTTCACACAACCTGTGCAGGTGACGAAGTATGCATTCATGAGACGCACTTCATTGCCCGGATACATGCGGAAATATTTCCTGGGCGGCTCTTCCATAAAGTCCTCCCGCTCTATATAGAGTTCCCTGCCAAAGGGAACTTCCCTGGTGCCAGTCTCCTCCTTCTCCGGGTTGTTCACCGCAGGCAGATACTCTGTCTGCTCCTCTGGATAATTGTCAATAACCAGCTTTACCGGATCCAGGATGGCCATATATCTGGGCGCCTTTCCCTTCAGGTCTTCCCGGATACAGTATTCCAGGGCTGCATAGTCCGCAATGGAATTGGCTTTGGACACCCCACACAGCTCCACAAACCTCCTGATGGATTCCGGTGTAAAACCACGGCGTCTTAAAGCTGCAATGGACACCAGCCTGGGATCATCCCAGCCATCCACGATGCCCTCCTGCACCAGCTTCTTGATATACCGCTTGCCTGTTACCACATTTTTCAGATACAGCTTGGCGAATTCAATCTGTTTGGGGGGATGGGGGTATTCCAGTTCCCGCACCACCCAGTCATAAAGGGGCCTGTGGTCCTCGAATTCCAGCGTGCAGATAGAGTGGGTAATCCCCTCAATGGCATCCTCTATGGGGTGGGCAAAATCATACATGGGATAGATGCACCAGGCATCCCCCGTGTTATGGTGGGACATATGAGCCACCCGGTAGATCACGGGATCCCGCATGTTCATATTGGGGGAGGCCATATCAATCCGTGCCCGCAGCACCTTCTCTCCGTCCCCGTATTTTCCTTCCTTCATCTCTTCAAACAGGCGAAGGTTCTCCTCCACGGTCCTGGCTGTGGCGGGATCCTCCCGGCCCGGTTCTGTAAGGCTTCCCCTGTACTCCCGGATCTGCTCTGCCGTCAAGTCAGACACATAGGCCTTCCCCTTCCGGATGAGCTTCAGGGCCGCCTCATACATCTGGCCAAAATAATCCGAGGCAAAGAACAGCCGGTCCTCCCAGTCCGCTCCCAGCCACTCCACATCGGCCTTGATGGACTCCACGAACTCCACATCCTCTTTGGTGGGATTGGTATCATCAAAACGCATGTTAAATTTCCCATGATACTGCTTCGCCAGCCCATAGTTCAGCAGAATGCTCTTGGCATGTCCGATATGCAGGTAGCCATTTGGCTCCGGGGGAAAGCGGGTGTGTACTGTATCACAGACCCCTTCCGCCAGATCCCTGTCAATGATTGTCTCAATGAAATTCCTGGATTCTGCCTTTGCTTCCTCTGCTGCTGTTTCTGTCTTCGCTTCTTCTGTTATTTTTTCTTTTTCAGTAATTCCTTCTTCTTTCTTGATTTCTTCCCTGTTTTCTTCTTTCTTTCCCTCTTCCGGTTTCACTTCTTCCACTCCTCTCGATTTACGCTGGCCCCTGGACCCGCCCGGCTTTTGTCTAATCATATCATATCTGGGCCATGATTCGCAATAACCCCCCTTCCCTTTTTTTTGATATGAAAAGTTCAGCCAGTGGAAAGCGTATGGATGAAAATCGTGCTCGCACGAATTTTCATCCATCGGTTTTCACTGAGGGAGCGCCCCGTTAATGAGCAAAAAGAGCTGCGTAAGCAGCAAAGGAGTGCCGAAAGGCACGATTTTTGCGAATGGGCGCTGCTGAACGCAACTTTTATTTATACAATTTTCCATAGAAAAACTGCTCTTGAAATGAAATGTCGCCCAATATTTTTTCTTCTGCAATATCTTCTCCATTCAAAGACACAATCCACTTATCCTCCACGTCATCAAAACGATGCCATACTGCGACTACTTTGCCCCGAAAACTCTTCAGAGGCTTATTGGTTCCAAATAAATAAACATCCTGTTCTGCTCCATCACCAGCAAGTACATCATATACATATCCATAATTGATTGGATAAATCATATCCGGATCACGGGGATGAGCGGTGCCTAACGGTCTGTCAACCGTTCCGCTTACCATTTTTCCAATAATATGGCCGTAATCCGGCTCATCTGCTTCCATGACACAGAAAAAATAGTCCAATGTCTGCACAAACCTGTTCTCCTCATATAACTTTCTAATTTCAGAGACCGTCATCCATCTGCTATCAGCAACTTCATCCGTTGTTGCATCTTCCAAATGCAGGTCTCCATCGTATTCAAAAAGCCACACATCCATAATATCCTGTTTGTCATCAGTGCCTCTGATTTTCGTAAAAATGAGTTTTCCGGTTTCGGGTTCTAAATCCAGTCCCACTTCTTCTTTTACTTCTCTAAGTGCTCCGTCCATACTGCTTTCTCCCAGCAAAACGGAACCTCCAACACACTCCCACATAAGCGGATATGTTGGTCTGTTAGCTGAACGTTGGGAAATAAGATATTCCCCTTTGCGATTTCTTATCCATACATGCACCACCAAATGGTAGAATCCCTTTGGAATCTTTTCTCCTCGAATCTGCTCTCTCCCTGTCTTTTCTCTATATTTTGTATACAAGTCCCACTTTTCCATATATATTCCTCCAAATGAACCTTTCTGTCCATTGCCGTGTAAAAGGATAAAATGCCCTTCTTGTTTACTGAAGCATCATGAATATGCGATCAGTCATGCAGGATTTCATTCTTCCATGCCGCAATCTGTGAAAATAACTCTTCTATATTGACTTTCGAAAAATCTGTTGTGTCAACTTTGATCTGTCTGCCATCAACACAAAAGGCATCAAATCCCCTTTGTTCTATTCCACAAACAAAGTTCTCATAAGAAATGGGTTTTTCTTTTGGGTTTTTCAGATGATTCCCTTTCTTTTCCGGATAACAGTCATTTACTACATGCCCCCTGTGCCTGTCAGGGCTGTTTTCCCGTTCCAGAAAACGCTGGTGGATTACTTTGTAATCGCCTGTCAGAGTAATAGTCAATGTGGAATATGGGTATTTTTGTAGAAGATTTCTCATTCCATGTTCTGACGAATATTCGAAATTATTCTCCAGAATAAAAGGTTGTCCTGTTTTCATAAGCTGACCTGCCACATAATACATGATTTCCATACTGGCAATTCCAAGCTTTGCTTTTTCTGCTCTAGACTGAAAACCAACATTGTCAAACAGCCGTTCCTTTATGGTATCCTTTGAAATAACAGGCAGTTTCAACCTTTCTGACAGGACTCGTGCCATAGTGCTTTTTCCTGCTGCTGGAATACCTGTCACTAATATACAGTACATTTTTCATACTCCTTTCAAATAAAGCATTTCCTTATCGGTATCCCTTGTGTTATAAGTTCCCACAGAGCATTACGGATCTTGATAGGTAAAAATGAAGGAAGCAAAATCATATATAGTATAACACAAAATGTACAGGCATTGTAGACTGATTAAAGCAGAATTGAAAACCACTCCCTGCTCTGAATGGTTGCTGTTCACGGCATAGCTGTAACAGCAACATAATGCACACAAAATTATTTGTAAAACTAAACTCTCATGCAGCCAGCCGCACCACCATACCTAAAAGCTTGAGAGGTTAGGTGATGCACACAAAATGAGCAAGAGAAGCTCATTTTGGCGCATAGCTGTCTCGTTTTTTGCGCATAGGAAGCGCAAAACACTTCGCGGTACCAGATGGCATAGGGACTTTTATAGTAAAACAAGGACACAGCGATACCTCCCAATGCTGTTAAGCATTTGATACCGCCATATCCTTGATAAAGGGTGACATTAACACACCCTCCACATTTTCATTATTTTCATTTTTCAAAACTAAAAACCGCCAGCGGTTCCATCGTTACTATATTTTGTTTTATCCTTCGTTGTCATTCTGCGGCAAATCAGGAAACAGAACCCGAAGATAATCCCGTCTGCCATAGAGAACACGGTCAACGTACACGTCTTGCCCATTCACACGGTAAAAAACCACGTAATTTCCACTGGTGAGAAATCGGTAGTCGCTTACTAGATCTGTCACAGAAGACAGCAGAGTGCCGATTTCTGAAAAATTTTCCAGTTCATCAACAGTGTCCATGATTTTGTTTACGGTATTTTCAGCGGCTTGCGGATTACATAGTTCAAAGGTAATATACTCCCAGATTTCGTCCAGGTCGTTCCGGGCTTCCGGGGAGTAATGAATGTTATTCTTCATTTGCCTTTGCCCGGAAATGTGCTCTCACATCCGAGGACGAAAGCCATCCCTTTTCCTCTCCAGATTTTTTTCCTTTTGCAAGCTCGCCCATGAGCTTCA
>CAJTOJ010000020.1 GCA_910577665.1 uncultured Acetatifactor sp.
TACTACACCCAAGGCGAAAGGAAGAAGCGAAACCACCGACTTATCACCCGTGGCGGAGCGGTGGAGAGTATCGCCCCGGAGGTGCGCGGCATGAGCGAGAGGGCCTTTTTTCTTTTGATGGAAAAGGTCTTTTCCCTGCCGGAAGTTGCCGCCCTGGTGAGCCAAGCCACCGACCAGCAGGAGGGCGGATAATTGGCCCTGTTCCATTGTCACGTCCGCCGCCTACCGCGCTGGGGAGAAATTGTATAGCGAGTATTACGGCGAGGTCAGCGACTACACCCACAAGGGCGGCGTGGTCTGCACAGACATTCTCCTGCCGCCCCAGGCCCCCGCCGAGTACCAAGACCGCGCCACCCTTTGGAACGCCGTGGAGAAGGCCGAGCGCGGCAAGAAAGCCCAACTTGCATATAGCTTTGACATTGCCTTGCAGAACGAATTTTCTTTGGAGGAAAACATCGCTCTTGCAAGGCAATTTGTTTCGGAGCAGCTTGTGGGCCGGGGCATGATTGCCGACTTCGCCATCCACCAGCCGGACAAGGAGGACTGCGGTATTCCTAACCCGCACTTTCACGTCCTCTGCCCTATCCGACCTATCAAGGAAAGCGGCAAATGGGGCTTTAAGCAACGGCGCGTCTACCGTCTGGACGAGGACGGGAACCGCATCATGGGCGAGGACGGCAAGCCCCTCTTTGACGCTGTTCCCACCACCGACTGGGGAAGCCCGGAAACGCTGGAACATTGGCGGGAGGCGTGGGCCGCTATGGTGAACGCCAAGTTTGAGGAAAAGGGCCTGACGTGCCGTATCGACCACCGCTCCTATGAGCGGCAGGGGCTTGACCTGCTGCCCACCGTCCATGAGGGTGTGGCCGTCCGCCAGATGGAGGCCAAAGGCATCCCCACCGACAAGGGCGATTTGAACCGCTGGATAAGAAAGGCCAACAATATCCTGCGGGATATTCGGAAGAAAATCGCCGGCCTGACCGACTGGATAAAGGCCATAAAAGAAGAATTGAGCCAGCCCCAGGCCCCGACCCTTGCCGCCCTGTTGACTGACTACTATGAGGGCCGGAACGCCGGGGCATGGAGCCGCAGCGCCAGGATTGGGAACCTCAGAGATTTTGCCGAGGCCGTCAATTTTCTGACAGAGAGAGGCATCGCCACTCTGGAAGATTTGGAAGCCCATATCGCCGCCCAAGGTGAGCGGGCGGAGGCCATCAACACGTCCATGAAAGCGAAGCATGAACGTCTGAACGAATTGAAGGAACTGCTTCGCCTTGTTGACCTCTACCGGGACACCAACCCCATCTATGACGAGTGGAAAGGTATCAAGTGGAAGGGCAAAAAGGAAAATTTTGAGAGGGAGCATGAGGTTGAGTTGAGGACGTTCCACATGGCCCGCCGGAAGCTGGACAAGCACCGTTCCCCTGCCCGTGACAGAGGGCGGCAACGCCCCACCCACCCCGGACGCACCGCCACCCGATATGGTAAAGACTGTTGGCGGCACGACGTTTGATATTTACTTTCATTTCAGCCAGACCAGCCGGGAAACCTTTACCGACAAGGTGCTGCGCCTTATTCAATCCGACACTGTAACCTCATAAAAATAATTGACTTTTTTCTCTATCCGTATTGACAAGACCCGAAGCCTGTCAATGCACAATAATAGACAATGGAATTGTAGCCAGTGCCTTTCCAGATATTGAACAAGATCAATATTGGCCACCAATATGCCGGATTCGAGTACCATGCGACAGGCTGACCTCCTAAGGCTGTGACCAGGCGATTACAGATACCCCGGTCCTCATCCAGCATAGTCATGGCAACCATTCCCACTACAATCCACGATATGAAATAATGGAAAAGCATAACCGACTGTGTTACTTTTTTATACAAATGGCTTCCAATCTCATCCAAAGCAATGGCAAGTGCAACGTTTGCAATGGTTCCCAACACAATACTAAAGCCATTGATGACCAGTGTATTACGGGTAGCCCTCAGTGCATTTCCCATGTTTTTAAAAAAGAACTCAAAATTATCCAGGCCTACAAATTCACTTCCGAGCAGCCCGCCTTGAAATGTATATCTTTCAAATACAATGTACAGACCGGCCATAGGCATATAACAGAACAAAATCAGAAAAAGAAGACCTGGTATCGGCAGCAGATAAAAAAACCAATATTTTTTCAATTCCTTACCCAGACTATTTTTCTTTTGCTTCCCTCGCTTCATACTCTTTTTCCTCCATCCCTGCCACTTCACCTTGCTGTCCCTCTGCAGGATGTCCGCTAACTCTATTGCCACCTTAACATGCCCTGTCCAGACAGACAATTTTAAAAATTATGAATTCTTTTTTTATTTATGGAAACAGAGATTCTGCCATAAAATTGTTTGAGAATATTTTCAAGACAAATACATCACATTGGCATATAGGGCACTCTCCCCAGTTGCAATGACGGCATAGGATTTCTGTAATAGGCGGAACTGGGTATTTGCTTTCGCCAAAAGGCCTTTGCAGAACAGGCTGGCGTGGAGCAATGACAGATACCCCGATTCCGGTTTGCCGAGAAGATTTTGCCGAGAAAATACTAGAATCTTCTGACAAGTCTGTTCGAAATTATGGCTTTCTGGATGGGGGATTCTATACGGTTTTGGGAAAGTGCCTGATTTACGGGTGTTTTGCATTATAAATCGCAACCAGAATGAATTGATGGAGGAACAGAACAGCTATGTGAGAGAAGAATGGACACATTTTATTGTGGTATGGAGGGCGTATCATGCGAAGAACTCCATGAAGGAACCTCCCCATGCAGACCTTCGTAGGAAGACCAGCCCAAATGTAACAGCCCTGTGCCAATGACTTCTCGCACAGGGCTGTTACTATGAAAGTCTACAATTTGGACTCTGCGGCACCGCCAGGTGTTTCGTGCTCTCTTGCACGAAATCCCGGGACTGCTGGGCGCCAAACACGCTTCCCTTGCGGGTTTGTGTGCATCTTCACAGGAACCCCCCAGACTTTCATGCAAGGTGGATCTGCCTGTTGCATGGGGGGTTACTATGTGTGCATGGAATCTACCGCATGCACAGGAAAAACGCATTGCCACTGTTACTGGCATTACGAACCTTCTAACCTTCAGTTTCTCTGGGCAAAATAGTTTCACACAACAACGCCCTTCTGCAACATCACATTGGCATACAGGGCGCTCTCCCCTGTGGCAATGATGGCATAGGCTTTCTTCGCCTCCTCGTAAAAGGCAAAGCGCTCTATATGCCCGATAGCATCCCCGCCCCGGGTATCTGCCTTCGCCACAATGTCCTCATAGGACTTCCAGATGGGTGTCTCCACCGGATCCCCAGGCATCACTTCCATCAGGTTCACCGGATGTTCCACATAGGTATCCAGGGGAAAGAGCTGCAGGATGGCTTCCAGCACCTCACAGGCCCCATGTCCGTCCATGCGGATGACCTTTGCATTCTTTCCCATGGACTCAGCCGGAAAATTGCCGTCCGCAATGACCAGCCTGTCGCTGTGTCCCATCTCACACAATACCTTCAACAGTTCCGGGGATAAAATCTTCGGGATTCCTTTTAACATATCCGCACCTTTCCGCCTGCCATGGCAGGCATTCCATTTTTAGATGACTATCCTGGTTCCTGTCACAGGAGAGCATCCCTGCCATACAAATCCCTGCCCACAGGGATGCGCCTGCACTTCCAGGATCACCTGCTGACGGTCTTACAAGGCTCACTCCAAAGCCAGGGCCAGACAGTTGGTGTATGCCGTAGGCAGCACTTCTGGCAGCTTGATATTCAGTATACCATAGGCCTGGGTATACTCCAATACCCCGTAACCCAGCAGCCTGATTTCCCTGACCTTTTCCCCGGCCTGTAGCGATTTTATGACTGCCACCCTGTTTTTCGGTACCTGCATCATAAAGGCGTAGACCTGGTTGTCCTTCCTGGTAAAGCGGTAATCCGAGGCATTCCACTGGGTCTTGTTCTCCGTGAATCTGTCGATCGTAACCCTGGTGTCCCCCTCGCCAAAGACCCTGAATGGACGCGTTCCATAGACCCCCTCGCCACAGACAGCGAACCATCCCGCCAGCTCCTCCAGGATATACCGGGCTTCCGCATCAATGCTCCCATCTGGCCTTTGCAGGATATTCAGCAGCATGACGCCATTCTTGGAAATGATATCCACCAGCATCTCAATGATCTGATCCGGTCTCTTGTAGACCTGTCTGGCGTCATAAAACCAGTTGCCGATGCAGGTATCCGTCTGCCACACGTGGGACTGTGCGCCAGGCAGCTGGCTTTTCTCGATGTCCAGTACCCCCACCTGGTAGATCTGGGGATCCCGGTTTTTCTGGGTGTATACCGCCTGGTTTTCCCCATTCCGGGCAATGGAATCGTTATACAGGTATGCCACCGCTTCCAGCCCGGCCTCATACCCCTCCTGCTCAAAGGGCAGTCCGCTGTCCGAATACAGAAGCGCCGGGTGGAACCGGTCAATCATCTCCTTTATGGCCTCCAGCCAGTATTTCTGGAACTTCTTGTTCCCTGTAAGCCATTGTGCCATGTCACCCATTTTGACCTGGTCCAGGTACTCCTGGTTCTCGTGATAGAACTGCTGGCAGGCAGGATCATTTCCGTCATAGGGGATCCCCTTATAAGGTCCATAGCTGTCCGATCCCTTGTTCACATACCACCAGGAGAAGGAGGCGCCCAGATGCTCTGTCAGCCCAAAAGGCATTCCATACTTATCCGCCGCATCCTTCCACAGGGCACAGATATCCTTGCAGGGCCCTATGTTCACGGAATTGAAGGGATTTACCTTGGAATCATAGTTGAAAAAGTGATCATGGTGGGTGGCCTGGGCCACAAAATACCTGGCACCAGCCTTGTGATACAGTCCCATCAGTTCCTCCGGCTCAAAATGTTCTGCCTTCCAGAGCTTGCAGATATCCTTGTAACCGAATTCTGACGGGTGCCCGTAGTGCCTTACATGGTACAGGTTCTGCGGACTTCCCTGGATATACATATTTCTGGCATACCAGTCGCCACACATGGGCACGCTCTGGGGACCCCAGTGGCTCCAGATCCCGAACTTCGCATCCTGGAACCATCCCGGACATGTATACTCCCTCAGTGAATCAAATGTCGCCTGAAATCTTGTTTCCATACCAATACCCCGCGCCCGCACATGGAGGGGTATATCCCCTTTCACGGACATGATAATCTATATTCCTGCTTCAGCGGTAAGAGGGAATCTTCCCGTCCAGATCCCACAGGTCTTCCCAGCCCCTGGCACCTTCCCACAGAAACACCTGGCCTTTGATAAGCCGGCAGTTCCTCTCTTCCAGGCGGATGGCTTCCATCTCTTCCTCCGTGAGGGGATCCTCTGTGACGCATTTTAAGTTGGACTTGTACTGGGCTTCCTTCACCGAGAAAGGAATGGGCACCTGGCCTCTCTGTGCTGCCCATTTCAAACAGACCACCGCCGGATGGATTCCATGATTCCTGGCTGCCGCCACCACAGCCGGAAGCTCTGTGTCTGCCACATCCTCCGCGGTCCGGTCCCGCTCCGGCCTGGAGGGGGAACCGATGGGGCAGTAACCGATGGGAAGGATGTCACGGGCCATTGCGTAGTCGTATAACTCCTGCTGCTGGAAGGAAGGATGCAGCTCCATCTCCAGTGCTGCAGGGCGGATCCTGCACAGGGACAACACCGCCTCCAGTTTCGGCACTGTCATATTACTCATGCCGATATAGCGCACCAGTCCCTTGTCCACCAGCTCCTCACACTGTCTCCAGGTGGACATGAACTCCTCCACATCAAAAGGCCTGGAATCCGGGTTCCTGGAATCCCCGTCACAGCCAGGTGCATGGTAATTGGGAAAAGGCCAGTGGACAAAATAAAGGTCTATGTAAGACAGGCCCAGATCCCACAGGCTTTTTTCGCAGGACTTGCATACCTGCCCTTCCCCATGCATATCGTTCCACACCTTGGATGTGATAAACAGTTCTTCTCGTCTTACCTCCTTTTCCGCAAACAGGCGGCGAAGCACCCTGCCTATGGAGTCTTCATTCTGGTATACCGCAGCACAGTCAATGAGCCTGTATCCGTACTTGATAGCACCGTATACCGCTTCGGAGACCGCCCTGGCGCCATATTTGTCGGAGCCAAAGGTTCCAAGGCCCACACAGGGAATCTGCTCCCCGCTGTACAGGGTACGCCTGGGGATATTTTCCTGGGGCAGCCTGTCCTGGGCACTTTTTCCCTGGCTGTTTTGCCCCTGGGACCCCGTTTCCCTGGCGCCCGCCTCCTGCACGGTTTCATGTTCTAAGGGATACTTTTCTGCCATCTTCTCTCCTTTCTTCTTTTCTGTTTTCTCTATATCCAGATACCATATAACCCTTTACCATACATGGTCTGCTTACCTGTAGACAGACCATACCCTCAGCTGTCAGTCCGGAAAAGTCACAGCCACTTTACCGCAGTTGCCCCCTGCCATCAGACTGTAAGCTTCCGCTGCTTTCTCGATTGGGAACTCATGGGTGATCAGATCCTCTGGATGGATCCCCCAGCGCACCAGCCGCTCCACAAGCTCTTCCATCCTCCACAGGGAAGTCACCCAGGAACCGAAGATGGTCTTCTGGCCATGGATGATATCCGGACTGGGATTGAAAGTACAGGTACCGCCCTCTCCCACAAAAGCAATCTTCCCCCATTCCCGGGTGGCCCGGATGGCAAGCTGCCTGCCGCCGTCATTGGCAGATGCATCAATGGCCCTTTCCACGCCTTTACCGCCTGTGACCTTCAGGATCTGCTCCAGGGTGTCCTCCCCTGGCTTGAATACCTCGTCCACCAGCCCCAGTTTTTTCGCCAGTTCGATACGGTAGTCGTTCATCTCCACACCGATCAGATGGTTTGCCCCCAGGGCCTTGGCCAGCATCAAAGCTGCCAGGCCCACAGGACCCAGTCCTGTCACCAGCACCGCATCATTTCCGCTGATTCCCATTTTCTCGATGGACTCATATACGGTACCAAAGCCACAGGCCACCTGGGCACCATCCTTGTAGGTCAGCTCGTCCGGGAGGGCAACCAGATCCTTCTCTTCTGCCAGGATATAAGGCGCCATACCCCCATTGCGCTGCCAGCCGTAGGCCTGTCTGAAGGAACTCTTACAGGAAATGTAATATCCCCTTCTACAGTCATTGCAGACACCACACCCGGAAATGTGATACACGATCACCCGGTCTCCCTTCTTGAACCGCCTTAGACCTTCCCCTTCCTCCACAATGATACCACAAGGCTCATGCCCTGCTACCATACCGGGAATATAGCCTTCGGGACCCTTCCCGGTATGCTCCCTGTAGATGCAACGGATATCGCTGCCGCAGATGGTGGTTGCCTTGGTCTGGATCAGCACCTGTCCGTGCCCCGGTGTGGGCACCTCAAAATCCTTCAGCTCCACCGTACTGTTCCCTGGAAGGACAGCACCCTTCATCAACATTTTTACTGCCATTTTGCCCTCGCTTTCTGCACCAAGGTGCGCTTTGTACATCTTCCAGAGATCCTGTTTTGTCTTTTCTCTGGCAAGGTTTGCCGACTGCCTGGTTTTCCCCTGGAAGCAGATGTCCCACGCATTCTGCTTCTATACTTCTATTATAATAAATGCCCCGGAAGAAAGAAGTACAATACCTGTCATTTTGTGCTCTGTTATGTCGTGTTTTTATAGCTTTCTGCTTTTCCATACCTTCGGGGAAATTGCAGATTTTTTGTAACATACCCTCTGCCGAGCACAAAATATCTCCATTTGCGCCTCGCTGTTATCAGCAGGACCGTGCCCAAAAGAGTGATGCCCGTCCAGAATCAGACCACAACTCCCCACCCGCCTCTTTCTGCCATTTTCCGCGAACTATATGAAAACCAATTGTCCGATCCCGTAATTAGAAAAGCTCACAGCCATACACCAGGTTTGTCCTAATGTTATGGGGAATTGTATTTTTCCAGTCTCAGTATAAGCAGATGATCCGTCTCTTTTATCTGTGCCTCTTGATAATTTTCATTAATCCATCGATATAGCATCGAATCCTGCAGGGAAAAAGCATATGATAAAGCATACACCGGATTCTCCCCAAAAGTTTTATCATAGATAATGACATTTGGAATGCGATCAGAATGCTCTTCATAATAGCGTAAAAACATTTCATTATACACCACTGTGCCTTGTGTAGATGGCGTAGCCAGAAGAGCTCCCATATGCACATACACCAGATTCTCTGCTCCTATATACAACACTGTATCTTCTTTCTTAATGCAGGTATCTAATACCCTGTAATTATCATTCCATACTTTCGCAGTATCTGCCAGGACGTAGATTCCTTTTTCTGGCCCACTCTCCATCTTCTCCAATGGTGCCCGAATCGTAACTGGGAGACATCCGGATACACGGATCAATATCAGCCGGCAAACCAAAAGCCCTGCCAGTACCATGCCACATGTAACATACTGAATAAATGGAAATATTTTTCTCCATATAGAATTCTTCGGTATCTCGCGCCAATACTGTTCAAAAATCAAAAAGCTTCCCAACACACCCAAAAAAGCCTTTGCATAAGTAATATTGGTATCCATATTCGTCACAAACAGCACTGCAGGCACAGACATAATTCCTGGAACCACACACAGCCATAGCCAGATTGTCATTTTTTTATAATTATACATACCCAGAAGAACTGCAGGTAATAAAATGGCTATATATCGTGTTTGAAGAAAAAACTGATTCTTATCCTCAAAAAGGAAACCATACACTGCTGTTACCTGCATCAAAAACCCTGTGATTAAAAGAACCGTCACTGCTATATGCAGAATATCCGTATGCATATGGAAAGAAATTCTTTTGCCGAAAATCAACTTACCAAACAAAAAAAAGACCAGCATAATTCCTGCTCCAACCAGAATATAGACACTGTACTCTTTTGTCTGACCCTGTATCTGTTCTAAATAGATCGCCCACTTCTCTCCCATGGTATACAGATTATGGGAAGTGTCCATAAAAATATAGGATATATAACGCTTCAGCTCATCCAATGACATATAGCTAAACAAGTGGATTACAAACAGGAATCCGGTCAAAAATGCCCCCACTGTAAAAGATATACTGCTTCTCCATACCTTACTGCCTCTGATCTTATTATAATGCCTTTCCAATACATACAATGCCAAAATATAAAAGGGGTACAGAAAAATCATTGTAGGATAGCAGAACATACTACATACCAGTAAACATCCTCCTAAAAAGGGCAGTAACATCCTTGCTTTTATATACCAATGCCTAGCCACAAGATTTCCTTTCAAAAAATAGGCATACAGTACAAGAAAGATTCCCAACAGACACCAGTAATGCATCAGTTCAAATTCCGGGAGCTGTACCCACTTTGGCAGAAAGTTCAAGTGCAGGATCATTATGATGAAAGCAGAAAAGTGATTGATGTTTTTCTTAAGCTGGCAATACAGAACCAGCCCCAGAATTACATGAATCAAAATGCCTATTATTCTCAGATAGATAATCAGATACTCCGTATTACCATTTATCCGCAAAAAAGGGATTGTAAAAAAAGCTGCCAGAAATCCGCTGAACTGATGTGGCTCCCACATGTCTCTCACAAGCTTGTCTCCTCTGGCCATACGATATCCAAGAGTAACCGCATATGCTTCATCTATGTCCAGACTGATCCATATTGCCTTAAGAAAGGACATAAGTGTCAGCATTACCAGGAATACCTCTACTATTTTAATTACAGTTTCTTTTTTTGATTTTTTCACAAATTTTCCACTCACTATGTGCACAATATATCCCCTTGTCTTATAGCCCTGGCCTATTTAGCTAATATAATGTCCCTACAGGTCAAACTGCTCATTCATTTCATTGTATTAGATCAATGATGGTAATGGGGTTCTCAGCCTTCTCATAAAAGACAAATCACCCCTCATGTCCGGTGGCTGCCCCGGCCTCTAATCCTCATAGGATTTCCAGATGGGCACCTCCACTTTAATGATTACTGACAAAAATGCCTGTAATGGATATTGCGGCCTCCTACAGACTATCTTACATAACTCACTACAAAGCCAGTATCAGACATTTCATATATGCAGTTGACAGTACCTCCAGCAACGTAATATTTAGTATACCATAAGTCATGGTATATTCCAATACCTCATGTCCCAGCATCCTGGGATATATATACCGCCTGGTTTTGCTCATTTCGGTCCTTGCTTTTCCTCTTAAATCCAGTATAATTAGGAGTATCAGACTGAGGTTGGTATGCAGCAGCCTCGCAAGGCCGCAAATGGATGTGTTTTAATTCGCATCGCCAGAATGGGACAGGTTCTTTTATCGTAATACACGCCCAGAAGCGTAAGCCAGAAACTGAACTTTCAAGTGATTGATTGGTGTGCCCGCCGAAGCACATACGGGAGGGTATCAGAATGAGAAAGAAAAATGAGAATCCAAAAAGAAACTTATCAGGATTTTTAATCACCTTATTTTATGTTCCTTCCGCAATCGGTGTACTGACAATTCTGATCGTAGGCACCGTAATGCATTTAGGACCTGTGCTGTCCGCAGTGCTTCTGGGACTATCCTGCTTCTCCATAGAAGTGTCAAGAAAGAGGATCGTCAAAAAGCGGACTACCGTAAAAATTTTATCTCCGAAATATCCCTGCAGCATCCCCTGTTGGGCAAACTTAAGTTTGAAAGCAATTCCATGAAAAATACCCTGACGTGCCCGGAGGGAGAGATCCCTTTGGGGGATTACTTCCCCAGGCTCTGTATAGACGGATATGAAGAATCCCTGCAGGATTTCTTTTGCAGAAACCTGGAATTCCTGTACAGCAGACAGGCGGAAATCATAAACAACCTGTTTGCCCTGTGCACAGAGAACTTCAGCATACCCCTGGAGAAGCTGCGGGAAAGTTTTGCCGTAACCTGCATTCACATGTTGAAATATGAAGAATATCTTCTGAGAAGATTCCCTGGAAATAGCGCCAGGAGACTGGATCATTACCGTAAAGGGGAATCCCGATGCTGACCGTGAGGGGTATTATATCACTCACACTTCCTGTATGGACAGCAGGACACAGAAAGGATCCCGGCTATGAGAACCCTCTATACAGACATGGACATCCATTTTACCATAGAAAATACCCAGATCCACGCGCTGAATATTGTCCAGGAACGCTTTGCCCGTACCATCCCGGCCCACAGCCACGGCAATGGCTGTTACGAGATCCACTACATTCCCTTTGGCCATGGAACCCTGCGAACCAAAGACCAGACGTATGAGATCGTACCGGATACGCTCTTTGTCACCGGTCCCCATGTGGAACACGCCCAGACCCCCCTGCTCCAGGATCCCATGCAGGAATACTGTGTCTACCTGAAGACCAGTCCTGCTCCCCGGCACGGTAAGCCAAAATCCTCTCCTGTCATGGATCTCTTCCTGTCCACTCCGTTCTGGATCGGGAAGGATTCCCAGGGAATCCATGGCCTGATGCAGCAGCTGTTCCAGGAACTGGAACACCATTATCTGGGTTACCAGACCCAGGTGGAACTGCTCCTGTCCCAGCTTCTGGTAGCTATGGTACGCAACTATGACCAGCATCAGATCTCCAGGACAGTCTTCGCCAGGAATAACCTGGCAGATTCCAAATCTGTGATCATTGACGAGTATTTTCTCTATGAATACCAGGCCCTGTCCCTGGAGGTTCTCTCCAGCAGGCTGAATCTAAGTCCCCGGCAGACCCAGCGCCTGTTAATCCAGCATTATGGGAAGAATTTCCAGCAGAAGAAGGCGCAGGCCCGTATGTCCGCCGCTGCTATCCTGCTCTCTGATTCCTCGCGGAGCGTTGCTGCCATTGCAGAGGATCTGGGATATTCCTCCGCAGAACATTTCTCTTCCGCCTTCCGGAATTATTACGGGGTAAGTCCAAGGGAGTACCGGAAGGGTCTCACATCATCTTCCCGATCCAGTACACCACTCCCAGCAGCCAGCTTGCAAAGATCCCGTACAGGATCACCGGCCCGGCAATGGTGAATATCTTGCACCCGATACCGAACACCTGCCCCTCTGTCTTGAACTCAATGGCCGGAGCCGCCACAGAGTTGGCAAAGCCCGTAATCGGTACCAGCGCACCTGCCCCACCCAACTTTACGATCTTCGGATAGATCCCAAATCCTGTGAGCACTACCGAGAGAAGCACCAGCAGCAGGGAACACCAGCTTCCTGCCGTCTGCCTGTCCAGTCCCAGGCTCCCTGCATAGTCCAGGATAAACTGTCCCAGACAGCAGATAATGCCTCCTGTGACAAAGGCTTTTGCCATCTGCAGCCACAGGTTATGGGTGGGTGTCACCTGTTTCACATACCGTTCATATTGTTCCTGCTGTTGCTTTTTTTCCTGGCTTGTCTGTTCCATTTCCATACCTCCCTGCAACGCCCGTCCCAGTCAGATTCCGATTCCTTTTCCGGGCTGTTTTCTCCCAAGAGCATCTTCACAACATGTGTCTGTTGTACTATTTTCTGCAGAAAAGTCCTGTTTCATGCGCCAGAAACTGAGACATTTTCCGAGATGCCTTTTCAGATTCTGCAAAGGAAGCCTGGCTGAACAGGCCATATGTTTTTCACAAGATCAAGATTCCAGCAGCTTATCCCATAATCTACCGATGCAGAAAGCAATATCGTTCTGTATATCACCTAAGATCCGTCCATCTCTCACTGATCGCCAGAAGCTGCCGCACGTTTTCTTTCTCTGCAAAATCCAGTGCAACAGTTCCCGGGTTGCGGCAGACTAGCTCAAACCCATTTCCCAGTAGGGACTGGGCATATTTGGCATTTAAGGGATACTTGTATTTTTCAATAAAAGAACACATGGTGAGGAACCAGCCCAGTTCCTCCACCTGGTTCCACCGGCCAAAGGTCTGGCACGCCAGCCCTTCTTCCTGCTGTCTGACGGTTTTACCTGCATACTCCCTTTCTGTGTGCCCGGATGTCTCACACGCGCATTTCCCTTCCGCTTCCTTTGACACTTTATCCAGAAGCTGCCGGTACAGGGCCGGATGGAAGTTGGCCATCACCCCACTGTAACCGGCAGCCCCGGCTCTCAGGGAATCCACCAGGGTAGCCGTGTTGGCATTGTATATTTTCAGATGACTTTCCCGGGCAGCTTTCAGCTTCTCCCGGATCAACTGTCCGTCACAGCAAGTATCCTTGATCATATAAAACCGCCCTGTGTCTGCCAGGTATTTCACAATGGCCGGACCAAGGATTCTTTTGTATGGATAAGGACACTCATAGAATCCCAGCGGCAGTTCCGGTGGCAGCTCCTCCATCAGCCTCTCAAGGTTAGATATAAATATATCATCCGTCTCCTCCTGGGTTGCCAGCCTGTTGGAGATCAGGACCAGGGCATCAATCCCGGTTGCGGCCATGGCCGCCAGTTCTTCCCTCTGTTCCTGATAGCTGTTCCCTATATGGCCGGATGCAATCACCGGCAGACGGGAAATGCGCTTTACAAAAGACGCAAGCTGCACTCTCTCCTTCAGGGACAGATCAAACATTTCACTGGACTGGCATACCGCAAACAAGCCGTCCGCCCCCTGGTCTTCATACCAGCCAATCAGCCTTTCCAGTGCTTCATAATCTATCGTGTGATCCCTGGTGTAAGGCGTCAGCATAACCGGCCATAAGCCATCTGGAAATACCATATTTCCCCGTTTTACTTTATCCATTGTCCTATCCACCTGTATTCTGTCCTTTCTGTCTTGTCAGCTTCTTCCAGACCACCCTGCAACGCGCTTCCACATCCCGGACCTGTATCCAGCTCTCCGGGCTGGCCGGGCAGATCTTTTCACTCTGCTTCCCAGAGTTCTGGTGTCTCCATGAGTCCATAGGGGACTGTCTGATAGTTCCGGGTATATTTCTCTCCACTTGCCTTGAAGCACCCGGCATTTGTGGTCCACGGCCTTCCTCCTGCCAGATGGAAGGGGCCAAGCATATTGCGGGGACTGGAGAACACCTCAATCTCACACCGGTTCTTCTCCTGCATCACGCAGGCCGGGATCCACACATCCCCCCGGGCCTTCCAGGGCACTTCCGTCTCTTTCCCATTGAAGCGTACCGTGGCACACACCGCTTTGCATCTTCCCAGCCGAAGCATATATCCTGTATCAGCATCTGCAGTCCGCTGCTGCCTCTGTCCAGGCATCTCATATTGGTACACAACACTACCTGCATAGTGCAACAGCCCCTGCAAAGTCCAGTCCCCACAGGATAGCTCCCGAACCGGGCCGCGGATCACCCGTCCCTTCCCTGCATCCCTGAAGACACCAAAATCCCCCAGAAGATAGCATGCTTCCAGCTCGGATTTCTCCTGGTATAATCTCTCTATAAGGATCTCGTTTCGCCCCAGCTCCAGGCCTCTGACAGGTCTTCGGCCGAAGCTCTTGTCCAGATACCACCCCTGTACGGTCTTCTCCTGCCGGATCCCATTTACATACAGGTCCAGTTCCCCTGCATCCTCTGCCGCCAGCCATACTGGTCCCTGGGGAAGCACCTCCACAGTCACCGCCATCTTCAGCCGGATCCGGTATCCCCTTACGGCTTCCTCCCCATGCACCCACATATACCTCTGGATCTGTTCCCCGCCATCGTTTTCCCGCATTCCCAGAAGTTCCCGGATCTGCTTTTGTACCTGCCAGATCTCCCTTTCCTCCTGCCAGATGCCGGCTTTAAGCAGATCCACCCGGTATCCGTCTGTTTCCGGCAGGTCCTGTCTGTTCCCTGGCAAGATGCAAACCATGCCTGCGGCCTCTCCATCACCGGCAGCCGCCAACATATAGCTGCACCTGTCCAGCACATATACATTGGGCTGGGTCAGACATACCGGCACGGTATCCGGACACACAGCCAGCCGTTTCCGGGGCATATGCCGCTGCCTTGGCCGGTTCTCAGGCTCTGGTCCCGTTTCCTGTCCTGGCTTCCTGTCCTGTGTCTGCACAGCTTGCCGGTTCTCTTTCCATTGTATCCGATACAGCCCCGATTCGCAAGCACCCAGTTCCCTGGCAAAGGAAACCCCATCGGATGTCTCCTTCCATTCCACCTTCCACCTGCTGCCGTCCAGGGGATCCCACTCTTCCACATCCCGGCACAGACTGTATGTATCCTGCCGCGGGACATGCACATGAAAGGCATGGGAATGTCCCCTGTCCTGGTTGACCAGGAACAGAATCTCTTTCTCCCCGTCCCGCTTCCGCAAGGCCAGGATCTCCCTTACCTGGATCCCCACATCGTCCGTGATATCCAGTGTCCGCAAGCCATTTGCCCCCAGAAGGCCCACCATGCCCTCTATGGAGCCACAGACCTGGCTCCGGCAATGAGCCACAAGCCTGGCCAGACCTGTGGCTGCATCCCTGTCCCCATCCACAAGCTGTGCCAGTGGTTCCATCCAGAAGATCTTTCCTCCCTGGTCAGCAAACCGCTGTAGCAGATCCACCGTACTTCTTTGCCAGGTATCCCCAGCCGGTACAAGCACCGCCTCATAAACCGCTTCCCCGATACGCAGCAGGGGTCCTTCCACAGAGCCATCCGATTCGATCAGCGTCTCGTCCCCCAGGTCATAGTCCATATGCTGTCTGCTCAGCTCCTCCAGCAGTCGGTTGTACCCGTTTCCGTACTGGTTGATTCCCGGGACATCTCTCTCCAGACGCCGCACCGGATTGCCATAGGGGCTTACGCCAAGACGCGCCCAGGCTGTTCCCATAGGGTGCAGTACCAGAAGCTTCCGCACAGGCCTTCCCTGACCCAGTGCCACACCCAGCCTGGCAAAATATTCTTCCATCACATGATTTTTCTCCCACCAGGAAGTATTGTAGTGGAAGCTGGGAGGATAGTCCCTTTTGCGCAATCCCTTCAAGGAATACAGGGCCAGGTGCGGGCACCTGGTATTCACCCCCAGCACATATTGCCAGTCACCGATCCACTTCATCCCCTCAAATGTAAAGTCCCAGCCTGTACAGCCATAAGTCTCTGTGAGCACGTTCCTTTTCCCAAACTGGTGTGCCACACTGGTACATTGCTTCACCGTAATGTATTCCCTGGTCTCTTCCCGCAGCATGTCAATCCCGGGGATCCCCTGGTACTTGTAATGTGGCATAATGGAACCATTGACCCTGGCACACAGTCCCAGCTTATCCTCCTGTAGAAAATGCCCGGTATACGCTATGCCATGTTCCTGGCACCAGCGGGAAATGGCCTTGCTGTATGTCTCCAGGTACCGGTCAGACACGGTACGCCAATATGCATACCTGGCCCTGGTGCTTCCCTCTCCATTAAAATATATGTATGGCAGGGTGTCCAGCACATGACTGCCACGCTTCTTTTTGTAATACCGGATAAAACCATAGGTCCAGGGAATCCAGCTGTGGCCGGGCGGAAATGCTGCATGTCTGTCTGCCAGACTGGGTTCATCTGTAAAGCACCCACAGACTACCTTCCCAAAGACATCTCCCACCGCCTGGTAATAGACCTCATGGGTCTTCTCCAGAAAGCAGGCAACTGTGTCCGGATTCAGGTTATCCGGCGGTGCCTGGCCGTTGAACCACTCTGAACCTGCAGAGCACTGTAAACGTGCCACCAGTAGTACCTCCCCATCCTTCAGAGGATAGGAAGGCAGGCGCTCTCCCCCTTCCAGGGCCAAAGAACGAGGCTGTCTGCCCTCCCCCAGAGACAGCCGCCTAAAAGAATGTATCTCCATCCCCTCTACAGATGCCGCATATACCGCCAGGAGAAGCCCGCCCTCCGGCAGCTCCCCTCCCGCCACTGGCAGATCCAGGGCATCCTCACCAGAAGACTGCCTATCCCTCTCCCCTTTGGAAACCATGGATCTCCCACCGGGTATGCAGGCCGGATCTTCCCCGCTGTCCTCTGCCGGTTCCCAGGCACTGGCAGTGATCTGCCTCCATGTCTCCCAGGCCCGCTGTCCCTGGCATACCTCCAGTGTCAGCCCCTTCAGCCTGTATACATCCCCCAGGGCCGTAACCTGTCCTCCCGCTGTGCCGGAGGGCCATCTGTCCTCATCATACAGCCACGCATGCATACCGTATTTTCCGGCTTCCTCCACCGCTGCCCGGATGCAGGAGAGCCATTTCTCCCCCATATAGGGTGTCTCCAGCCCCTCCCTGGAATGCATGAAGAAGCCTCCTACACCCTGTCTGGCCATCTCCCGGATCTGCCAGCGAATTTCCTCTTCAGACAGTTCCCCGTCCCAGGCCCAGAAAGGCTGTGACCTGTATTCCCGGCCCGGCTCCTGGAATTCCCTTTCCCACTTCTCCATCATCACATCCTCCTACAGTCCTCTGTATAGCCAGTCTCTTCCCTGTACATACGCCTGCTTTTTTCCTCTCCAGATCCCCTTCGGAAAACACCGGGCGGATCTATTCCGTTTCCATATAGTGCAGTCTGCAGAACCCGATCTTCCTGCGGTTCCAGGTATATGTCATAAGCAGCTCCCCCCTTCCGCCACATACAATGGCCGGATAAGCGAAGCTCCCCCTTCCATCCTCAATGACTGCCAGTTCCCGGAAACTGTCTCCATTGTCACCGGAGTAGAACAGCGTAAGCGGCGTCCTGGCCCCCTTATAGTAATCCGGGGCATTTTCCCTGGGATTACATGCCAGGACGATCCCACCCCCTGGCAGCCTCACCAGATCCAGCCCACTGTTGTTGTTTGGCATACCGGTATCATATGCCAGTCCCCAGGTCCTGCCCCCGTCCGCAGAGTCTGAGCGGAAGATCCTGGAGCTGGTACTGCGCAACAGCATGTGCACCTCTCCACGCTCATCCTCCCAGAGTGCGGGCTGTATGATTCCCTTTCCATAACAGTGGTACTTATTGTAAGGGCTGTCCAGGGTTTCCCGGCAGAGCACCCTCCGCAAGGGGACCATGGCACTTTTCTGCCAGGTCCGGCCGTCATCCTGGGATCTGTCCACAAAGGCATCCCAGATCTCTCCCTCCAGGGAAGCAGGTGCCAGCACAGTTCCGTCACGCAGGCGGATGGGCTTATTCTTCACCGGTCCCCTGCCGCCGCTCTCATCCCCGGCCACCAGCTCCCTCCCCTGGCTGAAAGTCTCTCCCCCGTCAAAGGATTCCATCACGTAGGTCCTCCAGCGGGATATCTCCGGCCCCACCTTGTAATATAAAAGAATCCTGCCGTCCGCCCCTGCAGACAACACAGGATTCCAACAGGCAATCCCCCGCTGCTCCCCCGTCTTGCGCGGTCTGGACCAGCCCCCCTGGCTGCGGACAGCCGTCCAGATAGCCGTATCCGGTCCCTTCTCCCAGCTTCCCCCGAACCATGCGGCCAGGATCCTGTCCTCCCCGCAGGACAGCAGGGTAGAACCATGTGGACTCTCAAACTCCCGGTCCTCCCCCATGATCATTTCTTTTTCCATCCTGATGATCTTCATACAAAACCTTTCCTTTACACGTTTTTTCTCAAGCTTCTTTCCTTCTGCCCCAGAGACAGCTCCCTGTATTCACTGGGAGAATACCCCTCCAGCTTCTTAAATACCCGCAGGAATGTGGCCCGGCTGTCGATTCCCACCATGCTGTAGATGTCTCCTATCTTGATCTGGGTATTCTGCAACAGTTCCTTGGCCTGTCCCACCCGCACCATATTTACATACTCTGTCAGATTGATACCTGTCTTCTGCTTAAACAGGCGTGACAGATACTTGGAGGAGAGTCCGAACACATCAGAGATACCGTCCAGACTTAAGTCCTCCCTGTAGTTCTCCCGGATATATTTCTGGATCAGTTCGATCTGCTGGCTGCTGTTCTGGCTTTCTTTGTGGTTGGCCAGCTCGTATATCTCTTCAAAATATGCCGTGATCAGTTTCCTGGCCTTGTTGCATTCCAAGGCCTTGTTCTCCTGCTGCAGTTCCAGACCAAGCCTTGTCTCACTCTCCAGTTCCTCCGTCTTCCCCTCACAGTCCTCCAGGCATCTCTGGCCCACGGAGAAAAGCTGCCGATACAGCTCTGTGCGGTTTAGCTGGGAGATCCCCCGTATATTGTTCATGTCCAGAACCTCATCCAGCACGGTAAAGAGCTGCTCCCTCTTCCCCAGGCGGATACTGCTCACTATTTTCTTCTGGTCATAGAAGGAGAAAGCCACCTCCGCCTTCCTGCCCTGGCTGCGGTAGACGGATATGCCGAAGCAGTCCTCACCCGTGCAGTACCGGATAGCCTGCAAGGTCTGCCCATAGGCCTCCTGTAATACCTTCAATTCCCCAAAAGGATAGCTGATCCCCACGCTCACCTTGTAATAGGCAGCATCCACCTGGAACACCTGCTTCAGCTCCAGAAAGATATCCCGCACATGATCCGCAGGATCTTCCTCTTTGCAGTCTATGAGGCAGGGATAGATCCCTCCCTGGCACATCAGCACGTAGATCCCCACCCTGCCTTCCAACAAGGTCTGCAGGATCTCCTGCAGCATCCGGTAAGTTTTGTCCCTGTCACTGCCTGCATATTCCCGGAAAAACAGCTCCGTAAAATCAAAAAACACCGAGGCACACACATAGCGGCTTCCCTGGAACCTGCAATGTTCCCGCAGTTTTTCCTGCAACTCCTGTATATGTTGCCAGAAAATCCCATTGACCAGAAGCTGAAGGGCATGTTCGATATACCGCTCCCTGTATGACTGGAACTGTATTCTGTATTGTTCTTCCTTTTCCAGCAGATCCAGGACTCCCCTGTGCAAAAGCTTCATCTCATCCCGCCTGTTCTCTTCCGTCTGCGGCGGACTGATCTCATTCACAATACATCCAATGGGGCGGTAGAGCCTGACCGAAAGGAAAAACGCAAAAGCCACCCCGGCTATGGTTAAGAGCATACCTGCCAGCAGGATGTATATCATGTAAAGGTTGGTCAGTCTGGCCACTCCTTCCACCGGCACCAGGGAAACGTATTTCCATCCACTCCTATCCGATTTATGACAGAAAACATACATCCCGTTTACTCTGTCCCCATCCCTGGCCTGTAGGTAATCCCCGGGACTCTGTTCCTGGATGATGCCTTCCCTTGTATTCAGGATACATTGGTTCTCCCTGTCATATATCATAAAGACACTGTCCGATGTCAGCGCTGTTCCCTTCTGCATATCCACCAGCTGACTGGCTGGCACATGCGCTACAATCATGGCTTCCCGGCCCTCCACCCGCAGGTGGGTGACCACTGCAATCATCTCCTCTGACAGATTGTTCCGGACCTTGGTCATGCCCACCGGAAGCACTTCTATGGTCTTTGCTTCCGAATAAAGCCTTCGGATACTGTCTGCAGTCAGCTCCCCATATGCATAGACACATATATTCTGAAAGAAAAAATCCTTGTCATACACACCGGCACTTGTATAGATACGGTCCGAATCCACAAAAAAGGCATAGAGAAGTGTGATCTGTCCCCCAAAAATAGCCTCATTCTGCTGTATCACATTGGTGATCTGGTACTGTTCTGCCCACACCTTCACATCCATTCTCGCATCGTATTTAAAATAGCTTTGCATGACTTTTGTGTTATACAGACTCAGTCCCACATTCTGTACCACCCCCATGTGGGAATCAATCAGCTGTGCGGAAGCCGTCAGGTTGGATTGGATCTTGTCGAATACCGCCTCCCTGGTGTTCCTGCTGGCCAGCACATAGACCACCGCCATGGCCATATACATCAAAAGAAGAAGGCTTAAGAAACAGTAAAATAGTTTGATCAGGTATTTACTGCCGCGAAACCGTTTCCTCCCCCGTATTCCTTTCATGTCAACCCCCATTCCCCATCCGGGCCTGCCGTGTGTCTTCCTGTATCCTTGTCCCCTACATCTGGAACCGGCACAGCGCACTTATGCCAATGAAGTCCCTTTCGTCCGGCACATATTCCCATATGCTATCATTTCCCGGACAGACGGAAGCTTCCGCCCTCCGCCTGTCCGGGAAACCATGCTCCATAAGACAATCCCCCTCAAAGAGTTTGCCGGTGCCTGAGACCAGTAGCCCGGATGCTGACAGATCTTACCTGGCATACCGGGCATCTGCCCCATTATAAATCTCCTCCAGTTCCCTGGCATCTGCCTGGATGGACTCTATGACCTTGTCCCAGTTGTCAATGGGTTCCACACCCATGATGTACTTATTGTATTCCTGGTCCAATGTAGTTGTCAATTTTGTTAAGATATCCGTCACCCGCTCTGTCTCCTCCGGCGTCAGGGAAGGGGCGGTATAGGGATCCACATAGGCCGGATCTGCATTGATGATCTCCCAGTACTCCTCCACCACATCGTTCCAGTCGCCCACGATCTTCTGGATGGCGAACTGTGTCTTGGTATTGGTGCACCAGAGACTGAAATTCAGCTTCGTGATGCCAAGGTCACTGTACACGGCATAATACTTAGAGTTAAATCCTTCATCATCCACTCCGTTGATGTAATCTTCTATGAACTGTGGCTCTCCGTCTTCATCTACATAAAAGCTCACACCCTCCACACCATAATTGCTGATATTGGAACCTTCCTCCGAATACATCCAGTCAATGAACCTGATCACATCCTCGATCCGCTCTGTCTTGGCATTGATGGCAAACAGACGGCCTGTATTCTTCACATCATAGGCCAGGGCACGTCTCTGTCCAAAGGAATTCTCAGGCACCGGAATCACCTGCAGGGTGGCATTCTCCAATCCTTCCTGTGTCCGCAGGATATTGGTATAGTTCTGGCCAAACCCGCTGTTGTCAATGAACATGAAGGACTGACCACTTGTCATCTTATACTGTAACTGCTCCGAGGTGGTAGTGGCAAAATCCGGATCCAGAACCCCGCGCTCATAGCACTGGTTCAGGAAAGTCAGCACCGCCTTGAACTCCTCCGTGGCCGGTCCAAAGACATATCTGCCGCCATCCACATCGTAATCGTAATAGATCCCTGCGCCGGACCCCAGCATGTAGGACACTGTGGACAGAAGCTGGCTGGTTCCTTTCCTGCCGGTATAAGGAATGGATTCCGGATAAAGCTCCTTGAGCCTGGCCATCACATCAATCAGTTCATCGAATGTGGAGGGAATAGCCAGATCATGTTTCTCCAGCAGATCAGTCCTCAGCACCACACCGAAACCATTTCTGGCCTCATCTCTGGGAATGGCCGGAAATGCATACAACTCCCCATCCACCAGCCATCTTGACAGCACTTCCTCATTTTCCTTCCACAATTTGTAGAAATTAGGCATGGTTTCTTCGTTCACATACTGCATCAGCGGTACGAAGATACCTTCCCCGGCGTAGGAATTGATATTGCCGGCAGACACCTTGATGATGTCCGGGAAATTGTTGGTGGCCAGCAACACATTTTCTTTCTCTGTATAGCTGCTGGTGGGAACGATCTGGTAGACCAGCTTTACATTGGTCTTCCTGTGGATCTCCTGCTGGGCCGGCGCATAATCTGTCAAAGGCTGGGCAGCGTTGTCCTGCATCAGGATGGTGATCTCCAGCTCCTCGTCAAGCCACAGAGAACTCTCCTTCTGGTCTGCTCCCTCTGCCTGTCCTTCCTCGTTTCCTGCATCTTCCACATTGCTGCTTCCGTCCTGCGACAGTCCGGAATCAGATGACACCGTACTTTCAGATGGCTCTTTGCCACCACAGGCTGTCAGCAGCATAGTCACACACAACGCCATACATAAAAATCTGTTTTTTCTGAATTTCATGAGCTTTCTCCTTTTCTGTTTTGCATCTTTTATGATCAGTTTTACATCCGGTTTCCGTAATATGTACGCTCCGGTCCATGGATCCGGCACCCTACTGCTTCCCTTCAGCCTTTGATGGAACCCACCATGACGCCCTTGGTAAAATATTTCTGGATAAACGGATATACCATCAGAATGGGCAACACAGACACAATGATCACCGCATACTTATAATTAGTGGCAATGACCGTGGCACTGCTGCTCACATCGCCACCGTTCTCCATAAATTCCCCGGCAATGACAATGTCCCTCAGAATCACCTGCACCGGGTACTTCTTCTGGTCATCCAGGTACAGAATAGCCGACAGATAACTGTTCCAGTGTCCAACGGCGTAGAACAAGGTCATGGTTGCCAGAATCGCCTTGGACAGAGGCAGTACGATCCTGAACAGAATGTGGATGTCATTGGCCCCGTCTATATAGGCAGATTCTGTCAGCGAAGCCGGCAGCCCCTGGAAAGAGGTACGCATGACAATCATGTTGTAGGTGCTGACCGCCCCTGGCAGTACGATGGCCCATATGGTATTCATCAAGTGCAATTTGCTGACCACCAGATACAGGGGGATCATGCCTCCGCCTATAAACATCGTCAATGTGACAAATAAAGTAAAAAACTTACGTCCATAGAAATCCGGCCTGGAAAATGGATAGGCGCAAAGTGCCGTCATCATTACATTGATAAAGGTTCCCACTACTGTGTACAGAATCGTATTGCCATAAGCCACCCAGATCCTGCTATTCTTGAATACAATTTTATAGGCGTCAAAATTGATGCCCATGGGAAGCAATGTCACTTCGCCCCTGCTGATATGGTTTGCCGAACTGATTGATACGATGAACACATAATACATGGGATAAAATGTAACCAGTACCACCAGCCCCAGCAGGATATACAAGACAATGTCAAAACACCTGCTTCCCACACTTCTATGCTTAAATTTAACAGAACTCATTTTTATACCCCGTGCCCGCTTCAGCGGGCATACCAATCCATATTTACCTTTTGATGATGTTTCCGCGGGCATATAGCCTGCGTTGCTTACCGGCCCATGGCAGCTTCCCACATTACCACAGTGTGGTCTCACTCAGTTTGCCTGCCGCCTTATTGGCCACGGTCAGCAGAATCAAGCCGATCACGGACTGGAACAACCCAACAGCAGTTCCATAGCTGAAGTCGCCACCCAGGACACCGCGCCTGTATACAAAAGTCGATATGACATCTGCTGTCTCATAGGTAGAACCGTTATACAGAAGCAGGATTTTCTCATATCCCAGACTCAGGAGACGTCCCATCTGCATGATCAGCATAATAGTAATCGTAGGCGCAATACAAGGCAATGTGACATTGCGGATTCTCTGCCATCGGTTAGCCCCGTCAATCATGGCTGCCTCCAGGATCTCCTGATCCACATTGGTAAGCGCCGCCAGGTACACAATGGACCCCCAGCCTGCCCCCTGCCAGATCCCCGATGCAATATAAATCGTGCGGAAATACTGGGGCATCAGCAGAAACTGTACCGGCTTCCCCCCGAAAAACTGGACGATCTGGTTAATGAGTCCTGTAGAGGAAAGGAAATTGGTAATCATACCACATATGACCACCGTGGAAATGAAATGCGGAAGATAGCTGACTGTCTGTACCACCTTCTTAAATTTCATGCTCCTTACCTCGTTCAGTGCAAGCGCCAGTATGATCGGCACCGGGAATCCCCAGAACAGATTGTAGAGGTTCAACAGCAGTGTATTTCTGGCCAGTTTCCAGAAATAGGGATCTGACAGGAACTTGCTGAAATGTTTGAATCCGATCCAGGGACTGTTGAAAACACCTTTTACAATATTGTAATCTTTGAATGCTATTAATATTCCGTACATCGGTGCATATTGAAACACACAATAGTACACAAACGGGAGCAGGAAGATCAGATAGAGATATTTGCTTTTCTTGATCTTACGCCACACCTGGCTGCGATTGTCCCGTGTGAGGGGTTTTCTGCCAGCGGCCAGCGGCGCCGGATGCATCCCCGCGGATTTTTTCATGAGACTCCTCCTCTCTTCTCTTGTTTCGAAATAGACATCTGTATCATTTCCTATCCCACTGCGCAGTGTTTTTGTACAGTTCTCATTCTATTGTGTCTTATTTGTGGTGTAAATCAGCAATATTCCCCATTTTGTAGCGCTTTTCCGCATAAAGTCAGCATTGTCTCATTTTTCCACATACTTTGACTCAAAAAGCCGCATTTGCAAAGGAGGCATGGGAAAACCGGCCCCATAAGAAAGGAGCCATCCTTTCGGATGACTCCCTTAGCTCTCCTCTTCTTTCCCTTCCCGGCCAGCGGTGGCTATCAGTGCCTTGTCCACATCTTCCTCATAGTTGCGCATGGCCACCTCAATGGGAGTGGGATCCTTTGTCAGCCGTCTGCCGCCCACATGGTTAAAGAACAGGATAATCCCCGCGGCAAGGCCGATGGAATAAGCGATCTCCAGCACATTCAGACCTTGCGGTTCCCTGCCCATGACCATCTGGTAAACTTCTGTGAACACCTCATTGATACCCACATCATTGTGATACGCCATAATGGTGAAACCTGTGCCGAAAAAGCTGACCAGACAGACCAGCGCTGCTTTCAGCCACTGCTGCCATCCCTTATGGGTGTCTACGTCCACCCACTCCACCAGCACATCCGGCTCTCCTATGACCTGGACACTGATCTCCGGACAGGTCTGTTCCATCAGCTCCACCAGGCGCAGGGCGCTGATCACACACCGCCTGGTGTCTCCCTTTCCGAAGTGATGTACTTTCAATGCCTTTACCTTGGCACTGACCGTTTTGTCTGCACACCGGATGTTTCCCAGATCCGTCATAAAGACATCCGGTGCCTGCACCTCCGCATTCCTGTCACATTTCAGATAAACCGTAATATTTGCCATGTCCACTCTCCCTGCGTGCCCAGCACGCTTTCTAACCCGCGGGACGGTGTGAAGACCCTTCCACTCTCCCTGTGTGCCCTGGCACGTTTCCTATCCAGTTGGATTCTTCCCCGCCACTGCCGGATCCGCACCCTGCCAGAAGTCCCTGCAACTGCCGGGCACATTATCCAGCCGTCCGGTGCAGTTCCTGCCAGAAATACAGCAGGGAACCGCATAGTTTTCCTGCAGCCATGGCCAGAATGGCAAGGCCGATCCCGTGCCGGAAAGAGATCCGCCTGGTAAAAATGGGAATACTGTCCAGCATCTCCGCAATGGCCAGTGCCAGGCAGCCGATAAACATCCCGGCAAAGAGACCGAACATAGCCTGCCAGAATATCCCCGCCTGAAGCCATAGTCCCTGCAAGTCAGGAACATGCTGCTGCCACCAGGCCCCGAACTGACAGTATTCCGGGAAGATGCTGAGCATACTGCCCGCTATGGTGCCAAAAATCACCATTTCTTCGTACAGCAATACCTTTCCCGCCGTATGTGTCTTCCCCGCGAAACGGGGTACCAGTCCCACTGCCACCAGCACGGTAAACACCCCTGCGGCTGCCAGCAAACCATAGCTTGCCCCCACAACTGCCAGAAATATGCCTCCTACTATCTCCATCCTGACTCTCCCTGTAGATACCACACTCATCCAATACCTGGAACCGCCTTTTTCAACCCGCATTTTCCAGTATGGGAATCCTGCCTTCCCTTCCCGCTTCCTGTCATACCGTTATGCGGCAGGTATGCAAAAAAGACACCCTTGGAAAAATCATTCCCCAAAAATGTCTTTTTATGCATATATCTATACGCCCATGCCCGCTTCTGCCAGCAGCCCTCCGGGCGATATCCGCTTAATCCGCAATGACATCAGACAGGCAATCCCAAAAGCAGCCATCACCAGAACCACTCCTGCCAGACCGATGAATCCCACCGGTATGGCAAAGGTACATTTCACAATGCCGATTCCCTATGTTTATCCTTCCTGGCCCAGCCCAAACCAGATTCCCGCCTGGTTGTAGACATTCGCCATGTTGCCTGTGACCACCAGCCGTATCTCATTCTCCCCTTCCTGCAGATATTCTGCCAGGTCAAAGCAATGTATCCCCCAGAAGCTCACGTCCACAAACTGCCCATTGCAGTAACATTCCACCATCTCCTGTCCCCTGACCTGGAAACCGGTCTGCCCCGAGGCAAAATCCCCAGATATAGCTCTGTATGTATAGGTCTTCTGGTTCTCCTGCCCTGTTGTCATCCGAAACCGCTCCGTCCAGTCGGGACAGGGTCTGTCATACCAGATCCGGTCCCGGATCTGTAGTTGTCCCAGTCCATCCCCAGGCTGCCACCAGGGCAATACCAGCAGGGTCTGGCTAGGTGCCAGACGCAGCGTAAAGCTGTCAGATGTTTCTGTGTCCTGTACATGGGTGTCCTGCATGTCTGCACCCTGTGTCCCTGCTTTCTGTATGCCTGCACCTTGTGGCTCTGCCTCTTCCCTGTAGCAGATTCCTTTCCACAGATCCACAAAGACCAGGACGGGTCTGCCTGTTGCCGCTTCCCCAACGGCAGTTCCCGTACACGCCCCTTCCCCGGTGATGCCTTCCGGCTTCCCTACAGGTAACTTCACCTCCACGCAGACAGCCTCACTGCCTTCGTTTCCAAACAAATACATCTCCTGGCCCTGCCTGGTCAGATGTACCACACGAAGATCCGGACACGGCCTGGACAGTTCCACAACAGGTATCATGCAGGCTTCCACTTCCTCCTCCATCCACTGCCCGAACCTGTCACCAAACCGTTCTCTATACCCCTCCCCCAGCAGATTCAGGATCCTGTCATATCCGTAGCCGCCGATACACACCTTCCCGTCCTGTACCCGGGCCTGGTCCAGCAGGGCTGCAGGCAGATAGTTGAAGGCTGCCTGGTTCTCATAGAAAGGCGCAATCTCCCTGTAGGGCACATTGTTATTGTCACAGAGCACCGCAGTCCCGGCATGATACACGGAATCTGTCATCAGATAGGAAAGTCTCTTGATATAATCGGAAAACCGTCTATAATGCTTCCACCAGATATTATTCGGCCCTACATCCGGCGGCCGCTCTTCCTTCCGCTTTCCCTCCACACTGTAGTAGAAGGCATGGGGAATGAACAGATTCACCCCACGCAGTCCCAGCCAGTCTATATACCATTTCATGTCCGATGCCGTGAAATACCAGGGAATCTTCTGCCTGCTGCACACGCCGAAACACTCATTCGCATTCCGGCGCCTGCCCAGGTGCCTGGCAATATCCGCAGACAACTTGGCCTGTACAGAGTCGAATTCCAGAAGCCCCCCTGTCTCCGGTGCCACCCGGCGCATGATCAGATCCTGCCCTGGAATCTGGAAATACAATGCCTCCTCAATGTCATCGCTCTCCGCCGGATGCCCGATCAAGGCAATGCCATGATCCTGGCACCAGTCAGAAAGCCTGGCGTAGAAGGTCTCCCGCAGTTTTCCTTTGATCAGCCGCTTATACAGGGCCACGGTGAAATTGTCTGTGGCCTTTTCCCCCCTGGCTGCTGCCACCCTGGGATCAGTGGAGCCTTCAAACAACCCTTCCAGCTCCTCCAGCCTGCCCCCTGCGGCCACCAGTTCCTGCTCCAGCCCCCTGGTCCATTCCCTGTAATGCCCCGCATTCCGGCCCAGGGCACATGGCTCATCCGTGAAAAAGGCAATCACCGTATTGCCGAAGTATTCTTCCAGCTCCTCATAGTACCGGTCATGGGTCAGCCGGATAAACTCCTCCACTGCCGCCGGATTCAGGATATCTGCTGATTTCGGTGCCCCTGGCTCCCCGTCATCTTCCCCGAAATGGATCCCCCTTATGGTGCCATGGGTAAAACCATAGACAATCTGACGACCATCTGCCAGGGTGGTAATCACCTGGGCCGATGGCTCCGATGCCAGCTTTTCAGCCGCACTCTCCCCAGACAGCAGTATGATACCCTTGGAGGCATACTCCGGATCTGCCTCCACCACCCCTCCTGCTGCGGAACCGGAAGGGTACATGCCCTCATCGTAGAGCACGACCTGCATATGTAGTTCTGAAGCCGTCTTCACAATAAAGCGGACTGCCTCAAAATAGGCCTCAGACAGGTAAGGCATCTTACCTGGCACCCCGATCCGGGGATGGAGCACAAAGGCGTTTACCCCTTTCTCCACATAATCCGCCAACTGCCTGCGCACCTTGTCCTCTTCAAAAGTGTCATTGAAGAACCAGAAGGGAATGGGGGTGAACTCCATGCCCGGATGCAGCATTTCTTCCAATAGGGTTGTTATCTCTTGACACATTCCTCTGCTCCTCTTTCATGTTAAACCATTTCCATAAATCGTCATAGAACCATTCCTTACGGGCTGGTCTGTCTTAAATCTGTCTCCATGGCTCCATCATAACAGAAATCCCGGCTGGTATCAATAGAAACCCTGCCCCATCCCCTGTCACTCATAACAGTTCAGACAGGGCACTGAACTGTTACTGTCACTCCCTGCTGATCTGGTACAGGGATGCAAAGTACGCCCCATTCCCCATCAGTGTATCAAAATCCCCCTGCTCTTCCACTTGTCCGTTTCTCATCACAATGATCTCATCAAAGCGTTTCAGCGCTTTCTCGTCCAGCTTATGGGTCACCACCAGCCTGGTGACACCCCGGATGTCCAGCAGGGCATTGGTCACGCTGTCCGATGTCTCTGCATCCAGGGCCGAGGTGGCCTCGTCCACCAGCAGCACAGACACCTGCCGCAAGAGGCTCCTGGCAATGGAGATACGCTGTTTCTCCCCGCCGGACAGGTGTGCACCGTTCTCTCCACAGCCGTAGTCCTCCCCCTTCTCCTCAATCAGTCTGGCCAGTCCAGCCCGCTGTATGGCCGAGTCCAGCCGTTCCTTATGGAATTCCTTGAACATACAGATGTTCCGCCTGATGGTGTCATCGAAGATGAAAACATTTTGCTGGATCACTGACATGCCGTCAAAAATGCTGTCCGGGTCGATCTGCCCCAGTTCCGTTCCCCCCAGTGTGATCTCTCCGGCGTACTCCGGGTAACTTCCCATAACCAGGTTCAGCAGGGTGGATTTCCCGGAACCGGAGCCGCCCACAATCGCATAGCTTTTTCCGGCTTCAAATGTCAGGTTGATGTCCCGGAGCACCTCTTTGTCTGCTTCATAGGAGAAGGTGACATGCCTGAACACGATCCCCTCCCTGCCTTCCTGCAGGCCTCTAAACGGCACCAGCTGTCTGCTTTCCGCTAATCCAGTATCTCGGGTCATCCCCTGATCCTGCCCTGCCCCATAAGCTGCCATCTTCTCCATCAGTCCCAGTGCTGCCTTCTGGTTGGCAAAAAGCTTTGGCAGGGTATTGATAGGGCTTAGGACATAGTTCATCATCTGTACGAAGGCGATCACCACACCCGGGGTAATCTGCCCCCGGATGCACAGATACGCCCCGAACACAAATACCCCCATCTGCATGATAAAGCCAGCCGTAGTAGTGATAATGGAGATCATCTCCTCCGTTTTCCTCCGGATACATTTCACCTGCTCCAGCTGCTGGTTCTTCCCCTGGTACAGGACTGCTGTCTCCTCCTGGGCCTGGAAGCTCTTGATAACGGTAAATCCACTGAGCAGATCCTTCACCATAGCCATAAAGGAGGCATTTTTCCCGCTGACATTCTTCTCAATCTTTGTCACCCTGCCACCCACCGCCATAGCCGCTACAACGGGAAGGGCACACAGAAGAAATACTACCAGAGTCATGGACCAGCTATACCACAGCATCAGTACGAAAGACACCGGTGCGAACACCAACTGGGAAAGGATATCAAACCGGGCAAGCAGATAATTGTTCTCAATGGATGTCACGTCGTTGGTCAGTGCAGATATATAGTTGCTTGTGTTCTCCCTGGCAAATGCACTGATACTCTTCCGGGTGATGTCCCCATAGGCCTTGTTTCGGTATGCCTCCACTGCCCGCTTCACAAACCGGAACTTTGATTCCCTCTGGATAAGCCACACCACCACCAGCACTGCCAGAAATATCAAGGAAGTCATCACCAGTTCCAGCAGTTCCTGGATACCTCCCCCTATGGCAACGTCCAACAGTTCCTTTAATATCACTGCCAGAAGCACATTCAATACAGCGCTCATTGCCGTGGATACCATGGCGATACAGTAGATAAGTCTGTTGTGATGGTAGAATGCTTTTTTGTATTCCTTGACAGATGCCCTTGCTATCTTTGTTGCAGGCGACTTTTTCATCGTTTTCATAATATACACCTCTTTCCAGATCTCACTGCATTTGCTGGCTTCCCTGTTTTCTCCATTTTGCGCCCACGTCTTTCCCGCACGAGGCCATCCCATGTGAAAATAGAACCAAATACCCAGAGTGGGATTCCACACGCTTGCTTTTCCCGAAATCATTCTTTTATTCCCGCGGACTATGAACCAAGCGGCTGCGAAGCAGACATTTGGCGAATGCCGCGAGGATCAAATACCCCGTCAACTTGCCGGGGATATTTGATTGTTCTCTGGCCGTAACTTCAGAGATTCTATATCTTTAAATATAAGTGACCTGCAGATGTCCAAAGGAGACCTCCCCCACCACATGAAGGACATTCTCTCCGTCTGGATTGCAGTGTCCGGATTCCTCCACCCCGCCAAAAGAATTGGCTACATTTAGGACTACCTTCCAGTCCGAGGGCACAAAAAGTTCCATATTGCCGAAGGAACATTCCACATACGCGGTAGCCTGATGATCCTTCAGTATGGCTCCGTTAAAATACACTCCCAGATCCCCGAAAGAGCTTTCCAGGGATACCCGGCCCACCTGACCGGAAATATATTTCACGGCACTGCCAAAGCTGATATCGTAATGTACTTTCTCCCCGCTGAGCACATCATGGCCATCACTCACTGCCCTGGATCCATGCCCCCTCATGTCATACATGCTCCAGGACTTTGGCCATCTCCTGCGCCTGGGGAATATGAAATTCAGCCCGATGGTTCCCAGGGCTGCTACTCCCAGCACTGTCCAGGGTGTCAAGGCCTCCAGGTGGAGCAGCTTGTCATTGACGATAATTAGGAATGCCAGGGAAAACAGCATGGTGCCGAAAGACCTTTTGGCGATACCGTCAATGAAGATTCCCAACAAAATCACGGAGAGACACACCGGCCAGAATTTCAGGCCGCTTAAGGTTTCCCCCAGTCCCGCCAGATACCCCAGCTTACCCAGTATCAGTGCCACAGCCCCCAGCAGGAACAACACGCCCCAGATAAACTTTTTGATCCGCTTTGTACTTGTCCATCTATTGCCACCATTTTCTGTATCTACACCCATATGATATACCACCTGTCCCTTTCCCTGTCTGTGTCCCTGCTCCTGTCCGGTCCCTGGCCTTCTGCCTGGTTCCTGTTCCTGTATGGCTTCCACGGTAATCAACTGTTGCTGGTTCTGTTCTATATTCCCACCTTTTACATCCTGTCTTTCCGCATCCTGTGTGGCCGGGTTCTGTTCTTCCCTGTGCTGCATCTCCCAGTCCTGGCCTTCCCTGTGCTGCGTTTCCTTGTCCTGGCCTTCCTTATCCTGCATCTCCCAGTCCTGGCCTTCCTTATCCTGCCCTTCCTTGTCCCTGCTTTTATACCCTTCCATTCCTGTCTCCCTTCCGGCATCATACATATGCAAGCTTCTTATGCTTCTCTTCCCGGTTTTCTTCTCCTACTCTTGCACCTTCCTAACCCGCAGCCGCTCCATCAGTGCCTTGTAGTAGCTTCTGGACACCAGGATCCTCTTGCTGCTCCCGGCAAATTCCACCACACTGGAAGCGGTCAGATTCCTGGTGATGGAGTAAATATAATCCAGGTTCACAATGCAGGACTTGGATATCCTCATGAAAGAACCTGGCAGCAGTTCCTCCAGTTCATAAAGCTTATAAGAACTGACGAAGATATCCCCTGCCGTATGCGCCCGGATCTCCCGGCCTTCTGTCTCAAAGAAATAGATCTCCTCCAGAGGAATATAATAGTCTGTCTCCCCCTTCCGCAGCGCCAGGCACCGTTTGCCGCTTCCCTGCCTCGATATGTAATTCTGTAGACTGACAATCGTGTCATTCAGGCTTCCGCATCTGATGATGACTTCTTCCTCTGCCAGGCCTTCCTCAATCTCTATCTTTACTCTCATACCAATTCCTTTTTATGTATTGCGCCTTGTCTGTATTCCTCACATATTCTCAGTATAGCGCATGGCAGGATTCTGTAAATAGCTTTTACACAAGCGGTAGGGATCCCTGCCTAACAGGTAAAAAAATCCTGCCGGCTGGCAGGATTTCTTTGTGTGGAAATTGTCTTAATTATGGAACAATTGTGGCCATAATATTTCTTCTCCCGGGACTATATACATAATCGTGACTCTTTCGGGATCTCCAGACAAACCGCTGTAGTCACTGTCTGGGGAAAGTGATGGTCTCCTCCCTGCAGGGCAAATGAGATAAGACTCCTTCCCCTGAATCGTGACCAGAATGATGCCGTCTACCCGTTGGTAGATGGACTCTGGCGCATTTCCACTTCCTTTGAGCCAGTCTGGAGGCGGATATCCAGACATATCCTGCATATTTACCGATCCATCTTCCTTCACGATGAACTGATAGTTCGCATACCCATTACGTTCGTCCGTGTACGTCCCCACATATGGGGCAATCAGTTCCAGGCCATCCGGCTCTCCCGTCTCCGATGGGTCAGGTGTTACAATCAGCTCCTCTCCATCTGGACAATAGACAAGAATCTTTACCTCATGATATTTTTCCCGCACGGCCTCATAATCATCGGCGGTATGTCCCCAGCTAAAAGAACTGGCGTAACCATCTTCACCATACGTACTTATGGCACACTCCATGGGACTCCCTTGATGATACTGAAGCCATTCTACCTTCTTCCAGTCTGACCTTTTGCCATCCTTCTGCGCAAGAGATCCGAAATATGTTTCGGCCCCACTCCTATAACTTATGCCATCCTGCTCCCGTATATCTGTGCCGCAGAACCTTAGGAACAAGCGGTTATCAGATTCCACCAGCGAGATGAACGCCCTGTCAAAATCATACACAGAATAGCGTTCGCTGCCTACCTTGGAAGCCCCTTCCGGCTCCTCCCGCCAGATATCGGCATGGATGTTATATTTGCCATTGCCTTCCGGCTCCTCTGGAAGATACACCACCAGCAGTTCCAGGCTGCCGTCTGCCTCGAAGTCAAGCATTTCCGTGTACAGGATTTCTCCCTTGATTTCAGCCAGCACATCCGCATAAGCAATCAGTGGATTTCCCAGCACATCTATGCCGGAATCCTCGAAAATGGCGTGGATCAGTTCTTCATCCTCCTGGATCTCCTTCACCACATAAGCAGGAATCTCTTCCGCGGTGAAGGGGGTCACGGTGATTTCTCCGTCCACCTCCATAGCTGCCTTTTCCCCAGCCTTAACGGCAATGGTCTTCTCCCCGATGCTGCATTCTACCTTACCCTCCAGCAAGTACAGATCCATATGTTCCCCATTCGGTGCCTCCACCCAGCCGCAGGTTCCCCGGATCCCCACTGCCATATCAGAGATATGGATACTCATGGTCTCATCCTCGGCCAGGGGTTCTGTGACATAAAAGAACAGTGATCCGGATTTCACCTCAAGCTTTAAATTTTTTCCTTCCTTTTCAACACGAACCTCGCTGTTCCGGTCCATTTTGGTCAGCTTAACATTGTCCAGGTTGATCCAGGCATAACTGGCGTCCAGGGTACCCACATTGTAGCCACTGTACAGGCGCAGGTTCTCCTCCAGGGCAATCCCTGCTCCCTCCTCATCGGCCACTTCCACCGTCCCTTCGGTCCGAACCAGCCGCATGGATGCGGCTGTGCCGTTGGCGCCGCAGGCAGAAACCAGCAGGCTGGCCATCAGTAACAGAGCGATCAGACAACGAACATGCTGTGATTTTTTCATAACAGTCTTTCCTTTCCAGTCAACAACCCCGCAGCGAAGCAAAGCGTGCCAAAGCACGCAGGGCATCAAACTTGCAATGCAGCAAGCTGTGGGGTATGTGGTCTTCGCTTCGGTCGGTGCTGATCATGCGCCACCAGCGCTACGCACCCCTGGTGGCATGCGCCAAATGTCTGCTTCGCAGCCGCCTGGCTCATTGCCCACGGGAATCATCTCCGATCAAACGTAAATGGGCAGTGGCACCTTTCATTCCACAATCGAATACTGCATCCACTCGTAGAGCAGCTTCGTCCCCTCCGTGGTCTCCGGGGGCAGAAGGGCCCGGGCCACCAGTTTCAACTCTTCAGACGGTTCATCTGTCCTCTTAAGATGAGCGTAATCCCCGTCAATCCCTTCCACAATATACTCAAAACGGTTCATGAAATTCCTCCTCTTCCTTCTGATTCATACCCCGTTGGTGCATTGCCAGATGTATGTGAGCCCCGTATCAAAAGACTAAACGGCAAACAAAGCCGGAAGGAACATGAAATTCCCTCCCTTGCCTTCTGGCATATGAATGAAATGAGACTCGGGATCTGCTGCCATCCAGTCCTCTATGACCCTGGACTCCCCCTCCGGCTCATTTTTGACATTTACCATGGTCTTCGGCTCCTCAAAATAGGAAAAGAGAATATTCTCATGAAGGGCGATGGACTGGTACCGGTCCCCCATAAGCAGCCCTTCCTCCACAATAGCCCTGTGAAAATACACATAGGAGAACAGCTTATCTTCCCGCAGAAAGGCGATCCTGCCCCGGCGCATCGTTGGTTTCCTGTCCCGGTTCCAGCTCTCCACATCCTCCGGAATGCTGTGGTAGTAAATATGGTACATATGTACCCAGAATCTGTCCCCCTTCTGCCCGGGCCAGGCCTGTAGGAGAGGACACAAGGGTGCCAGCAGTTCCTCCGGGCGGATACAAGTAGTCTGCTTATCCTCCCCGGATTCCGGCAGGAACACCTCATTCTCCAGGGAAAAGGGTTCTGTCACCGGCAGAGGTTCCCCCAGAGCCTCATAGTAGAAAAACAACATCCTGTCTGCCTGGTACAGGGCTGCCGTCAGAATCCTGCCCTGTTTCTTTGCCTGCCCGGTCAGTTGCACACACTGGTCTGCCGCCTCCTGGAGCTGCCTCTTTGATACATTATCCTGTAGCTGCCCCCTGTAGTGCAGGCGGTATATTTTCTCACCCATGACATTGTCTCCTTTCCTGCCACAGCATATGCTTGCTGCTTCTATCCTGTCACTGCTTCTGCCTCCAGGGCACGGCCTGCCTTCTACCTATCCTTCAGACTTGTCTGCCCTATAGTAAGCTTCCATCCCAGCACTCCCTAAACACCGGGAAAAGAGCTTCCGCGCCCTTCCCCGTGTGTCAGTCAATCCATGACACATACTCTTTTACAGGCATTCCTGCAATGTGAGACAGTATATCATAAGGCAATGTCCTATGTCAAACGCTGCATAGGAAGCTGCGGCAAAACTGCGGCAGAACAAATCGCTCTGCCGCAGTCCGGTATACACAGTTCAGAATATGGAATCCTTAGGAACCGTTTGGAAATAACTCTTCAAGCGTAACTTCCGGTTCCTTACATCATGCCGCCCATTCCGCCACCTGCAGGCATAGCCGGTGCCTCTTCCTTGATGTTGGCCACAACGCTCTCTGTGGTAAGCAGGGTGCTGGCCACGCTGGTAGCGTTCTGCAGGGCGCTCCTGGTCACCTTTGCAGGATCCAGAATACCGGCTGCTACCATGTCCACATACTCCTCCTTCAAGGCATCGAAACCTACACCTACCTCAGATTCACGCACCTTGCTGATGATAACGCTGCCTTCCAGGCCGGCGTTTGCCACAATGTGATACAGAGGGGACTCCAGAGCCTTCAGCACCAGGTTGGCACCTGTCTTCTCATCTCCCTCCAGGGTCTCAGCCAGCTTGGCTACATCCTTGGAAGCATGGATATAAGCTGCACCGCCGCCGCAGATAATACCTTCTTCCACAGCTGCACGGGTTGCTGCCAGGGCGTCTTCCATACGCAGTTTGGCTTCCTTCATCTCCGTCTCGGTAGCGGCGCCTACGCGGATCACAGCCACACCGCCAGCCAGCTTGGCCAGCCTCTCCTGGAGCTTCTCCCTGTCGAAGTCAGAGGTGGTCTCCTCGATCTGTCCCTTGATCTGGGCGATCCTGCTCTGGATGGCATCCTTGTCACCTTCACCATCCACGATCACGGTATTCTCCTTCTGCACCTTCACGGACTTGGCACGACCCAGCATGCTCATGTCAGCATCCTTCAGCTCATAGCCAAGCTCAGAACTGATTACGGTACCTCCGGTCAGGATGGCGATATCCTGCAGCATATCCTTCCTTCTGTCACCATAGCCGGGAGCCTTCACAGCCACCACGTTGAAAGTGCCACGCAGCTTGTTGACAATCAAGGTTGTCAGGGCCTCGCCCTCCACATCCTCAGCGATGATCAGCAGCTTAGAGCCGGACTGTACGATCTGCTCCAGAATGGGCAGGATCTCCTGGACATTGGAAAGCTTCTTGTCTGTAATCAAGATATACGGACTGTCGAGAACAGCTTCCATCTTATCCATATCTGTTGCCATATAAGCAGAGATATACCCTCTGTCAAACTGCATTCCTTCCACCAGATCCAGTTCGGTCTGCATGGTTTTGGACTCCTCAATAGTGATGACACCGTCCCCGCTGACCTTCTCCATGGCATCTGCCACAAGCTGGCCCACTGTCTCATCCCCTGCGGAGATGGCAGCCACCCTGGCAATATGCTCCTTGCCGTTCACTTTCTGGCTCATCTTGGAGATGGCTTCCACGGCACAGTCGGTAGCCTTCTTCATACCCTTTCTCAAAATGATAGGGTTGGCACCTGCTGCCAGGTTCTTCATACCGCCGTTCACCATGGCCTGTGCCAGGACAGTAGCTGTGGTGGTGCCGTCACCTGCCACATCGTTGGTCTTGGTAGCCACTTCCTTCACAAGCTGTGCGCCCATGTTCTCAAAGGCATCTGCCAGTTCGATCTCCTTGGCGATGGTCACGCCATCGTTGGTGATCAAGGGAGCGCCGAAGGACTTATCCAGTACTACATTTCTTCCCTTGGGTCCAAGTGTCACCCTTACGGTGTCAGCAAGCTGGTTCACACCGGATTCCAATGCTGCACGGGCTTCTGCCCCATACTTAATTTCCTTTGCCATGATACTCTGCCTCCATCTATATAATGATAATATTGTTTAGGAATTTACGACTCTTATACGTGCCGCCGGGATATCCCTTCTGCTTACTACTGAAGAATAGCCAGGATATCATTCTGCTTCACAATGATATATTCTTCCTCCTCCAGCTTCACTTCATTCCCTGCATACTTGGAATAGATCACCTGGTCACCCACCTTCACTTCCATCTTCACTTCCTTGCCATCCACCAGGCCGCCGGGTCCCACTGCTACCACCTCACCCTGTTGGGGCTTCTCTTTGTTCTGGCCGGGAAGAACGATGCCTGATTTGGTGGTCTCTTCCGCTGCCACCTGCTTCAATACGATTCTGTCACCTAAAGGTACCAACTTCATAATCATTGCCTCCTAATTCTCTGTTCTTGATTTGTTAGCACTCTGGAATATCGAGTGCTAATTACTAGAACATATATTAGTTTTATATGTAAGTCTTTGCAAACGCATTCAAAGCTATTTATACACCGTTTTCTCTTTTTTACTCATTTTATCTCTCTTTTTTTCTCGTTATCTTATTCTCTTCTATTCTCTCAGATTTTATATTTCCTTTATAAATTTTAGATTTAATTTGCAGGGCTCCTTTGACATCACCGGGTAGAAATGATAAAGTATAGAAAGGAAAAACAAGGAGAATGTATGCATGGCATATCATCAGAATGATAACAACGACGAATGGGACCGCTGGGACAGCAACTCTTCCCACAGCAGTTATTACAACCAGCCCACCCACAGGCCTTACGGTCAGGGCTTCATCACAGCATCTTTGGTCTGCGGATTCCTGTCCATGACACTCAGCTGCGCCATTCCCTTCGTGGTGAGTGCCCTTGGGATCCTTTTCGCCCTGCTGACCTATCGCAAAGGAAAGAAAATGATCCACGCTGCCAAAATGGGACTCATGCTCTGTCTCATCAGCTTTGTGTTCCAGTTTGTGGTCATAACAATCAATGTGGCTGCTATCCTCCGGGATCCGGAAAAGTATGAGAATACCTACCGGCTGTATTTTGAGGAAAATACTGGTATAGATTATGACCAGCTGTTTGAGAATTTAAAGAAAACTTTCCCTTATTCCGATAAAGAGTAAACATCAGACAGATTTACTTTGGCTTTGTCGGGATTTGGATTTTATATCAAAGCAGACTGTTTGACAGATACCGCAGATTGCAGTTTAAAGGAGATGAACTGTCATGATCAACCAGATAACAAATGGAAGTTCCTTTGCTGACATCCAGAACGGACGCAGATCCCAGGATCCCTCCCGGGAGGAATGTCAGACTTGTAAGCATCGCAAATACCAGGACGGCTCCGATGAGATGGTGTCTTTCAAAAGTCCCTCCCATGTGTCCCCGCAGAGAGCCGCCACCGCAGTGCGGGCCCATGAACAGGAGCATGTATCCAATGCCTATAAAGAAGCTGCCCGGAAGAACGGTAAGGTGATCTCTGCCTCCGTTTCCATCCGCACAGCGGTATGTCCGGAATGTGGCAGGACATATGTGTCAGGCGGCACCACCCGCACCCAGATCAAATATTACAATGAAGAGAATCCCTACCAGAAGGGTTTAAAGACAGCCGATCAAGCCAGATATGCCGGGATGAACCTGGACTATACCCTGTAACTTAGGACCATTGACATGTCTGTGTTGTCATACTCTGGTTCCACAGGTATGCCACCCTATGTCCATCCTGCCCACGATATATCCGTAAGCAAGGAGATCCACATGAAGCAGTATAAGAAATATTATGAACTGAAAAACGCTGCCAAGAACAGCCTGGATGGCAAATATGGTGAGTCTGTGCTGATCTGCTTTCTGGACTGGGGAATCCCTATGGCAGCTTCTTTTGTATTGCACTTTTGTTTCCTCATAACCGTAGTGGTATTTACAGGTATGAACCCTGTGACGAATTTCATCCTGGATGTACTCACGCTTCTGCTTGGCATCTTTTTCGGCATCCTCCACGGAGGATTGGCGCTCTATTTTCTGCATGTAGCAAGTGGACAACCCCGGTCAGTGGCCAATCTTTTCCACGGTTTCCAGGCAGATTATAAGAAGATCCTGGTAGTGGCTGGGGCCTCCATCCTCTGTAATACCCTGTATCTCCAGCCCCAACAGTATCTGGTGCAACGTTATCTGGTCACTATGGACTCCAAGTGGCAGATAGCGGCCCTGCTTTTCATGGTGCTGGGACTTTGCCTATATCTTCCGGTTTCTCTGGGGATCCGGCTTGGCCTGTACGTGATGCATGACTTTCCACAATATACGGCCCTGGAGACACTATCCCTGTGCCGGCGTATGATGCGTGGACATAAAAGGCGGCTTCTGGGACTGTTGTGCAGTTTCCTGCCCATGATGTTTTTATGTGTCTTTACCCTGTTCATCGGTTTTTTATGGCTGATTCCGTATATGCACATGACCCTCACCTACTTCTACCTGGATCTGGTGCGCCCGGCACAGCCTAAAAAGGCAGCACCGCGTCCAGATTAGCGGTACTGCCTCCCATTGTCTTACTTTCTATTTGCGGTTCCCTGCCTGGACCGCCGCTCCATCCGAACCGGATGTTTTCCTTAAGCCTGGACTGTATCCTTGGTATGGATCCACTTTAAATATCCATTGATAAAGGGATCCAGGGCACCGTCCAATACCCCATCTGCATTGCCAGTCTCTACCTCTGTGCGCAGGTCCTTTACCAGCTTGTAGGGCTGCAATACATAGGAACGGATCTGGTTGCCCCAGCCGATATCCTTCACTTCTCCGCGGATGTCAGACAGTTTCTCCACATTGGCCTCCTGCTTCAGCAGAAACAGCTTGGCCTTCAGCATCTGCATGGCCTTATCCTTGTTCTGGAACTGGCTTCTCTCATTCTGGCACTGGACCACGGTTCCCGTGGGAATATGGGTGATCCGGATGGCAGAGGAAGTCTTGTTGATATGCTGTCCACCTGCACCGCTGCTGCGGTAGGTGTCAATGCGCAGATCCTTTTCATCAATCTCCACATCCAGGTCTTCCTCAATGTCCGGCATCACATCCAGGGATACGAACGAGGTCTGCCGTTTTCCCTGGGCATTAAAAGGAGAGATCCGCACCAGACGGTGTACCCCCTTCTCTGACTTCAGATAGCCATAGGCATTGACTCCGTTTACCTGGAATGTCACCGATTTGATACCAGCTTCATCGCCGTCCAGATAGTCCAGCACCTCCAGGTCAAAGCCCTTCCTCTCCGCCCATCTGGTGTACATACGGTAGAGCATACTGCACCAGTCGCAGCTCTCCGTGCCACCGGCCCCGGCATTCAGCTTCAGTATGGCATTGTTCTTGTCATACTCACCGGAAAGCAGGGTGCCGATACGCAGCTCCTCAAATTTACTGACAAAATCGTTCAGTTCTTCGCGGATCTCCGCCACCATGGAATCGTCATTTTCCTCATAGCCAAGCTCAATCAGCGTGAGAATATCCTCCTTCTGGTTAAACAGGCCATTGCATTCCTCCACCGTATCCTTCAGGTTCTTCAGCTCTTTCATCTTATTGTTGGAGCGGTCCGGATCCTCCCAGAAACCGGGAGCCTCCATCTCCATCTCCAGTTCTTCTATCCTCTTTGACTTGTTAGCCAGGTCAAAGTGAATCCCTCACTTCCGCTAATGGAGTTTCGTAAGCCAGAATTTCGGCTTTCATCTGATCTAATTCTACCACTTAACGTCACCTTCTTTCTATAAACTATAAATTTGTTTTATTACTTGATAGGAATATTTATTTCCTCTCTGGCAGGTTCCAGTCATCAAGCCTTCCGGCCACAGCACTGCTTGTACTTCTTCCCGCTTCCGCAGGGGCAGGGATCATTGGGGTAAATCTTGGCATTGTCCCGCTTTACCGGGCCTTTCTGCACGCTGTCATCCTTGTTGGTACCTGTGACTTTTGCCACCTGTTCCCGCTCCACCTTTTGCTCCACCTTGATGTGGAAGAGCAGGCGCACGGTCTCCTCCTTGATGTTCTGGGTCATCTCATCAAACATATCGTAACCGCTCATCTTGTATTCCACCAGCGGATCCCTCTGGCCATAAGCCTGGAGACCGATACCCTGGCGCAGTTGCTCCATATCATCAATGTGATCCATCCACTTCCTGTCAATGACCTTCAGCAGGATCACCCGCTCCAGCTCCCTGATGGCTTCGGAATTGGGGAATTCCGCCTCCTTGCCCTCATAAAGTTTCACAGCCTCCTCCTTGAGCTGCTGCTTCAAGCCATTTTTCTTGGGTGTCTTCACCCGTCCGCTGTTCACAGGCTGCAACGGAATGGTAGGAATCAGAAGCGTGTTCAGCTCATTGAAATTCCAGTCCTCAACTGCTGCATCCTCATTGATGCTGATATCCACGCAGTTCTCTGTGATATCTGTGATCATCTTATAGATAAAGTCCCGCATGCTCTCACCGTTTAAGACCCTAAGCCGCTCCTCATAGATGATCTCCCTCTGCTCACTCATGACCCTGTCATACTCCAGCAGATTCTTGCGGATACCGAAATTGTTGTTCTCAATCTTCTTCTGGGCAGTCTCAATGGCACTGGTCAAGGCCTTGTGCTCAATCTCCTGCCCCTCCGGTACACCCAGGGCGTTGAACATGCCGATGAGACGCTCTGAACCAAACAGCCGCATCAATTCATCCTGTAGGGAAATGTAGAATTTAGACTCCCCCGGATCTCCCTGACGGCCGCTTCGTCCTCGCAGCTGGTTGTCTATACGTCTGGACTCGTGGCGCTCCGTGCCAATGATCTTCAAGCCTCCTGCTGCCCTGGCTTCCTCATCCAGCTTGATATCTGTACCACGGCCTGCCATGTTGGTTGCAATGGTAACAGCTCCATGGATACCGGCATCTGCCACGATCTCTGCCTCCAGCTCATGGAACTTGGCATTCAGCACCTTATGCTGGATCCCCCGCTTTTTCAGCAGGCTGCTCAGTTCTTCACTGGACTCGATGGTAATGGTGCCTACCAGAACAGGCTGGCCCTTGGCATGGGCCTCCTCCACCGCTTCCACAATCGCCTGGAGCTTCTCTGCCCTGGTCTTGTACACGGCATCCTGCCGGTCAATACGGGCCACCGGAACATTGGTGGGGATCTCCACCACATCCATGCTGTAGATCTCCTCGAACTCCTTGGCCTCTGTCATGGCTGTACCGGTCATGCCGCATTTTTTCTCAAACAGATTGAAGAAGTTCTGGAAGGTAATAGTAGCCAGGGTCTTACTCTCCCGTTTTACCTTCACATGCTCCTTGGCCTCGATTGCCTGATGGAGGCCGTCCGAGTAGCGGCGTCCCGGCATGATACGCCCGGTAAATTCATCCACAATCAGCACCTGGTCATCCTTCACTACATAGTCCTGGTCCCGGAACATAAGATTGTGTGCCCTAAGGGCCAGAATGATATTGTGCTGGATCTCCAGATTCTCAGGATCTGCATAATTCTCTATATGGAAGAACTGCTCCACCTTCTTCACGCCGGCCTCGGTGAGGTTGATGACCTTGTCTTTCTCATTGACAATGAAATCTCCTGTCTCCTCCTGCACCACACCCATAATGGCGTCCATCTTGGTCAGTTCCTGCATGTCCGCACCACGCTGCATACGCCTGGCCAGCAGGTCACACATTTCGTAAAGGGCCGTGGACTTGCCACTCTGGCCGGAAATGATGAGCGGGGTCCTGGCTTCGTCAATCAGCACGGAGTCCACTTCATCAATGATACAATAGTGAAGCTTCCTCAGTACCAGCTGCTCTTTGTAGATCACCATATTGTCACGCAGGTAGTCGAATCCCAGCTCATTGTTGGTCACATAGGTAATATCACAGTTATAGGCCTTCTGGCGTTCCTCGCTGGTCATGCTGTTCAGAACCACACCCACTGTCAGTCCCAGGAATTCATGGATCTGTCCCATCCACTCTGCGTCACGCTTTGCCAGATAATCATTGACCGTGACCACATGTACCCCCTTGCCTTCCAGGGCATTCAGGTAGGCAGGGAGGGTAGCCACCAGGGTCTTGCCTTCACCAGTCCTCATCTCCGCAATACGCCCCTGGTGCATAATGATTCCGCCAATAAGCTGTACCCGGAAATGCTCCATGTTCAGAACCCGCTTCGCCGCCTCCCGGACGGTTGCAAACGCATCCGGAAGAATATCGTCCAGCTTCTCCCCCTCCTCCAGACGTTTCTTAAACTCCGCTGTCCTGGCACGCAGCGCCTCATCGGACATCTGCTGCATCGTAGGCCGGAGGGCTTCGATCTGATCCACCATGGGCATGATCCGTTTCAATTCCCGCTGGCTGCGAGTCCCAAAAATCTTATCTATTACCTTCACTTAGATTCCCATACCTTTCTGTGGCCGTGACAGGTGTGACACAGATCCATGCCATTTCCAGGCACACCTGGGCACTTTTTCCTTAAACCTATTGCCTATTGTATCAGATTTATCCCCATGATTCAACACTTACCCATCCTACAGGGTCATATTTTGTAAATCCCATGTCACTGTTCGCTCAATATTGCCGCCAGATGTTTTCACGCGTTGTTTGTGTGACAAACCGGGACTGTATACGTCAGAATGAACGTTCTTTGCTCGTCTTGTATGCATCACATTGCTGTTACGGCTACGCCGTGAACAACAGCAAAATCCCAACTCACGAAACAGCATTTCCATTTGCTGCAAAATGCTTGATTTCCTGTTCCAGCACCCCGCTTACCTCCTGGCATACATTTACAGCGTTTTGGACCTCGTTCATCTTATCCACCAGGCTGGCCGCATTCTCAGCGGATACATCCATGGCGGCAGAACCTTCCCCCACAGCATTTGTAATAAACCCAACCGAATCGATCATATTTCCCATGCTGTCATTCAGTCCTTTCGAACTGTTGGAAAAATTCTGAAGTATAGAGTAGAATTCCTCCATGTTATGCACATACTCATCCATGGCTTCCACAAACTGGTCATAATCCTTTAATACATTGTTATTGATATATTCCAGGACCTCCGAAGTATTCTCTGCCAGATCCCGGACCGTTTCAATGACTTCCTGGTTGATGTGCTGGATATTCTTGGCTGTTTTCTGACTTGTCTCAGCAAGGGAATTGATCTCACTTGCCACCACAGCAAACCCCCGTCCTGCCTCCCCGGCCCTGGCGGCTTCAATAGAGGCATTCAATGACAGCAAGGTGGTCTCATTTGCAATATTCAGAATGGTCTCTGACAAAGTGTTGATTCTGGATACTTTCTCACTGTTCTGGATAGAACGGTTTAACAATGCCGTGATCTCTCCCACCTTCTTTACCGTAATGCTCTTGACCTCCATCACATGGTCTTTCATTGCCCTGGCATCATCAGAGACCTTCACCGCTTTCTCAGATCCGTGATTAGCCTCATTCCAGAGGACATCTACCTGGGCTTTGACTTCCCCGATGGTGTTCTGGATCCCACCTGTGGTATCAGAGACCACTTCCATATTGGCAGACAGCTCTTCCAGGGCAGCAGAAGACTCCGTAATATTCATGTTTGCGGTGCTGACCATAGTGACGATCTGTCCGTTGGATCTGGATATAGCCTGTGTGCTTTCTGATACTTTATGGATGATATTCTGCAGCGTCTCCAGAAAATCATTCATGCCTCCCACCAGGATAGAGAGCTCGCTTCTCGTGCGGGTGGTAATCCGCGCCTTCAGATCCCCCTTGTTTGCATTGATGTCCTCAATCATCAAATGCAGTTCCCGGGATGATTTTTTGATGGGCCGGATTACATTGTACTGGAACAGTATCTGATTGATGCCAATGATTACAAAAATGGCAACCGCCCCCAGTATACTTGTGTTGATCGTACGGCTGTACATGACCTGTTGCTCCTTACGGATAGAAGCGATAGCCTGTTCAAAATATGCATTGGCAAGCTCCAGGTTGCTGTCGAATTTCTCATCTTCCTGCTCCAGGGCATCAATCTGCCCAATGACTTCCTCTGTGCTTTTTCCCTCCGAGGACAGCAGTACACTCCTCGCATTCTTTGTGTATGCCGTCAGACCCGCCTGCATATCTGCAATGTCTACATCCCCGTTTCCTTCCAGATAAGTCTCCAGCTGTATAATATCCTGGGACAGCTGGTTGTAACGCTTATCTATGTTTTCCAGCAGATGTTCCCTCTCCTCCACTTCCCCGGTAGCCAGATATGCATAAATATATCTCTGGATCTTCTCATAATCCTTTTTCATATCTCCCCGGAGCACCATGGCGGACAAATATGTATCACTGATTTTATTATATTGCTCTATCGTATTCCGGAAATTGTTGATACTGGTTCCAAAATAAATGCCGAACACCACCATCAATACCAGGTTCATAAGAATCAGCTGTGTAGTAATACGGCTCCAGAATGATACTTTGGGCATATTTTTGTTCATTTCTCCATGCTCCTCCATCGATGTGATTCTTCTTTGCGGACCCCCGGATCCGGCTTCACCCCTCTTGCCCCACAGACATGCCAATATGATGTGGCACTTCTATAACGCATGGATCATTATATACTATGTCTGTTATAAAGTCAAATATGTAGTCACCTGTCTTCCCGCAGCCATAACCTGCGAAAAGTATAGTGACAGCGCTCACAGCCGCCGGAAAATGAACCTATCCCTTTCCAGATCATAGTCCCGCCAGCTCACCGAACCGCAGTACCAGCTCTTCTGGCAGACTTCCCTTCTGTAGATATACAGAACAGCTTTTGCCATCCTTCCCCTCAAGGCGGAGCCGTATGCCATTCCTCCAGAACACATTGGACCTGCCAGATTCATAACTGACCAGCCCAAGGAGGGTGCGGATGGCGGCGGGGTCTGTAACCCTCAGACACAGCTCCTCCTCTTCCAGTTCCAGTCCCTCCTGGGCTTCTGCCTCTTTTGTCCCTGTGCCAGAGGGCTTCTCCTGGGCCAGGGCTACCCCATAGACCTGTCTGGCCAGTGTCACCAGCTCCTCCCTGGTCCAGCTTGTGTCTGGCGGATAATGTCCCAGAGACAGTTCGATCTCCTCCACATCCGCCGGATCCAGATCTGCCGTCCACTCCCCCAGTCCTGCCGCTTCCAGGGCTTCTATGGTACGGCTCATACCTTCATAGACCGGACAGTTATAACGATATCTTCCATCTGGATAGGGTAGATCCATTTCCAGCAGTATCCGGCCCCCATCCCCTATCAGTATCTTAGGATGTTCCAGACAGTCATAGTTATAAGCTTCCAGGATATCATGTATTACTTCTCGCTCTTCCTTTACCATCTTGCTTCTCTGTCCTTTGACCAGAATCAGCTTTCCAAGCGGTTCTTCCTCTTCTATGTCCTCTATGTCAAACAGATAATTCTGTTCCAGATAGGTCTCGCTACAGACAAGAGGAGCCAGCACCTGACTGTCGGCGCTGGTAGCCTCGTATTCCCGGTAATAGCTCCTGCCGTTTTTCAAAGTGACCCTGACCATAATCTTGTCCCTGTTTCCCTGTACTGGTTTTGCTCCGGGCATATACCTGTCCGTCATCCGTTCCAGAAAAGCATAGGCCGTCTGTGCATCCTCATACTGCATCCTCCTCAAGGATTCTTCTATGCGGCTGTACTCATGTCTGTCCGTCCGGTTGCACAGGTCCGGATCGTAGATGGCTATCTGGGCGATGTCCTCCTGATCCGGCAGATATGTGTCATACCCCAGCCAGTCAAAGCAAAAGGCAACATCCAGCAGAAGCACTGCCATCACTATCCCTGTCATCTGTGCCCAGTGGGCCAGGAATGCCTTGAACTCCATGGAAAATATCATGTCCAGCACCCCCAGCGCCAGTACGGCGAAAAGCACTGCCCCAAATATCCCCCAGCCCACGGCCTGGTAATCATCCACCAGCAGCACGAACAGAAGCCATCCTCCCATTCCGGCTATGGCTCCCGCCAGGATCCGCATAAGGACAGACAGTCCCTTGTTCCGGACACCCTGTTCCGCCAGTTCCGAAGGCCGTCTCTGATAGAGGAAGAACGCACATCCTCCCAGAGCTGCTGCTATCAGAATCTGATGCACCAGGCAGTTGATAACCCCCAGCATGGATTCCCAGGGCCGGTCCGCTGCCCTGGCCAGCAGATAGATGGATCCCACAAGGGGAGATGCATAGGCTGCCGGTATGGCTTCCCCTGCCTCATAAAAGGTATCCAGATACAATACGGCAAAACCAAGTCCCAGCCCATAGATGCAGATTACTCCTGTTCCCAGAAGCAGCATACATGTAATGGCATTCAGCATATTACCACTGATCATCACAGCCACCAGCACCAGGTGATACACCAGCAGAAATGTCACTGTAAGGACACATATGACGATACCTGTCTCCTTTGCCACAGCAAAGGCCCCTCCTGCCCCCATCAGGTCATAAGCTGTAACCCCAGCCATGCCCCCGGTGAACAGCACGCTCAGAAGCATGGGCACAAACCAGATCAGAAAGCCGTCCAGCCAGCATACCCCGTACAAAGTACGCCGCTTAACGGGCAGGCTGTGCCAGGTATCCACATGCCGCTTGCGGAAAGCATACCGGAAACCGAAAATCCCAGTGATCATGGCCCCCAGAATGGCAAGTATACCCCCTGCCACAGTCACATAGCCCTTCACAAATGCCGCCATATATATCACAATCGCTTCGGCTTCCTTCGGGTAAACATAGTTATCCAGATTACTCCTGACAATCAGGAAGGGTACAAACAGGATCAGAAAATGTCCCAGCACAGACAATGACAACATCCAGAGCCGGTGCCGCATTTCCTCTGCCATTGCCTTAAGAAATAAGTGCTTTGACGTCATAGCCCTTCACCTCCGTTTCGCTGATAAAGATCTCCTCCAGGGACAAGGGCAGCAGTTCATAAAAGAACGGGGACACCTTCTCCAGAAAGGCCTCCACTTCCTCCCGCCTGCCCCGCACAGTAAAGGTATAGAGAGCCCCCCTGTTTTCCATGGCCAGGATATCCATCCCCTCCCGCAACTGTTCCAGGGTGGTTTTCACCTTGATGACACACTGTATCTTGTGGATATTCACCTTCATCTCTTCCAGATCCTTCTCAAACAGGATTCCGCCTCTGTGCAGCATTCCTACATGCTCACAGATGTCCTCCAGCTCCCGCAGGTTATGGGAGGCGATGACAGGAGTCAGTCCCCTCTCCCCCATCTCCCGGACGAAAATTGCCTTCACTGCCTGACGCATCACCGGATCCAGCCCGTCAAAAGTCTCATCACAGAGCAAGTATTTTGTTCCCGCACACACTCCGCAGAGCACAGACAACTGCTTCTTCATTCCCTTGGAGAAGGTATTGTTCTTCCGGCGGATATCCAGACCGAATCTCTCCATCAGCACTCGCCATTTCGCCTGGTCAAAACCAGGATAATAGGTACTGTACAGCCTGCACATATCCCTGGGCGTACCACTCTTGAAGAAATACTGGTCATCCGACAGGTAGAAGATATTTCCCTTGGCTACAGGATTGTCGTAGACTTCCTCCCCATCCACCAGGACATTGCCCTTATCCGGCTTGAGCACACCGCTCATAAGCCGCATCAAAGTGGACTTTCCCGCCCCGTTGGTGCCAATCAGGCCGTATACATGTCCTTCCTCAATGGAGGCTGTCACCTGGTCAATGGCTTTTACTTTGTCAAACGATTTACTCACATTCCGGAACTCTATCATCCTTTTCCTCCCCATATATTTCATCCAGCTTCCTAAGCAGCACCTCCTGGCCGATCCCTACCTCCTTAGCCTTGGCCGTAGCCTCCTGCCAGGCCAGCAGTGCTTTGTCCTGCCTGCCCTCCCGCCACTCATTATCCGCTGTCACAAAGGTGCCCCGGCCAGACACAGTGTACAGATAACCATCCTGCTCCAGCTGGGCATAGGCCCTCTGTACCGTGTTGGGATTCACGGACAACTCTATAGCCAGGCTGCGCACACTGGGCATCCGGGTCAGAGGTTCTAAGCCGCCGTTTGCGATCAGTTGTTCCAGCTTTTCCACCATCTGTTCATAGATGGGACGTTTATCCCGAAAATCTAACAATATCACAGCATTATCCTTTCTATTCTGATTTTTGTGTGTTCCATCCAGACTCTCATGCAACTTTATGGTAATTATTATGTAGCGTATTAAGACTCTTAATACGCTTATACTGCAATTTCAGCATTTTGTCAAGAACGGCTGTTAGAAAACCATTATGGAAAATCCTTGCTTTTACTTCTGCCTTGTCTTAAAATAATCCTGTATCAGATACACGCAACAACCATTTTAAAAAGGGAGGGGAATCCAATTCATGAAGAAAAAATATACCCATCTTGCAGCCGCCCTGCTGACACTTGCGGCTGTATCCCTGCTCACTGCCTGTAGCTTAAAGGCCACCACCATGAACCTGGCCAGGTCAGAGGGTACTGTGGGCATTCTGGACGCGTCCCAGAAAAGCGTAGAGCCGGTTGAAGACCTGAAGCTCTACAGCGGCTACCAGATGTCAACCCAGCAGCAAAGTTATGCCTGGATCAATCTGGATCAGGTGAAGCTGGCCAAGATGGATCAGATCAGCGATGTGGAGATCCAGAAGGAAGGGAGGGACCTGACACTTCTGTTGAATGCCGGCAGCCTGTATTTTAATGTGTCCGAACCCCTGGAGGAAGACGAGACCATGAGTATCCGCTCCTCCAGCATGGCGGTGGGCATCCGCGGTACCAGCGGCTGGGTAGATGTGCCGACCCCGGACCGGATGCTGGTCCATATCCTGGAGGGCACCGTACAATGCCTGGTGGCAGATCCTGAGAGCGGCCAGTCCCAGAGTGCATCCGTCTCCGCCGGGCAGACCGCGGTGATGACCCTGTCCGGGGGCCAGGTGAGCCTTACCGTGTCCCAGTTCCGGGAATCTGACATTCCTCCCTTTGTGAAAGGGGAGCTGACCGAGGAAGACCTGCTGGCTTTCCGGCCCAATTTCGCGCCGGACGGCAGTGACCGCCCTATGTTGATCCCCACCAATGCAACCTACACGGAGACTTCTGTGGAGGCCAGTGTAGGAACCTATACCGTAGAGCCTGACCTAAGCAATATTGACAACCTGTGGCAGGTATATATGGAGGAAGGCCAGGCCCAGAAATTTGCCAGCAATGGCTTCGTGGTTGCCGGCAGTGCTGGCAGTGAGTTCTTCAATATCTATGAGTCCAACCGGTATGCCCAGATCCCCAGCTTCGTGACCGTAGACTCCCTGATGCACACCTATCACCTGTACTTTGCCCATCTTCTGAAAAATATAGAACGGGACTATCTGGTAGACAAGCTCTCACAGCTGAGCCATCAGATGCTGGAATCCAGCATCCTGCAGTACAGCCAGTTACAGGGTAGCGAATGGGAGTCTGCTGCCCAGCGCAATGTTGCTTATTTTACTGTGGGAGCAAGGCTTCTGGACGACACTGTGGCAGTGAACGACTACGTGTCGGATGTGGTATGGCAGGAGATCGAGAAAATCGGCGCCGCCCAGGGAATTCAGGACTGTGCCATCACCGGGAAGTTTGAGGATTATTCCCAGTATATTCCCCGTGGCTACTATGAAGGGGATCCCAGGCTGGAACAGTATTTCCGGGCTATGATGTGGTATGGAAGGATCCATTTCATCCAGGATGAAGAAGACCTGGACCGGAGTGCCCTGCTGATTACCCAGGCCCTCTATGACAACCCGGACAGCCTAGCCCTTTGGGAGGCCATCTATGCCGTGACCTCTTTCTTCGCAGGAGCCAGCGATGATGCCGGTGTATGCGAGTACATTGGCGCTATCCGGTCCGCCTACGGGGAAGAACTCTCCGTCCAGGGACTGGTGGGTGCAGCAGATGCCTTCCAGGACTATCACACCCAGACTGCCACCTTACGCATACCCCAGATCAATTCCCTGCCCGTGTGGGAAGGTGAAGAGACGGTGATCCCCGGCTTCCGCTTTATGGGACAGCGTTTTTCCATTGATGCCGCCATCATGCAACGTCTGGTCTACAGCAATGTAGGTTCCAACAGTGCAGGGGAAAACCGAATGCTCCCTGATGTGCTGGATGTGCCCGCCGCTCTGGGCAGTGATACAGCCCTAAGCATCCTGGAAGCAAATGGCACTACCGGATATTCCGGATATTCTGAGAACATGAGCCGTCTTAGACAGGATATGGCAATGGAAAATGGTACCCTCTGGTCAGCCAGCCTCTATGCCAACTGGCTGAATACCTTAAGACCACTGCTTACTGTAAAAGGCGAGGGCTATCCTCCTTTTATGCAGAATGAAGAGTGGATGAAGAAAAATCTGGAATGTTTCGCAGGCAGTTTTACAGAACTGAAGCATGACACTGTACTCTACTCCAAGCAGGTGATGGCAGAGATGGGCGGCGGGGAAGACGACCATCCGGAACCAGACGACCGCGGATATGTGGAACCGGAACCCCTGGTCTATGAACGCTTCCTGCGCCTTGCTGACCTGACCGCCCAGGGACTTGCCCAGTATGGGATGCTCTCCGAGACCGACAAGGAGAATCTCTCCAGGCTCTCCTACCTGGCCAGCCAGCTCCTGGTGATCTCCCAGAAAGAGCTCCGGGAAGAGTCCCTTACCGCAGAAGAATTCGAACTGATCAAGACCTATGGCGGCAACCTGGAACATTTCTGGCGTGAAACTGTAAAGGACCAGAGTGACTCCGACTGGCTGAACAGCCAGGAATACCCGGCTGCTATTGTGGTGGATATTGCCACCGATCCCAATGGACAGGTGCTGGAGGCTGCTACCGGCAATCCTTCTACCATCTTCGTAGCCATACAGGTAGAAGGCAAAATAAAAATTGCCCGGGGCAGTGTCTTCACCTTCTACCAGTTCCCCTGGCCCATGAGTGACAGGCTCACGGATTCCAAGTGGCGGCAGATGATGGGGCTGCAGATAGGGGATGATGGCTATTATAATTATGACCGGCCGGTGAGCCAGCCAGAATGGACGGATAGCTACCGGTACCGGTTCAACTGGCAGTAGAAGGCTGGGCGCGCATACCAGTCAATCGTTGCTCTTTGATGACAGATCGCATGTCTGGCATAGAAAGCTTACTTTCCTACTTCCAGACATGCCGCCAGGCCTGAACACCAGACCCCCATGGGATCGGCTGCGCCAACATCCATAAAAGGCCGGAAGTTTCATGGATGGTGACGGGACTTTTACACCAAGGCAAGAGGCTATGGGTACAGATGTGGAATATAAATAACAAATTCAAAAGTGCCATGAGCACCTTACGCAAAAAAACATCCAAAATAATGCTGCTGGCTGTGGCGGGCCTTCTCGTCACAGCCATAAGTACCGGCTCCGTTCTGTATTTGCTCTGGCAGGACGGAGCTTTTCTGCCAGGCTGGATCACCTGGCAGGAGCGCAATACCTTTGATGCATCCGGCGCTTATGAGATGACCCTGGATAGACGGACCGTGGAGATCCGCTACCAGGATTCCCTGATCTGGACCTCCCCCAAAAAGGTGAAGATCCAGGATGCCCTGTGCTGCGACATAGACAACGATGGAGCGGACGAGCTGGTGCTGCTGTGCTGGAAAATAGGCCGTTACGGGAAATACAGGCCTTTCTGGGTAAAGGAAGATGAAGAAACCTGGTCCCAGCATCTTTTTGTGTACGAATTCACCGGGGATACGATCCGCGCCAAATGGATGTCTTCCTATATGGGGATAGATGTGACAGACATAGACGCCGGACTGACAGCAGACAGGCCAATGACTGCCAAAACGGCAACGAACCAGCAAGCAGCTACCGGGACAGCAACGAACCCACCAGAGACTACCCAGACTACAGCAGACAGGCCGGACTCCGACCAGCCAGGCAGACAGTCCACCCCCAGATCCCGCCTGCTGCTTACAGACCTCCAGGGAAAAGTGAGCTACTGGTACTGGGATTCCTGGGGCTTTGCAAAAGAAGAGACCGAGGTCTCCTTCGTTGTCTTCGGGGATAACTTGATCCACGAACCGATCTACCGCTATGGATTGCAAAGCGACCCGACATTCGGCTTTCTGTACAAAAATATACGGGGAGTCCTGTCAGAAGCAGATGTAGCCGTGATCAACCAGGAGACGCCGCTGGTGGACAATCCCGCCCTCTACGGGGATTATCCCAGGTTCGGCACCCCCGCCGGGGTGGGCTACGCCATTGCCAATGCAGGCTTCGATATCGTAACCTGTGCTACGAACCACGCCCTGGACCGGGGAATGGATGGCATAAATTTTACCAGGGAACTTTTCACTTCCCAGAATATGCTCTGCCTGGGAATCCAGTCTGAGGAAGAGACGGACTATGCCCCCTATGAGCTGCTTATGAAAAATAATATCCGCTTTGCCCTGCTCAACTATACCTATGGCACCAACGGGATACGGCTCCCGCCCCAGTCACCCTATGCGGTGCATCTGCTGGAGGAGGAAACACAGATCCGGGCGGACATCGCCCAGGCTAAAGAAGCTTCCGATTTCGTGATCGTATTCGCCCACTGGGGTACAGAGTATGAGGAGGCTCCGGATGACTTCCAGACAAAATGGACACAGATCTTCCTGGACGCGGGAGTGAATGTGGTGGTGGGCGCCCATCCTCACGCGCTGCAGCCCTTCGAGGTTCTGGAGGCTGAAAATGGTCACCAGATGCTGGTCTACTATTCCATCGGCAATTATATCAGCGCCCAAAAGGAGTCTTCCTGCACAAAAGGCGGCATGGCATACTTTACTGTCTCCCTCACCCAGGATGGGTTCCAGGTGACGGAGTACGGCCTGGAACCTCTTGTGATTACCCGGGAAGAAGACGGACGGTACACGGTGGATTTTGCGCCGCGCTGAACCGCCTTCTGGATTCTGTGTGTTCCCTTACTCCTGTCTGTGGTCTGTGGCGCCATCGGCAACGGGCGCCCAGGCCTGCTCACAGATCCTGCCCAGTTCCCCAATTGCATACAATGGCAGATTTACCAGCCCCTCCTCCCTGCGGTAATCTGCCATGGATGTGCGCACAGACAACTGGGGATGATATTTCTCCCTGTATACCCGCAGACTCTTTGCCTTTAGATTTAACTGGGCCTTCACTTCCACAGGAATCACCATCTCCCCATTGTCCACCAGGAAATCAATCTCACAGGAATTTCTGTCATTGGTATAATAGTAAGTTCGTAAGGACGGATCTGCCACAAGCTGCTGTAGCACATACTGTTCTGTCAAAGCTCCCTTGAACTTTGTGAACACGTCATTCCCGTCCAGCAGAGTGCGCTGTCCCAGTCCAACCATACATCCCAGCAGTCCCACATCCGCCAGGAATAACTTAAATGCCTTCAGATCTTCATACGCCTTCAGCGGAATTCCCGGACTGGTGACACGGCTGACCTTGTGGATCAGCCCACAGTCTGCCAGCCAGAGAATCGCTGTCTCAAACTCCTTCGCCCGACCACCTTCCCTCACCAGACCATAAACAAACTTCCGGTTCTCCCTGGCAAGCTGGGATGGAATGCTGTTCCAGAGCAAACGGATCCTGGGTACTATTTCCACTGGCGCATGTTTGGAAAAATCCTGCTCGTATGCAGCCAGGATGCGCCCCTGCACTTCCCGGACCTCATTGAAATCTTGATTCTCCACAAAACGGGCCACCGCTTCCGGCATACCACCCACAAAGTAGTAGTATTTTAAGGCATCCACATAGGTCTGCCGAAACATTGTTATCATGGATACATCCTGTCCGGACAACAGTTCTACAAAGCGTTCCTGGCCAAGCGCCATCAGAAATTCCCGGAAGGAAAGGGGATAAAGCTTTAGGAAATCCACTTTCCCCACCGGAAAAGAAGTCCCTCCGTGCAGGGCGATCCCCAGAAGAGAACCCGCACAGATAATATGATACTGGGGTGCAAGCTCTTGGAAATATTTCAAGCTGGAAAGCGCTCTGGGAACCTCCTGTACCTCATCAAACAGAATCAATGTGTGCTCTGGGTCAATCTTCCTTCCTGCATATATCTCCAGCCCCAGCATAATCCGCTCTATCTGTAGATCCGAAGCGAACAGCTCCGCCATCCTGCTATTGGCATCAAAATTGATATATACCGTGTCCCGGTAAGCCTGCCTGCCAAACTCCTTCATGAGCCAGGTCTTCCCCACCTGCCTGGCCCCCTCGATAATCAAGGGTTTTCTATATTTCCCATCCTTCCATCTGTAAAGAGCTTCTAATGCCACACGATACATGCCTGTGCCTCCTTTCCTATGAAGAAAAAACGCAATGAGGTATCTGCATGTGACATTATAGCATGCATCCACACTTTTTACAAGGAAATATGCTTAGCAACGGACATTTTTTACAATGTAAAATGTGAATCTCATCGCTCCACATCTACCTGGATCAGACGGGCGTTCAGGCTCTCCGCGAAGCCTTCCGGCATGGTGCTGCCTGCCAGTTCAAACAGGGACTGTGGCGTCATGGATTTCATCATGTCCCACATGCCGCTGCCTGGAGCCAGTTCAAAGCCGGATGCCAGCTTCACGGCTTCGGAAACGATCTCCAGAGCCCTGGGGGATCTGGCAATCTCTTCCATCCTGTAACGGATATTGTATTTTCCCTCGGGGAATTCCATGGGTGCCTTCAAGTCCAGGTCGCCAGAGAGTCTGAACCAGTTGGCCACCCCTTCCGCCCTTTCCTTCACCTGTGGCAGCACGTAGATCTCCGGCTCCTTGTCCACTTTCTCCAGGGTCATACTGTCCTTGCAGGTTTCCGGCCAGACAGAGGCGGATCCCGTCCTGGCCACCGCCAGAATCTGATTGAACTCGTCTTCCAGCGCCACCCGGAATACAAACACTTTATCCCCGTTTTGCACCCCCGCCAGCTTCCCGTTCACATACAGGGACACCACTTTCTGGTTAGAGTAGACCCGGATATCCGTATATTCCCCCGCCCGTTTTGCATAACGTCTGCCGCAGAGGTGTACCATAGGCTCCCTGTTCCAGTACGCTTTGTAGATATAATAGCTGTCCTTCTTCACCAGCCGGTCCATGGTCACAAGTCCCTTGTTGTTCCTGCCCGATACACCGCCCTCATCCCTGGCAGCGCAGCCGAAATCAAACATATTCCATACATGGCTGGACCACAGCCAGGGACGCTCTTCCAAGACCTTTGCCATATGCTCATGATAGAGCGCCTGGTACTCCTCGCTGTAATCCTTGCAGGCCGGATCCGGGCTGTGGTAAGTGAGGATTCCCTCACATCCATATTCGGAAAGCCCGAGGCAGATCCCGGGATGCATCTCATGGAACCTGTCCAGCCAGGGTCCGTTATCCTCCATCTTCCCGCCATACCAGCCGAAGTAGTGGTTATAGCTCTCCACATCGGTGATCCCATGGAGAGGACTGTCCAGGGGCGTCATGGTCACATGGGCGATGGTGGTCAGTCTCGTGGGATCCAGCTTTTTGCACAGCGCGTTCAATTCCCTGTGATTCTCCACAAGCAGCTCAGAGATTCCGCCGATTAAGATCTCGTTGGAGATCCCCCAGAAGCAGATGCATGGATGGTTATAGTTCTGTATCACCAGCTCCTGTAGCTGGGTGATACAGTTCTCATGGGCCGCCGGATCCGGGTTCATGACACTGATAAAGGGAATCTCAGCCCACACTACAAATCCCAGCTCATCGCAGGCATCGTAAAAGTCCTGGGAATGCTGGTAATGGGCCAGACGGACGGTATTGGCCCCAAGCTCCTTGATGATCCTGGCATCCCGGTAGTGATCCTCTCTGCTCAGCGCATTGCCCTGGTACAACAGATCCTGGTGACGGCTGACCCCCCGCAGGGGCATAGGTATCCCGTTTAGAAGAAAACCCTTGTCAGGGTCGCAGGCAAAGCTCCTGACGCCGGTCCGGACAGCCACCTGGTCATACGCCTCATTGCGCCTGAGCAAGGTGGCTGTCACAGTGTACAGATACGGGTGTTCACAGTCCCACAGGGTCACATCCGGCACAAATACCACAATCTTCGGATCCGTGGCCGGACGCACCGCACCTGCCACTTCCCGGCCTGCCGCATCGCGGATGTCATACTGCACGGTGAAATTTTCATCCGCACCTTTTACCCAGGCTTCCAGGGTAAATTCCGCGCCGCCTGCTTCCAAATCTCTTCCACAGGCCTCTGCCTTAGACCCCCAGGGCGCCGCCGTCACCTTCAGCCCGCAGCCGCCCCAGTATTCCAGGTCAAAATGAACCGCAGGGACACTGATCAGATTCACCCCACGGTACAGTCCGCCATAAAAAGTGAAATCCGCCGACTGCGGATATACATTACTCCGGTTCTCATTGCTACAGGCAATGACCAGCAGATTCTCCCCTGCACCTGGCTGCAGGCAGGCATCCGTGATATCAGTCCGGAACATGGAATATCCACCCTCATGGCGACTTACTTCCTGCCCATTCACATATACCACCGCCTGCTGTCCTGCCGCCGGAATCTCCAGGAAGATACGCCCTCCCGCCAAAGGCTGGACAGGTGTCTCAAAGGCTCTCGCATACCAGCACTGTCCCCGGTAATAGCTTCCGTTCCCATCGTGACCGTCCACTGCATTCCAGGTGTGTGGCAGTCTCACATTCTCCCATTCCACAGGATATTCTGATGGCAGTCCCACATCCTGTCTATTGAATTTCCAGCCGCTGTTCAGGCAGATGATATCTCTCATAAATTTGCGATGCCTCCTTTTTCCTCTTTTCCAGGCAGATCCCTTTTCCACCGATATCCAATTCCAGACAGATGACTTTCATCTGATATATTAGTATGCGCCCTATGGCTCATTCTCATACACACCCTGCTGCCAGTGGTCTGCCACTGGCGTTATACCTGCCAGCTGATTCCGTATATAAACCTGCCAACTGATTTCTTTCCAGCGGAACCTTTCCTGGCCGCTTGTCCAGTTACTTTTCACGGCTTTGCCGCTCAAAGCAACATGATGCACACGTGAATCCTTGTCCAAACTGTAGCAGAACTTTTTAAAACAACCTCATTGCATGAATGCATTCCATCCTTTACAATAAGTCAAAAGGCGCCAGGACAGGCTTAGCCAAAACCCCGGATACGCCTACAGGGCGTACCAAATCGCACAAGGAGGTACCCATATGGCGGAACCAGAATGTATTTCGCTCCGCCGCTGTACTACGATATGATAATGAAGCAAATTCCTAATGGAAAAATAACCACCATAGGCAAAATCCGCGAATACTTGTAGAAGATTATGAAGCGGTCCTCTTTGATCTGAACCAGATTATTGAGCCGACCCAGGTTATTGAACCAGCCCGGGATAACAGCGGCAGGGCTTAGATCTTTTGCGAAAATGACATTACGAGTTTTCCCTGGTCAGCTTCCTGGCCCAGTGTCCGAAATTACATTTGAGAAACGCAGGGACACATTTAAAAATCTGATCCAGGTTCAGACACCAGATCACCACAACAGGAGAGGCCTTCACCACAAAAGCCATGACATAGGAAAGTGGCAGCACAATACACCAGATGCTGATGAAATCCAGGATCATCACATACCGTGTATCCCCGCCTCCCCGGACAATCCCCAGGTTCGTTGGCATCTGATAGGACATTCCGATGATGATGACACAGAGGATCAGCAAAAAGGTATCGGCCAGATACATGGTCTCCGGTTCTAGCTTATAGAGAGACAGGATCGGCGTCCGGATCAGGAATAAAGTAGCGCTGGAAACCACTCCGATTGCCAGGAACAAGACCTGCATGGTGCGGGCATACTGTCTGACCGTCTCCTGGTTTCCCTCCCCCACCGCCTTTCCAATCAAGACAGCCGCAGTAGAACTGGCCCCCACCGCCATGGACTTCACCAGCAGGAACATGGTGGAGGCAACGCTGTTGGCTGCAATGGCGCTGGCCGACATATGCCCCAGAATGGCATTCTGTACAGCATTGTTCATGCCCCACAGGATACTTCCCATCAAGACAGGCAGCAGCACTTTGAAATAGTCCCTGCGCAGCCCCACATCCGTATGGAAGTAGTCTGCAAACCGCAGACCAAGATGCCTCTCCTTCCTGGCAATATAGAAAAGCAGTAGCAGCAGCTCTGACACCCTGGCCACCAGAGTACCGATGGCAGCCCCTTGCACTCCAAGCTGCGGGGCGCCAAAATGTCCATAAATCAACGTGTAATTGATACAGCAGTTGACAGCCAGCGACCACACAGAAAGTCCCAGCGCAATGCGCACCGTTCCCGTGCTACGCAGAGTTGCCAGCAGAATCTGAGTCACCGCAAAAAACAGATAGGTACACCGGACCACAGCCAGATAGGAAACACCCTGGGCGATAATCTCCTGGTCCGGGGTAAAAGCCGCCACCAGCGCATCGGGCCATATGCTGACAGCCAGAAATAGGCCTATTGCAATCACCAGGGCAAAGTGCAGCGCTATGGAAGAGATCTTTTTGACCGGTCCCTTCTCTCCCCGCCCGAAATATTGGGAACCCAGGATCACCACTGCATCCCCAATCCCGATCAGGATCTGCTGGTACACAAACTGAATCTGGTTGACAGCCGCAACCCCGGCCAGGGCGGGTTCACTGTACGCCCCCAGCATAATATTGTCCGCAAGATTGACGCTCAAGGTCACTACATTCTGTAGGATCAATACCACCACCATGGAGAAAAAGGAGCCGTAAAACTTCTTATCTTTAATCATAATCCCTATCCTTTGAGATATTTTATCCGCGTTTTGTGCGATATCCTCCGAACCAACCCTTAATCATCTGCCGGAACATAAGTTGCACTTCCATATTAGTCAGTCTCAAATCGCATTCCGTACCCCCACTCTCCCGGTTGAATATCGCATGTTCCGCCTTCAGATAGCCGCTGGCAAGCAACAGACTCCAGACAGCGCCGTCATCCTGGTCCAGCAGATCGAATACAACCTGCTCATCAACCGTGACGTGGAAAGATTCTCCCTGAAGGAGTTTTTCCATCGTCATCTTCAGTTCCCGGCTCCCCTCCCGGATCAGCTTCCCTGCCAAATGATTGGAACTGGTATTGATCCAGTAAGTGCCTACTTTCCCCGCATCCAGGTAGTTGATAATGGACCATGGATTGTAGATATCCCTATGACATCCAAAAGTGAAACCATCATACCAGCACCGCACTTCCTCCCTGCGGTCAGACAGCCCAAACTCATCCAGCGCAGCAAATACTTCCTCTTCTGTAAATCCAAAACAATCTCCATACTCCTGCGATGTGGTGGTGACTACCTTCAAATTGTTCAGATCTGAAAACATGGATTCCCTGCTCACCCGCGTAATCCCTGTCATGATTGCCCGCTCCAGACAAGGATTCGTCTTGAAGGTGGCGTTAAAAAGGCTTCTGGTGAACATCGCCATCTCCTCCCAGTACCCGTTCACATAAACCTCCTGCATGGGCGTATCATATTCGTCCAGAAGGATAATCACCTTTTTCCCATAGTACCGGGACAGATAGAGCGAAAGCTGATTCAGGGCAAGCGTTGCTTCCACATCGTCCATATCGATATTTTTCCTGCAAAAGGTTTCTTTCTCCTGTTCAGTGAGACACTCCCCCTCCAAAAGGAAATGGTATCTGTCGAATTCTTCTGCAAGGAACTAGCAGATCTTCCTTCTGGCCATGACAAAGTCCGTCTCTTTTACCCCGGCAAAACTGATCATAATCACAGGGTACATGCCCTGTAATTTCCTGTATTTCTCCTCCTCCCAGATGTCCAGCCCTTCAAACAGATCTCCCCTGCCCTCATATGCCGTAGAAAAAAATTTTTCCACCATACTCATAGTAAGGGTCTTTCCGAAAAGTCTCGGCTGGGTAATCAGGGTCACTTCATCATTCCTTTCCCACCACTGCTTAATAAACCGGGTTTTGTCCACATAAAAAATATTGTTTTCCCTCAATTTTGCAAAATCCTGGTGTCCAATCCCCAGTATTCTTCCCATATTGATACCTCTTCCCGCCAAACGGTCTGCTGCCTATAACCTCTGCCTGGTTTCAGATCTCCCCCATCACAGACTCCTTGTTTCCACACATAGGCAACTGTGGCAGGAAAGATACCCTCCTCCCTGCCAGGCCTGATTTTACTCCGTGTATGTCTGGCTCCCCGCCCAGGCAGGAAGCCCGAAATTACAAGAAAGCCATATGTTTTGTAGAATGATCCAAATCTAGTTTACGTCCAGATTATCACAGTCCTGGAGGATTTGCAACAAAATTTCCCGGCGTCATCCCCGTCTCCTTCCGGAACGCCCGCCTGAAGGTCTTGGAGCTGGCGTATCCCACCATCCCGCTGATCTGCTCCAGAGTAAACTCCCCGGAACGGATCAGAACCTGTGCCTTTCTGATCCTGAGACGGTTCACATAGTCCAGAATCCCTTCCCCTGTCTCCTCCTTGAACACCCTGGAAATATATTTGGGATTCCGGTCAATTTCCTCAGCTATGGTGCTGATATTCAGATCGCTGTCCTCAAAATGCGCCTCCACATACGCAAGGATGCTCTGTACGATTCCGCTTCCGCCAGTTTCGTCCCTGCCGTCTATGTCCACAACCCCGCTCTTCTTCAACAGTTCCACACTCCTTAGGCCCTCCATCACGTCCTGGTAGATGAACCGAAGCTGCCCCGGCTCATCGATCATACTGCTGACCGCACCACAGACAGAGATCCCCAGCCGCTCTTTGATAAAGGAGCAAAGATACTCCGCCGCCTTCATAAGCTGCCCCTTCCAGGCCTTTTTCTCCTCTTCTGCGAAAAACAAGTAAAACAAATACTGCCCATCGTCTATCCGGTAAAAAGTATGGCCTTCCATCAACTCTGAGAAAATATTATCCACCGCAAACAGCATCACTTCGTCCTGTAGGAACTGCTTTTCGTCCATAAGGGGCACCTTGAAGCCTGCCAGCGCCATCTTCTGTCCGTTCTGTAGCTGTATCCTGTTTTCCATGGTATTGATCGCCCGCCCCTTCATCATGGCCAGCAGGTAACTGCCCTGCATCCTCTCCTCCTGGGTAACTATATAGCGGTACATGGTATTCTTCTCTCCCATCAGCCTGAAATAAGCGTCTTCTATGAACTTGTATTCGTTTACCTTCCTTTTCCCGCTTTTTCCTTTTCCGCGCCACATTCCGAACAGACCTTTCCCTGGATCCGTATCCCCTGCCAGCTTCCGGATCAGCAGGTCTACAGGCTTGAAGTTCCTGTCCAGAATAAAGGACACACAGAAGATTCCCACCAGAAGCGTCACTGCCACGCTGAGAAACAGCACATTTCTGGCCTGCTTCAGCTCCCGCCAGAACTCATCCTTTGGAATCATAAGACAGTATTCCACATCGCTCCGGAAGGAACCTTTTCGGAGCTCCATATATTCCCTGGTTTCCGTCAGACTGCTGACGCCCCAGACTGGCTCCTGTCCATCCGGGACGTTACTTATCCCCTGGTTCGACAGTGCCAGCGCCGTCTCTCCATTTATACCGACCAGGAGCACAGAACCGTCCGACAGGGATCTCGTCAGTTCCTCCAGGGCAGAAACCGGAATCCCCAGGAACAAATTGAAAGCCTCATATTGGGCATAACGATTCACGCTGTTCCCGTAGACCAGACAGGTTTTGTCTGTCCTATGATGAAAATATCGGCCAAGGAAAAAATCATCCATATATTCCCCGGACAGCGCCTCCATCCATTCCTCATAGGGAGCCACGTCAGAGAACGGAAGCTTCATACCATTATAATAATAAACGCTTTCATTTGCCCCGGCATTTCCTATCACATAATCCAGTTCCCTCAGATAAATGGTGAAACTCACTTCCTGGTCATATTTTCTGATGGTAGCACTCAAAGCTGCCACATCATAGTAGAACTGTGCATCCTTTTTTCTGCTGCTGATCACATTCACAAAGACTTTTTCCTGCATCAGATAAGAATACAGGGAAACCTCTCTATTTAAATATCTGTCAATTTCATCTCCCAGATTGTCCAGCACCAGATGATTGGCCTGGAATATCTCATTCCGGATGATCCTGATACTCCAGGCATAATTGATAAATATGGCGACAACAGGAATCATCAATATAATCACATAAGAGCAAAGCCATCCTGTCACTATACTTCTCTTCTTCATCTTCATCGCTTGTATCCATTTCACTTTCTGATCCTTCCGCACCGGAAGCCGGCATGGAATGTTTCGACCTTTTGGCGGGTCCCACTTTTGACCCTGGTATCATATTATAGCACGAACAGCCCCTGTTATACCAGCGGCTGTCTGCCCTTCGCCCTGTCCTTTCCCTATGGCGAATTTCCATATTTCTCCATTCTGCGACTCCCCTAGCCCTTGATCGCTCCCACCATGACTCCTTTCACAAAATATTTCTGGAGGAAAGGGTAGATTGCCAGAATCGGCGCCGCTGTCACCACGATCAAGGCATATTTGATCAGATCCGCCATCTGGGCCATTTCATCCATGCCTACGTCGGAACTCATGGCACTGGCACTGATATTCAGAATATTACGCACCACCAGCTGCAGGGGAAACTTGTCCCCCGCCCTCAGATAAATGGAGGCGCTAAACCAGGAATTCCAGTGTCCTACCCCGTAATACAGCACCATCACGGCGATGGTGGCCTTGCTTAAGGGCGTCATCACCCTGACCAGGATCTGGAAATAGCTTGCCCCGTCCAGCCTGGCAGATTCTATGAGACTGTTCGGTATGGACTGGAAAGCACTCTTCATGATGATCAGATTGGTGGTGCTGATAGCCCCCGGCAGGATCAGGGCCCACAGACTGTTCATCAACCCCAGATCCTTCACGTTTAAGTAAGAAGGAATCAGACCTCCCGAAAAATACATGGTAAAGATAATCATAAACGTAATGACATTTTTTAACATAGGCCCTTTTATGGTGAGGAAAAAGGCACCCAGCATGGTAAGGGACAGATTGATCAGAAGTCCTACCGCCAACACAAATAACGTATTCTGAAACCCTGTAACAATCTGCGGATTTTGGAATACCAGCTGGTACGCTCTTCCAGTATATGGTTCCAAAGGCGCCAACAACAGCCCGGTATGCCTGGACAAGGCGCCCGGATCGCTGAAGGACGCAATCACAATATAATAGACCGGGTACAATGTCACCAGGATCACAAACAGCATAAGGATCACATTACACACAGAAAACACCTGGTATCCCGTTATTTTCTTCCTCTTTTCATATCCATAAACTTGCTTTTTTTGCTGCTTTCCCCGTCCTGTTACCATAGACTCACCTCACTGAATTTCCTGCTGATCTTATTAAATATCATCACCACTGCAAAATTGATCACAGAGTTAAAAATGCCCACCGCCGCGCTGTAGCTCCACTGGAAGTCCTGGAGGCCCTTCCGGTATACAAAGGTGGAGATGACGTCCGCGGTCTCATAAATGCCCTCATTGTACAGGAGCATCACTTTCTCAAATCCTACATTCATCACATTTCCCATGCGCAGCAGCAGCATGATAATGATGGTTCCGGAGATACCCGGAAGCGTCACATAAAGCGTCTGTTTCCACCGCCCTGCCCCATCGATTTTGGCCGCCTCATACAGTTCCTGGTCGATGCCGGACAGCGCCGCCAGATAGATAATGGCTCCCCAGCCGATCTCCTGCCAGATGCCCGACAGCACATAGATGGGCAGGAAATATTCCGGTCTGGTCAACAGGGAGAAATCCGGTCCGCCTACCAAAGAAAGCAGGTAAGTGATAAATCCCTTGTTTGAAGTAAACATAAGGATCATGCTGCAGATGACCACCACAGAGATAAAATGCGGCATGTAGGAGACAGTCTGGACAACGCGCTTGAACTTCTCATTTTTGAGTTCGTTTAATAGCAGCGCCAGGATAATCGGCGCGGGGAATCCAAATATGATGGAAGTCAGACTGATCACCAGCGTATTTTTCAGAATCCTTGCAAAATAGTAAGACTGGAAAAAATCAATAAAATGCTGGAACCCATAGCTTGTGGTCCAGTCGCTGCCCCAGATACCCGCCGCCGGCGAGAAATCTTTAAATGCAATCAATATCCCGTACATGGGCTTATAACAGAACAGCAGATAAAATATCACCACCGGCACCACCAAGATATAAGCGTCCGCGTATTTTCTGAGGTCTTTGCCCAGACGGCGCAGAAGGGATTCTTTCTTTTTTTTCTTGTTCCCCATTCTTGTACCATCCTTTCTATTTTTCCTGTAACGCATCAGAGCCCTGCGGACTCCTGCAAAGCCAGCTACGTTCCCTTTTCGGAAATGGAACAATAGGGAGAAGCCGCCCCAGGGCCGCCACCTCCCCATTTCCCATTTCATTTCAAGTCCTTATCTCACAGGAACTTATCTCGCGTTAAACTCATCCAACGCTTCCTGCTCCAGTTCGATCATCCGATCCACCTTCAAAGACTCCAGTGTGGCGAGATATTCGCTCTCAAAGGTGTCCAAAGGTTCCAGCCCGGTGACATACTTTATGAACATTTCCGACACATAGGTGGAGATATCCCCCGACAGCTTGGAAAATTCATTGGAATCCGCTTCCGCTATAGAAACAGGGGGCATCTGATATTTGGACGCATCCGATGCAGACCAGAGTTCCAACGCAGCCTGCTGCTGGGGCAGATTGGAATATTGTAACTGATAGCCTTTCTCCTTCACAAAGGGTCCCCCGTTCCACGCCCTGAGATACTGGGCCATGGCATACTGTTTGGTCAGTCCGTCCGGGTTGTTCATGATCAGATCTGTGTAAGTAGGCACACCATTCTCCATGGTGTAGCTTACTCCCTCGATACCGTAGTTGAACAGCATGCGTCCTTCATCCGTATATCCATAATTCAAAAACTGCACCGCCGCTTCCTTATTCTTACAGTTGGGTGTGATCACCATCATAGATCCCAAAGGCCAGCTATAATGAGTACTCATAGGAATGTCACCGGCAGATTTTACCAGAGGGCCAAAACCGCTCAAATCAAAGTATGGATCGTCCGCCATGGTCTGGAGCATGGAACCCATATCGCCAGAAAGATTTCCAATGGTCGCACCGGCATCCCCGTTCATGATATTGGCTCTTCTGGTATTATCATCGACAGACTGGAAATTGGGATCCAGAAGCCCTTCCTCATAAAGCTTGTGCAGATATTCCAGCACACCCTTATACTCTTCTTCCACATAGCCATAATGCACTTTGCCGTCCACCTGGTAGAAGCCGCCTTTCACCAGTCCGAAGGGAGAGGTGAGCATTCCGTGTTCCACGGCAATATCCTTCAGCCACCAGGCTCCTACTGAGAGAGGTACGGAAGCGCCTTTTTCCTCCTTGAAGGCTTTCAGCACATTATACAGATCGTCCGGCGTCTGAGGCAGATCAAGTCCCAAATCATTCAGCCAGTCCTGTCTGATCATCATTCCCGCGGATGTCAGCAGATAATCATCCCCATTGATCAGCGGAAAAGCGGCTATCTGGCCGTCTGCGGTGGTGATAGGCTTCTTGTACATATTTTCATTGCTGTCCAGAACTGCCAGGAAATCCGGCATATATTCTATATAATCATTTAAGGGCACTGCAATCTTATCCTTGACAGCCTTATCCAGACCGCCCACATAGCCGCTGGCCATATGAATAATATCCGGCAGTTCCCCGCTGGCATAGAGCAGACTCAAGGCATTCAAGTCTGCCAGCTGTATGATCTCCAGTTCCACCCCGGTGGCCTCCTGCCAGGCCTGGCCGAAAGGTGTCTCCCCCAGATCCTTGGCATTTGCCGTCACTGCAGGCTCCTCCACCAGGGCCATGGTCAGATGTACCTTTTCCAAGGGATAGGTCACTTTTCCTGTCTCCTGCAACGCGTCCTGTTCTTCACTGCTTTCCTGGGAAGATTCTTCCTGGCTGCTGCCCTGGCTTTCTGTATTTTCAGATCCGCCCGGGGTGCTGCTGCCTCCCTCGTCCTTTCCGCAGCCGCACACGGACAGAACCATTGCGGCAGCCATGAGACATGCCGTTATCTTTTTCCATAGGTACGTTCTTCTCATAATTTCCCTCTCTTTCCGATGTGTTTCCTTTGTTTGATTTGTTGCATTTGTTTCATATGAATGTTTCATATGAATTCCGGTCCTTCACGTCTTTTCTAGTTGTCATGTCTGTATCCATATTATGCCGGCATGGAACACTTGCTCTTTGCAGAACCACTTTCAGCATAGGGTTTTCTCACTCAAAACACAAGGGACAAAAAGATATTTGAAACGCCCAAAAAGACAGATATCCTTTTGTCCTATCCAGATTCCTTTTGGGACTGATCCCCAAAATCCCGCCAGATACGCCATCTGTGGCCCTTGGACTTTTCTCTTTCAATATTGTATAAAAAACTTCACAGGGCCATTTCCCGTGAAAAGCACCACATTTTCAGAAGCTTTAATCAGTGGCGCACTGCCATCCTCTCTGCTTTTGGCTATGACCCACTGAAATGTGAATGTGGCGCAGCCATGCTGTTTTTAGAACTCTATTTTAACCACAAGCGTGTTTCTCTGGAAGAACTGTACGAGAAAGCCATGTTCCGTTCTCGTGGAAGAAGGTCGTCCGCATAGCTTCCTTAAATCCCATTCCCGTGGTATACTCCTTTCA
>CAJTOJ010000021.1 GCA_910577665.1 uncultured Acetatifactor sp.
TGTAAATCTTTTCGAGGCCGGAGATATCACCTAACATAATGTCTCCTGTATAAGGCGCAGTGTCCTTGTGAGCAGAATAGGATCTGCATTGTTATGAATACGGATTATAGTGTCCTTCATGGCCACTTCAATCGTATGTGAATTGTCAAGGTGCATCTGTGATGCTGTATTCTGTTCCGTAAGGTGATCCGAAACAATGTCAATGGGAACCACGTCCTGCTTTGAACGCGGGATCTCACAATGACCATAATTCGGTGGTGGGATCTGATCCGCTGCCGCTTTCCGGCAGCGGCTGACCCAGTTATAAAAAGTGCTTACAGAAATGTCGTTTTCACGACACCAGTCAGCATCTGTCATACCGCTCTGGCGGCATTCATTGATAATCCTGATCTGTTCCCTCATGGGAACACGAACTTTGCGTGCAGATGTCATAACCTATCCTCCATAATTGTAGTGAAATAGTCTAACTATCTTTCATTTACAATGATAGAGGAATCCAGGGAATTAGAAAATCCGCAGGAATATTTGGCGCTTACAATGGATAAGCAGAAAGGGACAAACAATATGGAATTGAGAGAAAGAGTAAAGTCATTCATAGATGACACAGGAGCGAGAATCACAACCTTTTGTAAGAAAATCAGCATAAGTCCGCAATATTATTATCAATGGATAAATAATGAGGTTGAATTCTCAAGTGGAATTTCCAATCGTATTACGGCATATTTAGATGAAGTCTATGCAAAAAAATAATTATGCCAGGAGTATAATCAAAAGCAACTGAAAACAATAGTGAACATATATTTATATCAAATCTAATCTGAAAATCAAACAATCATAGCCAGCCAATATTAGGCTGGGATAATCAACTATTTAAAAACTGAATAATGGTATCATAAACTGAATTACAAATTATAGAAACAGCTTATAAATACAGAAAATATGTTCGGGAATACTTGTAAGATGCGGAAAGAGGTGGTATAATTGTAGGAAAGATAGGGAGTAATTTGATAGGGGGATCCGGGGGATGGCAAAAGTGTTGTGTGAATCGTGCGGCACAAGCTTTTTATACGATGTGGTTAAGAATGTGAAGGCTTGTCCTGTATGTGGAAAACCATTGTGGGAGGCTTCTTCTGAGGATACTGAAAATGAGGATAATGTAGAAGTTATGGAATATCAGAATGTAGTTGAAGATGATTTGATGTATTTTGATGAAATAGAAACATCATATATAGAAAATCCGGATTATAATGGGGTATTGGTATATTGTAAAGAATGTGGAAAAATAGATTCAATAGATTTAGATAAATTTGTCAAGCTGGTAGATGAAAATTATGTTATCTTAAAGGAGGGTGTAATAATTACCTGTAGAGGTTGTGGTAAAGAACACAAGCCAAGGAAGATTCTTTATAAAAAGAAAGAACATTATACACTATCTCGTCCACATTGCCCGATATGTAACTCGAAAATGCTCAAAAAAATAAAAATAAGTTCAAAGATTTTGGCGGCTGCGACATTGGGTACATTTGCCTTGCCATATAACAGTAAGACATATGAGTGCCAGAATTGTAATTATAGATTTTAAAACTGAATATAACAAAACATAAAACTAAGGACATTCCATTATGGGATGTCTTTTTATATGCAGAGAAAGGGAATTAATAGAATTTATGAGTGACAATAATTCTTTTATGATTAAGCTACAAGCAATACTTGATAAGGTTAAGTCGCTTGCCAATATCAAGGGAGATATAAAAGCGATTGAACAAAAACTGCCTAAATTAAAAATTAAAGGCACATTGGATAAGACAGCAACAAACAAGGAGCTGAAAGCAAGAATTAAAGAAGTCAGTCCCAGAGTGAAGGTAGATGCAGATGTCACAAGCGCAGACAAAAAGATAAAGAGGCTTGGAAAGCAGAAAACAGAAACAGTAATACAGACCAAGACGGACAATTCACAGGTTGTTTCTGGGATAAAAGAAGCGCAGAAAGAGACAAAAACACTTTGGGAGAGATTTACCAGTGGCATAACAGGCATAAATCTGATTCAGATGGGTATACAGAAAATTGTACAGACGATACATCAGGCGATAGTAAACATAAAGGAACTGGACGCAATAAAGACAAATATACAGATGGTATCAGGAACTTCAGATCCAGAAGTTAATGCCATGATGGATTATTATAATGCCATGGCAAAAGATCTGAGTTCAACGACCAAAGATGTAGCAGAGGCGGCAAATGAATTCTTGCGCATGGGCGAGAGCATTGAAACTACCAATGAATTAATCAGAAGCTCACAGATTTTATCAAAAACAGGTATGATAGAAAGTTCAGATGCGGCGAGTTACCTTATTTCAAGTTTAAAGGGATATAAAATTGCCGCAGAAAATTCCATTGATGTTGTGAGTAAACTAACCAGTGTTGACTTGGAGGCAGCAGTCAGTGCTGGCGGACTTGCTGAAGCCATTAGTAAATGTAGCAATATTGCAAATAATTCTGGGACATCTATGGATAGGCTCATCGGTTATTCTGCTGCTGTGGGTGAAGTAACACAAGAATCCATGTCGGTGATCGGTAACTCATTTAAATCAATGTATAGCCGTATGAACAACATCAAAATAGGCAGGTTTATTGATGACGAAACTGGGGAGTCATTATCTGATACAGAAGCAGTTCTAAATAAATTGGGAATTCAGTTACGGGATACAGCAGATACATACAGAAATTTTGATGACGTGTTGGATGATATTGGCGGCCGGTGGGATAGTCTGACACAGGTGGAGCAGAATGCACTCTCTGTGGCAATTGCCGGAACCATGCAAAGGGAGAGATTTATTGTACTGATGAATAACTATTCCAGGGCATTGGAATATTCTGAGACTGCTGCTAATTCTGCTGGCTCTGCGCTGGAGCGGTACGAGGTATACCAGGATTCATTAGAAGCCAAGACAAATGAACTGACAGCGGCTATAGAATCATTATCAACAAATACAATAAGCGAAGAGCTGTACAGCGGGATTATAGCGGCAACTACAAACGTTGTAGAGTTTATCGACAAAACAAATATATTAAAAGGTACACTTGCTGGAATTGTAACTATGGGTGTATCAAAAACTTTTGTATCTATTGCAACAAGTATTATCAGCGCATCCAAAAGTACGGCACAGTTAACAGCGGCAATGAAGCTGTTTGATAATGGGAGAAGCAAAAAAAACCTATTGGATATTGGAAGTGCATGCAAAGGATTGTCAGAAAAGCAACTCAAGCTTGTACTTTCTACTAAGGGATTAACTAATGAACAGAGATTACAAATAGTAACTGGTATGGGATTAGAAGAACAGGAACGTCAACAAATGCTTGCGACTCTTGGATTTGCCAATGCTGAAAACGTAGCAACAGCATCCACGTTTTCATTAAAGGGAGCATTAAATACTTTAGGCGTAGCATTTGCCTCAAACCCCATAGGATTTGCGATGATGACAATATCTGCGTTAGCAGCTATCATTCCTATAGCTACTTCTGCGGTATCAGCACACAACCAGAAACTGGAAGAAGCCCGCCAGAAAGCGTCAGAACTTGCAGATGCTTATAAACAGCAGCAGTCTACACTTGATTCTCAAATCAAGAAATACAAAGAATTGAAGGAAGCTCTTGACAATGGGAACCTCTCCACAGACGAGGCACGTTCTATAAAAGAGCAATTGCTGGAGATCCAGAATGACCTTATAGAGTCTTATGGCGCTGAAGCTTCCAATGTTGACCTTGTAAATGGAAAGTATAAGGAACAAATTGGATTATTGGATGAGCTGTCAAAAGAAAAAGCCGCTGATTTTGTTGTGGAAAACAGGGATGTATTTGAAGTTGCTAAAAAGGAACTTAGTAAGGAGAGGACATTTGATTTAGGAATTGTCACTTCATGGAACAACTATGCACCTATAACAGAAGAGCAGAAGAAATTACTGGATTATATCGAATCATATAGTGATCTTTTAAAACTTTCAGCTTCTGGTGCTGCTGGCGCAACTACAATGAAGCTGATTATTAAGGCAGATGCACAGAGTGCTGAAGAAGTAATGCACCAGTTTGCAAAGGATTTAGAGGAATATGTAGAAAAGAATGCTATTGATGTATCTGGTATACTGAATAATATTCCGGAACAGCTAAGAAAAACACAGACTGATGAACTGAAAGAGTACCAGAAGATTTACGATGAGTTTATGAAAGCCGAGATCGTCCGTAACGATACTCTCCGTCCGCTCTATCAGCAGTCTGTTCAAGCTGTCGAGAACTATAATAATGCTCTTTCATCTGGCGAAGGTGTTGCAGAAGCAAAAGCAAATTTAGATTCATTACAGCAGTCAGTGCAAAACGCAGCAGGTGAACTAGAAGGTTCGCAGGAAGTATTTGACGGTATCTACGAAGGTATAAATAAGAATGCAGAAGCTGCCTATCAGCTAGGCCAGGCATTTGAAACAGACAGTACCATTCAAAAATATGCAGAGCAATTGAGTGGATTATCTGATGTTGATATCAAAGCAATCAACTTGGATAATGAGAATATTGAAAAAGGTGAAGAAGCGTTTAGGGGGCTGTTAGAAACACTTGGATATACAGAACCGACAGAAGAACAGATTCAGAGCCTAATTGATATGCTGGTAGAACTCGGGTATGTAGTAGGTGAAACGAAAAACATTGAATCCCCATATGAAAGTTTCTCCACATTCACCGACACCGATTTCGGCACCCGTATCCAGCACATAACTGACATGTTCAACGAGGGAGCCATCTCACACAAAGAATATTTTGATGCTCTACAATTCGAAATAGATAATTTTGATGCATCCAATTTCACCGATTCTATGGAGGATATGACAAAAGCATCCGCACAGTTTTTCGTGGATTCCATGCAGCAGGCTGCAAATGGATTATCGGGTCTTATTAATTCCTTTGACAGCGGCGAAATGAGTATCAGTGAGTACCTGGAAGGATATCTTGCCATCGGTAATACCCTCAGCACCCTTACGGACAATCTACAAGAGAATTCAGAAGCCTGGAATGAGCATGGAAAGGCAATCTCTGATGTTGGTAATAATGCCCTTGATGATACGCAGAATAAACTCAACTCTGCCATGTCCATAATTGAATCTTACCAGGATAGTATCTACTCTCTTGAACAGATTATGAATGATGCCGTGACGGCAGGATCTGATGAATTTACCGCACATGCAAATGTCATTGCAGAGGATCTATGCCGTATTGTACAGACTGGCGGTGAAATGGCTGATACAATTGCAAATACACTTGGCACTACTACGAGTGAAATAGCAAAGAGTCTGACCGAAAATGTATCCAACCAGGAAATCGCCTGCCAGGCAATTATGGCGAATACCAATAATGCCATTACAGGCATGGCTGATTCTATCGGAAAACTGTTTGATACATTAGGTGATGCTATATCCAACTTTAAAGTTGACTTAAGTTTCGGCGTAAAGTCTATTGATTGGAAAAAGGTTAATGTATTAGGTGCGGAACTTAGTCTGCCAGAGATAAAGTTTGAACTTGGTGCAAGCGGGGAATCATTAGATAAAATCGGAAGCGCTATCTCCTCTTTTGGCAAAACGATTGCATCTAACTATACACCACAAACAATTGAGCTTGAAGATTTCCATTTTGGGAGCACGGATGCCGCAAAAGACAGGAAATATTCACCCAGTTCTAATATCACAAATAATCATGAAAATGCGCTTGATAAGATAAAGGATGCGACAAAATCAACCAACAGTGCTGTTAAGTCTGAGTTTGAAGATATGGTAGATTTCTTTGAACGCAGAATAGAAGTACTAGATGATGCTGTTAGTTTATTAATGGCAAACTTAGAGAACCTTACTGGCTCATTTGCAAAAAACCAACTACTAAACCAAAGTTCTAGCATATTGGAAGAAAGTATGCGCAATTACTCTGATGCAATTAAAATGTATCAACAAAAAGCGCAAGAATCGCTATCCAAGTTAGATTTAGAAACACAAAAAAAAATTATTGATGGGTCTGTAAGTCTTACAGATTATATTGGTGAAGGCAATAAAGCTGTAGTTGAAGCAATAAATGACTATAGCGAATGGTCAGAGAAGGTAGCTGAACATACAGAAAAATTAGCAAATCTCAGAAAAGAGCTGCGTGAATTAGAACTTCAGAAATTCAACAACGTAATTTCCGACTTTGAATCTCAATTTGACCTCCGTGGTGACAGTAAGGATCTGATCTCCAAGCAGATTGACTTACTAAAAGAGGCTGGTGAATTAATAGGCAGTTCCTTCTTCATTGCACAGATTGACCAGTCAAAGAAACAATTAGAGCTATTGGAAGCTGAAAAAGCACAGCTTGTAAACCAGATGAGCAGTGCCATCAGTTCCGGAAGGGTACAGAAAGGAACCGAAGAATGGCTGGAAATGGTCAATGCCCTCAGTGATGTAGACGGCAGCATCCTTGACTGCAAAAAATCCATTGAGGAACTTGACAACTCCATCCTGGAATTACACACAGAAATATTTGACCGCATACAGAAACAGTTCTCTTCCATCGCGGACGAGGCAGACAGCATCACCGGGCTTTTTGACGACATGGATGTGGCCAGGAAAGACAACACATGGACAAAGGAAGGACTCACACAGCTTGGGCTTCTCGTACAGCAGTATGAACTTGCACAGTACCGTGTAAGCCAGTACAACGATGAAATAAACCGTCTGAATGCAGATTACGTTGCCGGGAAATATTCTGCCACTGAGTATGCAGACAGGCTTGCCGATCTGAACAGGGCACAGTGGGATGCAGTAAATTCCGCAGAATCAGCAAAAGATTCCATCATGGATCTGAATGAGGCAAGGGTTGATATCGTTGTTGACGGGATCAATGAAGAAATACAGGCGTACAGGGATCTCACAGATGCACAGATTGAGGCACTGGATGCAGCCAAAGACCTTCATGAATACGAAAACACAATTGCTGAAAAAACAAAGTCCGTCAATGACCTTGAACGCCAGATAAGTGCCATGCAGAATGATACGTCCGCATCAACCATGGCAAAGAGGAAAAAGCTGGAGGAACAGCTTGCACAGGCAAAAAAGGATCTCGCAGAAACAGAATACCAGCACTCCATCGAAGTACAGAAAGACGCCCTCAATAAGCAGTATGAGGATTATGAGAAGGAACGCAATGATGAAATTGAGGCCCTTAGGGCATCACTGAAAGACATGGAAGCAGTGCTTACAGGGTCATTTGATGCCGTGAAAAACAATTCTGCCATGATCGGGCAGGAAATTGCAGCCATTGCGGCACAGCACGGGGTGACTGTCTCCACTTCCCTCATCTCCGCATGGCAGTCTGGTGCCGGTGCAGTCGCAGGTTACGGGGAAGTACTTTCACAGGGCACTTCTGTATTCATTGGTAATATCATGGGTGTGGAAAACGAAATATGGAACCTACAGGCCAGGGCAGACAGCACGGCTGGATCACTTGCATGGATGTTCTCATCCAGGGCAGATTCCCTTGTGGCGGAACTGGCATCCTCCTATTATGCGGAAGCCAACCTGGCAGCCATGACAGACGCCCTACAGCAGAGCCTTGTGAACACACTGGAAAGTGGATATGACATAAGCGGCATAGTCTCTTCCCTGGACAGTGTACGTAACGCCGCAAACGAAGCCGCAAATGCAGTAGACAGGATCCGGGACATCCCATCCACCAGCGGATCCCAGGGAAACAAAGGACATGGGGGAGGTGGTGGAAGTTCAAACCTGTCCTATAATGCACTTCATATGTACGCAGGTGGTACACGCTCCTCAGAGGGAAACATTATCATCACTGATGAGGAAGGTACTGAAATGAAACTCCCGAAACTGTCCAGCGGACAGTACACAATTGCCAATGAGGGCACACAGGTACTGACAAAGAAACAGACTGACAACCTGTACGACTGGGCAGCATACAGTCCGGAAAAATTGATGTCCGCCAGGCAGTTTGATATGGACAGGATAACTGAAATATGGCGCAATGCGAACATACAGGAACCCGTCATTGAAAGAAAGGTAGTTAACCCTGCTGTAAATGTACATTATGACAGTATGCTTACCATCAATGGGGACGTGAATGATACAAACCATTTTACAAAGCAGGTGGAGAAAATTGCTGACAAGCAGATTGATAGACTTGTCAACAGAATTCATGATGGCATTAAATACGGAAGGTAAAATCTTTCAAGTGGAGCAGGAACAGATTCCTGGAAGTGCAAAATACAGGGAATACTGCTGGCATCTGTTCCTGCCAGTACTTTCATGCACAGAACATGCATGGATGAGAAGTTTATTTTATGGAATGGTACAAGAGCACAGATTAAGTGGTATATGTCAAACGGGTGCTTGATGTAAAGGATAGCCCGTCTTATGAACTGGAAGAAGTGTTGAAACACTATCTCAAGATAGAAATTATGGAGAAATAATATTTGTAGAGTAACTTGTTAATTAGTCGAGATAAGGGCATGGTTACTAATCGTGTCCTGCCTATATTGTGTGATAATTTTGAAAAGTGAATATTATAGTGCTGAGTTTTTATAGTACCTTCTATAAATGAAGAAATTTCTACAAATTGGAGTGTGATGTTATATGAATAAGGAAACAAAAGCATTAGAGATACCTTTTTGGCTTAAAATGACATTAACAATTAAAGAAGCGGCAGCTTATTCAAATATAGGAATCAATAAAATAGAAGAGTTATTAAAGCAACCAAAATGTGACTTCGTATTATATGTTGGCAACAAAAAATTGGTAAAAAGGAAAGAGTTTGAACAGTACATATCTAAGAGTTTGGAAATTTAAGACAGGATTCAGGTAGAAAATTCAATTTGATTATTCCAAAATGCTAGGTGATATGCTATAATGTTAATTTGTATCAAACTCTTTTTGTTGGAATACAGCAGAAAGGAGTTGATTTTATGGGTAAAGACTTAAAGGGCAAGGAACTTGGAGTTGGTATCTGTCAAAGAAAGGATGGTTTATACACAGCACGATTTATTAGTAAGAGAACTGGTAAATCAGTTCAAAGATATTTCCCAAAGCTACAGGAGTGCCGTAAATGGTATGCGGATGCAAAATTTGAAGATGAGCATGGTGGTATCAATGCATCCGGGGATATGACAGTAACGGCATGGTTCAATTATTGGATTGAAAATATAAAAGGTGACAGTATAAGACCAAATACAATCAGAAATTATAAAGAGCGGTTTGAGCATAATATAAAGAAGTGTATTGGCAACATGATATTGTCGGAGGTAAAACCAATGCACTGTCAGAATGTTTTAAACCAGATGAAGAATGATTATAAGACATCTACCATATATCAAACAAGGATAGCGTTGTATTGTATGTTTGCTGATGCTGTTGAAAATGATGTAATCCTTAAAAATCCAGTAACAAAATCGGTAAAATATAATATTGGGAAAGAACCTAAGAAAGTCAGGGCATTAACCATTGACGAACAAAGGAAATTTCTTGAAATTGCCAAGAAGAGCAGCAATTATAATCAGTTTGCTTTCATTTTGCAGACAGGATTACGGACAGGTGAGTTAATAGGTTTGAAATGGTCTGATATTGACTGGAAAAAGCGTGTCATACACATACAGAGAAGTATGGAGTATAGGTACAGTGCTGGTGAATGGCTAATTGGAGAACCAAAAAGTAAATCTGGTTATCGCGATGTACCGTTGACAGAAGAGGCGATTGCTATCTTGAAAAGGCAGAAAGAGAAGCTGAGAGAAATCAAAGTGATCAATATGCAGTTTAAAGAGTTTGTTTTTCTTTGCAGGAAAGGTGAACCAACAAAAAATTCAGCTTATGACACTACATTATTTAAACTATGTGACAAAGCTGGTATTGAACGTTTCTCGATGCATGTTTTAAGACACACGATGGCGACAAGATGTATTGAAGGCGGGATGCGTCCTAAGACTTTACAGGTAATTTTAGGTCATGCCAATGTAGGCATTACGATGAATTTATACGTCCATGTGACTGAAGATGAGAAGGTCAAAGAGGTGGAAAGAATCGAAAGTGCCTTAAAAATTGTGTAGTGATTTGTGTAGTAAAAATATAGAGAAAGGCAGAAACCCTTGTAAATAGAGGGATTTCCGTGCAGGTATAAAGAAAAATGAAACTAGGAATCGTAGGTCTGCCAAACGTGGGCAAAAGTACTCTCTTTAACTCTCTGACCAAGGCGGGAGCAGAATCTGCCAACTATCCTTTCTGCACCATTGACCCAAATATCGGGATTGTGGCGGTACCGGATGAACGGTTGAAGCTTCTGGGGGACATGTACCAGTCGAAGAAGGTCACCCCGGCGGTGATAGAATTTGTGGACATTGCCGGCCTGGTGAAAGGAGCCTCCAAGGGAGAAGGACTGGGGAACCAGTTCTTAAGCAACATCCGGGAGGTGGATGCCATCGTCCATGTGGTGAGGTGTTTTGAGGACACGAATGTGATCCATGTGGATGGCAGCATTGATCCCCTGCGGGATATTGAGACCATTAACCTGGAACTGATTTTCTCCGATCTGGAAGTACTGGAGAGAAGGATCGCCAAGGTGGGCAAGGTGGCCAGGATGGACAAGACTTATGCCAGGGAGTATGCTCTTTTAGAGAGGCTGAAGGAACACCTGGAGAGCGGGAAGCTGGCCAAGACCATCCAGACGGAGGACGAGGAAGAGCTGGCCCTGTTGAAAGAGTTCAATCTGCTGACCTATAAGCCGGTGATCTATGCCGCTAATGTGGCAGAGGATGATCTGGCAGATGATGCCGCATCCAATGGGATGGTGGCGAAGGTGCGGGAGTTTGCAGCTGCAGAGGACAGTGAGGTGTTTGTGATCTGTGCCCAGATCGAGCAGGAGATCTCCGAACTGGATGAGGAGGAGAAAGCCATGTTCCTGGAGGAGCTGGGATTAAAAGAGTCAGGCCTGGAGAAACTGATCAAGGCCAGCTATCACATTCTGGGGCTGATGAGCTTCCTGACAGCCGGAGAGGATGAGACCAGGGCCTGGACCATTAGGATCGGTACCAAGGCGCCCCAGGCGGCGGGAAAGATCCATTCTGATTTTGAGAGGGGATTTATCAAGGCCGAGGTGGTGAATTACAAGAATTTGTTAGAGCAGGGGTCGCTGGCCGCTGCCAGGGAAAAGGGGCTGGTAGGCATCGAGGGGAAAGATTATGTAGTGCAGGATGGGGATGTGATCCTGTTTAGGTTCAACGTGTAAGCAGGAAGGGAAGGAAGGGGTTCAAGGTTAGGCAGCCCTATGTTGCTGCCAGCCGCGAAGCTGTGAACGGTCATGTTAGTATCTGTGCGCTGTCTGTCACAAAGCCACTTGTGTGTATAGGGCAACGCAGAAACGGGGTTTATATGAATGCAGGCGATATAGCCTTTCCAAATCTGGGAATATATCTACAGAACGTGCCAAAATCATTTTCTGTGTTTGGCTTTGAGATAGCCTTCTACGGACTGCTTATTGGCACTGGCGTGCTGGCAGGGATCTTGATGGCAGTATATATGGCGAAGCGGTCCGGTCAGAATCCGGATCTTTACTGGGACTTTGCCATTTATGCGGTGATTTTTTCCATCATAGGCGCCAGGATCTATTATGTGATATTTGCGTGGGATTACTACAAGGATAATCTGCTTAATATCTTCAATACCAGACAGGGGGGAATGGCCATCTATGGTGGTGTGATTGCAGCGTTTATCACTTTGTTCATCTATGCGAAGATCAAGAAGCAAAGTGCCTTGCTGATTGGGGATACTGCCATGCCTGGACTGCTTCTGGGCCAGATCATCGGCAGGTGGGGGAACTTCATGAACCGGGAAGTGTTCGGGGAATACTATGACGGACTTTTTTCCATGCAGCTTCCCATTGCAGCTGTCCGAGCCAGGGATATCTCGGAGAATATAGCCACCCATATCCCGGAAGGGGCCAATTATATCAATGTGCATCCCACTTTCCTGTATGAGGGCGTATGGAACCTGGGGGTGCTTGTGCTGGTGCTTCTATACTGGAAGCACAGGAAATTTAACGGAGAGATCTGTCTGCTGTATTTTGCAGGATATGGCCTGGGACGTTTCTTTATTGAAGGGATCCGGACAGACACTCTCTTTCTGCCTGGTACTACGGTGCCCGTATCCCAGGTTCTGAGTCTGGTGATGGTGGTGTTCGCCGTGGCAGCAGACGTGGCAGTAAGGCTGCGGATGAGAAAAAAGATGGACCGGAAGGTATAAAGCTGGTACAGAAGATAAGTGCTGGAGCATCTTTCCGGGGAAATCTGTGTGGAGAAAATCGCAGGAGAGATTTTCCTGTCTCCAGACCAAAGGATGTGGGAGTGCGTATGGGATCCCCCTGTTATTCCCGCGAGCAATGAGCCAAGCGGTCGTGCTTGCACGGCCTGTTGGCGAATGCCGCGAGGGTCAAATACCCCGCTGCTTGCAGCGGGGTATTTGATTATGAGATAGCAGATGCTTATGTACCTGGCAGGAACCAGATCAGGGTGGAGGTACCCACCACCCTGGCCCATGCCCTGTGTGACGGCTTTTCCAGGAATATGGTGGTGGTTTCCGAAGGACTGGACGGTCCTATGCAATTCATATAGAAAATATGCCAGCCCAAATGGGAAACCGTTTTTTTTCATATTTTAGGTATTTTGGCAAATCATAGATATGCGTTCTGTAGAGCCGTCCATCTACCATATCTTGTGGCATAAACTGATAAAACGTCCTGTTGTGTGACAGCAGGGCGTTTTTTTGATGCAATTTCGACAAAACATTCTCCTTGTCAAATTCTTAAGAATATATTACAATCTATTAAAAGTGGGATGGATATGGCATAAATACCCATAAAGTGGGATGAAAACCCATGGGTGAGATACAAAAGGGTCATTTCCTGTGGCAGACCTACTTTTTGACGGGTGGTGATTGCAAATGTTCATGGGCAGATACAATCATACGATTGATCCGAAGGGCAGGTTGAGCATTCCGGCAAAATACCGTGAGATTCTGGGAGATGAATTCGTGGTGTCGAAGGGGATGGATGGCTGCTTATTTGTGTATGCCAATGATGCGTGGAAGGCCTTTGAAGAAAAACTGGCGTCACTACCACTGATCAACGAGGAAGCAAGACAGTTTGCAAGGTTCTTTCTGTCCGGAGCCATGTGTGTGACCGTGGACAAGCAGGGGCGTATCCTGATGCCCACAGATCTCAGGGAATTCGCAGGGCTGGAAAAAGATGTGGTTCTGGCTGGTGTGGGCAGCAAGATCGAGATCTGGAGCCTTGAAAAGTGGAATGAGAACAACAGCAAGGTGGATATCAACAAGATTTCACAGGGTATGATGAACCTGGGACTGACAATTTAGGCTTTGCAGGGCTGTACATAGGAGAATACGAGAGGATACAGACATGGAATTATCCCATTACTCCGTTTTGCTCAAGGAGACCATCGAACAACTCCATATCAAGCCGGACGGTATCTATGTGGATGGTACCTTAGGAGGGGGCGGACATGCCTGGCAGGTATGCAGCAGACTGGAAGACGGCCATTTCTATGGGATCGACCAGGACGATGCGGCCATACATTCTGCAGGGGAGAGGCTTGCTTCTTTTGGGGAAAAAGTGACCATTCTGCATGACAATTACTGTAATATGCGTGCCGCCCTGGCAGCTTGCGGAGTAGGGCAGGTAGATGGCATTGTGCTGGATCTGGGGGTGTCCTCCTACCAGTTTGACAATGGGGAGAGGGGATTCTCCTACCGGTTCGATGCACGTCTGGACATGCGGATGGACCGCAGGCAGGCGCTGACAGCGGCAGACATTGTGAATGGATATACACAGGAAGAACTGTTCCGGGTGATCCGGGACTACGGGGAGGATCCCTTTGCACAGAACATTGCCAGACATATTGTACGGGCCAGGCAGGAACAGCCCATAGAGACCACGTTCCAGTTAAATGAGGTCATAAAAGCGGCCATCCCGGCGAAGATGCGGCAGAACGGACATCCTTCCAGACAGACTTTCCAGGCGCTTCGGATCGAGTGTAATGGGGAACTGGATGCATTGAAGAATTCCCTGGACGATATGATCGGTCTTCTGCAGCCAGGGGGAAGGCTGTGCATCATCACTTTCCATTCCCTGGAAGACCGGCTCGTGAAGAATGTATTCCGGGAAAATGAGAACCCGTGTACCTGTCCTAAGACATTTCCGGTGTGTGTGTGCGGCAGGAAGCCCAAGGGAAGAGTGGTCACCAGGAAGCCGGTTCTTCCCGGTGAGAAGGAATTGGCAGAGAACAGCCGGTCGAGGAGCGCGAAGCTGCGTGTCTTCGAGAAAGCCGGTACATAGGCAGTCCCCGGAGTATGTCGGCTGGCATTCCTCCCATGGATTGTTATATCCAGAAGAAAACAGATGCAGCGTGCCTGGCGGGAGCTTGTCTTACGCGAAACCAGTCTGTGCCGTCTTGGATGGCACTTACGCTGAAACGGCATCACAGGAAGTTTGAGGAAAGCAGGTATAGAAATGAGTCAGCAACAGAGAGGCAGGACATACAGAAAGACCACATATGAAGACAGACAGGCTTCTGGGAGAAGGGATCCCAGAGGAGAATATATACATGGGAATACCGTCAGAAAAGCAGATATCCAGAGCCAGATGGACACACCGCCCAGAAAAAAGGCGGCACCTGCAGTGCGCAAGAACCGGGACAGGGCACACCATATGAGCATGGGGTATGTGCTGTTTCTGGCCACGGCCATGTGTGCGGCGGCTTTTATCCTGGTGAATTACATCCAGCTGCAGTCGGACCTGATCAACATGACAAAATACGTGGCCAGCAAGGAAAGCGAGCTGAACAGCTTAAAGCTTGCCAATGACGAGGAATACCACCGGATCGTGAACAGCATCGACTTGGAGGAGATCAAGCGTGTGGCCATCGGGGAACTGGGAATGGTGTATGCCCGGGAGGGGCAGATTGTGCCCTATACCAATGATACCAATGACTATATGCGCAAAGCTACAGGAAAATAAACGTTGCCTGTATGACGCCGCATGGAACCATTCCCTGTGAAGCCCTGCTGTGCGGATACCTGGAATGGCAGGATGGCCAGGCAGGGTATGGGATATGTGTCAGGAACTACCGGAAAACATCCGGCAGTCTGAAAGAGGTGTGAATTTGGTCAGACAAAGAAGACAATCAAGACAGCCTGGAAAGCGAAAGCCGAAAAAGAACAGATTTTCCATCAAGATGCAGAAAAAGCTTCTGGTACTGTACATCGCTGTGCTGCTGGCCTTTGCAGGGCTGACCGCCAGGCTTGTGTGGATCACCCGGGAGAATGAGACGGAATACCAGAAACAGGTACTTTCCCAGCAGAAATATGATTCATCCACCATTCCTTACAGGAGAGGTGACATTGTGGATGTGAAGGGAACAAAGCTGGCTACCAGTGAGAAGGTATACAATCTGGTCATTGATGCGGCTGTGATGCTGTATGATGAAAAGAAGCAGCAGAGATACTTAGAGCCTACCCTGGAGGCACTGGGGCGGAACTTTGAACTGGACATCGCCCAGATCCGCCAGTATGTATTGGATCATCCCAAGTCTTCCTGGTATGTACCCCTGAGGCGTCTGACCTATGACCAGATCAGCGCCTTTCTGGAGGAGCAGCAGGCGGAGAAGAGTATGATCAGGGGGGTATGGTTTGAGGAGGAGTATAAGCGTATCTATCCTTACGGATCCCTGGCGGCGGATGCCATCGGCTTCACCACTTCGGACGGCCAGGGCAGTTACGGCATGGAGGAATACTACGATGACGTGCTGCGTGGGGTGGATGGCAGGGAATACGGCTATCTCAATGATGATCTGACCCTGGAGCGGACGGTGAAAGCGGCAGTGGACGGGTACAACGTCCATTCTACTATTGATGCAAACGTGCAGATGATGGTGGAAAAAAACCTGGAGAAATTCATGACGGAATACAAGGATGGCTTCAAGGAGGGAAACGGTGCGGAAAACATCGGCTGCATCATGATGTGGGTCAATACCGGGGAGATCCTGGCCATGGCCAGTACACCGGGGTATGATCTAAATGATACCCGCAATCCCCAGGCGCTGCTGGGTTCCCCTATGGTGGAGCAGATCACCAATGCAAACGGGTACTTTGAGATCCGCAAGAACGGCCAGGTGATCAACCAGGCCGTTCTGGATGCCATGGATGATGAACAGCTCTATCTGAACCTGAACAATCTCTGGAAGAATTTCTGTATCACCAACACCTATGAGCCTGGTTCCACGGTGAAGCCTTTTACCGTGGCAGCCGCCCTGGAGAAAGGGATCATCTCGCCGGATGCCACCTATGACTGTACAGGCTTTCTGGAGGTGGGCGGGTATAAGATCAAATGCCATAACAGGACGGAAGGGATGCTGACACTGGAACAGGCTGTGGCAAAATCCTGCAATGTGGCCCTAATGAAAATCGGCCTGCAGATGGGGGCAGAGGAATTCTGTGATTACCAGAAGATCTTCAACTTCGGACTTAGGACCAATATTGATCTGGCCGGGGAGTCCAGGACAGATTCCCTGATATACACAGCGGACAGCATGGGCCCCACAGATCTGGCTACCAACGCCTTCGGGCAGAATTTCAATGTATCCATGATCCAGGTGATCACAGGATTCTGTTCCTTGATCAATGGAGGGTATTATTACGAGCCGCATATGGTAGACAAGATCACCAATGCCAGCGGTGCAACGGTGAAGAACATAGAGCCGCGGGTACTGAAACAGACCATCTCGGAGGGCACCTCCGCTTACATCAGACAGTTCTGCAAAGCCGTAGTGGACAGCGGAACCGGCAAGACTGCCAGGCCGGCTGGCTATGCCATTGGTGGCAAGACAGGCACCGGGGAGACCATTGACCAGAATACCCATAAGAGATCTGAGGATGATCATGTGGTATCCTTTATCGGCTATGCGCCGGCAGACGATCCTCAGATTGCCATCTATGTGGTGGTGGACAGGCCCAATGTGGAGAAACAGGGTAATGCCAGATATGCCACAGGGATCGTAAGGGATATCCTGACGGAAGCCCTGCCCTATCTGAACATCTTTATGACAGAGGAACTAAGTGAAGAGGAGATCAGGGAACTGGAAGAAAGACAGCTGGAGAACACGAACCGGTACACCAAGACGCCGGAAGGGGATGCCCTGGACTCTACAGAGGAAGGCGATGGGAACCAGCCACCTGCAGGGGAAGGCACAGGGGACACGCCTGATTCGGGCGTGCCATCGGATTCTGGCAATACAGTCCCCATTGGGCTGACATATCCCATAGACCCGGTGAGTGGATACCGTGTGGATCCCGAGACAGGAGATAAATTTGACCCGGTGGAGGGATTCTGGGTGGAAGGAGGGAATGTACTGGATACAGAAGTGCCTGTGGGGCCGGTGGGGCAGTAAAGAAAGATACAAAATGCAAAAACCGTTTGGAATTCATAACCTTGCAGACTGGGGAATACAGTATATCAAGATCTTTTTGAGAGGCTTGTATGCTGACGGACAACAACAAGATCTTCCACAGGAAGAAGATCCTGACGGTGTTTCTGATCTGTGCCGGGGTTTTTGTACTTCTGTTTGTGAGACTTCTATACCTGTGTGTGTGGCAGGCAGATTATTACGCGGCCCGTGCCACACAGCTCCATGAAAGGGAACGGAGCATCAAGGCGGCCAGGGGGCGGATCCTGGACCGGAACGGGAAAGTGCTGGCAGACAATAAGACGGTGTGTACAGTATCCGTCATACATAATCAGATCGAAGATCCGGAGGAGGTGATCCGGATCCTGGCAAAAGAGCTGGATCTCACAGAAGAATATGTAAAAAAGAGAGTGGAAAAATATTCTTCCATGGAGAGGGTAAAAAGCAATGTGGAAAAATCCATTGGGGACAGGATACGGGAGTATGATATGGCCGGGGTCAAGGTGGATGAGGACTATAAACGCTACTACCCGTATGGTTCCCTTGCCAGCAAGGTGCTGGGATTTACCGGCGGCGACAACCAGGGGATCATTGGCCTGGAAGTGGTCTATGATGAAGTGCTAGGAGGGGAGGCAGGGATGATTCTCACGGTGACGGATGCCAAGGGAATCGAGGTGGAGGCCGCCGGGGAGAGGCGCATCGAGCCGGTTCCCGGCCATGACCTGGTTACCAGCATTGACATGAACATCCAGACCTATGCCACCCAGCTGGCCACCCAGGCCATGGCTGCCAAAGAGGCGGACAGTGTCTCTATTCTGGTGATGCATCCGGGCAGCGGGGAGATCCTGGCTATGGTCAATGTGCCGGAGTTCGACCTGAACGAACCTTTCCGGCTGCCGGAAGGGACACCTGAGACCTTGACTGAGGCAGAGAAGCAGAATCTGTTAAACGGCATCTGGCGCAACGGCTGTATCAACGACACTTATGAACCAGGTTCCACCTTTAAGATCATCACGGCTGCGGCGGGACTGGAGGCAGGGGTGGTGACACCGGCCAGTTCTTTTTCCTGCCCGGGTTTTATCACTGTAGATGACCGCAGGATCCATTGCCATAAGCGGGCAGGGCATGGGGCACAGGATTTTATCCACGCCACCATGAATTCCTGCAATCCCGTGTTCATTACAGTGGGACTGCGGCTGGGAGTGGACAGCTACTATAGCTATTTTGAACAGTTTGGCCTGAAGAAGAAAACAGGGATCGACCTGCCTGGGGAGGCAGGCACCATTATGCACAAGAAGGAGAACATGGGGAATGTGGAACTGGCCACAGTGGCTTTCGGCCAGTCTTTCCAGATTACACCCATACAGCTTATCACCACGGTCTCCTCCATCATAAATGGAGGCAGGCGCATTACACCTCACTTCGGGGTCAGGATCCTGGACGGGGAGGGTAATGTGGAAGAAGAGCTGGAATATCCGGTGACGGAAGGAATCGTATCCGGGGAGACCAGCCAGACCCTGCGGGGAATCCTGGAGAAAGTGGTGTCGGAGGGCAGCGGGAAAAACGGTGCTGTGGAAGGCTTCCATATCGGTGGCAAGACAGCAACCAGCCAGACCCTTCCCAGGGGAAGCGGCAGGTATATTGCATCCTTTATCGGATTTGCACCGGCAGAGGATCCCCAGGTGATTGTCCTGGCAATTGTGAACAATCCCAAAGGAATCTATTATGGGGGACAGGTGGCGGCACCCATTGTCCGGCAGCTTTTTGAAAATATTCTTCCGTATCTGGGCATAAAGGAGTATAATGGCCATGAGTAAGATGATCTTGACAGCGGTAGCCCTTTCCTTTGGACTCAGTGCCATGACAGGGCCTGTATTGATTCCGGTCTTAAGGCGGATGAAAATCGGCCAGACCATTCGGGAAGAGGGGCCGGCAGCCCATCTGAAGAAAGCGGGTACCCCTACCATGGGCGGTATCCTGATCCTGGTCAGCGTGGTGTGCACATCGCTGCTGTACCTGGAACGATACCCGAAAGTGGCGCCGGTACTGTTCCTTACAGTGGGGTTTGGCCTGGTGGGATTCCTGGATGACTATATCAAGATTGTATGCAGGCGTTCCATGGGGCTTACACCCTTGCAGAAGCTTTCGGGGCAGCTTCTGGTGACAGGGCTTTTTGCTTATTACATATTGACTTTTACGGATGTGAGCCTGGCCATGCGCATTCCCTGGCTGCCCGGCAGATACCTGGACTTTGGTATCTGGAACCTCCCCATATTGTTTTTCATTGTGCTGGGAACGGTGAACGGGGTGAATTTCACAGATGGATTAGATGGGCTGGCGGGAAGTGTTACCGTGATCGTTGCGGTGTTCTTTACCGTGGTGGCAGCAGGTTCGCACAGTGGCATTGAGCCTGTGACCTGCGCTGTGACAGGGGCACTTATGGGCTTTCTGCTGTTCAATGTACATCCGGCTTCTGTCTTCATGGGGGATACCGGGTCCCTGGCCCTGGGCGGCTTTGTGGCGGCTTGTGGCTATATGCTGCAGATGCCTTTATTCATCGCCCTGGTAGGGATCATTTACCTGGTGGAGGTGGCTTCGGTGATCTTGCAGGTATGTTGGTATAAATTTACGGGTGGAAAGCGCATTTTTAAGATGGCACCCCTGCACCACCATTTTGAGTTAAGCGGCTGGTCTGAGACCAGGATCACGGCGGTATTTTCCATTGTTACGGCCTTAATGTGTCTGCTGGCCCTGGGGGCTTGAACGGATTGAGGAAAATCTTGGATGGAATGCCTGCAAAAGCGGGCAGGGAGGTATAGAAGTGGCGTTGGGAGAAAAATGCCTGGTGGTAGGATCCGGCATCAGCGGGATCGGATCCGCGGGCCTTCTGGAACATATGGGAGCGGATGTGGTGCTCTACGACAGCAATGAGAAACTGACACAGGAAGAGATGCAGGGGAAGCTGCCTCAAGGCAGCCATGTCAGATGTGTGGCAGGAGAACTGCCAGAGGACGTGGCAGCGGGAGTGCAGACGGTGGTGCTTAGTCCCGGGGTACCGGTGGATATTCCGTTGGTGTGCAGGCTGCGGGAAAGCGGGGCCGATGTTATCGGGGAGATTGAGCTGGGGTACCAGATGGAAAAGGGACGGATAGCTGCCATCACCGGTACCAACGGCAAGACCACTACCACCACTCTGGTTGGGGAGATCCTGAAGGCCCATCTGGGGCAGGAAAGGGTATTTGTAGTGGGAAATATTGGGAATCCTTACACTTCCGAGTGTCTGAAGACTACCCGGGAAAGTGTCACAGTGGGAGAGATCAGCTCCTTCCAGCTGGAGACCATACAGGATTTCCATCCGGCAGTGTCTGCTATCCTGAATATTACCCCGGATCACTTGAACAGGCATCATACCATGGATGCTTATGTGGCGGCCAAGGAGAACATCACCAGGAACCAGACAGGGGAGGATATCTGCGTGCTGAATTACGAGAACCCTTATACCCGGGAATTCGGGAAACGGTGCCCGGCCAGGGTGGTCTGGTTTTCCACGGTACATAAGCCCGAGGAGGGATACTGTCTGGAACAGGAGAAGATCGTGAAATGTTTCCGGGGCAGGACGGAGGAGCTTCTGGACATTCACCGGGATATGCACCTGGTGGGAATGTGCAATGTGGAGAATGTGATGGCGGCCATTGCCATTGCAGAAGGCATGGGGGTTCCTTTTGGCACCATCCTGGAGGTGGTGAGGAACTTTCATGCAGTGGAGCACAGGATCGAATATGTGGCTACCAAGGGGGGTGTTGACTACTACAATGATTCCAAGGGAACCAACCCGGATGCCGCCATCCAGGGGATCCGGGCTATGAACAGGCCTACCATTCTGATCGGTGGTGGCTATGACAAGGAAAGTGTGTACGATGACTGGATCGGAAGCTTTGAAGGCAAGGTGAAGTGGCTGGTGCTCATTGGGCAGACCAGGGAGAAGATTGCAGAATGTGCCAGAAAGCATGGATTTCACAGGATTCGGTTCGCGGATACTTACCAGGAGTGTCTTAAGCTGTGTACGCAGCTTGCAGAGGAGGGGGATGCGGTGCTGCTCTCCCCGGCCTGCGCCAGCTGGGGCATGTTCCCCAATTATGAGGTCCGGGGGGAACTGTTCAAGGAGTATGTGAGAGGACTGGAATAAAGGGCTTTCCCTGCAGTCAGAATGGGAATTGAGGTGATACATATAGCCACACAGAATGTTGCACGGAGGCGGAAGAGAAAAGAACAATCCGAATATTTTTTTGATTACAGCCTGCTGTTTATTGTGCTGTTTCTGCTGGGTTTCGGCCTGGTGATGATCTACTCTGCCAGTTCCTATGAAGCTTTTGAAGAATTCAAGGACACAGCATATTATCTGAAGAAGCAGCTGGTGGCCATTGTCATCGGCCTGGGGCTGATGATCTTCGTGGCAAATGTGCCCTATCATTTCTGGGAGCGTTTTGCCATGCTGGGATATGTGGTATCGGCGGCCATGGTTCCCCTGGTGTTGACGCCTCTGGGAGTGGAATCCCACGGTGCCAGGCGGTGGATCCGTATCCCGGGGGTGGGCTTGAACCTGCAGCCGGCGGAGGTGGCGAAGCTGTGCATGATCCTGTTTCTGGCCACCATGGTCTGCAAGATGGGAAAGGGTGTGCGCACCATGAAGGGGTTTCTGATCATGATGGCAGTGCCACTGCCCATAGTGGGAGAGGTGTATCTGATCACCAAGAACCTGAGTTCTGCCATTATCATCATGGGGATATCCGTGCTGATGGTGTTTGTGGCCAGTCCGGATTACAAGAAATTTGTGATCATAGGTATCACAGGCCTGACGGCAGTGGCGGTGCTGGTATTTGTCATTGTATCGGCCTCCATGAGCGGGGAGGGTGCCGGACACTGGCGAAGTGCCCGTATCGTAGCCTGGCTGGATCCGGAGAGTGCGGCTCAGGGGAAGGGGTTCCAGACCCTGCAGGCCCTGTATGCCATTGGCAGCGGCGGCGTCTGGGGAAAAGGGCTGGGGCAGAGTATGCAGAAGCTGAGTTTCCTGCCAGAGGCACAGAATGACATGATCTTTTCCATTATCTGTGAAGAACTGGGACTGTTCGGTGCCATTGCCATCATCATTATGTTTGTGATGCTGCTCTGGCGCATGATGGTGATCGCCAACAATGCCACGGATCTGTTTGGGGCCATGCTGGTGGTGGGCGTCATGGGACACATTGCCATCCAGGCCATCTTAAACATTGCCGTGGTGACCAACTCCATTCCCAATACAGGAATCTCCCTGCCCTTTATCAGCTATGGAGGATCTTCTGTGATGTTCCTGCTCATTGAGATCGGCCTGGTCTTGAGTGTGGCAAAGCGCATACAGCTGAAGGAACTGTAAAGAACGGCCGTCCTGCCTGTCCGGAAGCCTGGTAATGGCGGCGGGCAGGGTTTTTGCCGGCAGATTGTGTTGTATTGGCAAATTGAAAATGAGGACAAGGTACCAGGGAATACCTTGACACATAGGATAGAATAGGTCTTTAGTTTGATAACCGGATGGTGATCTATGGATTCTATTTGTGTTCAGGGCGGGATTGCCCTGCAGGGAGAAGTTCCCATACAGGGTTCCAAGAATGCGGCGTTGCCTATTCTGGCGGCTACGCTGCTTGTGGGAGAGCGTTCTTTTATCAGAAATTGTCCAAGGATTGCGGATGTGTATGCCATGGTCAGTCTCCTGAAGGCCATGGGATGCCAGGTAAACTGGCAGGAGCAGGGGATACTGGTGGATTCTTCCAGGGTGCAGGGACACGAGATGCAGTCGGAAGCGGTCAAGGGTATGCGCTCCTCCCTGTGTCTGCTGGGAGCTATGATTGGCAGATGCAATGAAGTGGTAATGGAACATCCGGGAGGCTGTGTCATAGGACAGCGCCCCATTGACCTGCACCTGTGGGCACTTGGGCAGATGGGAGTGGCATTCGGGGAGACACAGGGGCTTTTGTCAGCTACTGCTGACAGACTCTGCGGAGCACGGATCTGCCTGCCAAAGCCCAGCGTGGGTGCCACGGAGAATATCATCCTGGCAGCGGTGATGGCAGAGGGAGATACCTTGATTGAAGGTGCTGCCAGGGAGCCGGAGATTGTGGCGCTGTGTGGATATCTGTGTGCCTGCGGGGCCTGGATCCAGGGAGCGGGCACGGCATGTATCCGGATCCGGGGAGGACAGAGACTCTACGGCACAGACTACACTGTGCCGGCAGACAGGATAGTGGCAGGCACCTACCTGTTTGCCTGCATTGCCGCAGGCGGGAATATTTTCCTGGAACATGCCCCTGGGGAAGACATGGGGGCCGTGCTTACAGTGGCCGGGCGTATGGGCGCAAGACTGTGCACATCCAGGGAAGGCATCTATGTACAGGCTCCGCCCAGACCCCTTTCCACGGACCGGATCATCACGGCTCCCTATCCGGGATTCCCAACGGATTTACAGTCATCGGCCCTGGTGGCGGCAGCCCTGGGAGAGGGAGTTACCCTTGTGGAGGAGACCATCTTTGAGAACCGTTTCCGGGTTGTGGAGGAATTGCGGAAAATGGGAGGACGCATGGAGATGCTGGATACCGGAAAGCTGCTGGTGCGGGGAGTGGACACCCTGCAGGGTGCCCTGGTGGAAGCCAAAGAACTGCGGGGCGGGGCAGCCCTGGTGGCGGCAGCCCTGGCGGCAAAGGGTGAGAGCGTGATAAGGGGTTGTCTGTATATTAACCGCGGGTATGAGAATATCTGTAGGGACTTCAGAGAGTTAGGAGCGCGTGTGATCGGTGCATAAAGAGAACATCCCGGGAGAAACGGCACATGGAAATATGAAAAAAAGTAAGAAAGGGATACTCATGGCGGTGGCCCTGCTGCTCCTCCTGGGAGGAGCGGGAGGCTATGGCTATGTGAAGAGTACCTACACGGTACACACTGTGTATGTGGAGGGCAATGTCCACTATACGGAGGAGGAGATCAAAGCCATTGTGATGGATGGATGGCTGGGGGACAATTCCCTGTATCTGGCCGCAAAATACAAGAACAAGGGCATAAAGGGGATTCCGTTTGTGGACGTGATGGATGTGACCATCCTGTCTCCCGACACCATTAAGATCACGGTCTATGAGAAGGCTTTGACGGGTTATGTGAAATACCTGGGTGCCTATGTGTATTTTGACAAGGACGGGTATGTGGTGGAAAGCTCCAGCGTCAAGACCCTGGGCATTCCGGAGGTCACAGGGCTGTCCTTCGGGCATATTGTGCTGGGAGAAGCACTGCCGGTGGAAAATAAGGAGGTATTTTCCAGTATCCTGAACCTTACCAAGCTACTGGAGAAATATAGTCTGTCCTCAGAAAAGATTTATTTCCAGAAGGCGGGGGAGATCACGGTGTATTTCGGGGAGGTGAAGGTGGCCCTGGGCAGTGATATGGCCACCCTGGAGGACAAGCTTATGGCATTGCCAGAGCTTCTGCCCGCCCTGGAGGGGAAAAAGGGGACATTGCAGATGGTGTCCTATGAGCAGAACCGGAACCAGTATGTGTTCCAGCCCGAGTAGGGTGGCAGGACAGACTGGAGACGGGAAAACATATGCATGCGCGTGCATCCCGTTGCGAAGAGCAATGTAGCCGTGCACAGTAACGATTGGTCTTGAAAAAAGATATAAAAAGTAGTTGATTAATTCGGGAAATAATTATATGATAGGCTATATGGCCTAGTTAGTATGGTAGAAGGAGGATGAACCCTTGCTTGAGATTAAGACGAACGATGCTGAATCTGCTGCCAAGATCATAGTGGTCGGGGTGGGTGGCGCAGGTAACAATGCTGTCAATAGAATGGTCGATGAGAAGATAGATGGTGTGGATTTTATCGGGGTGAATACGGACAAGCAGGCCTTGCAGCTGTGCAAGGCACCAAAGCTGTTACAGATCGGGGAGAAGCTGACGAAGGGACTGGGAGCAGGCGCGAAGCCGGAAGTGGGCGAGAAAGCTGCCGAGGAAAGTGCCGAGGAGATCAGCGCTGCCATAAAGGGCGCAGATATGGTGTTTGTCACCTGTGGCATGGGCGGTGGCACGGGAACCGGGGCGGCTCCTGTTGTAGCCAGACTGGCCAAGGACATGGGAATACTTACCGTAGGTGTGGTGACAAAGCCTTTCCGTTTTGAGGCCAAGACCCGTATGGTGAATGCGCTGAACGGCATAGAACGGATCCAGCAGAATGTGGACACGCTGATCGTGATTCCCAATGACAAGCTGCTGGAAATTGTGGACAGACGTACCACTATGCCGGAGGCCCTCAAGAAAGCGGATGAGGTGTTACAGCAGGCAGTACAGGGGATCACGGATCTGATCAATGTGCCAGCCATTATCAACCTGGATTTCGCAGATGTGCAGACAGTCATGAAGGACAAGGGCATTGCACATATCGGTATCGGAGAGGGCAAGGGGGATGATAAGGCCCTGGATGCAGTGAAGATGGCAGTGGAGAGCCCACTGTTAGAGACCACCATCAGTGGTGCCAGCCATGTGATTATCAATGTATCAGGAGATATTACGCTGACAGATGCCAGCGATGCAGTGGGATATGTGCAGGGTCTGGCCGGTGAGGAAGTGAATATCATCTTTGGTGCCATGTACGATGAAGCCAGATCCGACAGTTGTACCATCACCGTGATTGCCACGGGGTTAGCAAATATGCAGAATGGTGCTGCGCAGTCCCGGATGGGGAATACATACAAAGCACCTGTCTCCTATATGCAAGGGAGAGGGCCTGCCCAGGGACAGGGTGGTATGCAGCCTGGGGGGGCACCGTTGCAGCCGGGTGCGGACAATGCGGCACAGAAGTCCCAGATGCAAGGCATCCAGAGACCTGTGGATATCAGAAGCAATGTGAAGGAGCAGTCCTTGAAGATTCCGGATTTCCTCCAGAGAAAGTAAAAGAACAGAACCAGAATACCAGATATTGCCCCGGACAGGCTGTCCGGGGCTGTTTTGTCGAAAAAATCCAGTCATTTCTGACCTTCCTTTGACAAATTCCATGCCCGTCTCCCTTTATAATCATTATGAAAAGGATGATGCAAATGCATTATGAAGTTTATGTAGACAGTTTATTTCTGGTCAACTTTGTGATGAACCTCTATCTGCTGCTGCTGGTAGACCGCAGTAGCCTTGGCACTGCCACGCCGGGGCGTCTGTTGTCCGGCGCAGCCCTGGGAGGAATCTGCTGTCTGCTGCCCCTGCCCTTTATGGCCCCGGCAGCGGTGAAACTGGCGCTGGGAGCGGTTGTGGGGACAGTGGGGATGCTGCTTGTGGCATTTCCGGTGAAGTCCTTCAGAATGTTTCTGAAGCTGCTGGAAAAGCTTCTGCTCTATTCCTTCTGCATGGGCGGAGGGCTGTTGTTCCTAATCAGGAGCTTTCCTGCCCTTAGGGGCTTTCTGGGAAAAGGAAGCGGGATCATGGGAGTGGGAGGAGTGCTGTATCTGTTCCTGGTGCATTCCCGGAAAAAGGATGTGCAGGCAGACTGGATGTGCAGGGCCATCCTGGTCAGGGGAGAATCCATCGTGACGGTGGAGGCCATGGTGGATACCGGCAACAGTCTCATGGAACCCATTAGTGGGAAACCGGTCTGTGTGGTGGACAGGGAGGTACTGGAGAAGCTGGGGTATGTGGGAAGCGGGATACGCCATGAGGGGAACCTGGGATACAGGGTGATTCCCTATCACAGCATTGGGAAAAAGCGGGGGATCCTGGAAGGATACCTTTTACCCCATCTGCAGATCCAGAGGGACGGGATCAGAAAGGATTTCCAGGATGTGTACATAGCAGCTGGCCCGGAAGGTATCCATGGGGCTCATAGTGCAGGGACAGAATCCATAAAAATGATTGTAAACCCCATGCTCTTAACAGAGGAAAAGGGGGCCGCAAGGCGGCAGAATGCGAGGAGATATGATATTAAAAGTGGCGATACCAGGAAGACTACAGTTCAAAATGATCCGCAGGGATAACCTGCTTCTGCATAAGAAGGGGGAGATCCACTATATCGGTGGGGCAGAGGTACTGCCGCCGCCTCTGGAAATGGAGAAGGAGAGTCAGGTAATAAGCGACCTGGGAACCGAGATTGATGCGGAGGCCAAAGCGATTCTTATCGAACACAATCTGCGCCTGGTGGTGTACATAGCCAAGAAATTCGACAATACGGGAGTAGGGGTGGAGGATCTGATCTCCATTGGCACCATAGGACTGATCAAGTCTATCAATACCTTTAACCCGGAAAAAAATATCAAACTGGCCACTTATGCCTCCAGGTGCATTGAGAATGAGATCCTTATGTACCTCAGGCGGAACAATAAAACCAAACTGGAGGTGTCCATAGACGAGCCGCTGAATGTGGACTGGGACGGCAATGAACTGCTGCTGTCAGATATTTTGGGAACGGATGAAGATGTCATCTACAGGGACATCGAGACAGAAGTGGAGAGAAAAGTCCTGCTTGGCGCCATCAGCAAGCTTTCGGACAGGGAGAAGACCATAGTCAACCTCCGCTTTGGCCTGGGAAGCCGGGACGGGCAGGAGATGACCCAGAAGGAAGTGGCATCCCTGCTGGGGATCTCCCAGTCCTACATATCCAGGCTGGAGAAGAAGATCATGCGCCAGTTGAAAAAAGAGATGAGCAGCCATATATAGGAATAAAATTTCAGGAGACCTACTGGCGCAATGCCGTAAAATAGGGTATAATGATGAGACAGAAGAGAAATATTCCGGCTTCTGGCCGCAATGGTACAGATGTGCCGTAATATTGGAAGCTATTTTGAAACAGGACGCATCTTGCTTGCAAATAGAAGTTTTTACCGGGGATACATAATAGCATGATAAATCGGGAAGATATATTATCGATGGAATACTTGAAAAAGGCGGAATATACAGGGAGTCATCGGGGAATGCGGTACCGTCTGGAACGTGTGGAGAAGGAAGAGGGGGACAAGAGACTGAAGGTAACGGTCTGGCCGGAGCCCTTTAACTTTTTTACCACACCGGCACAGGAGAAGGAAAGTGCGGAATTTACCTTTGCCGAGGATGGTGTTGTGGATGCTGTGGCGTGGATGAATGACAGATTCCGCGCAGGGCGGGAAAAGTGGGAACATGCCACTGACAATTGGGATATTCTGCCGGAAACGTGGCGGTGATACACTATGATAAAATATATAATCAGAGATCTGTTGTCAGTCATGCAGTACCTGCCCTTCGGACTGTTGATCGGGATTCCTCTGGGGATCCTGCTATTATGCTTTACCAAGAAAGATACGGACAGACGGAAGAGAATCCTGCCTATGGTGGTATTCGGATTCTGCCTGGCAGTGATTTTTACGATCACATTCCTATCCAGGGAGAGCGGCAGCCGTAAGGGACTGGACCTGGAGTTGTTCTCCACATGGGGGATCAACGCCAGGAACAATGCCTATGTGATAGAAAATGTGCTGCTGTTTATCCCTTATGGGTTTGTGTGCTGCTGGGCCTTCAAACAGGTCAGGGGATTCTGGTGCTGTACCTTCATAGGGGCGCTGACCAGCCTGACAGTGGAATGTCTCCAGCTGATTACCCAGAGAGGATACTTCCAGATAGACGACATCCTGACCAATACCCTGGGCAGTGTGATCGGCTGGCTGGTATTCCGCATGTTTTTCACAAGGCGCGGATAGATGGTCAGATAAGTGGCAGAAGGTCTGGTGGGCCAGGTAAGGGATGTCGCTGTTAGATGGGCACAGGACAAAAAGCCTGCAAAAAGAGAGTACGGGCTATGCTGTGAGATAATTGCGCATGGTCCGGAGGGCATTTTTTTCCAGGCGGGACACCTGGGCCTGGGAGATACCGATGGACTCAGCTACTTCCATCTGGGTCTTGCCTTCAAAGAAGCGCAGGGAGATGATCTCGTGTTCCCTGGGATTCAGGCGTTTCATGGCTTCACTTAGGGAGAGATGCTCCACCCAGGTCTCTTCTTTGTTTTTTTTGTCACTGATCTGGTCCATCACGTAGAGTGTATCCCCGCCATCTGTGAACACAGGTTCATACAGACTCATGGGATTCTGGATGGCGTCCAGGGCATAGGCAATATCCTCCTTGGGAATGCCGATCTCCCCGGCGATCTCTTCCATGGTGGGTTCCTTTAGGTTTTTTCTGGTAAGGTTCTCCCGGGCGTATATGGCTTTGTAGGCGGTGTCTTTCAGGGAGCGGGATACCCTGAGGCTGCTATTGTCCCTGAGGAACCGCCTGATCTCACCAATGATCATGGGCACGGCATAGGTGGAAAATTTCACATTCAAGGAGGAATCGAAGTTGTCAATGGCCTTGATCAAGCCGATGCAGCCGATCTGGAACAGGTCATCCACATTCTCGTTGCTGGAGGAGAAGCGCTTGATGACGCTTAAGACCAGGCGCAGATTCCCCTCAATATACGCTTGTCTTGCTTTTGTGTCGCCAGCTTCTATCTGTCTGAAGAGGGCTTCCTTTTCTTCTGCTTTCAGCAGCGGAAGCTTTGCGGTGTTGACACCGCAGATTTCAACTTTTCCCTGTGTCATGATAACCCTCGTTTCTGCATTTTACTGTGCTTGCCAATTCTGGTGCAAATTACTAATGGTAGTATGTACCTGGATAGCAAAATTATTCCGTCTGGGGAAGATTTCGCCTGTGTACCGGAACAGATGTAATTTAGCAGATGGAGGATACTTTCCGGGACCTGGCGCATATGAATAGAAGAAAGCGTATGATGCGGAGAGAAGGACGATGCTGTTTTCAGAGTTTAAATGCAAGGATGTGATCAACATCAGGGACTGCAAGAAATTGGGAAGGGTCTGTGACCTGGAGTTCGACCAGTGCAGCGGATGTATCTGCAAGATCATGGTGCCGGGATGCAACAAAGTCTTAAGTTTTCTCAATTGTGAACCAAATATCGTGATTCCGTATAAAGACATACGGCAAATAGGCCCGGACATCATTCTGGTTGACATTCATTGCTGAGTGTGGTAGCTTTTAAGGGAAAGAAAGGCAATCCCCTGAAGCGGTGTGGGGAAGAAGAAAAGCATTCCCGGACTGTGGGGATGTCTGCTGAAGCAGGCAGGAGGGATACGTATGAAATGTCCTTATTGTAATCATGAGAATACCAGGGTAGTGGATTCCAGGCCTGCGGAGGAGAACAATTCCATCCGCCGCCGCCGGGTGTGCGATGAATGCGGGAAGCGTTTTACAACGTATGAGAAGGTGGATACCATTCCCTTGATCGTTATCAAGAAGGATGACAACAGAGAGGCCTATGATAGGGCAAAGGTGCAGGCAGGTGTGCTCAGATCCTGCCATAAGAGACCCGTAAGTGCTTCCCAGATCACCAGCCTGGTGGACCAGGTGGAATACGAGATCTTCAATATGGAGGAGAAGGAGATTGCAAGCCAGGTGATCGGGGAACTGGTGATGAACAAGTTAAAGGATCTGGACGCAGTGGCCTATGTGCGCTTTGCCTCCGTGTACAGGGAGTTCAAGGACGTGAACACGTTTATGGACGAGCTGAAGAAGATACTGGAGTGAGAACGGCCCGCAGTCCTGCCTAAAGGGGTATGCGGCTATGTTTACCGGCCAAGAGTGCAATTGTATTTCAGGCGTCTTGAATCGGAAATTGCCTTGGCGGATGCCGCCAGCGAAGAGGCTGTGAAAAATAGGAGTCGAAAAACTCCGTTTTTCACAGCCTCTTATTTCGTGGAGTTTTTTGTACGGAATAAAGAACATCCGTCAGACCTTGGAGTGTTTCCTTAGGAAGCGGTAGAGGCATCCTAAGTAGAGGATTCCCAGGGCAAGCTGTCCGGCCAGTATTCCCCACAGGTAGCCTTTGATGCCCACTCTGGGAACAGCCAGGAACACGAATCCCAGGCGGATCAGCAGGCAGAACACATTCATGAGGAAGATCCTGCCAGCCATTCCCAGACCTTGGAGGATGCTTGACAAAGTGGTATCCAGATACAAAAAGGGGCAGATGAAGCCCAGGGTCTGGATAAAATATCCGGCCAGGGGGCTGTGGAAGAGGGTAGTACCGGCCCAGCTGCCAAACAGCACGAAGATGGCCATACAGCAGGCGCCCATGAGACCGCAGTATTTGACAGTACGGACTGTGGCACGTTGCACCGCCTTCATATCCCCTAAGGCATAATTTTCCGAGATCATGGGAAGCAGCAGCACAGCCACGGAGCTGGTCAGGGCGTTGGGGAAGAAGATGAATGGCATGGCCATGCCGGTGAGAACGCCGTACATGCTTAAGGCTGTCACATTGTCATAGCCGTAGAGCCGTAGACAGGACGGAATGGATACGGCCTCCACGCTCTGGAGCAGGTTTAACACGATGCGGTTGGCTGTCAGTGGAAGGGCCATGGCCAGAAGCTGGTGATAGAGGGTAGCTGTGCGGGGACTTCCGGTGGGGGACAGGTATGCTGTAGCAGGAACTGGCCGCTTTTTCCCGTTCTGGAAGAGGCCTGCCCGGTGGCAGCCCTGTCCAAGGGGTGCCCTTAGGGAAGCCGGCAGATAGCGCCAGGCGGCAGCGGCTGCCACCAGCATGGAAGCCAGTTCCCCGATGGTGAGTCCCAGGACAGCTAACGCAATATCCGGGGTACGTCCTGCGGCCAGGGACCGGGCAGACAGCAGATAGACACATCCCACTCGGGTAATCTGTTCCAGAAGCTGGGTGGCAGAGGGGACGCCGGCCTTTTTGATGCCATAGAAATGCCCGTTGATGCAGGCATGAATGGTAGCAAAGGGGAGGGAGAAGGCCAGGATCCGCAGCATGGGAGCTGTGCGCCCTTCCTGGAGCAGTTGTACGGAAATGGGCTCTGCCAGATAGTATATGCCCAGGGCGCAAAACAGGGACAAGGGCAGGGAAATGCTCAGTCCCACGGCAAGAGGGCGCAGGGAAGGCCGTCTTTGCCGGGCTGCCTGTTCTGCCACGATCTTGGAGATAGCAGTCTGGTACCCGGCTGCAGTCAGGGAGAAAGACAGAGACAGTACAGGCCCCAACAGCTGGTAGATGCCCATTCCCTCCTCTCCGAAGAGACGGGATAGATAGATCCGGTAGAAGAAGCCGATGATACGGCTGAAAAGCCCTGTGGCGGTGAGCAGCAGGGTTCCAAGAATCAAAGGATGGTTTCCGAATTTTTTCATGGTTTTCATAGGATTGTCTGGACACAGGCTTTTCTCCATTATATTCCACATCCAAGATTGACAGAACAAAAGAGACATGCTATATATGGAAGAGGTGCCGGATGTAAGGAAAACCTGGGTACCACAGGCAATTCCCTTTATGTATCCGGGCCTGTCCCACGTGGGAGGATTCCTGTGGGAAAGGTATGGAGGTGTTCATATGATATATCTGGACAATGCAGCTACTACAAGGATGGCGCCAGAGGTCCTGGAGGCCATGCTGCCGTACTTTACACAACAGTATGGCAATCCCAGCTCTATCCATGCCGGTGGGTCTGCAGGGAAAAAAGCAGTGAGCCAGGCCAGACGGACCATAGCCCAGGCCATTGGAGCCAGGCAGGAGGAGATCTATTTTACATCGGGAGGATCTGAGGCAGACAACTGGGCCATAAAGGCAGTGGCAGAAAGCTACGGTCACAAGGGAAAACACATTATCACTGCGAAGATCGAGCATCATGCGGTGCTGCATACCTGCATGGAACTGGAGAAAAAGGGCTTCCAGGTCACATACCTGGACGTGGATGGGGAGGGGAAGATATCGTTGGAGGAGCTGGTGGCAGCCATCCGGCCGGATACGATCCTGGTCAGTATCATGTGCGCCAACAATGAGGTAGGTACCATAGAACCGGTGGCACAGATCGGTGCCATTACCAGACAGAGGGGTATCTTGTTCCACACAGATGCAGTGCAGGCCCTGGGGCAGATACCTGTCCATGTGGAGGAGATGTGTGTGGATCTGCTCAGTGCCAGTGCCCATAAGCTGAACGGCCCAAAGGGAGTGGGAATGCTCTATATCCGGGAAGGTGTGGAGATCGGAGCCATGCTGTACGGTGGCACCCAGGAGAGAAAGCGTAGGGCAGGCACGGAAAATGTGCCGGGGATCGTGGGCTTTGGTGCGGCAGTGGAAAGGGCAGTTGGCCGGATGGAGGAAAAGGCAGCGGCAGTCAGACATCTGCGGGATTATCTGATCCGGCGTATAGAGGAGGAAATCCCCTATTGCCGGCTGAACGGACATGACAGGGACAGGCTTCCCGGAAATGTAAATTTTACCTTCCGGTTTGTCCGGGGAGAGTCTCTTGTCATACTGCTGGACATGAAGGGGATCTGTGCCTCCAGTGGTTCTGCATGTACATCAGGGGCTGTAGAAGCTTCCCATGTACTTCTGGCCATGGGCCTGGCAGAGGAGGATGCCCACGGGTCCCTGCGCATGACATTGTCTGAGGAGAATACCGTGGAAGAGCTGGATTATGTGGTGGAGCAGCTTGTACAGATCCTGGAAAAACTCCGGGGCATGTCGTCTTCCTATGAGGCATTCCTGGCAGGAAAAGGAGAAGCATAAATCATATGGAAAAGTATAAGATCCTGGTGGTGGAAGATGATGCTGTCATTGCAGGGGAGATGAGGGTACATCTGGAAAAATGGGGTTACCAGGTGGAGTGTGTGGAGGACTTTCGGAATGTGATGCAGAAATTTGTCTCATATGCCCCGCATCTGGTGTTGATGGATATCGGACTTCCCTTTTTCAATGGCCATTACTGGTGTGCCCAGATCAGGCAGGTATCCCAGGTCCCGATTCTCTTTGTGTCCTCCGCAGGGGATAATATGAATGTTGTCATGGCTGTAAATATGGGCGGGGATGATTTTATAGCGAAGCCTTTCGAGCTGGAGATCCTGGCGGCCAAGGTACAGGCACTGCTCAGACGGGCCTATGCCTTCCGGGGGCAGACCAGTGTGATGGAATACAAGGGAATCCTGCTGGATCTGTCAGATGCTTCCCTGGTGGTGGATGGCCAGAAAGTGGAGCTGACCAAGAACGAATTCCGTATCCTGCAGTTGCTTTTTGAGAATGCAGAAAAGACAGTATCCCGGGAGACAATCATGAAGCGGCTGTGGGACAATGACTGCTTTGTGGATGACAATACCCTGACAGTGAATATGACCAGGCTGCGCAGGAAGCTGGAAGGAGTGGGAGCGGACTCCCTGATACACACCAAAAAGGGAATGGGATACCGGATTGGAGAAGCTACATGAGAATATGGATGCGTTTCCTGCGGGAGAAAAGACTGACAATCGGGATGTACCTGTTGATGACAGGATTGTTCCTGGCAGTGGGCAGTCTCTATCACATAGAGAACCTGGAGAAGATGTTTTACGCTGCCATACTGGTGCTGTTTCTGGGGGGCATTGTGGGGATTTTCCAGGGAATCCGGTATGTGGCTAAGAGCAGGCAGCTGGAAGAGACAGTAAAAGAATTCCAGGGGTCGGGAGAACTGTTTCTGGGGGAAATTTCCGGACAGGATATCACATCCTGTGAGAAGGTCCAGGACTGCCAGACCCTGGAGGCGGTATACGCATATCTGATATATCTTGCAAGGGAGAAAGCCCGCAGGGCGCGGGAGGAATGGGAAGAGCAGACGGTGGAACACAATGATTATTATGTCATGTGGACTCACCAGATCAAGGTACCTATATCTGCCATGAAGCTGCTGCTGGAAGGGGGAAACGGACAGGACAGGTCCTTCCTGATGAGGGAGGAGCTGTTCAAGATTGACCAGTATGTGGAGATGGTACTGGGTTTCCAGCGTCTGGAAAGCCTGGCAGAGGACCTGGTGCTGGGCCCTTGCCAGCTGGATGCCATGTGCAGGCAGGTGGCAAAGAAGTTCTCGGTACTGTTTATCAACAAAGGACTGGCCCTGGATCTGCAGACATCTGGTGCAGAAGTCATCACAGATGAGAAGTGGTTCATATTCTGTATGGAACAGATTCTCTCCAACAGCATCAAATATACCAGACGGGGCAGCATCCATATTCATGGACAGAAGAAAGAGGACCAGGTACTTCTCTATGTGGAGGATACAGGGATCGGCATCCACAAGGAGGATCTGCCCCGGATCTTTGAGAGGGGATTTACCGGTTATAATGGCCGTCTGGACAAAAAATCCACAGGCATCGGGCTGTATCTGTGCCGCAGGGTCTTCGACCATCTGGGCATAGGCATGGAGGTGAAAAGCCAGGTAGGGGAAGGTACCCAGGTGATACTGACCATGGTGGGAAGGGATTGTTTTCCTGGAAACAAAGGTTAAACATAAACCCGGTAATATGGACCGGGAAGTGTGAAAGAGGGGTGCAGGCACCCCTCTTTCAGCGCCCGGGAGGAGAGCCTGTGACAAACCGGTAACCTTACAGAACCGTAAGGAAACACTGCAAAATGTAAGATCAATCTATGGCAGTCTCTTTTCCTTTTTTGTATGATATTTATGCAGGACGATGATAGGATCGGCCAAGCTTGAAAGCATGAAAAGACATACCTGTTACAGGTGTGCATACGAGGAGGAGTAATATGGCACTTTTGGAAGTCAAGAATCTGAGGAAAGTATATACCACCCGGCTGGGCGGGCAGAAGGTACAGGCCTTGAGCGATGTGAATTTCTCTGTGGAGCAGGGGGAATACGTGGCCATCATGGGGGAATCCGGTTCGGGCAAGACCACATTGTTAAATATCATGGCATCCCTGGATAAACCCACAGGAGGCCAGGTGATCCTGGCAGGGAAGAACATGGCAGATATCCGGCACAAGGAACTGTGTGCCTTCCGCAGGGACAATCTGGGATTCGTATTCCAGGATTTTAACCTGCTGGATTCCCTTTCCCTGCGGGATAATATTTTCCTGCCCCTGGTGCTGGCAGGCTGTCATTATGACCAGATGGAGGAGCGGCTGGCACCACTGGCAGCCAAGCTGCACATTGCGGATCTGCTGCCCAAGTACCCTTATGAGGTGTCCGGTGGGCAGAAACAGCGGGCAGCGGTGGCCAGGGCCCTTATCACCCACCCCCAGATCGTGTTGGCAGACGAACCCACCGGAGCACTGGATTCCAAGGCCTCTGACAGGCTGCTTAGGATCTTCGCTGATGTGAACCAGGACGGCCAGACCATTCTGATGGTGACCCACAGCATCCAGGCAGCCAGCCGGGCAGAGCGTGTATTGTTCATCAAGGACGGCTGTGTGTTCAACCAGATCTACAGGGGAGGCCTGGACGATGAGGAGATGTACCGCAAGATATCGGATACGCTTACTGTACTTCAGACAGAGAAGTTACAGGCAGGCGCCGGTATGGGAAGGGAGGAAGACTAGATGAACCAGAAGAGATTCCTGTTGCCGAAGATGGCGGCTGATAATATCCGCAAGAATGGTTCTACGTATTTTCCGTATGTGGGAATCAGCATCTTTGCCATGTTCACCTACTTTGTGTTTGACTTGATCCTGAAGAATGATATCATGCGCACCCTGCCAAAAGGGACGTATGCCTTGGTCCTGGTGGAGATCGGTTTTGTCCTTCTGGGGATTATCATGATACCTTTTCTCTACTATACCAACAGTTTTCTCATCAAGAGAAGGAAACGGGAACTGGGCCTGTACAGTATCCTGGGGATGGAGAAGAAGCATATCGGCATCATGATGTTCTGGGAGAGTGTGGTGGTGTATGTGGCAGTGATAGCAAGCGCCATCCTCTTAGGGCTGCTGTTCTCCAGGCTGATCTTCCTGCTGCTTCTGAACCTGGCCAGGATGCCAGTGGACGTGTCCTTTGCCGTCAATCCGGGGGCTGTGGTGGATGCCCTGGTGTTCTACGCCTTTATCTCGGTTCTGAACCTGCTGGTGAACCTGGTGCAGGTGGGGAAGGCCAACCCGGTGGAACTGATGGGGGATGCCCGGAAGGGGGAGAAGGAACCACGGCATATAGGACTGTGGAGTATCCTGGGCCTGGCAGCGGTGGGATATGGCTACTATATGGCCATTACGGCCAAGGTGGATTCCATGATCTTTGTGGGATTTTTCGGGGCGGTTTTCCTGGTGGTGATTGGCACCTATTTCCTGTTTACCTCTGGCAGCATCTCTTTCCTGCGGCTGGTGAAGCGCAATAAGGCCCTTTACTACAGGGCAGAGAATTTTATAACTGTGTCTGGTATGCTCTACCGGATGAAGAAGAGTGCAGCAAGTCTCTCCAATATCTGCATTTTCTCCACCATGGTGATCATCACGGTGGTGTGTTCTGTATCGGTGTATCTGGGGACGGATTCCATTGTGAGATCCTTTTATCCCAAGGATTTCCAGGTGGACTTCGTGGGACATGAAGTGGTGGACCGTGATGGGCTGCAGGAGCAGATCGTATCCCTGGCCAGGGATGCCCGTGTGGAAGTATCTGACTATGTGGATTATGCCTATGTGGAATGTACGGCACATCTGCAGGAGGGGGAATTCAGCATTGACCCTGCACTTGACTGGGACTATGAGAACTGGTACCGTACCCGTCTGATGACCCTGGCAGAGTATAACCGCATGGAAGGTGCCCAGGAGACCCTGGGGGTAGGGGAAGTGCTGCTGTACAGCACGGGACTGGACTTTGGCCGGGATAGGGTGAGTTTTGCAGGGGAGGACTTCGCTGTCAAGGAGGAACTGATGGAATGCCGGATTGCCAGGAAAGTGAACATGGGCAGCTTCGATGCATCCTATGTGGTGGTGGCCGCAGATGAAGCTGAACTGGAGCGGATTGCCGGACTGCTGGGGATGGATGCTGCCAGTTCCTGGTCTTACCGCTGCCGGTTCAACCACCAGGGGGAGACGGCAGACGTGGATCGGTTTTCGGAAAGCCTAAGGGCCTATGTGTCTTCCCTGCCAGGCTTTGCCCAGTACCGGGACAACAGGGAGGACATGAAAGATGCCGTGAGTATGTATGGCAGCCTGCTGTTCATCGGGATCTTCTTCGGCAGTATCTTCCTGATCTGCCTGCTGGTGATCATGTATTACAAGCAGATCACGGAAGGGTATGAGGACCGGAAGAATTTCGAGATCATGCAGAAAGTGGGCATGAGCGATGAGGAGATCCGCCGCACCATCGGTACACAGGTGCGTATGGTATTCCTGCTGCCCCTGTTTGGTGCCCTGCTGCACTCGGCAGTTGGGATGAAGATGGTGCTAATGCTGCTTGGCTCCATCCAGTTCCATGAGCCGGGTCTGCTATTTACCTGTGCCCTGGTGACGGGACTTGTGTTCGCAGTGCTGTACGGGATCTGTTACAAACGCACCTCAGCGGTCTATTACAGGATCGTGAAGAAGGCATAAAAAAGGAGCACCAGGCCATTGTCATTTGACGCCACCTATACTATAATGGAATCCTTGGAGATCCAGAAGGCAGATAGTGGGGACGGTGAAAATGCGCCTGCTGCAGTATGTAAGGAGGAATATATGGGATGTCTGGGCAATATAGTGTGGTTCCTGTGCGGTGGTTTCTTAAGCGGGCTTGGGTGGCTCCTGGCAGGGTGCCTGTGGTGTATTACGATCATTGGGATTCCATGGGGAAAGCAGTGCTTTAAGTTCGCATCCCTGTCCTTTTTCCCCTTTGGGAAAGAGGTGGAGTATGGCGGCGGGGCAGTATCCTTGATTGCCAATGTGATCTGGCTGGTGCTGTCCGGGATTCCTATGGCGCTGTGTTCCCTGGTGATGGGGTGCCTGCTGTGTATCACAGTGATAGGGATCCCCTTCGGACTACAGCATTTTAAGCTGGCAAAGCTGGCATTGATGCCGTTTGGGGCAAGGGTAAGGTAAGGCAATATAGCCGAAGGAGGGGGTGCAAACATTCCCTTTGAAGCAGGTATGGGGGATCGGAATGGGAAAAAGGGTCGTGGTGGGCATGTCAGGAGGGGTGGACTCCTCTGTGGCAGCCCTTCTTCTAAAGGAACAGGGATATGAGGTCATCGGCGTCACCATGCAGATCTGGCAGGACATGGACGGCAGTGCAGGAGGGCAGCATGGGGAGGGCAGTATGGAACCAGGGTCAGACAGATCTGCGCCATCTGGCGGCCAGACGGGACAGGGGACATGTAGTGCTAAATTGTCTGGCAGCCTGGCCAGGCCTAAGGGAGTCTGCTGTGGCTTGTCCGCAGTGGAGGACGCCAGACGGGTGGCGGAGCATCTGGATCTTCCCTACTATGTGATGAATTTCCGCAGGGAATTCAAGGAGCACGTGGTGGACTATTTTGTGGCAGAGTATCTGCGGGGACGCACGCCCAATCCCTGCATTGCCTGCAACCGCTATGTGAAGTGGGAGGCGCTTCTTGGCAGGAGCCTGGAGATCGGGGCAGACTATATTGCCACCGGCCATTATGCCAGAATCAGGCAGCTGCCCAATGGCCGGTATGTGATAGCAGATTCCGTCACCGCAGCCAAGGACCAGACCTATGCCCTCTATAATCTGACCCAGGAGCAGTTGTCCCGTACACTGATGCCGGTAGGGGAATACACCAAGGAACAGATCCGCAAGCTGGCCAGGAAAGCAGGACTGCCAGTGGCAGACAAGGCGGACAGCCAGGAGATCTGTTTTATTCCGGATCATGATTATGCCGGATTCATCGACCGGGCAGCCGCCGGCCAGACGCCAGGGCCAGGGGATTTTGTGGATGCCAGGGGGCGAGTTCTGGGAACTCACAAAGGAATCACCCATTACACAGTGGGGCAGCGGCGGGGCCTGGATCTGCCCATGGGAGAGCGAGTATTTGTGACACAGATCAGACCTTCCACAAACCAGGTGGTGGTGGGCAGGAATGAGGATACGTTCACGGAGGAGGTAGTCTGTGGCCAGGTGAATTTCATGGCAGTGGAAGGGCTGGATAAGCCATTGCGGGTAAAAGCCAAGATACGGTATAACCATCCGGGGGAATATGGTATCATAGAGTCTATGGGGTATGGCAAAGTGAGATGCCGGTTCGAACACCCGGTCAGGGCAGCCACCCCTGGACAGGCCATTGTGTTCTATGAAGACGGACATGTTCTGGGGGGCGGGACCATTGAGCAGGGGAACGGATGCCTGCCTGTGCAGTGAAAGGATGGAACAGGGTAGTGGATGCGGGATCATTGCACAGACACATCAAGTGCCTGGATGGCATAGAATAGTGTAACAACAGACTGCATCTTTTTTGGCCCCTGGATTTATAAGGAAGCCAGCCTGGATGGTGTCTGGGATTGTAGAAGGAGTTTGCATGGATTTTCAATTTGGAGATGGGAACGTATCCGTAAGAAGAGGCCGGTTCGGCGCTGTCACAGGTCTGATAGTGGATCTGATGCCTGCCAGAATGGGCAGCCGTCGTGCAGAAGGGTGCGTGATTTTCGTCACGGTGGAAGACGAGGAGGGCAACACAGTGAACTTTATCATGAGTCCGGCTACTTATGTGGCAGACTTTGATACCCTTTCTGTGGGGATGAATGGTACCTTCTGGTATGAGCTGGATGCGCCAGCACCTTTGATCTACCCGCCCCAGTACAACGCCGTAGTGGCCGCGAAGGAGAAAAGAGGAAGGATGGTTGATGTGGACTATTATGATGCAGGGCTGCTGAATGAAGCCCACACCCTGCAGCTGAACCTGGATGGATCTGTGGAAGTGCGTACCACTAACAACCAGCTTTTCCAGGGAAGTCCTGCAGGACATAATCTGGTGGTGGAGTATGACAGCTCTACCAGAAGCATTCCAGCCCAGACCACGCCGAAACGGATTGTAGTATTGTGCTAAATCGCAAGTCCTGTAAATCGTAAGTCCTGTAAGTCGCAAGTCCTAAGACGTAAGCCCTAAGTCTTGTAAGTCGCAAATCATGCATCGTAAGTTTCAGGTCCTGGATCCAGCCTGGATGAAGGCCCATGAGAAGGGATGGTGTAAATTTCGTGCCAGCACGGTTTACACCATTTTTTTGGTTGTGTGAGCCATAACCGCGTGGATTGTGTGTAATATCCGCTTTTTTGATAAGAGACTTGCGGACAGGACAGCTTTTGTGGTATCATGGTAGAAATGTGTCAGAAAAAAGAAGTCTGGGAAGGATATTGTCAGGATAATCATGAAGAAGACAGTGGAGGTGTCCCCACAGGATGCCCGTGGGAAAAAGCGAAAGAAGCCGGCTCTGGCGTTGGCCGCCGGTCTGGTCTTTTTGGTTCTTCTGGGGGTAGGTGGCTGGGTGTATGTGGACGGTCTGGCGTACAAGACTGTGCGGGTAGAAGCAGGGGTAACAGTGACAGCTTCCGATTTTCTGAAGAGACCGGACAAGGATGCGGTCTTTGCAGAGGGCAGCCAGCCTTTTGACATTGCGGTACCAGGGATCTACCAGGTGATTGTAAAAAGCGGCCTCTTTGCCCACAAATGTACCCTGGTTATAGAAGATACCATTGCACCGAAAGCCACTGCTGTGACGGTGCAGCGGAAAGTGGGGGAGGCCTGTCAGGCAGAGTGTTTTGTAAAACAGGTGGAAGATGCCACCTCTGTCACGGTCACCTATGGCGTGGAACCGGATTTTGAGAAGGACGGATCCCAGCAGGTCCAGGTGATCCTGACAGACCGGGGCGGGAACCAGGCCACATTGGAAGCGGAATTGTACCTGGTGCGTCTGGAGGAGGATGTGACGGTGGAAGCCGGGGAAGGCCCTCCTGCCCTGGATCAGTTTGTGAAGACTGCCAGGGAAGCCTCTTTTCTTACCCGGATTAAGGAGATTGATTATGGTAAGGTGGGGGATTACGAGATCCTGCTGGATGTGAATGGGGAGATCTATCAGACTACCCTTCATGTGACGGATACCGTACCGCCACGGATAGAAGTCCAGGATCTGGAAGCTTTTGCCCTGTCTCCCAGAAGGGCGGAAGAGTTTGTTACAGAGTCTGAGGATGCCACAGGGCTGGTTTTTTCATTTGGGAGGGAGCCGGACCTGTCCTGCATTGGCGCCCAGGAGGTGGAGATCATTGCAACGGATCAGGGTGGCAATGAGACCAGCAGGAAGGCTCTGCTGACCTTAAAAGAGGACAGGAAAGCCCCTGTGATACGGGGGGCAGTGAACCTGCATTATTTTACGGGAGAGGGCATATCTTACAGGAAACATGTGCTGGTGGAGGACAACAGCGGGGACCAGATTCCGCTGGAGGTGGATACTTCAAAGGTGGATCTGTATACAGAAGGGGTATATCCTGTGACATACAGGGCCAGGGATCTGGCAGGCAATGAGACCAGCGTCACAGTGAAGCTGACCGTGGGCCATCGGATGTACACCCAGGAGGAATTGTATGATCTTGCGGATGCCGTAGTGGAAGAGATCCTGGTCCCGGACATGGAGCTGGAGGAGAAGACCCGGGCGATCTACAACTATGTGCGTAGCCATGTGTCTTTCATCGGTCATTCGGAGAAGGGAGACTGGATCCGGGCGGCCTACGAGGGACTGACGGATGGGAAGGGAGACTGCTATGTGTATGCCTGCACCATGAAGGTACTGCTCACCAGGGCAGGGATCACCAATATGGATATAGCCAAGATCCCTACCCGGACAGAGCACTACTGGAATCTGGTGGATCTGGGGGAAGGCTGGTTCCATGTGGATGCCACACCCAGAAAAGACCATGTGTCCATCTTTCTGTGGACGGACAAGGAACTGATGTCGTATTCTACCAGGAATTACAATTCCCATAACTATGACCATGCCCTGTATCCGGAGGTCAATTGAGAGCAATGGAGGGTTTCTGGTGCAGAACAGTAAGCGTACATGGCATTGGGCCTTTTCAAGGAAAGGAAAAGAGGGGTGAAGAACCAAGATGCAGAACAATGTACTGGACTATCTGGAACAAATTGCAGCGGTAAAACCGGACAAGGTGGCGTATTCTGACGGCACCCTCTCTCTATGCTTCGGGGAAGTATACCATCTGAGCAGGAGCATCGGAAGTTATCTGCACCGAAAGGGAATCTACAAAAAGCCAGTGGTGGTTTTCATGGCCAAATCCCCTAAGGAGGTGGCGGCTTTCTTCGGGGTAGTGGCAGGAGGGGATTTCTATGTGCCCATTGATGAGGAGATGCCAAATGGCCGGATCCAGCTTATCCTGGATAATGTGCAGTCCCCTCTTGTGATCTGTGACCAGGACACAAAAGCGGTGGCAGAGACATTCCGGCTGGACCAGGGCGAGATTATCCTCTTTGAGGAGATGGCCAGGGAAGCGGTGGATGATGTGGCCCTTGGGAAGATCCGAGGGAGAGCCATTGACACAGATCCCATCTATATTGTGTTTACCTCCGGGTCAACCGGGATCCCCAAGGGAGTGGCGGCCTGCCACCGATCCGTGATAGACTATGTGGAGCATCTGTCTGAGATCCTTGGGTTCGGGCCGGATACGGTTTTTGGAAATCAGTCTCCCCTTTACTTTGATGCCTGCCTGAAAGAATTGTATCCCACGATCAAATTCGGTGCCACCACTTATCTGATTCCCAGGAATCTCTTTTCCATTCCGGTAAAACTGGTGGAATATTTGAATGTACATAAAATCAACACCATCTGCTGGGTGGTTTCCGCGTTGACGATGGTCAGTGCCTTTGGTACTTTCGACACAGTGCAGCCTGAGCATCTCCACACAATCGCCTTTGGAAGCGAGGTTTTTCCCGTCAAACAGTTTCACATCTGGAAAAAGGTTCTGCCCCAGGCTTCCTTTACGAATCTGTATGGCCCTACGGAAGGCACGGGAATGTGCTGCTATTACAGGGTGGAGCGGGAGTTTGGAGAGGAGGAGATGATACCCATCGGGTGGCCTTTCCCCAACCGGGAGATCCTGCTTCTGACCCCGGAGGGAAAACTGGCCGGGGAAGGGGAAGAAGGGGAGATCTGTATCCGCGGTACCGCTTTGACCTTGGGATATTACAACGATCCGGAGCGCACGGCAGAGGTTTTCGTCCAGAACCCGCTGCATACAGCCTATCCGGAGTGTATCTACAAAACGGGGGACATAGGCCGTTATAATGAGCAGGGAGAGCTTTTGTTTGTGTCCCGCAGGGATCATCAGATCAAGCACATGGGGCATCGCATTGAACTGGGAGAGATTGAGGTCAATGTAGCCATGCTTCCGGATGTGCGCATGACCGCCTGCATCTATGATACGAAGAAGGCAAAGATCATATTGTACTATGTAGGAGAGCTTGCTAAGAAAGAACTTGCGGCCCTGTTACGCACGAAGCTGCCCCGCTATATGATGCCCAACCGGATTTTCCAGATAGAGGAAATGCCTTTTACGGCAAACGGGAAGATAGACAGGATGGCCTTAAGAAACCGGGAGGAAGAGGAAACATAAGAAAAGCCGGAACTGGGCAGCAGGTTTTCGCCTGGCTGTCCGAAATGGAACCTTATGCTTTTTTGAAGAGGAGGACAATACCATGGAAGAATTATTGGAGATTTTAAACGGACTGCATCCGGATGTGGATTTTGAGACAAAGGAGAGCCTGGTAGATGGCAAGATCCTGGACTCATTTGATATTGTGAGCCTCATTGCCGAGATCAATGACACTTTTGATGTGGCCATCACTGCAAAAGACATTATCCCAGAGAATTTCAATTCCGCAAAAGCCCTGTATGCACTGATCCAGAGATTAGAGGAAGAAGCCTGACCTGTTTTACGGGTGGCTGATGTCACCCGGAGGGCTTTATAGGAAGCAGACATGTTATTTACATCATATGGTTTTCTGGGGTTTGTGGCAGTGGTATTGGTGCTGTACTATGTGCTTCCGCGAAAATACCAGTGGGGACTTCTGCTGGCGGCCAGTTATATCTTTTACTTTTTCGCGGGGCCGGTATATCTGCTCTATATCTTTGTGACCACAGTCACCATTTATTTTGCCGCCTGTAAGATCGGACAGAACGAAGAAACGCAGACGGTTTACCTGAAGATACATAAGGCAAAGCTGTCCAGAGAAGAGAAGAAAACTTACAAAGAGGCGCAGAAAAAGATACGCCGCAGGTGGATCCTTGCAGGGATCCTTTTCAATATGGGGATCCTGGCTGTGGTGAAATATACCAATTTCGCCATTGCCAATGTGAACGGGCTTCTGGGGGCAATGGGCAGGGAAGGCCGCCTGTCTTTCCTGGATCTGGCCCTTCCCCTGGGCATATCTTTCTATACGTTCCAGGCAGTGGGATACCTCATTGATGTGTACCGGGGCACGGTGCAGGCAGAGCGGAACCTGTTCCGCTTTGCTTTGTTTGTGTCTTTTTTCCCGCAGGTGGTCCAGGGCCCCATCAGCCGGTTCGGCGATCTGTCAGAAACCCTGTACAAAGAACACCCTTTTGAGGGCAGGACGGTGAGCTATGGCCTGCAGCGCATGTTGTTTGGGTACTTTAAGAAAATGGTCATCGCAGACAGGATCCTGGTGGGGGTCAACGCCATTATAGGGGATACAGGGCAGTATGCCGGCGCTTATGTACTGGTGGGGATGCTGTTCTATGCCCTGGAGCTGTATGCGGATTTTACAGGGGGGATTGACATTACCATCGGGATCGCCGAGACCCTGGGGATCCGCCTTACGGAGAACTTTGAGAGGCCGTATTTCTCCAGGTCCTTGAAGGAGTTCTGGCGCAGGTGGCACATTACCATGGGCACCTGGTTCAGGGACTATATTTTCTATCCGCTGTCGGTATCAAAACCCATGCAGAAATTCACCAGGTTCTCCAGGAGTCATTTCGGGGAGATGGTGGGCAGACGGCTGCCGGTGTATCTGGCTTCCTTCACTGTGTGGTTCGCCACAGGAATCTGGCATGGGGCCAGCTGGAATTTTGTGGTCTGGGGGCTGGGCAACTGGGTGGTACTGATGGTCTCTGAGAGTCTGGAACCTGTATACGAATGGTTCCATGGACGGTTCGGGGCAGGAGGGAAAGGATATCAGCTGTTTCAAGTGGCCAGGACCTTCCTGCTGGTGGCCTGTCTACGGCTCTTTGACTGTTACCGGTCAGTGCCGGTGACTTTCCAGATGTTCGGTTCCCTGCTTTCAGCCCGCAACTGGCATATCCTGTGGGACGGTTCCCTGCTTAATCTGGGGCTTACCATGCTGGACTTTTGTATCCTGGCACTGGGAACGGTGGTGCTTGTGGCGGTGAGCCTTCTGGGCAGGAAGGGCAGTGTCCGGGACCGGATCGCCAGGAAGCCTTACCCGGTGCGGTTTGTTCTTTGGTATGGTCTGTTCCTGGTGGTACTTCTCATGGGGGCCTATGGCATCGGGTATGACGCCAGCCAGTTCATCTATAACCAGTTCTGACCGGGGGCCTGGGGCGGCAGGAATGGAAGGTGGTCTGACAGTGGTTGGAGGGGAATGGTAGGATGGAGCACAGGAAAAAGATGCAAAACGTCATAAAAGCAGGGGGGTCCGCTCTGGTGGTTCTGGTTACTTTGGTGTTCTTACAAAGGCTTCTGGTACCCAAATACGTGGATGATGTGGTGGAGGGTGCCTTCATAGCGGAATATTATGAAGAGGAGAAGGACTTCGATGTGATCTTTATCGGGGACTGTGAAGTATATGAGAATTTCTCCCCGGCGGTACTCTGGCAGGAATATGGCATCAACAGCTATATCCGGGGCAGCGCCCAACAATATATCTGGCAGTCCTATTACCTGCTGGAGGATACCCTGCGCTATGAAGTACCTAAGGTATTGGTGTTCAACGTACTGTCCCTGCAGTACAATGAGTCCCAGAGGGAAGCGTATAACCGTATGACCCTGGAGGGAATGGAGTGGTCCCTGCCCAAGGTGAAGGCCATACTGGCGTCCATGAAGCCGGAGGAGGAATTCCTGGACTATGTATTCCCCCTCCTGCGGTACCATAGCCGCTGGAGCGAGCTGACCGGGGCGGATGTGCAGTACCTGTTTGCCACAAAGCAGGTAACCCACAATGGCTATTACATGCGGGTGGATGTGAAGGCGGCCGGGGATGTGCCAGGAGTACGTGTACTGGGAGACTACAATTTCGGGGAGAACGCCTGGGAATATCTGGACAAGATGCGAAGGCTTTGTGCCGGGAAAGGAATCCAGCTTGTGCTGGTGAAGGCTCCCAGCCTCTACCCATACTGGTACCCGGAGTGGGAGGACCAGGTGGAGGAGTATGCGGCAGAACACGGGCTGCGCTACATCAATTTCCTGGAACTACAGGAGGAGACAGGCATTGACTATGACACGGACACTTATGACGGCGGCTTGCACATGAATCTGTCCGGGGCAGAGAAGCTCTCCCGCTATCTGGGACGTATGCTTTCGGAGGAGCTGGGGGTCCCGGACCGCAGGGGGGAGGAAGCCCTGACAGGACGCTGGGACGCGAAATTGGCGGCCTACGAAGCGGAGAAGCAGGCCCAGTATGCCTATTATGACATGGAGGAGCCGTAGGGAGTATGCAGAATGGGAGTGAAACTGCTTCTCGCCAGACGGTGATATGAGAAAAAGGAAAGTGTTTTGCAGGCCTGGGATTACTTCGGGCAGAGAAGGAGTCAGATCATGAAGATATATATTATCGGTGGAAGTGGTTCCGGAAAGACATATCTGGCTGACAAATTGTCAGAGGAACATCATATAGAACATTATGACCTGGATGACCTGCAATGGGATAACAAAGCAGAATCTTATGGCGTGAAGAGAAATCCGGAAGAACGGCAGGCAATGCTACAGGAGATCCTGGAAAAAGAAGAGTGGATCATAGAAGGTGTCTACTACAAGTGGTGTAAACAGTGTTTTGCCGATGCGGACCAGATTTATCTGCTGGAAGTACCAAGACGTACCTATAGATACCGCATCATAAGGAGATTCCTTCGAAGGAAACTGGGACTGGAGAAGGGGAAAAAGGAGACTTTGAAATCACTGATAAGTCTGTTGAAATGGGCTGACTCCTATCAGGAGAAAGATATGCCTGAAATAAAAAAACTGATGGAACCATACGGGGATAAGGTGGTCAGTACCGCGAAGTGTTATCACGCAGGATAATATGGCTGGCCGTATGGGAATCTGGTAAGGGAAGGGAGAGAAAAAGATGACAGGGGAAATGAGGAACCAGGCAAGGAGAAAAGATGGAGCAGTAGGAGCAGAAAGGGCGGCAGGAAGGATATCCTACAGGGGAAGAGGCGCAGGACTTAGGATGGCGGGCAGCGCAGCCTTATTTGCCGCGTGCCTGTTCCTTGCCACAGCCTGCGGCCAGGAAGAAAAGGTGGTAAATGGAAGCGTGCAGAACTTACCGGCAGAGGAAGGCTCCGGGGAGGAGACAGGCGCTGCCGGGACGGTGGGCAGGGATGATGCGGGAGGCAGCCAGGCAGCAGATGGCACGGGAACCAGTGGCGGGGAGACAGCCGCAGACAGCGGGAAAGGTTATACCTTTGTCTATCAAGGCGTGACAGTGGAGATTGATGCGGACGCAGCGCCCATCCTGGATCAGCTTGGGGAGCCGGTGTCTTATTTTGAGGCGGCAAGCTGTGCCTTTGACGGGCTGGATAAGATGTATACCTACCATGGATTTGAACTGGACACCTACCCGGACGGGGATAAGGATTATGTGTCTGGCGTCATCCTGAAGGATGATTCTGTGCTGACAGCGGAGGGCATCGGCATCGGGGACACCAGGGAGGAACTGGAGCAGGCTTACCCCGGGGAGGGTGCCGGTGCAGGCCAGGAGGAAAACGGCATGCTGGTGTATGAGAAGGACGGCATGAAACTCTGTTTTATCCTCCAGGAGGATGAGATCATTTCCATTGAATATAGAAGTACCGTGCTGGGGGATTAAGACATCCTGTGTCCGGTGTAAGGTTATGCATGATGACGGGCAGGGAGCCGAACTGGAGAAATGCGGCCCCTGCCGGTTCGGGAAGGAAGCACTGGAGGGGTTCCTGGCCCCGGTCCTGACGGTTATGACCACAAAGATCATATCTGGCAGAACCGGGGGGTTCTGCCCTCATAAACCGTATAATACCGGAAACCGCAGGCTTCCAGCACAGCCGCAGCCCTGGAAAAGGAGGCGGCCACATGCTCCGGGGAGTGGGCATCACTGCCGATGGTGAGAATCTCACCGCCCAGTTCCCGGTAACGCCGTAGAACGGCAGTGCAGGGATGAACATCCCGCATGCCTGCTTTCAGTCCCCCGGTGTTCAGTTCGATTCCCTTTCCTTTTTCGATCAGAAGTCTTAGGATTGCATCAAAAATATCCCGGTAGGTCTCATAGGTGTAATTCCTGTCCCGGTCCGGGCCGTACCGGACCACATAATCCAGATGGCCATATACATCAAAAGCAGAAAAAAGCCTTATATTTTCCAGGATACTTTCAAAATATTCCAGATAGGCCTCTTCCTGTCTGCGGCCTTGGTGAAAAGAGGGGTAGTAGGGATCCCGGCCATGGCAGACATGGGAGGAGCCAATGATGAAATCAAAGGGATAGGAGGCGGCATAGGCCTGGATGGCTTCGGCATAGTCTGCCTGTAGTCCCAGTTCCACGCCGGACAGCAGAAGGATCTGGTCCTGGAAGGATGCCTTGAACTGTGCTGCCCGGCGCAGGTAAGCCTCTGTGTCTAACAGGAAGATGCTGCCAGGGCCTTCTGGGGAATCCGGAAAGCCGATGTCCATGTGCTCCGTGAAGCACATGGCAGAAAGACCCTGGCGGATCCCTGCCTGGATCATATCCTCCATGGGCGTGTCAGAATCCCCGGAGTGGATGGAATGCAGATGGTAGTCGGCTGTAATTGGCATGATGTTCTCCTCTGGAAATGATTCCCGATATCCTGTAGCGGGGTATCGGTGTCTGTACGGGAAATAGGATAAGGCAGAATCTGCAATCTGTCAACAGGATCTGGAAATCTAAACAATCCATAAAATTTCCAGGGAATGTCAATTATTTTCTATTTGCATCTTGAATTCTGGGGGGTAATCGGGTACAATAAGGCTGTTGATAATATTTTGACAATTGGACATGCACGCCGATTGTCAAAAGGGATATCTTGTTGGACGACAGTGGTCCAATAGGCAAAATATTATATATCAGGAGGGAACTAAAATGGCAGTAAGAGTTGCAATTAATGGTTTTGGCCGTATCGGTCGTCTGGCATTCAGACAGATGTTCGATGCTGAGGGGTATGAGGTAGTGGCCATCAACGATCTGACCAGCCCTAAGATGCTGGCACATCTGTTGAAGTACGACTCTTCCCAGGGCAAGTACAAATATGCTGATTCTGTTGTGGCAGGCGAAGACAACATTACCGTGAACGGCAAGACCATCACCATCTACAAAGAAGCTGACGCTTCCAAGCTTCCCTGGGGTGAGCTGAAGGTGGACGTAGTTCTGGAGTGTACCGGTTTCTACACCTCCAAGGAGAAGGCCAGCGCACATGTTACAGCCGGTGCCCGCAAGGTTGTGATCTCTGCTCCTGCAGGAAATGACCTTCCCACCATCGTATACAATGTGAACCATGACACCTTGAAGCCCGAAGATACCGTTATCTCTGCCGCTTCCTGCACCACCAACTGCCTGGCTCCCATGGCGAAGGCCTTGAATGATTTCGCTGCCATCCAGAGCGGTATCATGACCACTGTCCATGCTTACACCGGCGACCAGATGATTCTTGACGGACCTCAGAGGAAAGGCGATCTAAGAAGAAGCCGTGCAGGTGCCTGCAATATCGTTCCCAACTCCACCGGTGCTGCCAAGGCTATCGGCCTGGTTATTCCTGAACTGAACGGCAAACTGATCGGCTCCGCACAGCGTGTACCTACCCCCACCGGCTCCACCACTATCCTGGTAGCTGTTGTGAAGGGTGAAGTGACCAAGGAAGGCATCAATGCTGCCATGAAGGCTGCCGCTACCGAGTCTTTCGGCTACAATGAGGATGAGATTGTATCCTCCGATGTGATCGGGAGCACCTACGGTTCCATTTTCGATGCAACCCAGACCATGGTTTCCAAGATGGAAGACGGCAATTCCCTGGTACAGGTGGTGTCCTGGTATGACAATGAGAACAGTTACACCTCTCAGATGGTTCGTACCATCAAGTACTTCAGCGAGCTGGGCTAAATGTGCAAAGGTTTTCTAAGATTGTAAAGTACACAATCTAAGAAAATCTAAGTTGCACATGGTATGCACCAGACAAGTGACCTAAAAGGGGTCCGGTCTTATGGACCGGATCCCTTTTAGCAGTATAATGAAAATGGAGGTTTTCTAATAATGGGTTTGAACAAGAAATCTGTAGATGACATCAACGCGAAGGGCAAGAGGGTCCTGGTGAGATGTGACTTCAATGTGCCCCTAAAGAACGGTGAGATCACCGATGAGACCAGGATCGTGGCGGCCCTGCCTACGATCCAGAAGCTGATTGATGATGGTGGCAAGGTGATCCTCTGCTCCCACCTGGGCAAGGTGAAGGAAGGACCCAACGAGAAGGAATCCCTGGCCCCCGTGGCCAAGAGGCTGTCCGAGAAGCTGGGCAAGGATGTTGTGTTCGTGAATGACTACAATGTGACCGGCGAAGCCGCTACCGAGGCAGTGAAAGCCATGAAGGAAGGGGATGTGGTGTTGCTCCAGAATACCCGTTTCCGCGGCAAGGAAGAGACCAAGAACGGCGAAGAGTTCAGCAAGGAACTGGCTGACCTGGCTGACCTGTATGTATGTGATGCCTTCGGGTCCTCCCACAGGGCACATGCCTCTGTTGAGGGCGTTACCAAGTGCATCACTGCCAAGGGCGGCGAGAATGCCGTGGGCTACCTGATGCAGAAGGAGATCAACTTCCTGGGCAACGCCGTAGAGAATCCTGTGAGACCTTTCGTGGCTATCCTGGGCGGCGCCAAGGTTGCCGACAAGCTGAACGTGATCTCCAACCTGCTGGAGAAATGCGATACCTTGATCATCGGTGGCGGCATGGCCTATACCTTCTTGAAGGCAAAGGGCTATGAGATCGGTAACTCCCTGGTGGACAATGAGAAGATTGACTACTGCAAGGAGATGATGGAGAAGGCCGAGAAGCTGGGCAAGAAGCTGCTGCTTCCCGTGGATTCTGTGACCGTGACCGGATTCCCCAATCCCATTGATGCCCCGGTAGAGGTAGAAGTGTATGATGTGGAGAACATGCCTGCGGACAGAGAGGGCTGCGATATTGGCCCTAAGACTGCTGCCATGTATGCAGATGCTGTGAAGAGTGCCAAGACCGTGGTGTGGAACGGGCCCATGGGTGTGTTCGAGAATCCTACCCTGGCAGCAGGTACCATTGCAGTGGCAAAGGCCCTGGCTGAGACTGATGCCACCACCATCATCGGCGGCGGTGATTCTGCAGCGGCTGTGAACCAGCTTGGATTTGGTGACAAGATGAGCCATATCTCCACCGGCGGCGGCGCATCCCTGGAATTCCTGGAAGGCAAGGTACTTCCCGGCGTGGCAGCAGCAGACGATAAGTAAGAAAAACCTGGAAACTGCCAGGCCGTGCGTGGCAGCAGCAGACGACAAGTAAGAAAAACCTGGAAGAATGCCGAAGAGCCGGCATTCTTCCGCTAATGCGGCTACGGACGATAAATGGATGGGATGGCATTTTCCCACTATTGAAGCAAGAAAGGCAGACAGGATATGGAAGACTTTACAGTCAATGAAATGCTGGAAATGCAGAAGAAACTGCAGGAAAACTATAAAAACAGGTGGGAGCCGATCAATCCGGAGACAGGGAAGAACAAGCTGCTCTGGATGATCGGGGAGATTGGAGAAGTCATTGACATCATAAAGAAAAACAGGGCTCATATAGTCATGGAGGACAGGGAGTTTCGGAAGGATTTTGTGGAGGAGATGACGGATGTTCTCATGTATTACGGCGATGTCATGTTGTGTTATGGTATAACGCCGGAGGAATTGAAACGGGCTTATACCGAAAAGTTCGAGAGAAATATGACGCGTTGGAAAAATAATTAAAATCATACAGAAAATAGAGGATTGTATCATGGCAAGAAGAAAGATTATAGCCGGCAACTGGAAGATGAACATGACTCCCAGTGAAGCCGTAAAGCTGTGCGCGGACTTGAAGGATCTTGTAAAGACAGATGAGGCGGATGTGGTGTATTGCGTTCCCGCCATTGACATTGTTCCCGTTGTGGAGGCAGTCAAGGGAACCAATGTGGCAGTTGGCGCTGAAAATATGTATTTTGAGGAAAAGGGCGCTTACACGGGCGAAATCTCAGCAGCCATGCTGAAGGATGCGGGTGTGCAGTATGTCATTATCGGGCATTCTGAGAGAAGGGATTATTTCAAGGAAGACGATGCACTGCTGAATAAGAAGGTGAAGAAGGCAATTGAAGCAGGACTGACCCCGATCCTTTGCTGCGGAGAGACTTTGGAGCAGCGGGAGATGGGCGTGACCATGGACTGGATCCGGCTGCAGATCAAATCCGACCTGGTGGATGTGACTGCGGATCAGGTGAAGGAGATGGTCATCGCCTATGAGCCTATCTGGGCCATTGGCACCGGCAAGACCGCGACCACCCAGCAGGCCCAGGAGGTATGCAAGGGAATTAGGGATTGTATCGCTGAAATGTATGATGGCGCCACTGCGGCGGCGGTACGCATCCAGTACGGTGGTTCCGTGAATGCAGGAAATGCTGCGGAATTGTTTGCCCAGCCGGATATTGATGGCGGCCTGGTAGGTGGCGCATCCTTGAAACCGGATTTTGGCCAGATCGTGAATTATAACAAATAACTATTAGAAATAGGCAGCCAGGAAAACCAGATGCCATCCGGGTAAGGAAAATCTGGACGACATCTTATAGGAAAGCAGCCCTTCTGTACACATGGCCGGAAGGCCAGATGTTTTACAGAAGGGCTTTTTGTGCTTTTCTGCGTATTTTTATCGGGCATACTTGACATTTGCCGGAAGAAATGTAAAACTAAAATCTGAATAGAAGCATAATCTGGTGACAAAAGGAACTGCTTTGGTTATTGTTTTATGGCTTCGTCCCTTATAGTGACCTGTTTTGTGGTATGTATTCAAAAACGGCGAGGAGATGTGCCAATGGAGACTGGCATAATGTGTAACTGGAGGAATGTCCTGGGCAGCACAGAAGGACCTGTAACGGTGTTTTTAGCAGGGGGGTTGGGATTTTCCTGGAACTGGATCAATGTGTGTGGCTTGATTACAGTGGTTTTGCTGCTGATTCCCAATCTTGCCTTTGCCTTCAGATGCAAAGGGGCAGGAGGAAACCATGGCCAGAACAGATGCATGGATGTATGTGAGCAGGTAGGACGCTATGGCTCTATGATGTGTATGGTAATCTGTATCCAGAAGGATGGGTTTGGCTTTGAATCTGTGGGTGAACTGCTTGTCTATCTTTTGGGAAATGGGATCCTGCTGGTGGCCTACTGGATTGCCTGGGGCATCTATTTCTGGATCACTCGTCCGAGAACCTGGATCTCCAGGTCCCAGGGTCCTACAGCGGTGTTTGTGGCTGGCAGGCGAAATGTAAAGAAAGCATTATGGGTGCAGATAGCCCTGGCAGTGCTCCCTTCCTTGCTGTTTTTGCTGGATGGGGTGGTTTTGTGGAATATTCCGTTATTTGTCTGTGCTATTTTATTTGGGGCCAGTCATATTTATATAACCTGGGAGAACTGTAAGAGACAGTTATCGAAGCCCTGTTGCTTGCAGCGGGGTTGTTGACGGGTATATGCACTGAAGCGTATGCGGAGGTATAAAGATGATATTTAAATGCAAGAACTGTGGAGGGAATGTGGTATACAGTCCGGAGCGGCACACCATGTATTGCCCATACTGTGATGCGGAAAACAGCGGGGAACGGGAGGATGGCAACACGGAAGCACTCACCATATGCCCGAACTGTGGCGGAGAAGTACAGGTAGAGCTACATACTTCTGCCACTCAGTGTCCTTACTGTGATTGTCACTTGATCTTTGACGAGAGAGTGGAGGGCAGATACCAGCCACAGAAGATCATTCCCTTCCAGATGGGGAAGGAGAACTGCAAGAAATCCATCCGGGAGAAGTTCAAAAAATGTCTTTTTGCGCCCATTGATTTCCTGTCGGAGGTACGTCTGAACAGTATGCAGGGGATCTATGTGCCTTACTGGTTCTATGATTATGATACCTGGTGTGAATTTCTGGGGGAGGGCACAAAAGTCCGGGTCTGGAGAAGTGGTAATACGGAGTACAGGGAGACTTCCTTCTACCAGATTCACAGGGAGCTGGAGATTGCTTTCCGGAATATTCCGGTGGATGCATCTGTCCAGATGCCGGATCAGGTGATGGATCTGATGGCTCCTTTTGACTACAGCCAGTTAACAGACTTTGTGCCGGAATATATGTCTGGCTTCTATGGGGAGAAGTACAATATGGAAGCCGTGGAAGTGGAAGAGAGGGCCAGGTCCAGGATGGGACAGGATGCGGGCCGGATGCTGGTGGAGAGTTATGCAGGGTATAACACTGTGCGCTCCCAGCGACAGGATATCCGCGTGAATCACAGGGAGGTGGCTTTCTGTCTGCTGCCCATCTGGCGTTATCTGTATACATATAAAGGGAAGGAGTATCCCTTTTATGTGAACGGCCAGACAGGGAAGATAGTAGGGGCGGCGCCTCTGGACAAAGGAAGGGTATGGGCCTATGCGGGAACCTTTGGAAGTTGTGTGATGGCTACCCTGCTTCTGCTGTTGTTGCTGACCAGCTGGCTATAGGAAACCGGCAAAAAGGGTGCAATGCTTCCGGGCAGCAGAGAGAACGGGAATCTTATATAGATGGATCTGTGGTATGGAACAGCAGGCAGGAGGGGATGAAAATGGGAGAAGATCTGAAAAAAGAAGCCAGACGGCAGTACATAAGATACTTCCGGGTCTGGTTTGTGATAATCGGGATATTGGTTCTGGTGAATATGGGGCTGTGGATCTATCGCACTGTTCTGGACCGGCAAACCCGTGCCAACCAGGAGGCACCTGTAGAGCGGGTTTATGATTACGGGGATATGCTCACTGAGAAACAGGAGGAAGACCTGCGGGTGCATATTGCCAGGATGGAAAAGCGCTACAAGATTGATATTGTGCTGGTAACCATGCGGCAGCCGGTGGAAGGTCAGGAAGCCCAGGAGACATACGGCTACCGTTCTGTATACTGGGAACAGAATATGCAGGACCTGGCAGATGATTTCTGGGATGAACACCGGTATGGATACAATAAGGGATTTGAGGGAGATGGTGCCCTTCTGCTGGACAATCGGTATGAAGGGCAGCGGGGAGAACACCTAAGCACCAGTGGCAGGGTAGAGTATGCGTTTGACATGGATGACATTGATGATGTGCTGGACCAGGTGGATAAATATTATGACACCGATCCCTACCAGGCCTATATAGCCTTTGTGGACGGGGTGTGCAGGAAAATGGGACACAGTATGCTGTCACCTGTTTCCCTTCTGCTGTGCCTGGTGGGCACGCTGGTAGCAACCCTGGTCTATGCCGCCAGTCATATGAGTCCCCGGCTGGCAGAAAATAGCATCCGGGTGAACACTTATGTGGAAGGGGGGAAGCCAGAGCTGAAGCATAAATCAGACCAGTTCCTCCGTAAATCCCTGGTAAAGCGCCATATTGAGACTTCCGGCAGCAGTGGCAGGAGCAGTAGCCGAAGCGGAGGGGGCGGGCACCATCGCAGCAGCAGTGGGGCCAGCCATGGTGGCGGAAGCCGTAGGCATTAGGGTACTGATAGCTGCTTTCCAGAATCGGCCGGAGGGTGGCTTCCCTGTCTGTCTGGTTCCTGTAGGCATAGAGTTAGATATGATGTTAAAACGCAGTGACAAAGGTTGTTCCCTGGGGAGTTCTTCCCGGGGAAGGCGAAGAGAAAGAAAAAGACCACCTACATGACGGTATAGGTGGTCTTTGGTCTTCTATTATTATGGAAAGGCAAATCCGATAACCTAAGCCATCTTGTTTACAGCCTTGCTGATGCTGGAAACCTTGCGGGCCGCGTTATTCTTGTGGTAAACGCCCTTGCTGCAAGCCATCTCAATGGTCTTGGTGGCAGCAGCGAGCTGGGACGTGGCAGCAGCCTTGTCACCGGATTCGATCGCGGCATATACCTTCTTGATGGCAGTCTTAACACCGGACCTTATGGACTTGTTCCGTTCAGCCCTGGCGCGGTTTACCAGAATTCTCTTTTTCGCAGATTTAATGTTAGCCAAGTCGTACACCTCCAATTTTATGCAATCTGATCTAAATGTTTGTAGTGAAACTGTTTCGCATTAGCCAGACACGGAGGGCTAAGGCAAACACACTTCTGTAGTTTAGTAAATATTTGAAATTTTGTCAATACATAATCCGGGATTTTTTGTAAAAAATATGAAGAACAAGTTATTGTTCACTCGATACTGCCGCGAGGTGTTTTCACGTGTTCTTTGCGTGACAAACCCGAGACTGCGTGCGCGAAATCGCAAGAACAGCAACAAGAACAGAGATTGCCGGACGTCTTTCCATTGTCCGGCAATGTGGAAACGGCAACAATACACAGCGGGGAATGTGAGGGATATGGGAAATTTTCAGGCAAGAACAGATCTGGCTCTGGAAGCCAGGGAGAGCATTGGTGAGGCGGACAGTGAGCTAAGGGGTGTCAGGGTGGAAGAAGCCTATCATAAGGAAGAGGATGTCCGGGTTACAAAGGTGATGATTGACACCAGGAATGCTGCGAAGATCATGGGTAAACCGGTGGGAACTTATGTGACCATGGAAGCACCTGCCATGGTGGAGCCGGATGAGGACTACCACAGGGAGATATCCGCCTGCCTGGCCGGGGAGCTGAGACAGCTGCTGCCGGAGTCTTCCGGGGAATTGTCCGTGCTGGTGGTGGGACTGGGTAACCGGGAAGTGACAGCGGATGCCCTGGGACCAAGGGCAGTGGACAATCTTCTGGTGACCAGGCACATTGTAAAGGAGTATGGTGCCGCCGCCTACAGCCGTGAGAAAATGAACCAGATCAGTGCCCTGGAGCCGGGAGTTATGGCCAAGACCGGAATGGAGACGGCCGAGATTGTAAAAGGAGTGGTCTGTGAGACTTCCCCGGATGTAATCATTGTCATAGATGCCCTGGCGGCCCGCAGCACCAGGCGGCTGAACCGCACCATTCAGATCACCAACACGGGTATCCAGCCGGGATCCGGGGTGGGGAACCACAGGAATGCCTTGACACAGGAGAGTCTGGGAGTGCCGGTGGTGGCTATCGGGATCCCTACGGTGGTGGATGCTGCCACCATTGTATGTGATGCCCTGGAGAAGCTTCTGGAGGGAGAGGAGGATCTGGACGTGGTAAAGTATATGAGCAGGCAACAGCCCGGTTTTCCAGAACTGCACAATATGTATATGACAGGAAAGGACATAGATGCCGTGATTAAGAGGATCAGCTTCACGGTGTCTGAAGGGATCAATATGGCTCTTGGAGGAGGCGCTTTGTAAGCCGGAAGCAGTACTTTGCATGGAACCGCTTAGACAGGCATATATTGTTACAGTTATGGCGACAATATTCTGGAAGGGAAGTGTGTTTCCGTAGAGAGAGTGAACACAGCAGGCGCACTGGCAAAGAAAGTGTCCATATTGGCAGTTTTGTTTCTGGTATTACAGACAGTTGCAGCAGGATGTAGTGAGCGGCACACAGAAGACGGGAATGTCAGAGATACTTTTGGAATGGGAATGCTTGCAGACCTGGCAGGTGTGTCCGCAGATACCCTGTATGATACGTTTGTCCCCTGTTATGCCTACATGCGGGAAAGCAGTCATGAGACGTACTGGCTTTTGCAGGCGCAGGTGGAAAGCCTGCTGCCTTTTTATGGCTATCTGTCCGGGGAAGTGCAGGAAGAGGCAAGAACCATAATGCTGGAGGAGGCCAGGGAAGGAGACACATTTCCGGGAATCCTGGTAGATGGAGATAGCAGCAGTAGCCAGCCAGACGGATATGGGGAAGATGGTATGGCAGATGGTGTGGAAAATGAGGCTGGTACATACGGGGAAACCGGACTGGCCGGCACAGACCCGTCCCTGGCCGATCTGCTGCGCACGGAAAATGAGGCCGCCATGCAGATGTGGCAGGGGAATGGCAGTCCCTTTGTGCCACACAGCCAGGTACAACAGGTGGACCTGGAAGCCATGAGGAACTATGAGACTTTGGTGAAAACCTTTTACACAGTGGATTCCAACACCATGGCAGGCAGTGACCAGTTGAATGTGGAGAAACTGCTTTCCAGGGATATGACACTTGTCAAGGAGGATACGGCAGGGCCACAGATCCTGATCTATCATACCCACTCCCAGGAGGCCTTTGCTGACTCTGTGCCAGGGGACCGCAATACTTCCATAGTAGGAGTGGGAGACAGACTGACGCAGATTCTTACGGACACCTATGGATACCAGGTGATGCATCACACAGGGGAGTATGATGTGGGAACCCGGGACGATGCCTATGCCAGATCTCTGCCGGAGATTGAACAGATCCTGGAGGAGTATCCTTCCATAGAGGTGGTGATTGACTTACATAGGGATGCCATGCCGGAATCTACCAGGCTGGTCATGGATCTGGATGGCAGGCCCACAGCCCGTTTTATGTTCTTCAACGGATTAAGCCGCACCAGAAAGACAGGAAATATTTCCTATCTGTACAATGAGAACCTGTCGGATAATCTGGCCTTTTCTTTCCAGATGGAGAAAAAGGCAATGGAATATTATCCGGGACTGACCAGGAAGATATACTTAAAAGGTTATCGCTACAACATGCACTTAAGTCCCAGGTACCTGCTTATCGAACTGGGTGCACAGAACAATACAGTGGAGGAGGCAATGAATGCCTGCGATCCCCTGGCCCACATACTGGATCTGGTATTGTCTGGACAATAGAGGAAAATTCTGCTACAATCATACTGCCCACAGGAGAAATGGTCCTGGTCTGACTGGTAGATTTCGGGGAAGGCTGGAATGACCTATCAGACACCGGTGGAGTTGTAGCTGGAAAGTGAGGAAGAACAAATGGCAATCCTGGATCAGAGTAAAATACGCAATTTTTGTATTGTGGCACATATAGATCATGGCAAATCCACCCTGGCAGACCGCATCATTGAGCATACCGGTCTGCTCACCAGCAGGGAGATGCAGGCCCAGGTTCTGGACAATATGGAGCTGGAGAGAGAGCGGGGCATCACCATCAAGGCCCAGGCCGTCCGTACTGTCTACAAAGCCCGGAATGGAGAGGAATATATCTTTAACCTGATCGACACTCCGGGCCATGTGGATTTTAACTATGAAGTAAGCCGTTCCCTGGCGGCCTGTGACGGAGCTATCCTGGTGGTGGATGCCGCCCAGGGCATTGAGGCCCAGACCCTGGCCAATGTGTACCTGGCCCTGGATCACAATCTGGATGTGTTTCCGGTGATCAATAAAATCGACCTGCCCAGCGCCCAGCCCCAGCATGTGATAGAGGAGATCGAGGATGTGATCGGCATCGAGGCCCAGGATGCCCCCTTGATCTCCGCAAAGAACGGTATCGGGATCGAGGAAGTCCTGGAACAGATCGTGACGAAGATCCCGGCGCCGTCAGGGGATCCGGCAGCTCCTCTGCAGGCACTGATTTTTGACTGTGTATACGATTCCTATAAGGGTGTGATCATTTTCTGCCGCATTATGGAAGGCTGTGTGAAAAAGGGAACCCGGATCCATATGATGGCCACAGGGTCCACAGAGGAAGTGGTGGAAGTGGGATATTTCGGTGCAGGACAGTTTATTCCCTGCGAAGAGCTGTCTGCCGGAATGGTGGGCTATATCACGGCATCCATCAAGAATGTGAAGGATACGGCGGTAGGTGACACAGTGACAGATGCAGACCGTCCCTGTGCCCAGGCCTTGCCTGGATATAAGAAGGTACAGTCCATGGTCTACTGCGGCATGTACCCGGCAGACGGGGCCAAATATCCGGATCTCAGGGATGCCTTGGAGAAGCTCCAGTTAAACGATGCCTCTCTGCAGTATGAGCCAGAAACATCCATAGCCCTTGGTTTTGGCTACCGTTGCGGCTTCCTGGGGCTGTTGCACTTAGAGATCATTGAGGAACGCCTGGAGCGGGAATACAACCTGGATCTGGTGACCACGGCACCTGGTGTGGTGTATAAGGTATACAAGCATAACGGCGAGATGGTAGAGCTGACCAATCCGTCCAACCTGCCGGATCCCTCAGAGATTGAGCATATGGAGGAACCCATTGTCAGTGCAGAGATCATGGTGACAAATGAATTTATCGGTTCCATCATGGAACTGTGCCAGGAGAGAAGGGGACGTTATCTGGGGATGGAATACATGGAAGGAACCAGGGCGCTTTTAAAATATGAGCTGCCTTTGAACGAGATCATCTATGACTTTTTTGACGCCTTGAAATCCCGTTCCAGGGGTTACGCATCTTTTGATTATGACATCAAGGGATATGAGGAATCGAAGCTGGTGAAGCTGGATATCCTCATCAACCGGGAGGAGGTAGATGCCCTCTCGTTTATCGTCCATGCAGATTCCGCCTATGAGAGAGGCAGGAAGATGTGCGAAAAGCTTAAGGATGAGATCCCCAGGCATCTTTTCGAGATCCCGATCCAGGCGGCTATAGGCGGCAAGATCATCGCCAGGGAAACCGTAAAAGCCATGCGCAAAGATGTGCTGGCAAAATGCTATGGCGGAGACATAACCCGCAAGAAGAAGCTGCTGGAGAAGCAGAAAGAGGGCAAGAAGCGTATGCGGCAGGTGGGCAATGTAGAGATTCCCCAGAAGGCGTTTATGAGCGTACTGAAACTGGATGACAGGTAAAAGCGGGCGGAAATTTTTCCCGAGGTGGCAGGAGATATGGAAAGGGTGGATGGCAGGAAGAAGCAGATGGAAGAGAATGGCGAACTGGAATTATATATTCACATTCCCTTCTGTGTGAGGAAATGTGTCTATTGTGACTTCCCTTCTGCCCCGGCGGATGAAGACACCAGGGACAGATACCTGGAGGCGCTGCTGGCAGAGATAAGGATTCGTGCGGAGGCATACCGGCAGTATACGGTATCCTCCGTTTTTATAGGAGGAGGTACACCTTCCCTGCTTAAGGGAGGGCAGATTGCCCGTCTCATGGACGGGGTGCGGGAGCATTACCGGCTTGCGGAAGGAGCAGAGAGCACCCTGGAGGTGAATCCGGGGACAGCGGACCAGGGGAAGCTTGCCGCTTACTGGCAGGCGGGGATCAACCGTCTCAGCATAGGGCTGCAGTCCGCAGACAACGGGGAGCTGGCTTTGCTGGGCCGGATCCATACTTATGAGGATTTCCTGGATACTTACCGGACTGCCAGGATGGCAGGATTCCACAATCTCAACGTGGATGTGATGGCCGCCCTGCCGGGACAGTCCCTGGAGGGATATTGCGCAACCCTAAGGAAGGTGATGGCCCTGGAGCCGGAACATATCTCTGCCTACAGTCTGATCCTGGAAGAGGGAACGCCCCTCCTGGAAATGGTGGACCGGGGGCTGGTCCAGTCTGTGGACGAGGATATGGACAGATGCATGTATCAAGAGACGAAACGACTTCTTAAGGAGGCTGGTTACCATCGGTATGAGATCTCCAATTATGCCAGGGAGGGTTATGCCTGTAAGCATAACCTGGGCTACTGGCAGCGAAAAAACTACCTGGGGCTTGGCCTGTCTGCGGCTTCCCTGGTGGAGAATGTGCGGTTTAGGAATGGCAGCAACCTGTCTGCCTATTTAGAGGATCCGTCGGGATGCAGGGAGGCATGTCAGATTCTCACAAGGCAGGAACAGATGGAAGAATTCTTCTTTCTGGGACTGCGGATGACAGATGGGGTGGATCTGGGAAGTTTTGAACGGATTTTCGGATGCCGCCCAGAGACAGTCTATGGAGAGGTGATCCGGAAGAATGTACAGGACGGCCTCCTAAAGTATTCTGTTCCTGACAGCGGCAGGAATGGTGCAGGAACCGGGGGAAAGGCGTACGGAAATCTGATCCGGGGGGCGCAGGAACCGGACAGAAACCGGGAAGGGAAGGCAGAGGAGAGAATTGCCCTCACAGAAAGAGGGCTGGACTTAAGTAATTACGTGTCGGCACAGTTTTTACTGACGTGACAGGCACCGCGGATAAGGCCGGAACATAAACTATGAAGAAGAGTTTATCCGCGGGGGTACGCTTTGAAGACTTTTCAAAAACCACTGACCCAGGGTGAGGAAGCCGAATATATCCGTCTGCTTAGGGAGGGGACTCCGGCAGAGTCCAGAGGGGCTAAAGGAATTCTGATAGAGAGAAATCTGCGGCTGGTGGCACATATTGCCAAGAAATACCAGAATTCAGATGAGGACATGGAGGATCTGATATCCATCGGTTGTATTGGCCTAATCAAGGCCATTGACACCTTTGACGACAGAAAGGGCAGACTGGCTACCTATGCCTGCAGGTGCATCGACAATGAACTGCTGATGCTGCTTCGGGGAAAGAAGAAGATTTCCAGGGAAGTGTCCCTGTTTGAACCGATCGGCCAGGACAAGGAGGGAAACGAGATCCATCTGGTAGATGTGATCGAACAGCAGCAGCCGGATATCATAGAGAGCATGGAACTGTCAGGCAACATCAGAAAGCTTTTTGTGCTGATGGAGGAAAACCTGACAGACAGGGAGCGGGAAATTCTGGTGATGCGCTACGGGCTGCGGGGAAAGAAGGAGACTACCCAGAGTGAGATCGGAGCGATGCTGGGGATATCCAGAAGTTATGTGAGCCGGATTGAGAAGAAGGCGCTTTCTAAGCTTAGGGAAAAGTTCGAGGAAGGGTGAGCTGACTCATAATAATATTTTAATTTTAAAGTAATAAAAATTTCATTTGTCATCTGGAAGGAAAGGATATATAATGAGGGGACAACAAACCTCTGATATATCCTTTTGTTCTATTTTTCTATTCTATCTTGTACTCCAGTTTCTGGATTTATCGTGGGATTTGCTTTCTGATTTTTTACAGTCAGTATACCTGTATACTGTTGTCATACGCTGCCGTCCGGCAATTTCTGGCAGGATCTCCCGGTCTGGAAGCGGGAAGGCTTCTGCGGGGCTGTACCCTTGATGGCAGATTTGCAGATTTGAAACCAGCAGACCAGAAAACAGCAGGCTTGAAACTGCACGGAAAAGGAGGACGTTTATGTATAGTGCAATCTGTTCCGGTGCCCTACAGGGGATCTCGGCTTATCTCGTACTGGTGGAAGTGGATATCGCCCAGGGACTGCCTGCTTTTTCCATGGTGGGGTCCTTAGGCTGTGAAGTGCGGGAATCCAGGGAACGGGTGTGCGTAGCCTTGAAAAATGCGGGACTGGAACTGCCACCCAAGCATATCACAGTGAATCTTGCTCCTGCGGACAGACGAAAGGAGGGGACAGCTTATGATCTGCCCATTGCGGTGGGAGTACTGGAAGGACTTGCATACATTCCGGAAGGGGCAGGGGCGGACAGGCTTTTTCTGGGGGAACTGGGGCTGAACGGTGAGGTGAAGCGGGTAAAGGGAGTGTTACCCATTGTCCGGGAAGCGGCAGCAAGGGGAATACGGGAGTGTATTGTCCCGGCAGGGAATGCCAGCGAGGGGGCTGCGGTATCTGGTGTGATTGTCCGGGGAGTTGGGGATGTGGGGCAGCTTCTGTCTTTTCTGCAGGCGGCTTCCGGGGAAGAACAGGAGAAGATCCTGCCCAGGCAGGATGTGGTGTCAAAAGATTTCCTGGCAGAGAGTCCACAGTCGGGAGACCAGACGGTACCGGATTTTGGGGAGGTAGCAGGACAGGAGACAGCCAGACGGGCAGCAGAGATTGCCGCTGCAGGATTCCACAATCTCCTGCTGGTGGGGCCTCCTGGAGCAGGAAAGTCCATGATTGCCAGGCGTATTCCGGGGATCATGCCGGTCCTTACCCTGCCGGAGAGCCAGGAGGTCACATCCATTGCCAGTGTGGCGGGGCTTATGGAAGAAGGGAAGATGCTGGTGACCAGGCGGCCTTTCTGTAGTCCACACCACACGATTACCCAGGCGGCCCTGGTGGGTGGCAGCCATGTTCCCAGGCCGGGGGTGGTCTCCCTGGCCCATAGGGGGGTTCTATTCTTGGATGAACTGCCGGAATTTAAGAGAGAGGCCCTGGACAGCTTGCGGCAGCCCCTGGAGGAGCACCAGGTGCATATCGCCAGGGTGGGAGGTAATGTCACGTATCCCAGTGATTTCATGCTGGTGTGTGCCATGAACATCGCAACAACGAAATTGATACAATATTAAAAGTTCAAAATGCCTGAAAATAAGGCATTTCGCGGGTTCTGCGGGTGTGGTTTTCTGCTTTTTAGGTCCACCGCTACGATGCAGGGACTGTTCTGCCCGGCAATTTTGCACCTCTTTTTAACGATTGCTTGGTAATCGTTAAATCTTTAGAAAGCGGCTGCTGTTTGGTTCAGAGAGCTTTTTAATTTGTATTTTTACCTAGGAGACCGTTATGATAATGAAAGAAGA